>WGMA01000062.1 GCA_016125285.1 Phycisphaera sp.
AACGACATGCCGCGCATCTTCCTGTCGGGTGAAGACCTGACCGAAGCGATGCTGGACCAGCCGGTCTGGGGCGTGTTCGGCTACGGCTCGAACTCGGCGCACAAGATCATGAGCAACCTCGTGCTCTACTCGCAGAACTGATTTCGATCGCACAAGCCGTCAACCCCGCGCCGCGTCGCTCATCACCGAGCGACGCGGCTTTCTTTTGGTCGCCGTTCGGCGGTCGTGGGTCGGCCCGCTCGCCTATCCGGTGATCACCAACGAACTTTTGATTGCGAAGCCCGTCTAACCAAATGCGGAAAACTCGTGACTTGGCGAGGCGGAAACGTATACTGAAAAGTACCACCCGCAACAGAACACACACGGATGGTTCTGCAATCGGAGGTTCAATATGCAACGGCACGGGCGAGTAATCGGTATCGCGTTGGCGATGGTCCTGGCGGTTTTTCTTGGCGCGCCGCGTCCCGCACAGGCGGTAACAGACGACGAGGTTGAGGCTGGCATCAAGAAGCTGGTCGCGTATCTGTTCAGCCAGCAGAACCCCAACGGGCACTGGGACCTTGATCAGCCCGAGAACGACGTGGCTCACCAGGGCATGCAATGGGGCGGCAAGACGGCGCTGGTGACGTACGCGCTGCTCAAGGCGGGCGTCAGCTATCAGGACCCGCGCCTCGAGCGGGCGCTGGAGTTCCTCAAGACTGCCGAACTGAAAGGCACCTACGCCGTGGCGCTGCGCTCGCACGTGTGGGGCCGCGTGCCCGACTCGTTCAAGCCTTACCAGCAGAAAGACCTGTACTGGCTGATCGAGGCGTCGCACAAGGTCAGCAGCGGCGGGCTTGGCTGGCGGTACGTGCAGGACGCCAAGGACTTCGACAACTCCGTGTCGCAGTACGGTCTGCTCGGCGTCTGGGAGGCGGCGAAGCGCGGCCTGCCGGTGGGCCAGGGATTGTGGAAAGGCGTCGAGGATCACTTCCTCGCCGAGCAGAACGACGAAGGCGGCTGGGGTTACGGCGGCAACCACGGTGACGGCTCACGCGGCTCGATGGTCGCCGCGGGCGTCACGTGCCTGTTCGTCACGCAGAACTACCTGCACTCGATGGAATACAAGACCTGCGGCGTGACCCGCAACTCCGAACTGCAGAAGCGCATCGACAAGGGCCTGGCGTGGTTCGGCAAGAACTTCTCGCCGACGCAGAACCCCAACGGCGGTCACTACCACTACTACATGGTCGGCGTCGAGCGTGTCGGCCTGGCGTCGGGCATCCGGTACTTCAACGGCAAGGACTGGTACGCCGAGGGCGCCAAAAACATCCTCAGCGATCCCGGCAACAACCCCGTCGATCGCGCCTTCTCGCTGATCTTCCTCGTCGCCGGTCGATACCCGCTGCTGGTCAACAAGCTGTCGATCCCGGACAAGGACTGGAACAACCGTCCGCGTGACGTGGCCAACGCGACGCAGTGGGTGTCCGACGAGGTCGAGCGTGAGATGAACTGGCAGGTCGTGGACATCAACACGCCCGCCGAGGACTGGCTCACCGCCCCGCTGCTCTACATCGCCAGTCACGAGGCGCTGGAGTTGACCGACGAGCAGGAGCAGAAGATCAAGCGTTACATCGACCTGGGCGGCACGCTGATCACGGTCGCGGACTGCAACAGCATCAAGTTCACCAAGTCCATCAACGATCTGATGGCGAAGCTGTACCCGCAGTACAAGCTGCAGACGCTGAGCCCGGACGACGAGCTGATGAACATGGTGTTCAAGATCCGCCAGAACCGCATGGGCGTTCAGACGCTGAACAACGGCATCCGCCACATCGTGCTGCACGTGCCGCGCAGCGACCTGTCGTGGGTGCTGCACTCGCAGAACCAGTCGGACCCCACGGCGTGGCAGTTCTTCGCCAACGCGTACTACTACGCCACGGAGAAGGGCCGCATGCGTCCGCGCCTGGATCAGCACTTCATCGCCCGCTCCGGCAACGGCGGTCGCGAGATCACCGTCGGTCGCGTCAAGTACCAGGGCAACTGGGACCCCGAGCCGCTGAGCTGGGAGATCCAGTCGAACTTCATGTTCAACGAGGGCAAGGCGTCGATCGTCCGCAAGGTGGTCGACCTCGACAAGCTCAACGAATCCGGTGTCAAGTTCGCACACCTCGTGGGCACAGGCCGGGTGCAGTTCTCCGACGCGCAGATCCACGCGCTGCAGCAGTACGCACAGAACGGCGGCACGATCCTGCTCGAGAACGCGGGCGGCCAGGGCACCGACTTCGTCGAGTCGGTCATGGAGATGGTGATGAAGGCGTTCCCGAACGACCGCCTGCGGCCGGTGGGTCCGGCGACGCCGGTGATCAGCGGCAACGGCATCGGTGGCTACGATGTCTCGCAGGTGGTTTACCGCGCCTACGCGCTGCTGAAGATGGGTCGCATGGACGCCCCGCGTCTGCTGGCGGTGAGCGTCAATGGCGAGCCGCGGATATTTCTATCGGGCGAGGACCTGACCGAAGCGATGCTCGATCAACCGGTCTGGGGCGTATTCGGCTACGCGTCGGAATCGGCACACCGATTGATGAGCAATCTGGTGCTTTACGGTAGTCAATGATACGATACGGGCGGCGTGCGATCGGGGTGTGCGCCGTCATGTATGTGGCCGATACGAGGTGGTGAGGATAACAGCCATCGCGATCGACCCGGCATGTCAAAGTTGTAAAATGATCTGTTCAAGGGTGCGCCGATATTCTCTGAACACATCCGCGGTGCAGGCACGTGGCTAGACGCTCCAAGATGATTATACTATTGGGGCGATTAACGATGTGACGCTGGCGGGTGACGCGTCTGGCATCGGGCGGCAAGTTGTCGAGGCTACGTCCAGTAGATGAAGTTGAGCATGAATCCCAAACAACGCACGCAATCCGTTGATCTCATTATCAACCGCGCGTTGGCTCAGGACGATGAATTCCGGCGCTATTCGTACAGCACGTCGGAGAATATCGACCAGGGCATCCTCGACTTCGTTTTTGCCGCGCCGGGCGAGCCGCACATGCCCGAGGACGTGTTCGATCGGCTCCGCTGGGGCGGGCAGCTGATCTACTTCTCCGACAACGAAGCCGACGTAAAGCAGGCCGCCGACGTGTTCTCCAAGCGTCGCGAGTTCGTCGTCGAGCGGGTGGACATGGTCGAGAAGCGCAGCTTCTTCAGCAAGTTGCGCGTCTACTTCATGATGGCCCGCAAGGTGCGCATCGTGCCCCCCGGCGATTACTCCGAGCGGTTCACCTACCACGTCGAGCTCCAGCGGCACCCCAAGGCCAACAACGACTACGTCGTGATGAAGCGTCTGCCGGACATCGAGGTCGTCGCCAAGCGACTCAACCTCCGCCACCCCGACCTCTCCGCCGAAGACGTGCACAAGCGGGCCAGCACCTTCGTCAACACCATCTTTCCGATCTTCCTGACGCGCGAGGCGGGCATCCTCAAGGTGCTCGAGAAGTACATGCCCGCGCAGTACCACGGGCGCTTCCCGAAGGTGATCGACGTCGAGAAGAACGAGCGCGGCCACATCACCAAGCTGTGGATGTCGATGCTCCGCAACACGATGCCCGACAACCGCCCGCTCAACCAGCTCGAGTTCGCGCTGCAGGCCGTGGACCTCATGCGGGCGCTGCACGATCAGGCGCACGTCATCCACCTCGATCTCCGCCTCGACAACTTCATCATCGGCGAGAAGGGCGTGGGCTTCATCGACTTCGGCTCCGCGGTCCGCATCGGCGAGGACCTCAGCAAGTCCGAGCTGCTGATGCAGATGTTCGAGCAGGTCATGACGACGTCGCAGATCCAGAAGACGCTCGGCAAGATGAGCCAGAACGGGCAGGTTACGTCGAAGGTGTTGCAGAGCGGCTACCGCCGCGTCGACAAGGCCGTCGACCTGTTCTTCGTCGCGCTGCAGATCAACACGCCGCTGAAGAACCCCGACTTCCGCTTCCTGGTCGACATGGAGCAGAGCAAAGAGATGACCGGTCTGATCAGCGAGCTGACCGGCGAGATCTTCCGCCCGAAGGACCCGCACAACCCCCCGTTCAAGACCGCGTCGGACATCTTCAAGGGGCTGAAGATGATCGAAGACCACCTGTCGAAGAACGGCGCCGTCATCCGCGGCTGAGCGCGTTCGGCGTCTCGCGCGGGGTATAATCCGACAATCGAATCCGCCACTCCCCCGAGGCATGCCATGCGAACGATCCGTACGCGCCGCGCCGCCGTTGTCGCCCTGCTCACGCTGACCTGCTCGATCCCGCTCGCCGCCCGCGCGGCCGACGACACTCCGGCAAAGCCCGGTCCCGCGCTGAACGACCGCGAGCGCGCGATGATCGACATGCTCACCGGCGCCGAACTCGTCGGCTCGTTCAGCGTGGTCGGCGGGGAGCAGTCGGACAAGCTGCACAAGGAAAGCTACACGATCGTCGACGTAACGAAGCTGCAGGACAACCTGTTCCTGTTCCGCGCCCGTATCCGCTACGGCGACCGTGACGTGACCATGCCCATGCCGCTGCCGGTGATCTGGTCCGGCGACACGCCCGTGATCACGCTGACCAACGCGCCGATCCCGGGCCTCGGCACGTTCAGCGCACGCGTGCTGTTTGCGGACGGTATGTACGCCGGGACATGGCGGCACGGCGAGCACGCCGGGCACCTGTTCGGCGAGATCAAGCGAGCGAAGCCCGCGGACGCGGGCGACGGCGCGGCGACAGACGGTGCGGCGAAGTAGCGATGCGCCGCGCGGTGGTACGCGTCATTTCGATTCCCATTTCGGCGCGTGATTGTCGTCCCAGACGATCACGGACCCGTACCCGTCGCGGTCGCCGACGAGCAGCAGGCCGGTCTTCGCCTCGCCGCCCTTCGACATCGCGATCGATCCGCCCCACTTGCCCGGGAAGCAGCTGACGATGGCCTTGTTGTCCTGGATGAGCTGCCACGTGCCCTTGCCGGACTCCTTGTCGGTGCCGACGAGGAACACGGGCTCGTTCTTGTCGTTGTAGACCATCAGCTTCTTCGTGCGGACGACCGACAGGATGCCGCCCGCCGACTGCCCGCCGACGAACACGCCGACGATCACCATCGCCATCGCCATCATGACCCACCGCTGTCGGCGCAGGGCGCGTTCGAGGCGATCGATGCGGTCCTTCACTTCGTCGTTGTCTGCCTGGTGCATGTCGGAGCCCTCGGTAGCGTCGCGGTTCTGCGACGGCGTGTGTGGCGTTCGCGGCGTGTTCAGCTGTCGCTGGCGAGCATGTCGTTGAGCATGTTCTCTTTCAGCGCGGCGTAGTGCTCGAAGAGGTTGGCCTTGTGCTCGGCCGGGGCGTCCCAGCTCTCGATGACCTCGGCGGCGATAAAGTTGGCCTTGGCCGTGATCGCCGCGAGCACCTCGATCATCGCCTTGGGGTCCTCGCCTGAAGCGAAGGCGTCGGAGGGGACCGCGTCGATGCCGACCGCCTCGTGCTGCTGGTCGTAGATCGCGCGGATGTGCAAGCCGACGGAGGTGTCCATGTCCATGAGTGAGTCGCCTGTCTTTGAAGCCCTTGTCGAACGTTGTGTGGAGTCAGGCATTATAAGGGGGAGCGGGATCGGCGCGTCGGTCCGTTGTGCGGGGTGTCTACCCCACTGTCGACACAATACGTATTTGTTTGGTTGAAACGTGCAATTCAGCCGCTTAGACTGTCCGTGTCGGAACACTGTCGGGGCGAATGAGCCGGTAGAAAGATCCCCGCACATACATTGATGAACAGCATGAGTCGTTTAAAGGTTCATGCGTTGGCGCAGGAGTGTAGTACATGTCAACCATGTTCAAGATGTTCGTCGGTAACGTTGCGTTCACGGTAACCGAAGATCAGCTGCGCAAGCTGTTCGAACCGCATCTGCCGATCGAAGACGTCATCATCGCACGCGACGGCGAGGGCAAGTCGCGTGGCTTCGGCTTCGTGCTGACCCGCGATCACGAGGCCGGAAAGAAGGCCATCATACGTCTCGGCAAGATCGAGATGGACGGTCGGCGGATGTATCTCAAGGAAGCGGGCGACAAGACCCCGCCGCGCGGCGGTCGACGCGGAGGCGGTGGGCGACCGCAGCGTGGTGGCCGACGCCCGTTCCGCTCGCGTCCGCCGCGTCGCGACGTCGCGCGCCAGCCCTCTGAGGCGTCGACCGCATCCAAGCCGTTGTCGAATCCGACGTCCGCGCCCCCCACGCCGGCGTCGCCTCCCCCGCAGATCGGCGGCGGTTACGAGGGCATGAACAGCGACTGACGCCTTCCGTCGCGACGCCCCGTCACATATTCAAGCCACAGTGGCCGTTCATCCGATAACAGCGTTATCATGCGCGTGTTTCGATTCTTCGGCTATGTCCTCGACCGCCTCGATGTAGGCGGCTGGCTGCTGCTGCTCAGCGGCGTGGCGATCGTCGCGGCAACCGTGCTCGTGCCGACGTGGCGCAGCGTTCTGGAGATGCAGGCGCAGGTCGACCAGCTTCAGGTCCGCTGCGACCTCCTGCACCGCCAGCTCGAAAACTACAACGCCTTCAAGCGGGAATACGAAGCCGGTAATCCACTGCTTATGCAGCGCCTGGCCTGGCAGCAACTCCGGCTCAAGCCACCTGGTGCCGAGATGCTGGACTCGGTGCAGCTCTCGGCCGAGTTGAAGCCCGAGCCGGTCAACGTCGAGCAGTGGGTGCAGCCGATGGACGTCATCGAGACGCCCTACGTGCACGGCAACGATCCGCTGCGCGACGCCCCGTTCATCCACAGCCGCCTCGCCGCGCTGATCACCGGCCCCCATCGCCCCTACGTGCTGGCGCTCGGCGGGTTCCTCATCCTGCTCAGCCTCGTGCTCAATCCGACCCCGTGCGTCGACCGGGACGACGACACGGAACTGGACGCAGACGAGTTCGACGACGACGAACTCGACGAGTCTGACGAGTAGGCCACATTCGACTACAATGTGGCGATGCGTACGGAACTGCTCGACGCCCGCCTGCGACTCGCCATGACGCCCGGTCTCGGGCCCATACTCACACGCCGACTTGAAGACGCGTTCGGCGGCCCCGTCGGGGTCTGCGGCGCGACCGGTACGCAGATGCGCGGCGTCGAGGGCATCGGACCGAAACGCGCCGACGCGATCCGCCGGGCGATCGACGAAGCGGACATCGACGCGGAATGGGCCCTCGTCGAACAGCACGGCGCGACGTTGCTCGCGATCGACGATCCGGCGTATCCGACACTGTTGCGACACATTATCGATCCCCCGCCGGTGCTATACGTGCGCGGCGCGCTGCGACGTGAGGACGCCCTGTCGCTCGGCGTGGTCGGGTCACGCAAGTGCACCGCCTACGGTCGTGAGCAGGCGGACCGGCTGTCGGCGTTGTGCTCGCAGGCGGGTCTGACGATCGTCAGCGGCGGCGCACGCGGGATCGACGGCGCGGCGCACCGAGCGACCCTGCGGCTCAACGGACGCACGATCGCCGTGTTGGGCAGCGGCCTCGCCCGACCCTACCCCGCCGAGCACGTCGGACTGTTCGACGAGATCGCCGACGGACACGGCGCGGTAATCACCGAGTGTCCGATGACCGCCCCGCCGGTGGCCGACAACTTTCCGCGGCGCAACCGCATCATCAGCGGTCTGTCGCTCGGCGTGCTCGTCGTCGAGGCCGACCAGCGCAGCGGAGCGTTGATCACCGCGCGGCTCGCCGCGGAGGAACACCACCGCGAGGTCATGGCGCTGCCCGGCCGCGTCGACTCGCGCACGAGCAGCGGCTGCCACAAGATCATCCGCGAGGGATGGGCGACACTGGTGACCAGCCCCGGCGAAATACTCGATTGTCTGGGCGACGCGGGGCAGACACTCAAGGTCGCGCTCGCCGACGAAGCGGTCGATGTAGCCACGCCGACCTCGCCCGTCGATCAACCGAACCTCAAGCCCGAACAGCGTCAGGTCTACGACGCGATCACCGTCGAGACCGCGAGCATCGACGACATCTGCCGCCGCTCCGGTCTGCCCACGCATCAGATCATTACGTCTTTGACGCACCTGCAGATCGTCGGGTTGGTTGAGCGTCTGCCGGGCAACCGTGTCAAACGGAAGATGTAAGTCTCAAGTCTCAAGTTTCAGGCTTGAAGTGTCGCGGATATACCGCGGCTTGTGAGGCGGCGTGTTCTTGAGACGAGAAGCCTGAGACTTGAAACTTACCCTCACAGCGCCCGCGTGTTGAAGATGCGGTCGCCCGCATCGCCGAGGCCCGGCACGATGTAGCCGTGCTGATTGAGATGTTTGTCGATCGCGCAGACGAACAGGTCGACGTCACCGTGCTCGTTGACGACGGCTTCGACACCGGGCGGCGCCGCGAGAATGCACAGCAGCTTGATCCGCTGCACACCCCACGCCTTGAGCTCGCCGATCGCCGCGGTCGCCGATCCGCCCGTCGCCAGCATCGGGTCCAGCACCATCGCCACGTCCGGCGGGTCCTTCTCCGGCAGCTTGTTGTAATACGACACCGGCTCGAGCGTCGACTCGTCGCGATACAGACCCAGGTGCCACACCTCCGCCTCCGGCAGCATTTCGAGCACCGGCTCCACCATCCCCAGCCCCGCACGCAGGATCGGCACGACCGCGACCCGATCGCTCAGCCGCTGGCCCTCGACCTCCGTTAGCGGCGTTGTCACCGTGATCGCCTCCGTCCGCAGGTCACGCGTCGCCTCCGTCACCAGCGGATACGTCAGCTGCCGCACGAGCGGGCGGAACATGGACGACGGCGTCGTCTGATCGCGCAGCATCGTCAGGTGGGTCGTGATCAGCGGGTGCTTCATTTCATGCACAGTGCCCATGGCTATCTCCGCAGGGGTTGGACCGAGTGATTGTATCACGTGCCGCGACCGTATCCGCCACCGCCGGGCGTTTCGATCGTCAGCACGTCGCCGACGTCCGCGTCGACCTGGGCGAGCGCGCCTAGCGGTTCGACGTCGCCGGTGTCGGCACGTCGGATCGCGTTGCGCCCGGGCTTACCGGGTGAGCCGCCCGCGAGCCCGAACGGTGCGGTGTCGCGGCGTTGAGTGAGCAGCGAGACCTGTACCGGCGTTAGGAACTCGATCTCGCGGACGACGCCGTCGCCGCCGCGGTGGCGACCCTCGCCGCCGGACCCGCGTCGGATCGCGAAGCGGCGCACGCGGACCGGGTACTTGTGCTCCAACACCTCGACGTCCGTGATGCGGGTGTTGGTCATGTGCGTGTGCACCGCGGAGGCGCCGTCGAAGCCCGGCCCCGCGCCCGCCCCGCCGCAGATCGTTTCGTAGTAACCGAAGCGCTCGTCGCCAAACACGACGTTGTTCATCGTGCCCTGTGACGCGGCCACGACACCCAGGGCGCCGAAGATCACGTCAACGAGCTTTTGCGATAACTCGACGTTGCCGCCCACGACCGCCGGATGCCGCGTCGGATCGTCGCACTCGGGCGGGTTGAGCATGCACTCCGGCAGCACGATCGTCACCGGCGCGAGCACGCCGGAGTTGAGCGGGATGTCGGCGTCGATGAGGCACCGCAGGCAATAGAGCACCGCGGCCTGCACGATCGAACGGTTGGCGTTGAGGCTGTTGTCGTTGACCGGGCCGGTCCCGCTGAAATCGATCGTCATCGCGTCGCCGGTCGCGGTGATCGACACGCACACCGGCGCGCCGTCGTCGAGCGTGTCGGCGAAGGTATGCATACCGTCGGACAGCCCGGCGATCACTTCGCGTGTCTTACGCTCCGCGGCGTCGCGGATATGCCCCATATACGCGTGCACCGTCTCCCAACCCTGCTGCGCGATCAGATCGTTGAGCAGCGTCCGCCCGTGGTGATTCGCCACGACGCCCGCCAGCAGGTCGGAGATGTTCTCGTCCGGAGCCCGTGACGGGTAAGGCCCGCTCGTCAGCGCATCTCGCACCAGTTCCGTATCGAATAAACCGTCGCTGCAGTCCACCTGCAGGCACCGCAGCACGACGCCTTCCTCCGCGAGGCACCGCGCGAACGGGAACGCCGAGCCCGGCCGCAGCCCGCCGATCTCCGCGTGGTGCGCCCGCGAGGCGGTGAAGAACCGCAGCGTGTGGCCGCCGCGATCGAACACCGGCGTGACCACCGTGACGTCCGGCAGGTGGGACCCGCCCAGGTCCGGGTCGTTGGTGACGAACACGTCGGTCGGCCGGATGTGATCGACGTGGCGGAGGATCGCCCGCACGGTCTCGCTCATCGCGCCGAGGTGCACGGGGATGTGCGGAGCGTTGACCACGAGGTTGCCTTCGTGGTCGAGCACGGCGCAGGAGAAGTCGAGCCGCTCCTTGATGTTCACCGACAGCGCGGTGCGTTGAAGCGTGATGCCCATCTGGGTCGCGATGTGAGTGAAGCGGTTGTTGAAGAGCTCGAGGCGCACCGGGTCCGGCGAGACCTCGGCCGCCGCCTTGGGCGTGTCTGTTGTATCGCTCGCGTTGTACACGGTAGCGCGAGTCAGCAGCAGATCGCGATGCGCGGTCAGTGTCGCGGACCACCCCGGATCGACAATGATGGTGCTGAACGGATCGGAGACGAGCGCGGGGCCGACGATCTGAGCGCCCGGTCTGAGGTCGGGGCGGCTGTAGACCCCCGCTGAGCGTGACGCGCCATCGAACCACAGCGTGGCGAACTCGATCGGGTCCGCCGCGTACGCCGTCACAGGCTCCGCGGTGCTCGCCGGTTTCGGTCGACGGCCGGTGACCTCGACGCGCATCGTGACGACCTCGATGTCGCGCCCGGTCAGCCTGCGGGCGTAGAGCCGTTCGTGCTCGGCCTCAAACGCCGCGGCCCAGTCCGTCGCCTCCGCATGCGCACGCGGCTCCGGAACCGTGATCGGCGTTTCCTCGCCGGTGTAGCGCAGGTCGAGCAGACGCACGGGCGCGTCGAGGTCCGCCGCGGCGATCCCTTCATCGAGCACCTGTCGACGCAGCGTGTCGGCGGCCTGATCGAACGCGGGTCGCAGGGCGTCGAGCGTCGCGTCATCCAGCGACGTCAGCACGCTGCACTCGTCGAAGCGCGTCACGTCCGCCATGCCGATCCCGAAGGCGCTGAGGATCCCGGCGTAGGGATGCAGCAGGACGCGCGTCATTCCAAGCTGCTCGGCGATCGCGCACGCGTGCTGCGCCGCCGCCCCGCCGAACGCGACGAGTACGTGCTCCGCCGGGTCGTACCCGCGTGCTGTACTGATCGACTCGATCGCCGTGGCCATCTTCAGGTTCGCCACGCGTGTGAAGCCATCCGCGATCGCGTGGAGGTCCATCCGGCTGCCGGTCGCCTGCTCGATGGCGTCGGCAACCGCGTTGAGCCTCTCCATGACAGCGTCCGTGTCCAGCGTGAACGGGAACCGCCGCGCGTCGATCTTGCCGTTGAACAGGTTGACGTCCGTCACGGTCAGCGGCCCGCAACGCCCGTAGCACGCTGGACCTGGCTCGGCGCCCGCGGACTCGGGGCCGACGATCAGGCGTGTGCCGTCGAAGCGGCAGATCGATCCGCCGCCCGCCGCAACGGTCTCGATCGCGTACATCGGGGCCACGAGACGCACGCCGTCCTTCTCGCCGCGGTACTCGTACTCGTATCGCCCGTCGTAGCGCGACACGTCGGTCGAGGTTCCTCCCATGTCGAACGCGATTACCTTGTCGAACCCCGCCACGCCCGCGACGTGCGCCGCACCCACGACCCCGCCCGCCGGGCCGCTGAGCAGCGAGTCACGCCCGCTAAAGGCGTCAACGTCGGCGAGGCCGCCCGCCGACGTCATCAACTTGAGCCGCATGTCCGGCGCGAGCGTTCGCAGGCCGTCGACGTATCGGCGGATCACCGGACTGAGATACGCGTCGAGCACGGCCGTGTCGCCTCGATCGAGGGCCTTGATCGTGCTGCTCAGCGACGTCGAGACCGACACGTGCTCGAACCCGATGCCGGACGCGATCGTCGCAACCTCGTGTTCGTGCGAGGGGTTCGCGTAGGCATTGATCAGGCAGATCGCCAGCGACGTCGCCCCCGCCCGACGCAGGCCGCGCAGGGCCTCCTCGATGTCGGCCGCATCCGACATCTCGATCGCCTCGCCGTCCGACGCGACGCGTTCGCCGATCTCTACGACGTGCGTGTACAGCGGCGCCGGTTTGCGGATGTCGAGCTTGAACAGGTCCGGGCGCGCCTGCGTGCCGATCTCGAGCAGGTCGGCGAACCCGGCGGTGGTGACCAATCCGACCGCGGCGCCCTTCCGCTCGAGCAACGCGTTGGTCCCGTGCGTCGTGCCGAGGTCGACGTGCACCGGGCCGATGGGGGCGTCGTCGGTCAGACCCATGATGCGGCGGATCGCGACGATCGGCGCGTCGTCGGTGCTGAGCACCTTGGCGGTGTGATACACGCCGTCGGGGTCGCGTGCGACGCAGTCGGTGAACGTGCCGCCGACGTCGATCCAGAATGACCATTCTGGAGTGGTCATGCGTCACCGACCAGCGCGGCGAAGGCCATGTCGACCGCCTGCTCGGCCGACTCAGCAACGGGGAGTTTGTCCACCTCGGTCGGCGCTTCAAGCCGCCAGGAGTGCAGCAGGATCACGGTCTTGCCGATCTTGCGAGCGAGGGCGATCTCGCTGAGCGTGCCCCAGCCACCGGAGATCGCGATTAGCGCGTCGGCGGCGCACACGTTGATCCAGTTGCGTGCGTCGGCCAGCCCCGTGCGGATCGCGATGTCGATATACGGATTCGCCTTTGAGTCGGCGCGTGACATGCCCTTGAGGATCCCGATCGTCAAGCCGCCCGCGTCACGCGCCCCGTGCGCCGACGCCTCCATCACCCCGCCGCGCCCACCGTTGAGCAGCACGCCGCCTCGCCGCGCGATGAGTCGGCCGACGTCGTACGCCAGTCGCCGCACGGCTTCGTCGCACTCAAACGCGCCCATCACGCCGATGATCGGCCGGTCGCTCGGCGGTGTGCTGTCCGTGGGGTCGCTCATGACGCGCCCACATTACCGGTGCTGCGAAAGTCACACAAGATGCGTTAAAGTGACGGCTGTCTCGCGGCGCCAGACGCATCACCCAAGCACCAGAGGCCTGACGATGAAGCACGATCCCGAGCATTACGGTTCCGCGTTCGCCCCGCTCATCACCGACCCGGCGCCGATGCCGCTCGGGCCCGGCAAGCCGAACGGGGCGCTGCGCGATCGACTGGCGGCGCTCGACGTTGACGCCGCGTTCGCGGGGCACGTCGTCGCCGACCGCGTCATGGCCGACGCCGCGATCTCCGGTGTGTGGCTGCTGCACAATTTCCTCGATGAGTCGCACACCATCAGCCAGGACATCCACACGCCCACCGGCAGCTACTGGCACGGCATCATGCACCGCCGCGAGCCGGACTATTCCAACGCGGGCTACTGGTTTCACAAGGTCGGCCAGCACCCCGTGTTCGGCCAACTCGGTGTGCAGACCGCGGACCTCACGGGCCGTGCGAAGTGGGAACCCTTCAGATTCATCGACGAGTGTGAGCAGGCGGCCCGAGCGGGCGGCGTGTCGGCGCAGCGTTGCATCGATGCGCAGATGATCGAGTGGTGGGTGCTGTTCGATTACTGCTATCGCAAGGCCATCGGCGCGTGACCGGTCAGGCCTTCACCGCCGTCTTCCACAGCGGCACGTCGCGCTTGAGTCGATCGATGAACTCGTCCATCGCGGCGAGGCCTTCCTTGCGGTGATAGGACGCGAGCCGCAACCGGAACGAACATGCGCCGACGCCGACGCGGCCGGTGCTGTGCTCGACACACAACGCGATCAGCCCGTGCTTGGCCACGATGTCATCGCCGAGCAATTGCAGTTGCCGCGAGCACATCGGCTCGTACGCCTCATAGTCCAACGCGAGGATCGGTTCGCCGTCCTCGCTCGGCCGCGCGATACCTTCGAATAGGATCAGCGCGCCGTTGCCCGGTGCGTGCGTCCACGGCGTCGGCTCGGCGGGCAGCGGGCCCTCGATGATGTGTACGTCTGCGCTCATACGTGTCATCCCCCGCTGACCTGCCCGATCAGCGCCAACTCGTCGGATGCTCGCACCGGCGTGTCGGCGTCGGCGAACTCGTGATTCACCGCCAGGCGCGCGGCGTCGACGAGCGAGGCAATCGACGTGTGTTGATCACGCAACGCCCGGAGCACGTCCGCGGCGATGGTCGCATCGCCGTCGATCTGGACGCTCAATTCGGAGGTCGCCGCCGCACGTGCAGCCGGGCCGAACAGCTTGACGGTCAGTTCGATCATGCGGGGATTCTACGCGACGCGGCGGCGTGGGTTAACTCACGCCCGGGCGCATCCGCTATATTGACGGCGGATGAGCACACCGCAGACACAGCCCGACCGCTCCGCGTTCGCCTTCGAATCGCCCGCCGCGGCGCTCGATGCGTTGCTGCAGCGCATCGAACCGGTGGCAGCTGAGACGGTGCCGTGGCAGGATGCGCGAGGGCGTGTCCTCGCCGAGCCGATCGTCGCGGACCGCCCGTCGCCCGCCGCCGATGTCAGCAGCATGGACGGCTACGCCGTGCGCGTCTCGGAGGCGAAGCCCGGACAACTCGACTTCGATCACACCAGCCTGCCCGGTCGACCCGCGCCGCCGCTGCCCGTCGGCAAGGCGATGCGGATCATGACCGGCGCGGTCGTGCCCGACGGCGCCGACTGCGTGATTCGTCGCGAGGACGTCGGCGAACACGACGATCACATCACGATCACCGCCGATACGCGTTTGGCGACGGGACAGAACATCCGTCGGCGCGGCGAGAACATCGCGGCGGGTGATGCGGTCGTGCCCGCGGGCGTGCGCGTCACCGCCGCGGTCACCGCCGCGCTCGCGACCTTTGGCGTAACCGAACTGCGCGTCCGCCGCGCCTTGCGCGTGGCCATGATGATCACGGGCGACGAGGTGCTCGACATCACCGACGCCTGCGAGCCGTGGCAGATCCGCGATTCGAACGGCCCGACGCTCGACCACCTGCTCGCGTCGCACCTGCCGATCAGCTGGACAACGCTCGACCGAGCCGTCGACGAGTACGACAAGCTGCGTGACCAGGTCCGCGAGCGCCTCGCCGCGTGCGACGCGTTGCTGGTCACCGGTGGTGTGTCGATGGGCACGCACGATTTCGTGCCGGACGTGCTGCGTGAATTGGGATGTGAGGTGGTGTTCCACAAGCTACCGATCCGCCCCGGCAAGCCCGTGCTCGGCGCCGTCGGGCCGCGTGGACAACTCGTGATGGGGCTGCCCGGTAATCCGATGTCGGTGCTGTGCACGGCCCGGCGACTGGCGCTGCCCGCCCTGTGGCAGCGCGCCGGGCTCGCCGCGCCGACGCCGCGACCGGCGACCGTCACGCTCGACAACGCCGATGACAAATCGCTGAACCTGTGGTGGCACCGCATTGTCCGTACTACCGGTCCCGGCCGTGCCGAACTCGTGGCGACGAAGGGCTCGGGCGACGTGGCGTCGATGTCGCGCAGCGATGGAATTGTTGAGGTCCCGCCGGATGAATCCGGCGCAGGCCCCTGGCCGTACTACGCGTGGTGATTGCGATGAACGAATCCAACGACGACAAGCTGACGCACATGGACGACGCGGGTCGCGCGCGCATGGTCGACGTCGTCGACAAGCAGCCGACCGCCCGCCGCGCCGTCGCCGAGGGGCGCGTCCGTATCAACGATGCACTCGCAGCGGCGATCGCGTCGAACACTGTCGCCAAGGGCAACCTGCTCGACGTCGCCCGACTCGCCGGGATCGCCGCCGCGAAGCGTACGGACGAGCTGATCCCGCTGTGTCACACGCTGCCGCTCGAACACGTCGACGTCGAGGCGAAGGTACGCGACGGCTGCGTCTACCTCCGCGCCGAGGCGCGCACGACGTCGAAGACCGGTGTCGAGATGGAGGCGCTGACAGCCGTGAGCGTCGCCGCGCTGACCGTCATTGACATGGGCAAGGCGATCGATCCCGGCATGGTCATCGAGCACGTTCGCGTCGTTGAGAAGTCCGGCGGACGTCGCGGCGATGTGCGCCCGCACGCCAGTGAGTTCCCGGAGTGAACGGAACCCCCTCTCACTCAAGTGGGCGAGAGGTTGGGTGAGGGGGATGGATCTGGAACGATGCGCATGCTGATGCAAACAGGCCACGTCTTCGAGCGATTGACCCTCACCCCGGCCCTCTCCCTGAGAGGGAGAGGGAGCGTGTGATGAACCGACCGCCCACCGTCGCCGTGCTCACCGTGTCCGACCGCTGCTTCAACGGCGAGGCGACCGATACGTCCGGCCCGGCGCTCTGCGATATCGTCCGCGTCGAACTCAACGCCGACGTCATCAAGACGCACTGCGTGCCCGACGAGCAGGAGCACATCGCCGACGAGCTGCTGCACTGGGCCACCGTCGAGCCGCGCCCCGACCTGATCCTCACCACCGGCGGCACCGGCCTCGCCCCGCGCGACGTCACCCCCGAAGCGACCAAGCAGGTCATCCAGCGTGATCACCCCGGCCTGATCCAACTCATGCAGTTGCGCTGCTACGAGAAGACCCCGCGCACTTTCCTCAGCCGCGGCGTCGCGGGCGCGATCGATCGCACGCTCATCATCAACCTCCCCGGCTCCAAACGCGGCGCCGTCGAGTCGCTCGAAGCGATCCTCGATATCCTGCCGCACGCGATCGACATCCTGCGGGGTGACCCGGGGGATCACGCGAGGTGAAACATGGCTGACGATGTCAGACTATATCTCGTGGTGATCCGCTCGCCCGATATCGACCGCGCGGTGAAGTTCTATGAAGCCATCGGTCTGACGTTCACCAAGCACGCCCACGGCTCAGGTCCCGAACACTACGCGTGCGACATGTCGAACGGCGTTGTCTTTGAGATATATCCACTCCGCGACGGCGACACGCCTACTGTTTCAACGCGTATCGGATTCGCGGTCGCCGACGTCGATTCGGCAGTAGCGAGCGTGACAGGTGCAGGCGGAATAATTGTGAGTGCTCCGGCCGACTCGCCATGGGGCCGTCGCGCCGTCGTCGCTGACGCGGACGGACATCGCGTTGAACTCATCAACGGGTGAGGCCTACTTCTTCGGCGTCCGCAACACCATCAACCTGACCTCGGTCATGTCCTCGATCGCCCAGCGGATGCCTTCGCGGCCGATGCCGGAATCCTTCACGCCGCCGTAGGGCATGTGGTCGACGCGCCAGGACGGGACCTCGTTGATCATCACGCCGCCGACGTCGAGTTCGTCCCACGCCTTGTGGGCCTTGTAGATGTCTCGCGTGAACACGCCCGCCTGGAGGCCGAAGTCGGAGTTGTTGACGCGTTCGAGCGCCTGGTCGAAGTCGGTGTAGCGGTCGAGGATGGCGACCGGGCCGAACGCTTCCATGCAGTTGAGCTCGGCGTCGGCGGGCACGTTCTCCATCAGCGTTGCTTCGATCGTGTTGCCGCTGCGCGTGCCGCCGCACAGGACGTCGGCGCCGCGGTCCTTCGCGTTCTTGATCCAGCCTTCGAGGCGGTCGCACTCGCGCGCGGAGATCATCGGGCCGATGAACGTTGACTCGTCCTTCGGGTCGCCGCTCTTGAGTTCCTTCGCCTTCGCGACGAGCTTCATCTTCAGCGCCTCGTAGACGGCTTCGTGCACGAGGATTCGCTGGACGGACACGCAGGACTGGCCGGACTGGTAGAACGCGCCGAAGATGATGCGGCCCACGGCGTCGTCGAGGTCGGCGTCGGCGTCGACGATGCAGCCCGCGTTGCCGCCCAGTTCCAGCACGCACTTCTTCTTGCGGCTCTTTTCCTTGAGCATCCAGCCGACCTTCACCGAGCCGGTGAACGACAGCAACTTGAGCCGGTCGTCATCGACGAGCGGCCCGGCGTCCTCGTTCGCGCAGGTCACGACGCTGAACGCGCCCTCCGGCAGGTCGGTCTCCGCGAGGATCTCGCCGATGATGATCGCGCCGATGGGCGTGTTCGCCGCGGGCTTGAGCACGAACGGGCAGCCGCACGCCAGCGCGGGCGCGACCTTGTGCGCCACGAGGTTCAGCGGGAAGTTGAACGGCGTGATGAACGAGCACGCGCCGATCGGGATCCGCTTCCACATGCCCGTATATCCCTCCGCTCGGGCGCTGATGTCCATCGGCATCACCTCGCCGTAGATGCGCACGGACTCCTCGGCGGCGATGCGGAACGTGTCGATCAGCCGCGTGACCTCGCCCTTCGCGTCCTTGATCGGCTTGCCCGCCTCGACACACAGCGAGTACGCCAGTTCGTCGAAGCGATCCTTGAAGCGTGTGACGCAGTGGTTGAGCACTTCCTGCCGCTTGTACGCGGGCAGCTTCCTCATCGGCTCCGCGGCCTTGTCGGCGGCGTCGATCGCGCGGATCAGGTCGTCCTTACCGCACATCGCGACGCGCGTCGCGACCTCGCCGGTGTACTTGTCGGTCACCTCGAGGTCGGCGTTCGGCGCGTACGCCTTGTTGGCGATGTAGTTAGGGTAGGTGTCTTGCAGTTGGGGCATCGGATAACGCTCCTTGCGATGCTAAGCCGCAAGCGGCTTCGGGATCAGATCGAGCAGGTGACTTCGCCGAGGCGCTGGGTCAGCAGGTTGTTCTCGCGGTAGTCGATCGGGATCGACACGAGCGACGGGCCTTCCTCGTTGAGCGCGGTGTCGAGCGTCGCCTTGAGGTCCGCGGCGTTGTTGACGCGGTGGCCGTTCCAACCGAACGCGTGGGCGAGTTCGGTGAAGTCGGGGTTGCCGAACGCCAGATCGGTGTGCTTGCCGAAACTGTTGGTCTGCTTCCACGCGATCAGGCCGTACGCGTTGTCCTGCCAGACCATCACGGTGATGTTGGCGTTGAGGCGTTTGGCGGTTTCCATCTCCTGGACGTTCATCATGAAGCCCGCGTCGCCGCAGATCGCCATGACCTTGCGGTCGGGGTGCACGAGGTGGGCCGCGATGGCGCCCGGCAGCGCGAAGCCCATCGAGCAGAACCCGTTGGGGATCAGGCACGTGTTGGGTTCGTGGCAGTGGTAGTAGCGGGCGATCCACATCTTGTGCGCCCCGACGTCGGACAGCAGGATGTCGTCCGGGCCCATCGCCTGGCGCGCGTCCCAGATCGCCTTCTGCGGGCGGATCGTGCCTTCGGTCGTGTCGTCCTTGTGCTCGGCAAAATCCTCGGCCATCTTTTCGCGGACCTTCTGCTGGAACGAGAAGTCGTAGTCGGGCATCTTGTCGAGCTTGTTGAAACGCTCGTTGAGCATCCACAGCGCGTGGGCGATGTCGCCGACGACCTCGCAGGAGTGCGGGTAATACTCGTCGACCTCTGCGGGCAGGAAGTCGATGTGGACGATCTTGTTGTCCTGCTTCGGGTTCCACAGCCGCGGGTGATATTCGACCATGTCGTACCCGATGGTGATCACGACGTCGGCGTGTTCGACGGCGACGGCGGGCAGGTCCTTCGAGCCGAGGCCGATGGTGTAGAGGCAGTGCTCGTCGTCCATATCGACGCAGCCCTTGGCCATGAAGGTGCTGAGCACGCCGATGCCCGTTTTCGCGCAGAGCTTACGTAGCTGCGCCGAGGCCCGACGACGGATGCAGCCGTTGCCCGCGATGATGATCGGCTGTTTGGCGTTGCGGATGATCTCGAACGCGCGGTCGACGATCTTGTCGTCGGGCACCGGGCGACGGAATCGTTCCCACTTCAGCGGCGACGTCTTGGCCTCCTGTTCGGCGATGTCTTCAGGCAGCTCGATGTGCGTCGCGCCGGGCTTCTCGGTCTTGGCGACGCGGAACGCCTTGCGGATGACCTCCGGCGTGTTGTCCGGGTGAAGGATGGCGTGGTTCCACTTCGTGACGGGCTTGAACATCGCCACGACGTCCATCGCCTGGTGCGACTCTTTGTGCAGGCGTTCGGTGTCGGCCTGACCGGTGAGTGCGACGAGCGGCGCGCGGTCCATGTTGGCGTCGGCGACGCCGGTGATCAGGTTGGTCGCGCCGGGGCCGAGCGTGCCGAGGCAGATGCCGGGCTGGCCGGTGAGTCGGCCGTGCACCTCCGCCATGAACGCCGCGCCCTGCTCGTGACGGGTCAAGATGAACTTGATCGTTTCCGACGTCTCGAGCGACATCATAAAGTCGGCGTTCTCCTCGCCGGGCACGCCGAAGATGAACTTCACGCCCTCGTTCTCGAGACACCGAACGAACAGATCGGACGCTTTCATGTGATACCCCTTCCCGAGTATGACTTTCTTGTATGCGTGACTGGCCGACGCCGGTGTCAGTCGCGGCGGTCGGCGAAATAGCTCTTCGTGCCTTGCGCCTCGATCGCCTTGCCGAGTCGTGTCAGCGCGTGGGCATACGCGGCGGTGCGCATGTCGATCTGGTTTTCGAGCATCAGCTCGTACACCGCGTTGAACTCCCTCGCCATGATCGTCTGCAGACGCTGGTGCACCGTCTCCAGATCCCAGTAGAAGCCCTGTTTGTTCTGCGTCCACTCGAAGTAACTGACCGTCACACCACCGGCGTTTGCGAGGATGTCGGGCATCACGAGCGTGCCCTTACCCTGCAGGATCTTGTCGGCCTCGCTGGTCGTCGGGCCGTTGGCGACCTCGACGATCGTCGGCGCCTTCACCCGCTCGGCGTTCTCCGCGGTGATCTGATTTTCCATCGCCGCGGGGATCAGCAGGTCGACGTCGAGTTCGAGCAGCTCTTCGTTGGTGATGTTGTCTGCCTCGACCTCTTCGCACAACGCGCCGTGGCAATACACGGCTCGCAGCTCGCGGGCCTCCTGCTTGGTGTGGATCAGGCTGGGCACGTCGAAGCCCATCTCGCGGTAGATGCCGCCACGTGAGTCGCTGACGGCGACGATGTTGTACCCATCGTTGTGCAGCAGGTGCGCCACGGCCTGACCGGCGTTGCCGAACCCCTGCACGGCCACGCGGATTTCGCCCGGGTTCCAGTTGCGGTGCCGCTCGAGTTCCTTGATGCAGTAATATGCACCGCGACCGGTCGCGTCGTCGCGTCCGAGCGACCCGCCGAGCTCGATGGGCTTGCCGGTAATCACTGCCGGTTCGTGACGGCGGACGATCTTGCTGTACTCGTCGCACATCCAGCCCATGATCATCTGGTTCGTGTACATGTCCGGCGCGGGGATGTCGGTCTCCGGGCCGATGAAATCCGCGATCTGATCGATGAAACCACGGCTGAGGCGTTCGAGTTCCATGCGGCTGAGCTGCTTGGCGTCGACACAGATGCCGCCCTTCGCCCCGCCGTACGGAATGCCGACCACGGCGCACTTGCACGTCATCCAGAACGCCAGCGCCTTGACTTCGTTGAGGTGTACGGACGGGTGATACCGGAGGCCGCCCTTGGTGGGGCCGCGCGTGTCGTCGTGACGGACGCGGTAGCCGGTGAACACGCGCTGCGAGCCGTCGTCCATGCGAACGGGGATCGACACTTCGAGCGCGGCCTTGGGGTGCTTGAGCTTCTCGATGGCTTCGGGGTCGATGCGGGCGTACCTGATCGCCGCGTCGAGGCGAAGGATGGCGTCTTCGAACACGTTGCGAGCTGCGCCCGATCCGGCGCCGGTCGATGCGGAGTGCGTCGGCTTCATGTGCATCCATCCCTTCCCGCGCGCCGTTGCGGCGCGCGCACGTCAGCGTTTCTCCGCCCGCATCATACCACGCCGTAGGCGAGCATCGCGTTGGCCACCTTCACGAATCCCGCCATGTTCGCGCCCTTGACGTAGTTGATCCAGCCGTCGTTCGCGTGCCCGCCGTACTTCACGCACTGCTCGTGGATCGACTTCATGATGCCGTGCAGCCGCTGGTCGACCTCCTCGCGGGTCCAGCTGATACGCAGCGCGTTCTGCGACTGTTCAAGGCCGGACACCGCCACGCCGCCCGCGTTCGCGGCCTTCGCCGGGGCGAACAGGATCTTCGCCGCGAGGAACTTCCGCACGGCGTCGAGTTCGCTGGGCATGTTCGCGCCCTCGGCCACGATCTTGCAGCCGTTCTTCAGCAGCGCGTCGGCGTCGGCGCTGAGCAGTTCGTTCTGCGTCGCGCACGGGAACGCCGCGTCGCACGGCACGCTCCAAGGCGTCTTGCCCTCCATGTACTCGCAGCCGAACTTCTCGGCGTACTCGCTGATCCGCCCGCGACGCACCTCCTTGAGCTCCTTCACGAACGCCAGCTTGTCGGCGGTGATGCCGTCCTTGTCGTAGATCGATCCGCCGGAGTCCGACATCGTCACGGGCTTGGCGCCGAGCTGGATCAGCTTCTCCACCGCGTAGGTCGCGACGTTGCCCGATCCCGACACGACGCAGGTCTTGCCCTCGACCGAATCGCCGAGGTGGTTGAGCATGTTCTCGGTGAAGTAGACGGTGCCGTAGCCGGTCGCTTCGGTGCGGACGAGCGAGCCGCCGAACGCCAGGCCCTTGCCGGTGAGCGTGCCGACGAAGCGGTTTTCCAGACGCTTGTACTGGCCGAACATGTAGCTGATCTCGCGGCCGCCCACGCCGATGTCGCCCGCGGGGATGTCGGTATCCTCACCGATGTGGCGGTGCAGCTCGATCATCATGGACTGGCAGAACCGCATGATCTCACGTGACGACTTGCCCTTGGGGTTGAAGTTCGAGCCGCCCTTGCCGCCGCCCATCGGCAGGCCGGTCAAAGCGTTCTTGAAGCACTGCTCGAAGCCGAGGAACTTGAGCACGGATTGCGTCACCGTCGGGTGAAAGCGCAGGCCGCCCTTGTACGGTCCGATCGAGTTGTTGAACTGCACACGCCAGGCGCGGTTCGTGCGGATGTTGCCCGAGTCGTCCTCCCAGCACACACGGAAGATGATGATGCGGTCCGGCTCGGTCATGCGTTCGAGGATCTGCGCTTCCTTGTACTCCGGGTGCTCCAGCACGTAAGGCATCACCGTCTCGACGAACTCTTCGACGGCCTGGTGAAACTCCTTCTCGTGCGGATTCCGCTTGCGCAGGCCCTTCATGAACGTGGCGACCTCGTCGCGAACCATCTTCTCTTCCGGCGTGTGCTGTTTGCTCATCTACGAAACCCCTTGATGTGTGACGACCCGAACGACCGGCGGTGCGCCCCTGCCGCGCCGATGTGACACCGTCATCATATCGCCGGAACTGTCAGGCCACCAATGCGCGGTGAACGATTGAAGTGTATGAAGTGAACGCGAGGTCGCGGTCAGGCGTCGTCGGCAAACGCGGACTCGGCGACGTCGATCGCCTTCGCCAGCGCCGCGGCCTTGTTGACCGTCTCGGCGTACTCGCTCGCGGGCACGCTGTCGGCGACGATGCCCGCGCCCGCCTGGACGTGATACTTCCACGACCACACGTCGTGCGGCATCGCGACCATCGTCCGCAGCGCGATCGCCATGTCCATGTTGCCGTCGAAGTCCGCGTAGCCGACCGCCCCGGCGTAAGGCCCGCGACGCGTCGGCTCGAGCTCGTCGATGATCTGCATCGCCCGGACCTTCGGCGCCCCGCTGACCGTGCCCACCGGCAACGCCGCACGCAGCGCGTCCCAGCAGTTCAGCCCGTCGCGCAGCTCGCCGGTGACCGTCGAGCTGATGTGCATCACGTGGCTGTAGCGTTCGACGACCATCATCGCGGGCAGCTCGATCGAGCCGGGCCGTGCGACGCGCCCGACGTCGTTGCGGCCGAGGTCGACGAGCATGATGTGCTCGGCGCGTTCCTTCGGGTCGGCCAGCAGCTCGGCTTCGAGCGCCTTGTCCTGCTCGTCGGTCTCGCCGCGCTTGCGCGTCCCGGCGAGCGGGCGATTGGTCACCACATCACGCTGCACGCGGCAGAGGATCTCGGGGCTCGAGCCCACGAGGATGCAGCCCTCGGCCTGCAGGTAGAACATGTACGGCGACGGGTTGACCACACGCAGGGCGCGGTACACGTCGAACGGGTCCGCCGTGCTGACTCGCTCGAATCGCTGCGACAGCACGACCTGAAAGATGTCGCCCGCGCCGATGTATTGCTTCGACGCCTCGACCATCGACTCGAACTGCGGCTTCGTCATGTTCGAGTGCTCGATCGGCGTCGCGGGCAGATCGATCTCGACGTCGCCGGTATTGAGTTCGACGTGCTCGCGCTCGAGGCGTTTGACCAGTTCGTCGAGCTCGGCGCACCCGGCGTCGTATGCCGCGTCGACGTCTTCGTGCTCGTCGAGCAGCACGTGGTTGATCGCCAGCACGGTCTTGTGCACGTGATCGAACGCGACGACCTGGCGATACAGCCCGACGTGCATGTCGGGCAGCTTGCGGTCGTCGTCCGGCGGCGTGTCGAGCTTCTCACCCTCGACGTAGCGCACCGTGTCGTAGCCCGCGTAGCCGACCCACCCGCCGGTGAAGTCCGGCAGGCCCTCGGCGCGGGCGAGCTTCCAGTCGGCGGTGATGCGCGCGGGCTCGGCGAGCGGGTCGGCGCACTGGTGCTCGACGACCTCGTTGCCGCGGCGATCCCTGACCTTGTCGCCGTACGCGATGATCTCGCGCAGCGGCTGCGCGCCCATGAAGCTGTAGCGAGCCTGACGCTCACCGCCGACGACGGACTCAAGCAGGAAGCTCGGCGCGTGGCGGTCGTCCGGCTTGACCAAACGGCGGTACGCGATCACCGGCGTCAGCTGGTCGCTGAACACCTGCCGGTAGATCGGCACGAGATTGCCCGACTCGGCAAGCGTGCGGAAGGTCTCGATGTCCGGTCGGTAGTGCTTCATCGCGGGTGAAGTTTACCGAGTGAACACGGCGGATGCACATGCAGTCGGGCGATTGTTGCTAAGCCGCAAGCGGCTTACACTCACGGCGGAGGTACACGCCATGCGGATCATCCGATTTATCGACGAGCACGACCTGACGCGCTACGGCCACGCGTACGACGCCGAGGCGGGCACGGCGCTGGGCATCACGGGCAACGTGCTGTGCGGCTTCGAGGCCACGGACCAGCAGTTCAGCGTCAGACGGCTGCTCTGCCCGGTCGACCCGCGTGCGATCCTATGCATCGGGCTCAACTATCGCGCGCACGCCGAGGAGACCGGCGCGGCGATCCCCGAGCGGCCCGTGCTGTTCATGAAGAATCCCGCGGCGGCGAACCATCCCGGCGCGCCGATCGTGATGCCGCCGTCGTGCATGGACCCGATGCAGGTCGACTGGGAAGTCGAACTCGCCGTGATCATCGGGCCCGAGCCGATCAAGGACGTGTCGGTCGACGCGGCGCTGGACGGCGTGCTCGGATACACGGTGGCCAACGACGTGTCGGCCCGCTGGTGGCAGAAGAAGGGCAGCGGCGGACAGTGGATCCGCGGCAAGAGCTTTGATGGCTTCTGCCCGATGGGACCGGTGATGGTGACGCCAGACGAACTGGGTGACCCACAGACGCTGCGACTCACGACGTACGTCAACGGCGAACTGATGCAGGACTCGACCACGGCGGACCAGATCTTCAGCGTCGCGGAATTGATCTCGTTCCTGTCGCAGGACACGACGCTGCTGCCAGGCACGGTGCTGTGCACGGGCACGCCGAGCGGCGTCGGCGCGGGACGCGATCCACAGGTGTTCCTCAAACCGGGCGATACGGTCACGGTCGCGATCGACCGGATCGGGGCTATCACCAACGAGATCGTCGCCAAGCAGTAGCTCGACAAGCGACGCGGCTACGGCGCAGACGGCGCAGCGGGTGGAGTGACGCCGGGCGCTGGCGCAGGTGTCGGCGGCGTCGGTGGAGACGCGGCCGCGGGCAGCGGCGTGGCTGTGGCGCGGAGCAGGTCATCGATCGGGTCGGGGTTGCCCGTGATACTGCTCAAAATGAGTGGTATGTGAGACGGGTCCTGGTTGGTCGCCAGGAACTCGAAGAAGCTCTTGATGTCGGCGGCGGGCGTCGAACTCTTATATTCGACCAGACCGGCGGGTGTCACGACGCGGATGTCGGTCAGTGCGGCGCCGCCGGGGGGCATCTTGTCGATTTCAACCGTGGCGCCGGAGCCATCATCGATGATCAGCGTTGCGGCTCCCACGTTGTTGTCCGAGACGTTGGTATCGATACCGAAAATGACGTGCGGCGCCCCCGTCGTGTCGGTCAGCACGTAGGCCCACACCTGGTGCATGCCGTCGTCTTGCCCCATCACGACGTTTTCGCCCAGTGAGTCGCTATAGTCGGTGCTCGTAACGGAAACCGGGGTGGGCATCGCGATGCTGGTCCTGGCAGTGGTATAGGACCGCGTGATGCTGAACATCCCGGCGACGAGGAAAACCGCGGCGCCGAGGACCACAAGCGTCACGGCGATCGCGGCGAGCATCGGGCCCGACTTTTCCCGCATCTCGTGCCGTCGAATCTGTTCATCGGTGTAGTCGTTCGACGTCATGTGATTCAGTATACCCTCGGGCGGAAACCGGCGTCGGGTAATACGGTTAGGAAAACCTTGACACGCCGGGAGATCGGGTATACTTTACCTCGCTCGTTTGACCACAGCCCTTACTGCGCGATAAGAGCCCCAACGGATGGGGCGAAGAAGTGACGAGGATTGCGAGGTAACTGATGCTCCCACCCACAAGAACACCCAAGGCCCGGAAGCGCAAGCGGCGGAGCCACCACGCGTTGCGTGCCGCTCACACGACGATGTGCCCCAACTGCGGCTCGGACAAGCTGCCCCACGCGGCGTGCTCCAACTGCGGTTACGTGCGTCCCGGTCTGACGATCAAGCTCTCCAAGGAAGACTGATCGATGCGCATCGCCCTGGACGTCATGGGAGGCGATAACGCCCCCGACGCGATCCTGGATGGCGCTGTCGCTGCGCTCGACCTGCTCGGCGCCGACGATCGCATCGTCCTGGTTGGCGACGAAGGATCCATTGTCGAAGGCCTCCGCGAGAGCGGCGTGGCCGGGGATGTCCATTTCGAGATCGAGCCCACCACGCAGATCATCGGCATGAGCGAAACGCCGACGGTCGCGTTGCGCGAGAAGCCCGACAGCTCGATCGCTAAATGGGGCTGGCTCGGCTCCCGCAAGGCGCCCGACGACAAGCGATGCGACGTGATCATCTCCGCCGGGAACACCGGCGCGTGCGTCGCCGCGGCGCAGATGCGCATGCGACGGCTGCCCGGCGTGCACCGTCCCGGTATCGCGGTCACCCTGCCTACGTTCTTCGGCCCGGTGGTCGTCTGCGACGTCGGCGCCAACATCGCCCCCAAGCCGATGCACCTGCACCAGTACGGCCACATGGCCGGCATCTACGCCAACAAGGTGCTCGGCGTCGACAACCCGCGCATCGCCCTGCTGTCGGTCGGCTCGGAGGAAGGCAAGGGCACGAGCATGGTCAAGGACACGGCCAAGCTGATGAAGGCCGACCCCGAGATCAACTACGTCGGCTACGTCGAGGGTCGCGAGCTGTTCGACAACAAGTGCGACGTGTGCATCACCGAGGGCTTCACCGGCAACGTCGTGCTGAAGCTGGCCGAGGGCATGGCGTCGGGTGTGTTCAAGACGATCGCCCGCGAGCTGTTCGAGTACGACCCCGAGATCGCGATGAAGTTCGAGCCGGTCGTCAAGAGCATCTACAAGAAGCACGACTATCACGAGTACGGCGGCGCCCCGCTGCTGGGCGCGAACGGCACGTGCCTGATCGCGCACGGCTCGAGCGAGGCCCGCACGATCCGCGCCGCGGTCCGGGCCGCGTTCACCTTCCAGCGACTCGGCGTCAACGACGCCATCATCAAAGCCCTGGCCAAGAGCGACTCGACAAGCGCCTCCGCCGACACCGAAGACGTTGCTCCATGACCTCCGCGCAATCCAATACATCCAGCGGCGGTCGCACCCGCCCCGTGCTCGGCGCGACGATCGTCGGCACCGGTCTGGCTGTGCCGTCCAGGGTGTTGAGCAACGCCGACCTCGAAAAGCTGGTCGACACGTCCGACGAGTGGATCGTACAGCGCACCGGCATCCGCGAGCGTCACATCTCCGAGAACGGTGAGACGACGATGAGCCTCGGCGTCAAGGCGGTCCGCCAGGCGCTGGACAACGCGAAGCTCGATCCGAGCGACCTGGACCTGCTGATCTGCGCCACGCTGACGCAGGACATGATCTGCCCCGCCACCGCGTGCAGGATCGTCGCTGAACTCGGGGCGGTCCCCTGCGGCGCGATGGACATCTCGGTCGCGTGCACGGGGTTCGTCGCGGGCATGAACATCGCCGCGAACTTTGTCGCGTCGGGGCAGTTCCGCAACGTGGCGGTGGTCGGCGCAGAGCAGCTCAGCCGCATCGTCAACTATGAAGACCGCAACACGTGTGTCCTGTTCGGCGACGGCGCGGGCGCGGCGATCGTCAGCGCGACGGACAACGCCGACCAGGGCTGCCTCTATCAGTCGCTGCACTCCGACGGCACCGGCTGGATGCAGCTGTACTGCCCCCGCAGCGAGGCGGAAGTGCCGGAGGGCGGCGTGTTCAACGGGCAGGTCGACACGCTGCAGATGAACGGCCGCGAGGTGTACAAGTTCGCGGTCAACACGCTGCAGAGCACGATCCTCGACGCGATCGAGGGCAGCGGCCTGAGCGTCGACGACATCGCGATGGTCATCCCGCACCAGTCCAACACGCGCATCCTCGACAGCGCCCGGGTCAAGCTGGGCCTGCCGGAGGAAAAGATGTACGTAAACCTGCCGCGCTACGGCAATACCTCCGCGGCGAGTGTCGGCCTGTGCCTGCACGAGCTGATGAACGAAGGCAAACTCAAAACCGGAGACGTCGTCCTGCTGGTCGCCCTCGGCGGCGGACTGACGTGGGGCGCGAGCGTCTGGCGACTTTGAAAAGATCGGTTAGGAATTGCAAATTGAACATTGAGCATTGCACATTGGGAATTGATCCTTCGCGGGGGCCGAATCGAGGCTTGTTTATTGGTCAATCTGCAATGTCCAATTTGCAATTTGCAAGTTCGAATGAGACGACCGCCTGATGACTGAACCAACGATCATTTTGTGCCCCGGACAGGGCGCCCAGCACACCGGCATGGGCAAGGCGTGGGCCGAGGCCTCCAGCGTCGCGGCCGACACGTTCAAGCTCGCCGACGAGATGCTCGGCACCGATCTGTCCGTCGCCTGCTTCGAGGGGCCCGACGAGCGGATCAACCGCACGGACCTGGCGCAGGCGGCGATCTACGTCAGCAGCATCGCGTGCTGCCGGGCGATGGCGGACCGCGGTGAGCTTGATATGGCGGCTGTGGTCGCGACGGCGGGCCTGAGCCTCGGCGAGTACACCGCCCTGCACCTCGCGGGCGTGTTCAGCTTCGAGGACGGCCTGAGCCTCGTGTGGCAGCGCGGGCGGTTCATGCAGGACGCGGCCGAGGCTTCGGACGGCGGCATGGTTGCTCTCATCGGCGCCGACGAAGATCAGGCCGACGCGCTGTGCGACGCGGCCCGCGGCGACGACGTGCTCGTCCCGGCGAACTTCAACTGCCCCGGACAGATCGTCATCAGCGGGTCGAGCGAGGCATGCGACCGCGCGGTCGCCGAGGCGGACAAGCAAGGCCTGCGTGCGACGAAGCTGACGGTGGCGGGCGCGTTCCACTCTCCGCTGATGGACCCGGCCGCGGAGAAGATGGCCGAGGCGCTGGCGCAGGTCAACTTCCAGCCGCCGCGCATCCCCGTCCTGAGCAACGTGACCGGCGGGCCGCACGACGACCTGACCGAAAACATCAAGAACCTGCTCGTCGAGCAGATCACCAGCCCGGTGCGCTGGGAGCAGAACGTCCGCTGGCTGCTGGAGAGCGTCAACGGCAACTACATCGAGCCCGCGCCCGGTAAGGTGCTCAGCGGCCTGATGCGTCGCATCGATCGCGGCACGAAGGTGCAGAACCACGCGGAACCGAGCTGATCGGAACACGGAAGGGATCGGATTCATGGCTGAGAAGACAGAAAAACGAGTCGCCGTGGTGACCGGCGCCAGCCGCGGGATCGGCGCAGAGATCGCCAAGTCGCTGGCGGCGCAGGGTCGGCACGTGGTGCTGGTCGCCCGCAACCTCGAGAAGCTCGACGCGGTGAAGGCCGAGATCGAGGCCGACGGCGGCAGCGCCGAGAGCCGCACGTGCGACATCGCCGACGGCGCGGCGGTCGCGGCAATGATCGACGGCGTGTTCGACGATCACGGCCGACTCGACATTCTCGTCAACAACGCCGGGATCACCCGTGACAACCTGTCGATGCGGATGAGCGACGAGGAATTCGACGACGTGATCAACACGAACCTGCGCAGCGCGTTCGTGGCGTGTCGGGCCGCGGCCCGACCGATGATGCGCGGCAAGTGGGGTCGGATCATCAATATTTCCAGCGTCGCGGGCCTCGTGGGCAACCCGGGCCAGGTGAACTACGCGGCGTCGAAGGCCGGTCTGGTCGGCATGACCAAGTCGCTGGCTAAAGAGTTGGCGGGCAAGAACATCACGGCGAACGTGGTGGCGCCCGGCTTCATCGAAACGGACATGACGGACGTGCTGCCGGACGCGATCAAGGAAGGCGTCAAGACGTTCACGCCGCTCAAGCGGATGGGCCAGGCGGTGGAGATCGCGTCGGCGGTGGCGTACTTCGCATCGGAGGGATCGTCGTACACCACGGGGCAGGTGCTGGCGGTGGACGGCGGAATGACGATGTGTTGACCCGGAAATTCCGCGTCGTGCACCCCGTCGACAGCGTGTCGGTGGGGCCGACACGACGCCTTGTTAGGGGGCTTGACTGCCTGTATATTGCCGCCGAGCATCGCTCGCGGGTTCGGCGTGAGCCACGAAACTGAAGGAGACATTGGTTATGGATGAACAAGAAATCCAGCAGAAGGTCGTCGACATCGTCGCCGAGCACATGGGCGTGGATAAGGCCGAGATCAGCCGCGACACGCACTTCATCAACGATCTCAACGCCGACAGCCTCGATACGGTCGAGCTTGTCATGGAGTTCGAGGACGAGTTCGAGACGTCGATCCCTGACGAAGAGACGGAGAAGATCCAGACCGTCGGTCAGGTCATCGACTACATCAAGGAACAGATCGAGAAGGCGGGCGGCTGATCGTGTACGGCGGGCATAGGGCGTCGACGCGGGCGTGAGCCCCGTTGTCGCGTCCGGTCACACGACCGCCCCGCCGCCACGCGCCTCCCACCAGGTATTCCCATGGAAAATCGTCGCGTAGTCATCACCGGTCTGGGCTGGGTGACCAGCTTGGGCAACGATGTGGACCAGGTATGGTCTGACCTGCTTGCCGGCAAGAGCGGCATCGGTCCGATCGAGCGGTTCGACGTCAGCAGGTACAACGTTCGCTTCGGCGGCCAGATCGTCAACTGGGACGGCGGTGGCCACCTGCAGGGGCGTGAACTCAAGCGGATCGATCGCTTCAGCCAGTTCGCGGTCTCCGCGGCGTGCGACGCGGTCGCCGATGCGGGCCTCGACTTCTCGAAGGAAGACCTCGACATGTGCGGGGCGATCGTCGGCACGGGCATCGGCGGCATCGAGGAGTTCGAACAGGGACACCTCAAGCTCGTCGAGAAAGGCCCCGACCGCGTCAGCCCCTTCATGATCCCCAAGCTGATGGGCAACGCGGCATCGGCCAACGTGTCGATGCACTTCGGGCTCAAGGGCCCGAACTACACCGCGGTCTCCGCCTGCGCCTCGGCCGGTCACGCCATCACCGACGCGATCAAGTGCATCAAGATGGAAGAGGCCGACGTCATCATCACCGGCGGCTCCGAGGCGGCGCTCACCCCGCTCGGCCTGGCCTGCTTCATGACGATGCGCGCCCTGTCGACCCGCAACGACGACCCGCAGCGAGCGTCGCGTCCGTTCGACAAGGACCGCGACGGGTTCGTCCTCTCCGAGGGCGCCGGCGTGTTCGTCATCGAAGAGCTCGAGCACGCCAAGGCGCGCGGCGCGAAGATCTATGCTGAGTTGCTCGGCTGGGGCATGACCGCCGACGCCGGACACATCACCCAGCCCGACGAGCAAGGCTCCGGCGCGCAGAAGGCCATGGCCCGCGCCCTCAAGACCGCCGGTCTGTCCACCGGTGATATCGACTACATCAACGCCCACGGCACCTCCACCCCGCTCGGCGACCTCGCCGAGAATAACGCGGTCAAGGCGTTGTTCGGCGAAGACGCCTACAAGCTCGCCGTCAGCTCGACGAAGTCGATGCTCGGCCACCTGCTCGGCGCGTCCGGCGGCGTTGAGACCATCATCACCGCCAAGGCCCTGCAGACCGGCGACATGCCGCCGACGATCAACCTCGAAAACCCCGACGAGGGCTGCGACCTGAACTACATCGCCAACGAGGCCCAGCACGGCGACCTGAAATACGCGATGACCAACAGCTTCGGCTTCGGCGGTCACAACAGCTCGCTGGTGCTCGGCAAGTATTGATCGCAGTCGCTCTGCACAAGTTGACCCTACAAACCCACGGGTTCCGTCCCGTGGGTTTTTCATTGCGCAGTTGTTCGATCGAAAACACGATCAGAGCAGGCTCACCGGATCGACGTCCACCGCGGTCGTGGCGTCGCTGATCAGCAGCCCGGCGTCGCGCACGGCGCTGATCAGCTTCTGCACCTTCACCGCGTCCTCGGCGATGAGTTCGATCTGCTGGCGATGGAATCCACCGATGCGCGCGATCGGCGCGGGCATCGGGCCGTGGAGGATCGCGGCAAGCCCGAGTCGTTCGTTGGTCTCGCGCAGCACGTCGCCGAGTTGTCTCGCCTGCTGCTCCGCGGCGTCGAGCTTCTGGTTGCGCACCACGATCCGCGCCATGCGTGTCACCGGCGGCAGGTTCATCTGCCCGCGTAGCTTCAGCTCGTCACGCGCAAAAGACACGTAGTCGTGCTTCGCGGCGAGCTGGATCGCGGGATGCTGCGGGTCGAACGACTGCACGACCACGAGCCCCCCGCCCGCGCTGCGTCCGCTGCGTCCCGCGACCTGGCACACGAGCTGAAACGTCCGTTCGGCGGCGCGGAAGTCCGGCAGGTTCAGCGCCGTGTCCGCGCTGATCACGCCGACGAGCCGTACGTTGGGGAAGTCCAGACCCTTGGCGATCATCTGCGTGCCGACGAGCAGTTGAATCTCGCCCTGCCGGAACCGGTCGAGCGTCTTCTCGTAGTCCTGCGCCGTGCGCATCGCGTCACTGTCCATCCGCTGCATGCGCACGCCGGGGAACTTGCGCATGATCTCGTCTTCGACGCGCTGCGTGCCGAGGCCGAACACGGTGACCTTCTTGCCGCACGCGGGGCAGTGCGTGGGCAGCAGGTTCTCGAACGAGCAGTAATGGCATCGCACGAGTCCGCCGCCGGGCAGCCCCGCCGCGACGTGATACACCATGTTCACGTCGCAGTGCTCGCAGGTCTTGACCCAGCCGCAGCGGTGGTCCGGGCACGCGATGTAGTTCGCGTAGCCGCGCCGGTTCAGCAGCAGCATCGCCTGCCCTTCGTCCTTGAACACGCGGCGGAGCTGGCTTTCCAGTTCAACGCTCAGCAGGTGCACGCCGCCCTTGCCGCTCGTTTCGTACCGCTTACGCCGCTCGTCGAGCAGATCCACGAGGCGCACAGTCGGCAGCTTCAGGCCCGCCACGCGGTTCGGCATCGATAACAGTCGGTAGCTGTCGCGGATCGTTGCGTTGTAGTAGCTCTCCAGTGACGGCGTCGCGGATCCGAGCAGCACCGACGCTCCGCGCATCTGCGCCCGCTTGATCGCCACGTCGCGCGCGTGGTACCGCGGCAACTGGTCCTGCTTGTACGACCCGTCGTGTTCCTCATCGACGATGATCAGGCCGAGGTCCTCCATCGGCGCGAACACCGCGGACCGCGCCCCGACGACGACGTCCGCCCAGCCCTCGCGTATGAGCGTCCACTGCTGGTGCCGCTGCGCCGCGGTCAGGCCGCTGTGCAGCACCGCCACGCGGTCGAACCGACCGAGGAACCGCCCCACCGTCTGCGGCGTCAGCGCGATCTCCGGCACCAGCACGATCGCGCGTCGCCCTGCCGCCACGACGCGTTCGATGATGCGGATGTACACCTCGGTCTTGCCGCTGCCGGTCACGCCGTGCAGCAGGTTCACGCCGAACCCGTTGTCCAGCCCCTTGACCACCGCATCGTGCACACGCTGCTGCTCGTCGTTCAGCACGATCGGCGTGGCGTGCTCGACCTTGTGCTCGGCCCAGATCGCGCTGACCTCCGTCTTCGTGAACTGCGTCAGCAGCCCCTTCTCGATCAGCGCCTTCACCGGCGCGTCCGACTTCGCCCCGCTCAACTCCGCCAACTCACGCAGCGCTACCGGCATCTTACCCGCGTCCGCCAGGTCCTTCGCCGTGCGCAGCGCCGCGGCCTGCTTCGCACGTAGCTTGTGCTGCTCGATCACCGAGTCGACCGACACCGCCGCCACCGGGTCGTGCAGGTCGACGTACTGCTTGCGCACCACACCCGTGCCGTGCTTGACCGCCGCGGGCAGCATCGTGCCAAACACCATCCCCAGCGGGCAGCAGTAGTACCGGCTGATCCACTTCGCCAGCTCGATCAGGTCGTCCGGCAGGTTCACCGCCTGCGGATCACGCGACAGCAGCGCCTTGAGCTTCAACGGATCGACGTCCGAGGCGTTACGCACGTCCAGCACGTACCCGCTGACCGGCCGATCGTTGCGCCCCAGCGGGACGATCACGCGGTCGCCGACACGCAGGTCCGCCACGTCCGCGGGCACGATGTACGTCAACCCGTCGGGCTTTTCGAGCCCCTGCTCCAACGCGACCCGCGCGTATCGTTGCCCCTCGACGGGTTGTTCAAACAGACCGGCCATTCAGGAAGTGTAACGAGCCTTCACGCAAGCAACACCGTTGTCGGGTCGGTCTGTTCATTCCGGTCCGGCGTCGTCACCGCGACGCTGAACCCCGGACGCAGGCACGCGGTGGACCATTCACCGGTCTTCGTCAGCGTGATGACTGCGAGCTGGTGCTGCGGTTTGAGATCGTAGTTGTCGACCATCTGTTGCAGCACCTCGATTGCGGCATCCGCCGGTGATGCGCCGCGTCGCATCAGGTCGACGGCGTGGAACGTGCTGCACAGCCCCATCACCAACTCGCCGCTGCCCGTCGCCACCGCCGCGCCGACCTTCGGGTGGACATACAGGCCGTGGCCGATCGTCGGCGAGTCGCCCACGCGCCCGGGCAGCTTGTAGGGCCAGCCGCTCGTCGAGCATGCGCCTGCCATCACGCCTCGGTGATCGATCGCCAGCACACCTACCGTATCGTCGGGTTGATCGTGTACCGCGGCTGCGCGACCACCCGGCGTGCGCTCTTCGCGGTTGGCCTTCGGGCGGTATGCGTAGCCGGGGTCGTTGATCGCTTCGGGGTGAGCGGTGCGCCAAGCCTCGTACTTCCGCCGCATGTCGTCGCCAAGCATGTCGGCTACCGGCGTCATCCCCTGCGACTCGGCGAACGCGTCCGCGCCCTCCCCGGCAAGCATGACGTGCGGTGTCCGCTCCATCACCATCCGCGCGATCGAGATCACATGCACATGCCGCCTCACGGCCGCGACCGCGCCGCACTGTGACGGCGACTGCATGATCGAGGCGTCAAGGCTGAGCCGCCCGCTGCGGTCGGGCGTCGAGGCGTAGCCGACGCTGTTCACCGTCGGGTCCGCCTCGACCGCGCGGGCGCCCGCCTCCACCGCATCAAGGCTGCTGCCCTGCTCGCGCAGCACCGACCACGCCGCGTTGTTGGCGATCGAGCCGAACGACCACGTCGATAGCACGATGGGTGTCATGCCGCGGAGTTTAACACAGGCCGCGATCAGTCGAGCGTCGGCATCTTCACGACGACGATCTTGAGGATGCCCGGCCGGGCCGACAGACGATTCAGCAGCGACGCGTCGGGCTCGACGTCGAGCTTGAGGACCATCATCGCCGTGTCGCCCTTACGGGACAGGGCCATGTCGGCGATGTTCGCGTTGGCGCTGCCGAACTCGGTGCCGACCATGCCGATCATGCCGGGCTTGTCCTCGTTGAGGAGGATCGCGATCGGGCCGACGGGCACCATGTCCATGTGGTAACCGTTGATCTCAAGGATCCGCGGCATGCCGTCGTTGAACACGGAGCCGACGATGCGACGCTTCGTGTCGCCGCTGGTCAGTTCGATGGTGACACGCGGCGTCGTGCGGGCCTTGTCTTCGTTGACCGTGCGGATCGTGATGCCGCGAGCCTCGGCGAGCAGGTTCGCGTTGACCACGTTCACGGGCGTGTCCAGGCGGGCGCTGAGCAGTTCGACCAGCGTCATCCGCTCGATCGTGTCCGACGCGCCGGTCAGCAGGTCGCCGTTGCAGGTGATCGTCACGTCGCTGATGCCGGCCTCGCACATCGGGGCGATCAGTCGACCCATACGGCGGGCGAGGTCGACGAACTTGAGCTGCGCTGGGTCGAGGTCGAGGCGGACGCCCGGGGCGTTGACCGCGCCGCGGATGTTCTCACCGCGGAGGTACTCGACGATCTGCAGGCACGCCGCGGTGGACACGCCTTCCTGCGCCTCGGTCGTCGATGCGCCGAGGTGAGGTGTGCACAGCACCTTGGGGTGCGTGCGTAGCGGGTCGTCCTCGGCGGGCGGTTCGGTCTCGTAGACGTCGATCGCCGCCCCGCCGCACTTGCCGCTGTCCAGCGCCTCGATGAGGGCCGGGATGTCGATCACGCCGCCGCGCGCCGCGTTGATTACCATCATGCCGTCCTTCGCCTTGGCGAAGCGCTCGGCGTTGAGCATGTTGCGTGTGTGCTCGTTGAGCGGCACGTGGAAGCTGACGAAGTCGCACTCGGGCACGAGGTCGTCGAAGGATTTGACGAGGCGCACCTTGCCGTCGAGGGCGGTGTCGGCGTTGAACACCGGGTCGAACGCCAGCACGGTCATGCCGAACGCCAGGGCGCGCTCGGCGACGGTGCGACCGATGCGGCCGAAGCCGACGAGACCGAGTGTCTTGCCGTAGAGCTCGCGGCCGACGAACTTGTTGCGGTCCCACCCGCCGTTGGACATCGTCTTGTAGGCCGGGCCGACGTTGCGTGCCAGGGCCATCATGAGCGTAAAGGCGTGCTCGGCGGTGGTGATGGTGGAGGCCTCGGCGGAGTTCATGACGAGGACGCCGGCGTTGGTCGCGGCGTCGAGGTCGATGTTGTCGACGCCGACACCGGCACGGGCGATCGCCTTGAGGCGTCCGGGATTGGCCAGCACCTTGGCGGTCACCTTGGGGTTTGAGCGGAGCAGGAAGCCGTCGTGCTCACGGAGGAGTTCGATCAGCTTGTCCTCCTGCTTCAGCTCGGGCACGGGCACGACGTCGACCTTGATATCGCTCTGCGACTCGAGGTACTCGATGCCGGCCGGGGCGATGTCACCGGCGACGAGGATGCGGAGGGTATTGACGGCGGTAGCGTTCGGGGCCGTGGTGGTTGTGGTCATGGCGTAGTCGTCTCTCTCGTATAATCCGGCGGTTGCGAGCCGCGGAAGGTACTGCCCGGCCGGTGCACTTCGGCCGATGGTGAGGTAAAGTCGAACATCGTAATGACCGGGCGGCGTGTTGTCGATGCGGGCCGTTGCCTTGTCGGGACAAATCCTCTATACTTCCGGACTTCACTGAGGACGCTATGGCCGCGCCCCGTAAGGCGGGCCTATGGAGTACACGAAATGGCCCTGACGGTTGAACAGAAGCAGAGTATTCTCAACGACTACCAGACCGCCGAAGGCGACACCGGTTCGCCCGAGGTTCAGGTCGCGATGCTGACGCAGCGCATCAACGATTTGACGGACCACGTCCGCCAGCACAAGCACGACTATCACTCGCGTCGCGGGCTGATCGTGCTCGTCGGTCAGCGGAACCGTCTGCTGCGTTACCTGCAGCGCAGGGACCGCAATCGCTACCTCGAGCTGATCGCTCGCCTGGGTCTGCGTAAGTAATACGGATAATCGCGGCGTGCGGACCCAACGGTCGGCACGCCGCGTGTGTTTTGTGATGGACTCTCAGGGGTACACAAGACAGGCTTACACGTACGGGCGGCGTCGAGACAGACGGAACCTGGCGGCAGTAGGCGAGTATCAGTTCGATGACTGGCCCTCGCCGACTGCCACCTGCAACCGCAGGTTCCTCAGACACCTCCCGTTGATTCAATCAAGACCTGGCAGTCGTGTAAGGACGACAAGTTATGTCTCATGTTGTAGTCGAGCGTGAAATCGGCGGGCGCACCCTCCGTCTCGAAACCGGCAAGTACGCCAAGCTGGCCGATGGCGCCGTGCTGGCGACCTACGCCGAAACCACCGTGCTGGCCGCGATCGTGCGTGGCGAGCCCCGCCCCGGCATCGATTTCTTCCCGCTGCAGGTCGACTACCGCGAGCGCACCAGCGCCGCGGGCAAGTTCCCCGGCGGCTTCCGCAAGCGTGAGGGCGCTCCGAACTCCAAGGAAGTGCTCACCATGCGGATGATCGACCGTCCGCTGCGTCCGCTGTTCCCCAAGGGCCTGCTCGACGAGGTCGTGATCCAGTGCTGGGTCGAGTCCGCTGACGGGCAGAACGATCCGGACGTGCTCGCCGGCGTCGCCGCCGCGGCCGCCGTCGCGATCAGCTCCATCCCGCACAACGGCCCCATCGCCACCGTGCGTGTCGGCCACATCGACGGCCAGTTCGCGATCAACCCCACCGTCGCCCAGCTCGAATACTCCGACATGGAGCTCGTCCTCTCGGGTCACAAGGACGGCGTGAACATGATCGAGGTCGGCGCCCAGGAGGTGCCCGAGGACGTCGTGCTCGAGGCCATCAAGTTCGGCCATCAGCACATCCTCGACATCGTCGGTGCGATCAACGAACTGACCGAAAAGGCCGGCAAGGAGAAGACCGCTGATCTGCACAATCCTTCCGACGAACTCATCGCCGAGGTGCGTGCCGCGATCGCCGACAAGCTGACCGAGGCGAACAAGATCACGGGCAAGACCGAGCGTGGCGACGCCGTCAAGGCGGTGTTCAAGAACTACCTGAACACCGCGTGCCCCGAGCCGACGGCCGATGACGACGTGAGCTACACGAAGTACCTCGCGATCCAGGACAAGCGCAAGGAAATCAAGACCTGCTTCGAGATCATCCACGAAGAGGTGATCCGCAAGCTGATCCTCGCGGGCAGCCGTCCCGATGGTCGCGCCGCCAACGAACTGCGTCAGCTGACGTGCGAGACAGGTATCCTGGCCCGCACGCACGGCTCGGCGACCTTCACCCGTGGCGAGACGCAGGCGATGGTGACCTGCACGCTCGGCACCGGTCGCGACGAGCAGATCGTCGACGGCCTCGGTGAGGAGTACAGCGAGAAGTTCATGCTTCACTACAACTTCCCGCCATTCTGCGTCGGTGAGGCCCGCCGCATCACCGGCCCGTCCCGCCGCGAGATCGGACACGGCGCTCTCGCCGAGCGTTCCCTCAAGGGCGTGCTGCCGAGCCCCGAAGACTTCCCCTACACCATCCGTCTCGTCAGCGAGATCCTCGAGTCGAACGGCTCGTCCTCGATGGCGTCGATCTGCGGCGGCTGCCTGGCGCTCATGGACGCCGGCGTGCCGATCGTCAACACCTGTGCCGGCATCTCCATCGGCCTCGTTGAGGAGAACGGCGAGAAGGTGCTGCTGACGGACATCATCGGCAAGGAAGATCACTTCGGCGACATGGACTTCAAGGTCGCCGGCACGCGTGAGGGCATCACGGGCATCCAGCTCGACCTCAAGACGTACGGCCTGACGCCGGACTTCATCGCCGAGGTCTTCGCCCGCGCGAAGGAAGTCCGCATCAAGATCATCGAGGCGATCGAGGCGGAGATCCCCGAGCCGCGCAAGACGCTGTCGGACCACGCCCCTCGCATGCTCCGCACGAAGATCAATCCCGAGAAGATCGGCGCCCTCATCGGCCCCGGCGGCAAGAACATCCGCGGCATCCAGGAGCGCACTGGCGCCAACATCGACGTGGAAGAGGACGGAACGGTCTTCATTTCCGCGGTCGGCGGCGGCAAGGCCGAGGCGGCCCTCGAAGAGGTCGAGGCCCTGTGTCAGGAGGTCAAGGTCGGCAAGATCTACAACGGCAAGGTCAGCACGATCAAAGACTTCGGTGCTTTCGTCGAAGTGATCCCCGGTCAGGACGGCCTGTGCCACATTTCCGAGCTCGACAACGGTTACGTCGAGAAGGTCAGCGACTTCCTGAAGGTGGGCGACCGCGTCCGCGTCAAGGTGCTGAGCATCGATGAGCAGGGTCGGCTCCGCCTGAGCCGCAAGGCCGTGCTCCTGGAAGAGCAAGAGCAGGGTGCCGGCGAATCGGCCTAATCGCTCCCTCGGACACGAAGATTTTTGTGGTTCAACCCCGGCTTTTTCGCTTCCATATGGATGCGGCTACGGTTATACTGCACGCTGATCGTTCCGGACACATCTCACTCGGGAAACACGGTGTAAGACGTGTCGTTGCAGGAACCTGTTCGGAAGAAAGATGCCTCGGATGGGAGAAGGAAGATTGAAGGTGAGGACCTTCAATTCGTTGACCGGTTTGATCGCGCCTGAGGCGCGGTCAGTGATACGAGGCGTTAGTCATGTACGTCGAGGGTTCGAACAACATCAGCTGTTTCATGGTCAATCTGTTTCGTGAGGGCAATCCAACCGCTGCGGTGCCGCCATCGGCATCATCCACATCTATTTTCCACCGCAGCAACCCGTGCAATCCAATCAAGAAGTTCGCTTGTATAGACGCACGGGAGGAGGTGTCCCATGACTAAGGGCCAGGTGAAGTGGTTCGACCCCAAGAAGGGGTACGGGTTCATCGTCGGACCCGAAGGGCAGGACGTATTCGTCCACTATTCACACATCGTCGCCGACGGATTCAAGTCGCTGAAGGATGGTGAGTGGGTCGAGTACGAGCTGGTGCAGGGCGAGAAAGGCTGGCAGGCGCGCAGCGTGAAGGCAGACAACGGCGGCGAGTCCGTCGCGTCGACGCCGAGCGTCAAGGCGCAGAAGCCACCGGTCGATGTGCCTGTGTCGGGCGGCTACGAGGGCGCCCCGCAGCACGACGACTGAACCGGTGTGACCTGATGCAAGTCACGCGGTTCGTAGTACGCATTTCCGCCGTTGTGCCGGGGTAAAGGCGTTGTTGGGTTGTGTCGCGACTCTTGTGCCACATCCGCGCGCCGGGGTACTCACTATCGGTTCCCGCCTGAGCGACTAGAATGGCGGCCGAATGTCATCGGTCGCGGGGTGTTTGTGCGCGTGTCGAGACACCCGGATCGCTCAACGGATCGGTAGCCACCCATGGGCTGGTTCATCGCGGGTATCGTGTTTGGCGTGCTGATCGCCGCCCCGGTGGCGCTGTACCTGATGCGGCGCACCGAGGCACGCGTCAAGACGCTCGAGCGCCGCGCCCAGTCCGCCGAACGTCTCGCGGAGCTCGGCACGCTCACCGGCGGGCTTGCGCACGAGATCAAGAACCCGCTGTCGACCATCGGGCTGAACCTGCAGCTGTTGCGTGAGAGCATCGGCGACCTCGATCTGCCGGACCACCACGCGTCCCGGCTGCTCAATCGCCTCGACGCGGTCACGGGGGAGTCCGACCGTTTGCGAGAGATCCTCGAGGATTTTCTCAGCTTCGCCGGTCGCGTGCGGCTCGACCCGCAGCCACACGACGTGAACGAGTTGATCATGCAACTGGTCGATTTCTACAACCCGCAGGCCGACGCGTCGGGCGTTCAGCTCCGCACGAAACTTTCGCCCGCCACGGGCGCTGCTCGGGTCGATCGCACGCTGCTCAAACAGGCGCTGCTCAACCTGCTGATTAACGCCACGCAGGCGATGGTCGAGGCGCGTTACGCCGACAAACCGCACGGCGGGTCCACCGACCTGATCATCCGCTCGGAGCCCGTCGACGAAGATTCCATCGCCCTGCACGTGATCGATACGGGGCCCGGCATCGACCCCGATGTCCAGGCCAAGATCTTCCGCCCGTACTTCACGACAAAGAAAGGCGGCACGGGTCTCGGGCTCGCCACGACCCGTCGCATCATTGAGGAGCACGGCGGGTCGGTCACGGTCCACTCCGAGGCCGGTCGGGGCAGCGACTTTCAGATCAACCTGCCGCGCCAGGGGCCGCGCGCGGCGGACGAGTCCTAGACGAGAACCCGGGGCATATTTGTAAAAAAACTTTGTGAAGCTGCGTTAGATCGCCCCACTCCGCGGAGACTATCTGTAGAGACGCTATGAGCTTCACCCCGAACCAGCAGGATTTCGCCGCCAGGCTCACAGCCTGTCAGAGCCGCCTGTTCGCCTACATCACGGCGATGGTTCCGGACCGCAATCAGGCCCACGACATCCTCCAGCAGGCCAATCTCGCGATGCTCCGCAAGGCCGACGAGTACGACTCGTCGCGCGACTTCGTAGGGTGGGCGTGCAAGGTGGCGTATTTCGAGGTGCTGGCGTACCGGCGTGGCCGCGCCCGCGATCGTCACCGCTTCGACGAGCGATTCCTCGAGGTGATCTCGCGGGACGCCGAGAGCCGCGTCGCGAGCCACGATCGCCGCGGCGCCGCGCTGGCCGACTGCATGGGCAAGCTCAACGCCGGGCAGCGCGACCTGATCGATCAGCGTTACACGTCCGGTCGGTCGGTCGACGATCTGGCCAGCCACTTCAGCCGCACAACCGCCGCGATCTCGCAGATGCTCTACCGCATCCGTGCCGCGCTTGCCGAGTGTGTCCGCTCCACCCTGGCCGCGGAGGAACAGGCGTGAGCAACGCATCGCGTCAACCCGATGACCTCGAGCTGCTGCTGAGCGGTCTGCTCGACGGCAGCCTCAGCGACGCCGACGAACGGCGGCTCATGGACCTCGTGATCGTCGACGCCGACGTCCGCGCCCGCTACCTCGACATCATGGACGTGCACGCGATGCTGACGTGGGAGCGGTCGTCGCAGTCGCAGGGCGACCTGCCGACGCCCGAAACGGACGTGATCGAAGCCGAGTCGATCCCCGTCGCCAAGCTTGCGCCCGCGTCGCCTCCCGGGTCGCTCGACCGCAACGCCGATCGTTATGTTCGTCCGTTGCGAATCCCCGGCTTCCGGCGTTACGCCGTGGCCGCTTCGCTGCTGCTGGCGATGGGCGTAACTTTCGCACTCGTCCGGCAGTCGCATCGCGACATGAAGAGCCGCGATGCTTCGCCCGCCGCGTATGACCCCGCCGTCGCCACGATCACGAACGTACACGGCGCCGAGTGGGACGCCGAGAACACGCTGACGGACCTGGGCTCGACGCTGCCGACCGGTCGCCTCCGCCTCAGGTCCGGCTCGGCGGAACTGGTCATGCGGTCCACCGCCGCGATGACGCTGCTCGGACCGGCCGATGTCGAACTGATCGGCCCCAACCGTTGCCGCCTGACGAAGGGCCGCATCGTCGCCCAGGTGCCCGAGATGGCGCACGGGTTCACGGTGGAGACGCCCACGTCGATCGTCACCGACCTCGGCACGCACTTCGGCGTCGAGGTCGACGAGACCGGCGCCGTCGAGGTGCACGTGTTTCGTGGCCTGGTGGTCGCTCGGGCGAACGGCGAGACGATGGCCAACGGCGTGCAGCTCGAAGAAGGCGACGCGTGGCGGCTGAGCCCCACCGCGAAGAGCGCCACGGCGGCTCGCACGGTGCCGGTCGATTACCGCCGATTCGGACTGGGCGTCCCGCGTGACCTGGTGACGTTCAACACCGGACGCCGAATCGCCGAGGGACAGGTCGACGCGAATTGGATGGTGCGTGAGCCGGGCGGTGTGGACGCCTCGCCGATCGTCGTCAGCCACACGGAGTGGATGCCGAACGATCCGGCGGCATCGCAGTGGCTCGCCGCCCGTGTCGCGCCGGGCGCCTCGCCCAGCATGCGGCTCATCTACACCACGCGATTCAATCTGTCGGGTCTCGATCCGTCGACGGGTCGACTGAAGATCCGCTTCGCGGTCGACAACCGCGTCGAGAGCGTCCGCCTCAACGGGCACACATTCACCCCGCCGTCGCATCCGCTGGAGTATCGCGAGCTGACGGCGTTCGAGATCGATGAGGGATTCGTCGAGGGCGAAAACGTTCTGGAGTTCGAGGTCCTCAACGGCGAGGTGCAGGCGCCGGAGAACCCGATCGCCCTACGCGTGGAGTTGTCGGGCACCGCTCAGACGCTGGAAACGCAGGAGCAGAAGCAATGAGTCACTCCGTCGGGGTCAATCGTATTCGGGGTTTCACGCGCGGATTCACGATCGTCGAACTGATCGTGGTCATGACGATCATCGTGCTGATGATCGCGATCGTCATGCCCTCGATCAAGCAGGCGCACGACTCGGCCCAACGCGTCGTGTGCTCCGCCAAGCAGCACAACTGGGGCGTGGCGATCCTGGCCTACGCGTCGGACAACTACATGGCGTTCCCCGACAATTCGTCGCACCCCAGCGGCGCGTCGGTGCACGGCTACGGGTTCCACGTGAGCTGGAATTCGCGCCACGTGCAGGATTTCTGGCGGGACTACCTCTTTCCGCTGACGGTCGAGTCCAAGAAGACCGGCCAGCGCGACATGCTGTTCTGCCCCACCCAGCTCTATCACAACAAGCTCGACGACAACCTCGTCATCGGCACCGACGGCGATCTGTCCGGCGGCCTCGTCGGCTACTTCTACCTGCCGGGACGCACCTACAACGCCGACACCGACTACAGCGTCGCCGGGGACGGATGGGCGTTCCGCCAGAAGATCGGCACGGAGTTCTCGCAGGCGCCGATCCTGACCGACATGATGCAGTACCGCAACACGACGCAGTCCTGGTGGATGATCAATCAGCAGATCCCGTTCTCGAGCCACGTCGTGGACCGCTCCGGCATCCCCGCGGGCAGCAACATGCTGTTCGAAGACGGGCACACGGCCTGGGTGCAGAATACCAACGACGAGACCAACAAATCGCCCAACAGCATCGGCCTCGCCGGGCACGTCGGTGTAGAATGGAACTACTATTATAAGATCCCGCTGGGCGTGTACTGATCGGAGCCTCGCCATGCACACACAACCGTTGCTGCGCTTCCGCCGCGGGATCTCGCTGATCGAAATCCTGGTTGTCGTGTCGATCATCGCCGTGCTGTTGGCCATCCTGCTGCCGTCGCTGCAGAAGGCCAGCGAGGCGCAGGAGCGGACGCTCTGCGCCACCAACCTGCATCAGTGGGGCATCGGCGTGCGCGCCTACACGATCGATAACAGCAAGTTCTTCCCCTACAACGGCAACGCCGTGACCATCAACAACTTCTGCCCCGTCGGCGGTGACGACACCAGTTGGTGCAGCACCGTCGTCCAGAAGTTCTGGGAGAACTACCTGAAGGTCAAGCTCGACGCGAACCTGATCAACTCGAACGCCAACAACGTGCTGTTCTGCCCCACCAACGAGTGGCACCCCTTCGCGATCAAGTCGTGGAACATCGCCTACAACCGCGGCCTGATCGGGTACTGCTACCTGCCGTCGCGGAACACCGGATCGATGAACTACACGCTCGCCGGAGGCGACATCGACGGCGACGGCAGCCCCGACGGTAACGGCTGGGTGGGCAAGCTCAAGATCGACGGCTTCAACTCCCGCGCCCCGATCATGATGGACCTCATCCAGGCCGACAGCGGCAACTGGTTCTACAACCAGACCGTGCCCTACGCGAACCACCGTCGCGATACGGGCGAACCCTGGGGCGGCAATTTTCTCTTCGAGGACGGCCACACGTCGTGGTACGACTGGGCGGACATCGGCATCGGCGGCACCAACGGCGGCTGGGCTGTGTATTACGACGTCGCCATCAACCGCTGACCAGCCGCTAATCCACCAACGCAACCCGCTCCAACTCCCCGCTGCGCCACGGCATACGCCATTCGTACGAAAATTTTCTGTACGTCGTGTTGAGGATCGGTGCGATACTGGTATGAGCCTTTAGAGCCCATATCGGGTGCCGCACGCATGATCGAGCAGACCGACCAACAATTCGTCGCCGACCTGATCCAGGTGCAGCCGCGCCTGGTCGGCTACGTGCTGGCGATCGTGCCCGACCGCAACGCCGCGGCCGACATCGTGCAGGAAGCCAGCATGGTGATGTGGCAGAAGCGCGGCGAGTTCACGCCGGGCAGCAACTTCGGGGCGTGGGCCTGCACGGTCGCCCGCTACCAGGCCCTGGCGTACCGCCGCAACCGCATGCGTGACCGTCACCAGTTCAGCGACACGTTCGCCGAGAGCCTGGCCGACGAGGGCGTGTCCGCGGGCGACCAGATCCACGATCGCCGCCGCGCCCTGCGCGACTGCATGGCCAAGCTCCCCGCCGGTCAGCGCGACCTGCTCGACCGCCGCTACAGCGACAACCAGTCCGTGACGGACATCGCCGAGACGCTCGGCCGCCCCGTCAGCTCGCTCTACCAGACGCTGCACCGCATCCGCGCCGTGCTGATGACGTGTGTCCGCCAGACCCTCGCCGAAGCATGAACACGCCGCCCGACCAACCCGATCACCCCGAGCTCATCGAACTGCTCACGCGGCTCGTCGACGGCGAGTTCAGCGACGGCGATGCGCAACGTCTCGAAGGGATCCTGCAAGACCGCCCCGACCTGCGGGCGTACTACATCGAATACATCAACACCTGGGCGATGCTCGACGCCGAACTCGCGCCCAAGCCCGTGGCGCTGACGCCGCCAACCGCGATCGAGATGACGGACGAGGCGTCGCCCGCGCACGAATCACACGCTACACCGCGGCGGACCTTTTCCGTCTGGTCGCGTCGTGTGGCCATCGCCGCCGCCCTGCTCATCGTCGCGTCCATCGGGATCACGCTCCTTGTGCGTCACAGCGCCCGGCAGGTCGACGCGCCGTCCGTCGACGTTGCCACGCCCAACCGCCCCGCCGCGATGCTCGCCTATGCGGAAGACGCCCGGTGGGCGCCGGACGCCGCACCGGAAGAGACCGGAGAGTTTCAGAGCAACGATCTCCACCTGCGCTCCGGCTCGGCGCAGATCATGACCGGCAGCGGAGCGGTCGTCACGCTGCAGGGCGAGACCGACTACCACGTCACCGACGAGATGCACGGTCGGCTGGATCGCGGACGCGTGACCGTCTACGTCCCGCCGCGAGCGCACGGGTTCACCGTGGACGCCGGGTCGGCGCGGATCGTCGACCTCGGGACCGAGTTCGCCGTCGAGCTCGATGCGAACGGCGACACGCAGGTGCACGTGATGCGCGGACACGTGGAGGTGCGGACACCCAACGCGTCCAGGCCGGTCACGCTGGAAGCTCAGCAGGCGATCCGCGTGGTCGGCGTCGGCAACGGATCAACCACGATTCCCTTTGCGCCGCAGCAGTACACCGGCTGGACGAGCAAGGACGAGACGGTCGCAGCGACCGACGGCGCCGTCGAACTGTTGCCCTACTCGCCCAGAACCGGCCGACAAGTCGGCATGGTGACCGGTAGCCACATCTACCTTGTGCCGGAAGCGGTGGACCCGAAAGCTACGCTGGGCCAGATCGCGGCGCTGCGGGCGCCGGGCGCCTATGCACGATTCGACAACATGAAGACGCGAGGCTTGGGCAACGCGAGCGGCCTGCGTTCGTACCTGCTGCACTTTCAGCCCGGCGACGGCGCCGACCGGCTCACGCCGGCGAACGGATCGGTCACATTCGATCGCCCGATCCTCGCGGTGATTGTCGACGGCGCCTCGCTCGACGCGACGGACGCGGCGATCTCGCAGACGCCGATCGCGGTACGAGCCAACTTCCCCGGGCGCGGCCTCGAGTCGCCGCCGGACGGAAACGCCGACCGTGTCACGATCAGCAACGACCGCCGCACGCTCACCGTCTCGCTCCGCGCAAACGGCATGGACCAGCTGCGCGTGATCCTCGCCGATCAGCCGGAAAACTGACTCATCCATCGGGAGCCTCCGCATGCCTCAGCCACGTCACAACACGCGTGCATTCACCATCGTCGAACTGCTCGTCGTGATGTCCATCATCGTGCTGCTGCTGGCGCTGCTGCTTCCCTCCGCCCGGCGGGCACGCTACGTCGCGAAGTTCGCCACCTGCGCCAGCCAGCAGCGACAGATCGGTGTCGGCGTGATGATCTACACCAACGACTACATGACGCAGTACCCGTACCGCAAGGTCGCGTTCGGATCCAACCCGCGGCACAGCAAGCTGGCGTTCAACGCCAAGAGCGGCGGCCCCGACGATCGACCGATGCTCCGCAGGTACCTCGACATCAACTTCATGGTCTGCCCGTTCAGCCCGCTCGAAGGCGTGCAGAGCCTCGACGACTCCGACCACATCGACATCCACTCCAGCTACGAGATGTACTTCGGCGGTCCGATCGTGCGCGGCGACGCCGAGACGTGGAACATGAAGATCTCTGACCACCCGCTCCTGCCCGACCTCGATACGTCCGGCGGCTACTGGCAGAAGCAGCGCTACGAGCACAAGATCCTCCTCGCGGACATGGACTGGGCCTACTTCGCCATCCACCAGCAGCAGACGTCGCACCCGGACTTCTACACCGGCCTGCTTCAGTTCGAGCACCGCGATCACCACCTGGCGTCGCAGGTCACCACGCACCACACGATGACCATGTGGTGGAATCCGGTCTACGAGCGCGGGGCGATCGACCGCAACTTTCTCTACAAGGACGGCTCCGTGCAGCCGATCTACAACCTCGATATGAACGACGCACGCCTCGTGCGCATCCCCGCCATGAACAACAACTGGACCTCCGCACAGTATCACTTCCTGCCGCGAGGCTGATCACGCCCTTAACTTGAACGTGCCCGACCGGTGGCCGCCTCGTGTTGCGGTCACCGGTTTTTCTTTGACACACCGCATATCATTGTTCGGGTTTTGTTGCTATCTTGTTTGGCCTCGCGTATAATCCATTCCTACTGAATCTGCGAGGGGAGAACCACACATGTTTCGCAGATCGTGCTGTCGCGCGCGATGCCCGCGCCGGAACTCTCACCGCGTACCGACCGATCACGCGGCAAGGCATCTCCGCGCCGCCACTACGCTCACGCCTCGCCAAAAAAGCACCGGGCGCACCCCCTCCCCCCCAACGCGAAGCCGCGCACACCCGCACGCCGCAGCACGCCACCCTCCCCCCCCACTCCCAGTTGGAAAGTGGCAAATGAAAACTGAAAAATGGAAAATGAACACCCCCTCCCCCCCTGCAGCATCAAAGGCAGGCAAGCGGCGGCGCACCACAACCGGCATGTTGCTGCTACAATGCGACGTTTCCACGGTCGGCGATGCGTGCCGACCGCAGCATGGCCCATTGAACGTTTGAGAATCGAAGGAGTTACGCATGGCCCGGCCCATGACCATCACCGAAAAGATCCTCGCCAAGCACGCCGGCAAGGCCGACGTCAAGCCCGGCGACAACGTCTGGATCGATGTCGACGTCCTGATGACCCACGACGTGTGCGGCCCCGGCACGATCGGCATCTTCAAACGCGAGTTCGGCGAGGACGCCAAGGTCTGGGACCCGGATCGCGTCGTGATCATCCCCGATCACTACATCTTTACGGCCGACGACAAGTGCCACCGCAACATCCAGATCCTGCGTGACTTTGTCACCAGGCAGGGCATCCGCTATTACTACGACCCCGATTTCGTCAACGCGAACGAGGGCTCGGGCATGCCCAGCCCCTACCGCGACCCGACGAAGACCAACTACAAGGGCGTCTGTCATAAGGCGCTGCCCGAGGAAGGCCACTTGCGCCCCGGCGAGGTCCTGCTCGGCACCGACAGCCACACCTGCACCGCCGGCGCGTTCGGCCAGTTCGCCACCGGCGTGGGCAACACCGACGCCGCGTTCACGCTCGGCACCGGCAAGACGTGGGTGAAGGTCCCGCCGACGATGAAGTTCGTGTTCCACGGCGAGATCCCGCCGTACCTCACCGCCAAGGACCTGATCCTCGCGGTGATCGGCCAGATCAGCGTGTCCGGCGCGACGTACAAGTCGATGTACTTCACCGGCGAGGGCATCGCGTCGCTGACCCTTGAAGACCGCATGACGCTGACCAATATGGCGATCGAGGCCGGCGGCAAGAACGGCGTGTGCGACGTCGACGACAAGACGCTCAACTACGTCAAGGCTCGCTCGACGCGGCCCGAGTGGGAGGTGTTCACCGACGATGCCGGCGCGGCGTACGACTACGAGTTCGAATGGGACCTGGGCGTGATGGAGCCGATGGTCGCCAAGCCGCACAGCCCCGACAACAAGGCCACCGCACGCGCGTGCGAAGACACGAAGCTCGACCGCGCGTACGTCGGGTCGTGCACAGGCGGCAAGATCACCGACATGATCATGGTCGCCGCGCTGCTCGACGGACAGCAGGTCAAGATCCCGACGTTCGTTGTGCCCGGCTCGACCGAGGTGCACGCCGACATGCTGCGGATGAACATCCGTGGCGAAGACAAGAAGCTCGGCGAGAAGAGCATCTACGAGACGCTCGAAGCCGCGGGCTGCAACATCGGCCCGTCGAGCTGCGCCGCGTGTCTCGGCGGACCGAAGGACACTTTCGGCCGACTCAACGAGGCGATCAACTGCATCTCCACGACGAACCGCAACTTCCCCGGGCGCATGGGCGACAAGAACGCCGGCGTGTTCCTCGCGTCGCCGCTGACGGTCGCCGCGTCCGCGCTGACCGGTCACGTGACCGACCCCCGCGAGTTCGTCAGCGAGCCGATCGTCACGGGCTCGGCGGGACTGGTCTAACAGTGTCCCTCAACGGCAAACAACGCGGCCAACTCAAGTCCATCGCGCAGACGATGGGCGACTCGCTGCACCTCGGACACGACGGCATGACCGACGCGTTCAACGCCCGGCTCAACCGCATGCTCGACGAGCGCGAGCTCGTGAAGCTGCGTTTCGTCGAGGTCACCGGGGCGATGCGCAAGGAACTGGCGACGATGGTCTGCGCGGTGTCCGGCGCCGAGTGCATCCAGATCGTCGGCCGCACCATGCTGCTGTACCGCGCCAATCCGTCGCTCGACGCCGAGAAGCGGGCGCTGCCGATGGCGGTGGTCACGGATGAGTCCGCCGACGAGCCGAGCGTCTGAGTACGGCCGGTATAATCCGCCGATGCGCCATGCCGCCGACGAACCCCGCGCCATGCTGAAAACGATCCACAAACGACTGATCGGCCTGTGCGTCGTGACCGCGCTGGTCGTGATCATCGGCCGCGCGACCGGGCCGTCGGACATCACCGATCACGACCAGCCGCGCACCGTGGCGTATACCGCGGACATGGTGATCAATCATCGTTACGCGTTGCCCGCCGACGTGCGGATGCTGCCGGCGACCAAGCCGCCAATGTACAACTGGATCGCCGCGCCGCTGGTGAGCCTCGGCGTGTGGGATGAGTGGGCGCTGAAACTACCATCGATGCTCTCGGCGATCGTCACGACCGTGCTGACCGTTCTCATCGCCATGCACCTGGCGCGGCGCGCCCGCGGTGCAGCGGGGGACGATGACGAACTGACCCGCGCGGGCGTCGATCCGCTGACGTTCGGACTGGTGGCCGGGGCGATCTATCTCGCGTCATACCCCGCGATCAAGCTCGCGTACCTCGCGCGGCCCGACCCGGTGCTCGTGATGTTTCTCGTCGCCGGCTGGCTGTGCTCGACGCTGCTGCTCGACCGGCTGTCGCGCCGCGCCCAGGACGATCCCAGTGGTCTTTCGTCGTGGAACGGAGCGGCGGTGATGCTCCAACTCGGCTTGTGGCTGAGCGTCGCGGGCGCCGCGCTGAGCAAGGGCCCGCCCGCCGCGATGCTGCTGATCTATGTCGTGCTCGCCCCGGGCATCGTCTACGGACGATGGTCCCTGTCGCTGCGAAGCGGCTGGTGGTGGGGACTGCCGCTCTCGCTGGGCCTGACGGGTCTGTGGCTCTGGTTCGCGTACAACGCCGACCCGCAGCACGTGACCGAGAAGCTCATCGGTCACGAGATGGTCGACCGTGTTGGTGGATACGAAGGCTCAAACTGGCGGTGGCTGACGACGCTGTGGGAACTGCCCGCGTGGTTCCTGCAGCGGAATCTGCCGTGGTCGATCTTTATGGTGCTCGCGATGATTCACGTGTCGCCGCGGCGATGGTTCCGCGGTGCATTCGGGCCCGCGACGATATGGATCTTCATCGTCATCGGCTTCTTCTCGCTCAGCGTATTCAAGCGTGACGACTATCCGACGCCGGCCTATGCGGCGGCGGCCGCTCTGGCTGCATACTGGCTGCTGGGTGTCGCGGCGAAGTATCGACTGACGCCCCACCGCGTAGCGATTGCCGCGTTGCTCGTCGCGTCGCTGTTCATCGTCCATCAGCACGTCACCGAAGCCGCGGCGATCCACCTGCGCGGCGTCCGTCTGCACGCGTTCGCCGATAAGGTTCGGCCGATCATCGGCAACGACGAGGTGATCTTCATCGATCAGGGCCGCAACGCGTTTCCCGTGCTGCTGGCGCGTCATCCGCGCGGCCACACATCGCTCGATGAGTGCCCCACCGCGAAGTGGCTTGTCCAGCCGCTGCCCGACGATACCGATCCCGACGCCTACGCCGCCGCGCATTCCAACGTCGTGCTCGTCTCCGACACGCTGTTCGAGGTCAACTACGACAAGCCCGGCCGATACGCGCTCTGTCGCGTGGAGCAGAAGTAACCGTTGCGGCTTGCGGTCGCGCGTGATTAAAGGTCCGGGTACGCCTTCTTGAGGTCGAGATTGTCGCCGGTCTGCTGCTGAAGCTTGAGCAACTCGGCGAACAGTTCGCGGATGGTCGACGCGAACTTCGGATCTTTGGCGAGGTCGTTCATCTCGTACGGATCGTCCTTGAGGTTGTACAGGCGGGCGACCGGTCCGTTGGGGTAGAGGATGAGCTTGTAGTCGCCGAGCGTGACCATGCGCTGCGCGTCGAGGTACGCGCCGTAGATCGCGTCGTACTGCGTCTTGCGCTGGCCCTTGATCACGGGCAGCACGCTGTTGAACTGGACCCAGTCGGGCTTGTCGACGCCGGCGATCTCGAGCGTCGTGGCCATCGCGTCCTGCAGGTAGATACGCGTGTCGAACCTCTTGCCCGCGGGGACGCCGGGCCCGACGATCGTGAACGGCACGCGGACCGAATCGTCGTACATGTTCTGCTTGCCGAGCAGGCCGTGGTGACCGACAGCGAGGCCGTGGTCGGCGGTGAAGATGATCCACGTGTTGTCGGCCTTGCCGGACTTCTCGAGCGCGTCGAGGATGCGGCCGATCTGGTTGTCCATGTGGCTGATCAGCGCGAAGTACTCGTGACGGTGGACCTGGATCTCACGCTCGGTGCGCGGGAACGGCGCGAGCTTCTCGTCACGCAGGCCGTGGCCGGTCTTGGCGACCTCGCAGTACGGGTACTCCGGCAGGAAGTTGACGGGGACCTTGATCTTGTCGACGGGGTACATGTCGAGGTACGAGCCGGGCGACTGCCGCGGGTCGTGCGCGGCGTTGAAGGCGATGTACATGAAGAACGGTTTGTCGGCCTTCTTGGCGTTGTCGAGGAAGTCGAGTGTCTCGTCGCCGACCACCTCCGACCAGTGCTTGCCGCCTTCCCAGTAGCCGCCGAACTTCGGGTCGGACGGGTCCCACGGGTCGGTGCCGTCGGCGAGCGGGCGGTTGTAGCCGGTGGGCGTCTGCTTGGGCATGCCGCCGCGGACGTGACCGGTGTGGTCGAACGCTTTGTCGGCGGCGGTGCTCACGTGCCACTTGCCGGTCATGTAGGTGTCGTAACCGGCCTTCTTCATCTGCTCGGACCAGAGCTGGCCGCTCTGCCGCTCGGCGTCGGGCTTGAGCTTGTGGGCGTGCCAGAGGAAGCGACCGGTGTTGAGCATCGTGCGGCTCGACACGCAGACCGCGCCGGTCCACGCGCCCATGTTGTAGGCGTGGGTGAACGTCGTGCCGCGCTGCACGAGCTTGTCGATGTTGGGCGTCTTGACGTCTTCCATCCCGTACGCGCCGACCGTTTCGTAGCACAGGTCGTCCGCGAAGATGAACAGGATGTTGGGCTTGTCGGCGGCGACCGCGGGACGAGCCACAGCGGCGCAGAACAACGTCATGACACAGAGTGTGATCCAGGCGAAACGCGACATGAACACCTCCAGCGGTGCGGGGGTTGGGTAGACGTGCCCGAATTCGCCGCATGGTAGCAGCGCATCCTACGCCCGACCATTGCGTGGCTATCGGAAATTTCACCGTCGCAACATCATCGCCACACATTTCCAAGCCACACTCCCGCCGCCTGCACACCCACCCAAAGGAAACACTCATGATCTCCCGAAAAGCACTCGTGTTCGCTGTGACGCTGCTCAGCTCCGCCACCCTGTTTGCCGCGGTCGTCGCCACGGAACTCGCCACCTCGCCCGACGCGATCCTCGCGACGGGTCCGGCCGCCTGTGCCCAGGGCCTCAAGCAGGTCGACGCCGTGACGATCAGCGCCGGCCACAACCTCAACACCGAGATCCCCGCCGAGAACGAAGACGGCACCGTGAACGTCGTCGTCGAGATCCCTGCGGGCACGCTCGCGAAGTGGGAGGTCAACAAGGAAGGCGTGCTCGAGTGGGAGGTCAAGAAGGACAAGCTGCGCATCGTGCAGTATCTGCCGTACCCCGGCAACTACGGCATGGTGCCCAGCACCGTGTTGCCGAAGGAACTCGGCGGCGACGGCGACCCGCTCGACGTGCTGATCCTCGGCCCGACGCTGCCGCGCGGCACGGTCGCCCGCGTCCGCTTGATCGGCGTGATGAAGTACCTCGACCGCGGCGAGCAGGACGACAAGATCCTCGCCGTGATGGAGAACACGCCGCTGGGCAAGGTCACTTCGATGGAGGAGCTCGACGAGAAGTTCAAGGGCGTCAGCCTGATCGCGCACACGTGGTTCGACAACTACAAGGGACCCGGCAAGATGGAGTTCAGGGGCTGGGGCAGCGCGTCCGACGCCCGTGACACGCTGACCGCCGCGAAGAAGGCGTTCGAGTCCGGCGCGAAGTAGTCACGCAGGGAAGGCGCATCGCAGAGGGGAATCACGACGGCCGTCGGCGCAGGTCGGCGGCTGTTTCTGTGCGCCTGCCGCGTTTGAAGAGCTGGTAGAATCATCCGCGGAGGCACACGCTAATGCGACGTACGATTGTCATCACGGGTGTCACGCGCGGGCTCGGTCGGGCGTTGGCGCATCGCTTCGCCGAGGCGGGTCACACGGTGATCGGCTGCGGTCGGTCGGCCGAGCACGTCGCGGCGTTGCGCGAGGTGTACGGCGCACCGCACCGGCTCGACGTGGTCGACGTCGCGGACGATCGCGCGGTGGCGCAATGGGCGTCGGACGTGATCGACACCCACGGTGCGCCCGACCTGCTGATCAACAACGCGGCGCTGATCAACCGAAACAATGACCTGTGGGACGTCCCCGCCGCGGAGTTCGACGCGGTGATCGACGTCAATCTCAAAGGGGTCGCCAACGTGATCCGCCATTTCGTCCCGGCGATGATTGATGCCAGGCGCGGCGTGATCGTCAACCTGTCGTCGGGCTGGGGTCGGTCGACGTCGCCGCAGGTGGCGCCCTACTGCTGCACGAAGTGGGGCATCGAGGGGCTGACGCAGGCGATGGCGCAGGAACTGCCGCGCGGGCTGGCGGCGGTGGCGGTGAACCCCGGCGTCATCGACACCGACATGCTCCGCACGTGCTGGGCCGACGGCGCGGCTTCGTTCCCGGACGCCGACACGTGGTCGCAACGCGCCGCGCCGTTCATGCTGAACCTCACCGCGTCGGACAACGGCGCGTCGCTGAGCGTTTGAGCCACACCCCGCGATCGGATACAACCACGCCCGATGATTGATATCGATTCCACACTGACGCCCAGGAGTCTGTTGAGCAAGATCGATCGCCTGTGGCGGTTGTCCGGTGAGCGCATCCGCGCGATCGCCGCGGCGTCGAAGCCCGGCGATCCGTCGCCCGTCTTTACCGTCAAGGGACGCTACACCGCCAAGGGCTGGACGGAGTGGACGCAGGGCTTCGAGTACGGCTCGGCCCTGCTTCAGTTCGACGCGACCGGCGACGCCGAGATGCTCGACTTCGGCCGACGCATGACCCTCGAGCGCATGGCGCCGCACGTGACGCATTTCGGTGTGCACGATCACGGTTTCAACAACGTCAGCACCTACGGCACGCTGTGGCGGCTCGCCCGCGAGGGGCGCACCGACGACGCGGCCGAGGGCACGCTGTCCGTCTGCGAGATGGCGCTGCGTGCGAGCGCGGCGGTGCAGGCGTCGCGGTGGTCGAAGACGCACGAAGGCGGCGGCTACGTGTATTCGTTCAACGGCCCGCAGTCGCTGTTCATCGACACCGTGCGCTCGATGCGCGTGCTGGCGATCGGGCATCAGCTGGGCCACCGCGTGCTGGGCGAGGCGGATGAGCCGATCGACCTGCTGCGGCGGCTGATCGAGCACGCGCGGACCACGGCGACGTACAACGTGTTCTACGGCGAGGGCCGTGACGCGTACGACGTGTGGGGCCGTGTCGCGCACGAGTCGATCTTCAACCCCAACGACGGGCGATTCCGCTGCCCGTCGAGCCAGCAGGGCTACTCGCCGTTCACGACGTGGACGCGCGGGCTGGCGTGGGCCATGCTCGGGTTCGCCGAGCTGCTGGAATTCGTTGCGACGGTCGAGGATGACACGCTTGCCGCACACGGCGGGCGCACGGAGATCGAGACGATGATGCAGCGCGCCGCGCGGGCGACGTGCGACTTCTACATCAACCACAGCCCCGTCGACGGCGTCCCGTACTGGGACGCGGGCGCGCCGGGGCTGGTGTTCCTCGGCGAGTACCTCGATCAGCCCGCCGACCCGTTCAACGATTTTGAGCCCGTCGATTCGTCCGCGGCGGCGATCGCGGCGCAGGGACTCGTGCGGCTCGGCCACTATCTCGAAGCGCACGGCGCGGGCGAAGCCGACGCCGACGCGGCGCGACGTTACACCGCCGCGGGCCTGACCGTACTCAACAACCTCTTCGAGGAGCCCTACCTCGTCGACGATGACGACCACCAGGGACTGATCTGGCACAGCGTGTATCATCGGCCGAACGGCTGGGACTACATCCCCGACGGGCAGAAGGCGCCGTGCGGTGAGTCGAGCATGTGGGGCGACTACCACGCCCGCGAGGTCGCCCTGCTCGTGCAACGCATGGCGAAGGGCGAGCCGTACTACACGTTCTTCGGTCCGGTGAGGTGAAGCGATGAGCCATCAACCCGTAGCACTGGTCACCGGCGGCGGCCGCGGCATCGGCCTGGGCATCTGCGAGGCGCTGGCCGCCGAGGGGTGGTGCGTCGCGTTCAGCGGGCTGCGTGACGCGAGCGACGTGACCGAGGCGCTGGAACGTATCGAACAACACGGCGGCGAGGCGAAGTACATCCGGGCCGATGTGTCTGTTGCGGACGACCGCCAGCGCGCGATCGACGAGATCAGGTCCGCGTTCGGCCGCCTTGACATGCTGGTCAACAACGCGGGCATCACGTCGCAGGGCCGCGACGACATCCTCGCGGCGGGCGAGGCGAGCTACGACAAGGTGATGGACGTCAACCTCAAGGGGCCTTTCTTTCTGACGCAACTCGCGGCGAACTACATGGTCGAGCAGATGGAGACGGGCGTGGATCTGCGTGCCTGCGTGATCAACATCTCCTCGATCTCGGCGCAGTTCATATCGACCAACCGCGGCGACTACTGCCTGACCAAGGCGGCGATGGGCATGCTGACGCAACTCTGGGCGTCGCGGCTCGGCGAGTACGGCATTCCGGTCTACGAGATCCAGCCGGGCCTGATCCGCACGGACATGACCGCGGCGGTCACCGAAAAGTACGACCGCATGATCGCCGACGGCCTGCTGGTCACGCCGCGTTGGGGCGAGCCGGGCGACGTCGGCAAGGCCGTGGCGATGCTCGCCCGGGGTGACCTGGCGTACTCCACCGGCCAGACCCTTACGATCGACGGCGGCATGCACATCCGTCGCCTTTAATACGACACACTTCCGCGTGAAAAATGGTCGGCCTGACCTCCGTGCGATAAGATGCTGTACCGCAAGCGGTGACGCGGGCACGTCTGCCCGATCGTCGGGGCTGAAATCGATCTCCCGGAGGCGCCCATCATGGCCAAGGCCGTTGTCGAACCCGAAGAACTCCGTCGATTCGCGCGCGACCTGAGCCGGTTCAATTCCGAGATTCAGAACCTCACATCCGCGATGACCCGCCGCCTCAACGACCTCGAGAAGTCCTGGCGTGACCAGGAACAGAAGAAGTTCGCCGAGGAGTTCAAGCAGACCGCCCGCGTGCTCTCGAAGTTCACCGAGGCGTCGAATCAGCACATCCAGTTCCTCGGCCGCAAGGCGTCGCACATCGAGGAGTACCTGCGGCAGCGCTGAGCCCGACACCCGCCCCACCGTCAACCGAGACCACCGATGGCCGACCCCGCCCGAGTCCATTCGATCGACGCCCTCCGCGACTTCAAGGTCGCGTTGATCAAGTTCGCCGAAGAGGTGCGCGAGGCGCTGGTCGACGCGGACGCCGACATGCTCAAGGCCAAGCAGTGGATCGACGGCGAGGTGAAGTCCGGGTGGTCGCGGAACCTCCAGAAGTCGAAGGAGCAGGTCACCGCGGCAAAGGCGGCGGTGCAACGCAAGCAGGTGTATGCCGCGTCGAAGGAAACCGCGCCGTCCTGCGTCGACGAGCAGAAGGCGCTGGCGATGGCGAAGAAGCGCGTCGAGAAGTCCGAGGAGAAGCTGCGGAACGTCAGCCGCTGGTCGCGCGGGCTGGAGAAGGAAGTGCAGATGTGCCGCAGCCAGAGCCAGACGCTGGCGCAGACGGTCGACGTGGAGATCCCCAAGGCGGTGGCGCTGCTCGATCGGCTGATGGAGCGTCTGCAGGAATACCTCGACGAAGCCGCGGTCGAGACGCGTGCATCCAAGATGGCGCAGTACTGGCGGAACACGGTCCTCGATCCCGACGAGTTCGATCCCGAGACCGACACGCCGTTCAAGGACCGCGAAGACGAGTCCGCAAAGGGCGCGGCGGGCGACGACGACAAGGGGGCGGACCGATGAGCATGAGCACGAGCAAGGCGCGGATCATGCACGCGTTCAAGGAGCTGACCGTGGCGTGGGCCGAGACGAAGGAGCAGTGGAACGACTCGGCCTCGGCGCGTTTCCAGGAGCGGTTTCTCGATCCCATCGAGACGCGCGTCCGCTCGACGGTGGGCGCGATGGAGCTGATGGAAGAGGTGTTCTCGAAGGTCAAACGCGACTGCGGGCCGGAGTAGGGCCCGTCGCGGATTCACAGGCAGCAGGCGACACGCGTGACTGAACCCCAGCGACTCCAATCCGATCGACACTTCCAGGCGCTCGAGCAGCTCGTGCGTCTGGCGGGTCGCTGCGCCGAGGCCGAGCGTCAGGTCGAGGCATGGCGGAACCAGGCCGAGGTGCACGTCGAGCACCACTTCGAGAAGGCCGAGCTGGAGCTGATGTCGCGGCACGCGCAGGCTCGGGCGGTGGTGGATCGCGAACTCGCGGTCCAGACCGAGAAGGCGCAGCAGGATTACGAAGCGGCGGTCGAGGCGGCGCAGGATCGGCTCGAGCGTCAGCTCTCGGCCAACGAGCAACGTACGGAGCAGGCGCAGCGGTCGGCGAAGGAGGAACTCGACGAGATCCTCTGGGAGGCCGACAGCATCTACGAAGGCGCCAAGGAGCGTCTGCGTCGGTTCCTCGACGACCTGCAACGCGGGCACACGACGCAATTCAAGGCGCTGGAACAGCTGAAGGACGATGCGCGTTCGACGATCATGCGCTACAAGGTGTCGCCTCCGGCGCCCGCGGCCGAAGCGGAGATGCTGGCCCGGTTCCCCGCGCCAGCGCCGCCGGAGCCGGGCGTCGACGCCGCGACGTTGCTGCAACGCTACGCCGACGAGATGCAGTACCACCTCGGGCGGCTGCGCAACCTGTCGCTGCCCGCGCTGTTCGTCGGGCCGAACCCGTGGCTGACGGTGTCGTTCGTCGTGGGTGTCTCGCTGGTGGCCACGGGACTGACGAAGGGCTGGACGCCCAGCGCTTGGCTCGTCGGCGTCCCGGCCGGGGCGTGCGCGGCGACGCTGCTGTTCGGGTGGATCCTCAAGGGCATCTCGCGACGGGGCATCTACAAGGCGTACCTGCCGATCTGCGCCGCGCTCGAAGCGGCGCGGTCCACCGTGCGGATCGGGCCGGAGCAGGCCGAGCGAGCGTGGAACGAACGCGTGGCGTTGATCCAGCGGCAGCGTGACGCATCGGTCGCGGCGGCGCATGAGAAGTACGACCCGCTGATCCGTGAGGCCGAGGCTAACAAGTCCGATCGTTACACGCAGATGCGTGATCAGCACACCAACCGCCTGTCGAGCGAGGAGCAGAAGCGAGAGGATGTGCTCGCGGAGATCAAGGCCGAGCGGCTCAAACGTTACGACGAGCTGAAGGCGACGCATGACGCCCAGCTCGCCGAGCTCAAGGCCGAACACGATCGCCAGACGAGCGACGTCAAGCAGCAGTACGCGCAGCGATGGGAGGAACTCGAGGCGGAGTGGAAGGAAGGCGTCGCCGAGCACTACAGCGTGATCCGCGCCGCGTCGCAGCGGGCCGACGAGCTGTTCCCCGCGTGGAGCGATCCGCGGTGGAACGCGTGGGAGCCGCCGAGCGACGCCGCGGAACTTGTGAGCGTCGGGCGGCTCGACGTCGACCTCACGCAGACGTCCGGCGGCGTGCCGACCAGCGAGCGCCTGCACGTCGACATGCCCACCGCGTTCACCGTTCCCGTGACGCTCTCGCTGCCCGAACGCTGCAGCCTCACGCTCCGCGCCGGGCGCGAGGGACGCGACATCGCCAACGACATGCTCGCCACCGCGATGACACGCCTGCTCACCGCCCTGCCGCCCGGTCAGGCGCACTTCACGATCATCGACCCCGTCGGCCTCGGCCAGAACTTCGCGGGGTTCATGCACCTGGCGGACTACGAAGAGGCGCTCGTCGGCCCGCGCATCTGGACCGAGACGTCGCACATCGAGACGCGCCTGACCGACCTGACCGAGCACATGGAAAACGTGATCCAGAAGTACCTGCGCAACGAGTTCAACACGATCGACGAGTACAACGCGCAGGCGGGCGAGCTGGCCGAGCCGTACCGCTACCTGGTGATCGCGGACTTCCCGGTGAACTTCAACGACGAAGCGGTGCGCCGCCTGGCGAGCATCGTGCAGTCCGGCCCGCGCTGCGGCGTCTACACCCTCATGGCGATGGACACGCGGCAGCGCCTCGCGGGCGAGTTCGACGTGTCCGACTTCGTGGGCAAGGGCCTCGACCTGGTCTACGACGGCGGGCGGTTCGCGTGGAACCACGACGTGTTCTCGCAGTTCCCGCTGAGCCTCGACGGTTCGCCGCCCGACGAGCTGCTGTCGAAGCTGCTCAAGAAGGTCGGTGACGGCGCCCGGCATTCGCGTGTCGTGGAAGTGCCGTTCGAACGCATCGCGCCCGACGATGAGCACATGTGGACCGGCGACTGCTCGAAGGAACTCCGCGTGCCCATCGGCCGCAGCGGCGCGACGCGCACGCAGGAACTGTCGTTCGGCAAGGGCGTCGCGCAGCACGCGCTGGTCGGCGGCAAGACCGGTTCGGGCAAGTCGACGCTGCTGCACGCCCTGGTGACCAACCTCGCGCTGTGGTACAGCCCGGATCAGGTCGAGTTCTACCTCGTCGACTTCAAGAAGGGCGTCGAGTTCAAGACGTACGCCATGCACGACATCCCGCACGCGCGGGCCGTGGCGATCGAGTCCGATCGCGAGTTCGGCCTGTCCGTCCTGCACCGCATCGATGCGGAGATGAACCGCCGCGGCGACCTGTTCCGCAAGCTCGGCGTGCAGGACATCAACGGCTACCGCCACGCCGCACCGGACAAGCCGCTGCCGCGCACGCTGCTGATCATCGACGAGTTCCAGGAGTTCTTCAGCGAGGACGACAAGCTCGCGCAGGACTCGATGCTGCTGCTCGACCGCCTCGTGCGACAGGGCCGTGCGTTCGGCATCCACGTGCTGCTCGGCTCGCAGACCCTGGCCGGGACGTACTCGCTGTCGCGGTCGACGCTCGGGCAGATGGCGGTGCGCATCGCGCTGCAGTGCAGCGAGGCCGACGCCGAGCTGATCATGTCAGACGGCAACTCCGCGGCGCGATTGCTCAACCGTCCCGGCGAGGCGATCTACAACGACTCCGGCGGCCTGGTCGAGGGCAACAGCCCGTTCCAGATCGCGTGGCTCCCCGACGAGCAGCGGACGAAGCTGCTGGAGAAGATCACCGACCGCGCCCGCGAGGAAGGCTACGTGCGGGTCGAGCCGCTGATCGTGTTCGAGGGCAACGTCCCGGCGGACATCACGAAGAACCGCCCGCTCAACGCGCTGCTCGACGGCGGGCAGCCCGCGTCGATCCCCGCGGCGCCGCAGGCGTGGCTCGGCGAGCCGATCGCGATCAAGGCGCCGACCGGCGGCGTGCTGCGTCGACACGCGGCGGCCAACATGATGATCATCGGGCAACGCGACGAGGCTGCCCTCGCGATGACGGCCACCTCCATCGTCGGCCTCGCCGCGCAGCATCCCACGGACGGCGCGACGTTCTACATCCTCGACGGCTCGTCCGCGGACGCGCCCCACGCCGGTTACCTGCAGCACCTCGCCGACGCCCTGCCGCATCAGGCGCACGTCGTGCCGTACCGGCAGGTCGGCGAGGCGCTGGTGAACATCGCCGCCGCCATGCAGGACCGACACGACCGCGACGTGACCAACGCCCCGGCGATCTACCTGATCGTGTTCGGCCTGCAGCGCTACCGCGACCTGCGGCCCAGCGAGGACGATTTCGGCATGTCCACGTCGTTCAGCTCGTTCGACGACGACAAGGAAGCCGCCCCGCCGCCGCCGAAGGCCGACAAGCTGTTCGCCGAGATCCTCCGCGACGGCCCGCCGGTCGGCGTGCACACCATCGCGTGGTGCGACTCACCCACAACGCTCGAGCGCACCGTCAACCGCCAGGCGATGCGCGAATTCGACATGCGTGTGCTGTTCCAGATGTCCGGCACCGACTCGGCCAACCTCGTCGACTCCCCCGTCGCCAGCAACCTCGGCATGCACCGCGCGATCTACTACAGCGAAGAAAAGGGCATCCTCGAGAAGTTCCGCCCGTACGCCCTGCCGCCGCAGTCGTGGATCGACCACGTGGGCAAGGTGCTGACGAACCGGCCGACGATGAAACCGGCGTAGCCAGTGGTCAGGTCCCGGCTTCATTCAACTGACGTATTCAAACCCCACACTGCGCGCCAGGCGAAATCCGAAATCGGTAAAGCGCTTGTCCGGCGCGAGGCTGCTGCGTGCGGCGTTGCGGCAGTATTTGATGTCGTGTCGCCACGATCCGCCACGGGCGGCGCGGCGGTCGGTCGGCGTGAGTGGCCCGCGCGGGTTGTCGCGGGGACTGACGGCGTAGTAGCCGCGGTCGTACCAGTCGGCGCACCACTCGTGAACATTGTCGGCGATGTGCCACAGGCCGAACGCATTTCGACCCGCCCCGCCGTCGCTGCACACGGGCATCGGCCGCCCGGTGATCGGTCCGCTCAGTCCACGCTCATAGACACCCTCCAGCGGCAGCGGTTCGTCGCCCCACGGATACGCCTGCCCCGCCGCGCCGCCCCGCGCCGCGTATTCCCGCTGCGCCTCGGTCGGCAGGTGATACACGCGCTCATCGCCCGACTCGCGGTGCGCGTTGAGCCAAGCCGCGTACGCCACCGCGTCGTGCCAACTCGGCCCGCACACCGGGCAGTCGTCGACCATGAACAACGCATCGCCCCAGCCGCTCGGCGTCGGATGATTCGTCGCGTCCACAAACAGCTTGTACTCGCGCACCGTCACCGGGCACTCGGCGATTTCGAACGCGTCGATGCGTACCTCGTGCACCGGCTGCTCGTCGCCTCGCCCGTTGGCGTCGCCCATCATGAACGTCCCGCCGGGAACCGCGATCATGCGGGGGGCAATCGGTGTGATGTCGGCCGCCTGTCGCATGCGCCCATTAACCCGACATCGTGTCGCCGCGTCAATCGCCGCTCGTTGGTTACAATGCAAACATGACCACCGTTTACGACACCACGACGCGACATGAGCACGACAACGGCGTGGTGACGTATCAGTCGGACCGCCTAAACGCCATCGGCGTGCGACACGCGTTTGCGACGCGCATCGGGGGCATCAGCAAGGGGCCATACGCGTCGTTGAATCTCGGACCGATGACCAAGGACCTGGCGCCCGACGATAACACGTCGGTCGCGGAAAACTTCCGTCGGCTGCGTGCGGCGGTGAATCTGCATCAGATCAAGCGGGTAACGGTGCGACAGGTGCACGGTTGCGGCGCGTGGACGCCTCCGGTGAAGCCGCTGCGACCGGGCGAGGCGCCGGAGGCCGACGCGATCGTGACGGACGACCCGACGCAGATGCCGACGATCCGCACGGCGGACTGCGTGCCGCTGCTGTTCAGTTCGGCGGACGGGCGCGTGGTGGCGGCGGTGCACGCGGGGTGGCGCGGCGTCGTCGCGGAGATCGTGCCGCGCACGATCGAGCACATGGCCGAGCGGTACGGCGTCGACGTCGGCGGGATCCTCGCGGCGGTCGGGCCGTGCATCGGCGTCGAGCGTTTCGAGGTCGGCGAGGAGGTGGCCGAGGCGTTCGACGGCGTAAGACTCGGCGAAACGGTCCGGCGTGACCTGGGCGATAAGCCCCACGTCGACCTGGTGGCCGGGGTGACGACGCAACTCGAGGCGGCGGGAATCGCGCCGGATCGCATCGAGGTGACGGACCGGTGCACGTATCGCGACGCCGACGAGTTCTTCTCGCACCGCCGCGACAACGGGGTGACCGGGCGCATGGCGGCGGTGATCTGCCCGTGCAACCGCTGAATCCGGCGGCTCGTAGGTATACTTGTGAGGACACTTCTATCGCGAGGCGACAGACATGGGGCACCGCGGACGGTTCATTAGCAGTACAGCGGCACTGATCGCGCTGGCGATCATGATGTCGGGTCCGTCGGCGTCGGCTCAGGACGCGGCGAAGGCGACGCCGGAGTCGCTGTTCGAGGAACTGTTCGGCGACAAGGCGCGTGAGGTGGCCAAGTCACCGGCGACGGACGACGACCTGCTGTTTGCGCGCGGGCTGATCGAAGCGGCTCGCACCGCGAAATCCAACGCCGACCTCGCGGTGCTGCTGGCGGACAAGGCGTACGAGGCGGCGATGCGCGCGCCGGAGGGTTTTGCGGTCGCGTTGCAGGCGGTGAACTGGGTGATCGACAACCATCCGGAACAGGCCGAGTCTCACCGGGTGATGTTGCGCGACGCGTATCAGAAGCGTTACAGCACGGCGCGCGGCACGGAGAAGGCCGACGCGGGGTCCGCCCTGCTCGACCTGCTCACCGCCGACGCCGACACGCTGGCCAATGACGACAAGCTCGAAGACGCGTCGGGCGTGCTGCGGCAGGCGTTGACGCTCGCCACGGCGTTGCGCTCGCCGCGACGGGACGACGTCCGCGCAAAGCTCGAAGGCGTCAACAAGCAGCTGATCACGATGCGGCGGATCGACCAGCTCAAGCAGAGCCTCAAGGACAACCCGGACGACACGTCGAAAGCCAACGACCTGATCATGCTTTACGTCGTGGACCTCGACCGCCCCGAGGAGGCCCGCCGGTTCACATTCCTTACGAAGGACGACACGCTCGCGCAGAACATCCGCGACGCGTGCAAAGACAAGGCGGAGATCGATCCGGAGCGTCAGCTGGCGATGGGCGAGTGGTACCAGTCTCTGGGTCTGCAGGCGGCGGCGTCAACGGCGAAGTGGTCGATGCTGGACCGGGCCGCGGGCTATTTCGAGGCGTATCAGCACAGCGGCGCCGACGACGCGTTAAAGCTGACCAAGGCGAAGTTGTCGCTTCAGCGTGTGCGTGACCTGCTCGACAAGCTCGGGCCGTCGGCTCGACCGATCACCACGTCGCGCGTCCCGGACTGGGCTGAGGGCTGCGTGCTCGCGTTGACGTTCGACACCGTGCGGATCACCGGCGGGCATGCCTTCACGACCGACTCCAGCAAGGCGAGGCAGACTGTCGAACTGTTCGGCGGCTCGGCAGACACCGGCGTGCACGGCAAGTGTCTGGTGCTGGACGGCGTCGACGACTACGCGCAGGTCACCCTGCCCGAGTCGATCGACCTGACCGGCGATCTGTCGGTTACGTTCTGGATCAACGGCACGAACTTCAACGAGCGGGCGCACCCGTTCTTCAAGACCTGGGGCGGTGAAGGCAGCATGACGATCGAGAAGAGCGGCTTGATCAACTTCTACTGGGGCCCGTCCGGCGCCGACAAGCTGCCGTACCAGGGCGTGCCGATGCAGACCACGTTGCCCGTTGGCAAGTGGACGCACGTCATGATCGTCCGCGACATGGCCGCCCGTCAGGTCCTGTGGTATGTCAACGGCCAGATGACGCACCGCGAACCGACCAAGTTTGAGAAGGCCGGTCGGTCAACGGTCCCGATCCTGATCGGCAAGGGCTACACGCCCAACTTCCTGGCCGCGAAGCTCGACGACATGGCCATCTGGAACCGGGCCCTGACCGCCGAGGAGGTCGCGGAGATCTACAAGACGTCGACCGATGGGCGGAGCTACTGCGACATGATCGCCGGGCGGCGCTGAGCCAGAAATCGCTGCCCGTCGGTAGACGAACCATATTATTTATCGTTTTTTTCTCCCGGTCGGGTGACACGGGCCGGTTTTGTGGCGCATTAGAGTGGAGGGTAGACGGAATTCTTCGCTACCTGGTTTGAGGCGCACATGTCCGACAGCGACCGCAAAGAACAGCTGACACGACAGCTAATGGCTGCCCAAAGCAGGCTTTACGCCTATATTGCGTCGCTCGTGCACAACCCTGATCAGGCCCATGACATCCTTCAGGAAGCGAACGTGGTGATGCTGCGGAAGCTCGACGAGGTCGGTCAAGACGTCGAGTTTCTCGCCTGGGCCCACAAGGTCTGTTATTTCGAGGTCCGCGGGCACCTGCGGGACCAGGCACGCGACCGGCTTCGCTTCGATGAGACGCTGCTGGAGCGGATCGCCGAGGCGGCCCGCCAGCGTACCGGCTCCTTTGAGCCGCGTGTCCGCGCCCTGTTTGAGTGCCTCGACGAGCTGCCGGACCACCAGCGCAAGCTCATCGAGCAGCGTTACATGGCGGACGGCTCGGTGCAGGGCATGGCCGAGGCGCTGGGGCGGCCCTATGGGTCGGTGCGTCAGGCGATCTACCGTACGCGGCAGGTGCTGATCGAGTGCGTCAACGGCAAGCTCACCGGGGAGAACGCGTGATGGGCACGCCACACGAAGAACTGGATCAACTGCTCGACGCGCTGGTCGAAGGTGATATCACCGACGCACAGCACGATCGGCTGACGAAGATGCTGGCCGAGGACGACACGGCCCTGCAACGCTATCTCGACTTTACGGCGATCAACGCGGGGCTGTCGTGGAAGAATCGCTGGATCTACACGCAGGCGTTCGAAGAGATGCCTGCGTTAGACGAACGCGGCGCGAAGGGCACGACGCGCCGGTTCGGCTGGCGGTTCGCCACGGCAGCCGCGCTGTTGATCGCGGCGACGGTTACCGTCGCCTTCATCGGCGGCGGCAATACCCATCGGCACGGTTCGAGCGGCCCGACGGTCGCGATGATCGTTGACGCCAGTAGCGACGCGGTCTGGGCGGATAGGACCACCGATATGGGGGTTGGCAACGGGCTCTCGGCCGGCACGCTGCAGCTGACTAAGGGCTCGGCGCAGCTGATGTTCAACAGCGGCGCTGTTGTCAGCGTCACCGGCCCGGCTCGCTTCGAGCTCAACGGCGACACCGGCGGACGGCTCTACGAAGGGTCCGTCACCGCACACGTGCCGCCCAAGGCGCACGGGTTCACGATCGAGGGCCCCGACGGCATCAGCGTCGTCGATCTCGGCACCGAGTTCACCATGTACGTCGACGACATCGGCAAGACGCGCGTTTACGTCCTCGACGGGCAGGTCAACGTCGTGATCAAGGGCGAGACCTACAACGTCGAAGCCCGCCAGGGCATGGTCGTCGACTTCCGCGGAACGGTGACGCGGACCAACGCGGACAACCCGCTGTGGCTCGGCGACGCCCTGACCCACACACATCAGACACACATCGAAACGTTCGACTCCGGCAAGCTGCCCAGCGGATGGGAAGCCGTTGCGCCCGGCCTGATCGATTACCCCGACGGCCGGGTTCGCATCACCTCGCCGGACGACGCGACACGATGCTACCTGCGCACCACCCGCACCGACTGGTCGAACCGCAGCTTCGTCGCGGAAGTCACGATCACGGTGGGCGACAGCGGCGGTATCGGCGGCGCGTTCTTCGGCCTCGGCGAGGGGCTGCCCGGCGACGGGCCCCGCGAGCCGTCGCACGGCCCCAGCGCCTTTGTGGTGGCTTGGCCGAACGACTTCGTGCCGGACCAGTCGCTGCGATGGGGCGACTTCAACGTCGAAAGCGTTAGCGGCACCGGACGGTTCGTTGAAGGCTCGGAGGGGATGGCCGGATCAGGCACGCATCGCCTCCGCATGGTCTATGACGCCGAAACGAAACGGGCGGCGTTCAGCATCGATCGCAATTACACCGGCGGGCCCTTCCATGCGGACTTCTCGTCGCAGGCGATGGACCTGTCCGACAACGGATTTGACGCCACGAACAGCCGCATCTTCATCGGCGGCGGTAAGAACGCACGCTTCGATGACCTGGTCGTTCGCGAGTATGACCTCAAGTCCGCGAAGCATCCCCTAAAGACTCAACAGTGACTGACGATATGTTTGAGCACGGCTTTAATCTGACGAAACGACCTGTTAAAATGATTAACGGAGGCACGTCATCTCTCTGTCCGTTAAATCGTGAGGTAGCCATGCAGTTATACCGTCAGCGCCGAGGGTTCACGCTCGTCGAATTGCTTGTTGTGGTGGGCATCATCATCGTGCTCGTCTCGATCCTGCTTCCGTCACTGGGCGGCGCCCAGAAGAAGGCGGCGTACGCGGCGTGGAAGGCGTTTTCACGCGACATGAACTACGACCCCTCGCTCGTGGCGCACTACAACTTCGAGCTCGATCAGAAGACGACCCAGACCACGCTGCCCAACCTCGCGCTGGGCGACAAGCTCGCCAAGCCGATGTACCTGTCCGAGCACCACAACGGCGAGTTGTACAACAACGTCGATCCGACGGACTCGTCGAAGAATCCGGAGTGGTCTGATCAGGACGGCCGCTGGCCCGGCAAGGGCGTGATGAAGTTCGTCAAGGCCGATCGCCAGTGCGTGAAGATCAGCCGCAAGCATCTCGAGCGGTTCGACTTCCAGTACATGTCGTACTCGCTCGGGTTCTGGATGCGATCGGCAACGAACGCCTCCGGATGGGAAGGCCTGCTCTGCAAGGGTGACGGCACGTGGCGTATCCAGCGGGACAGCAGCACGCCGAAGTTCCACAACAACACACTCGGCGGCGCGCCGAACTCCATGCCTGGCGCCGATGCCGTTCACTCGGTGACCGATGACGAGTGGCACTGTGTGATCGCCGTGTACGACCGCCAGAAGGCCGAGGCGCGGATCTACGTCGACGGCATCCTGAGCAAGACGGGCACGGCCGCGGGGCCGTCGTCGGTCAACTACCGCGACCGAATCGTCACCATCGCCGCGAACGCGGAGGATACGGGCAACGCGGCGAACTGGCGTTATACCAACGCGATGTTTGACGAGGTCTTCATCTATAACCGAGCGTTGTCTGAGAAGGACGTCAGCAACATCTATCTGGCAGGCGCTCCGTAACGGACGCCGCAACTCGATCAGGGATCGAAAGGCACGAGGAAAGACATGCACACGCCGTACACAACACATCGAGCAACCAGCCGCCGCAGCCGGGGTTTCACCATCGTGGAATTGCTGGTCGTGGTGACAATCATCATCGCGCTGCTCGTGCTGATCATGCCGACCTACGAGACCGCCGTTGAACGCGGCGAAATCGTCAAGTGCCAGTCTAACCAGCACCAGATCTACGGCGGGCTGCTGGCCTACGCCGGTGATTTCTTCATGCAGTTGCCCGACGATCACTGGGCGACCAACTCCGACGAGTGGGACCAGTGGCGGACCGACATCAACGGCAACAAGCGCATCGCCCCCTACACGCAGGTCGACGGCACGGAGAACCCCGGCGGCGCGCTCTGGCCGTACATGCATAGTGAGGACGTGTTCCTCTGCCCGACGTTCGCCCGCCTGGCCGTAGGTTTGACCGGCGACGTCCGCCGCAAGCCCTGCGAGTCGTATTCGATGTCGGAGGTCGTGTGGCGTGACGGCGGATGGCAGGGGCAGGCGGGTGTGCACAAGCTGATGCACGATGAGAACGTGCGCTATCCCAGTCAGACGCTGCTGGTCGCCGACGAGTCGCCGTTCCCGACGGCGGTGTCCAACGTCCGGATCAACAACCAGTGGCTAGGCGTCAGCGCCACGTTCTCGGACCCGACGCACTCGATCGACGGCGTGGCTACCTACCACATGCCGCTCGACAAGAACTACAACACGGGTAACGGCAACGTGCTGTTCTACGACGGCCATATCGCACTGACGCCACAGGTCACGCCGCTCGACAGCAAGAAGCTCGCGTTCCCGGTCGCCTATCATCAGTGGCTCGATACACTCGCCCCCTGAGCCGCGGCCACGCCGAGTGATCTGTCTATGAAGCACCTATATGTTCAAGTCCGAAGCGGCGTCCGCGGCCGCGCCGGTTTCACGCTTATTGAAATGCTCGTGGTGGTGACCATCATCCTTGTGCTGGTTGGGCTTCTGGTGCCGACGCTGGACCGCGCGATCCAGAAGGCCGCGTACGCCGCGTGGACCGGCTTCAGCAAGAACATCGCCACCGATCCGGACATGGTCCTGTACTACAACTTCGAGCGCGGCGACGGCAACGACCATCACCTGCGCAACCTCGCCCAGGGCGATCCGCACTCGCAGTACACCTACGTGTCGAAGGACTACCACCTCGACCTGTATGACAACAACGCGGTCATCGGCACGCCCGGCGCGGACCCGAGCGACGGCAAGCCGGAGTGGAAGGACGGGCGGTGGGCCGGCAAGGGCGCGTTGCATTTCGACGGCGCGCCTTCCGGGCAGTACGCGATGGGCTCGGACCGCATCGGCCAGGCACACGTCAACTTCGCCGGTTCGTTTACGGTCGGTGCGTGGGTGCGGACCGATCAGGCCGAGCCCGACGGCACCGATTACAACGCCATTGTCACCCACGGCGACAACACGTGGCGGATGCACCTGGCCGGCGGCGGCGGGCAGGTCAAGTTCGACTGCAACGGACTGGCTTACCTTCAGTCGAATTCGCGTATCGACGACGGCGAGTGGCACTTCGTCACCGGCGTGTTCGACAAGGCCAAGAAGGAACAACGCATCTACGTGGACGGCCGACTCGAGAACACCGCGACGGGCCTGACCGGCGACCTCAGCTTCAGCAGCAAGCCGGTCGCCGTCGGCCAGAACTCCGACGCGATCTCAAGCGATCGTGGCTGGCGCGGCTCGATCGACGAGGTGTTCGTTATGAAACGGGCGCTGGACGACGCGACGGTCAAAGACTTCTACTCCAGCAACGCGCCGTAGCCATCCCGGCCGCGGCTCACTCCGGAAATCCCGCATCGATGTTGGCGTTCGGCAGGACCTGGCGAAGCCTCGCCACCCCGCGTGGGGTGACCTGGGTATTGAGCAGGATGATGTACGCCGCCTTGTCCAATCCCTCGAAATACCGCAGCCCCTCGTCCGTGATCTTCGTGCCGACCAGCGAGATCGACGTCAGCTGCTTCATCTCGCTGATGTAAAGCAGACCGCCGTCGGTCACGGGTGTCTTGTCGAGGTTCAGTTCCTTGAGCTGCGTCAGGCCCGTGAGCTTGGCGAGTTGGGTGTCGGTGATGTTCGTCCCGCTGAGGTCGAGGCGCAGCAGGTCTTTCTGCTTGGCCAGTGCGTCGATGTCCGCATCGGTCAGCTGCTTGCCGGCGAGGTTCGCCTCGGGATACGGCGGCAGGTCACGCTTGCCGCAACCGGTCAGCAGAGCGAAGACGACGACCACCGCGATGCGGCGCAGTCGATCGATGGTTTGAACGGCGTGTGTCATTATTGAGCGGGGACGATGTCGATGTTTGTGTTCGGGATGGCGCCCTTGAGCCGGTACGCGGTCTTGGGTGTGACGGCGGTGTTCGCGAGCATCAGGTAAGACAGGTTCGTGAGCGTCTGCAGCTGTGCGACCCCGGCGTCGGTGATCTGCGTCCCGCGGAGATCGAGATAGTCGAGCTGCGTCATGCCGGACAGATGCGACAGGCCCTGGTCCGTGATCCCCGTGCCGCTGAGATTCAGGCTCTTGATGGTGCTGTGGGTGGCCACGTCGCCGAGCTGCGCGTCGGTCACGGCGCTGCCGCTGAGGTCGAGCGACGTGACATCGGGCGCGAGCGCGGCGAGCTGGGCGCCGACATCCGCGCCCTTCTGAATCGACGCCTGGCTGGTGTCCACCTTCGGCTCGGGATTGCTGCTCCCGCCGCACCCCCCGATCGTCGTCGTCACGAGCACGACAACGGACCACCCTGCGAGACGTCTCACGGTTCGACCGACGCGTCGATGAAGCATTGTCGAAACTCCGTCTGTATGAATGCCCGTGCGTTCGATGTGCGCGAACTGACTATGCACAAATTACGCCGAAGCCGGGCGGCGATCAACTGCCGAGGGGATGGGTGACTACGCGCGATAGTCACGCGGGACGTACACGCCGCAGTCGACGCGCTGGTCGAGGGGATGCGCGTCGACGGTGATGCAGATGTCCTGCTGGCCGAGTCGCAGGCGGAAGGCGCCGTTGGGCTGCTGGCGGTTGCCGAGCAGGCCCTGACGCGGTGACGCGAGGTCGAGCAGCCGCTGCTTGAGCGTCGGGAAATCGACGCCCAGCGCCTCGATCGCGACCTGTTCGTTGATGCGCAACGCCGTGTCATCGGGGCGGCCGGGGCTCGGTTGCACAACGAAGCGACCGGCCTTGCGGCGCCAGGCTTCGTCGATCGCGCGGTTCAGCGCCGCGCCGGCCGGCGAGAGTTTCCGTGCGTCGGATTGGTTCGTCGAGTCGCTCATGGGTCCAACTGCCGGGCCATGTTACCGAACTGGCTTGCGAGCGAAAGGCCTGTCGTACAAAGATGGCCGGGCTTGCCTCGGGCGACGGACGATGACGCCCCGCGGTCCGTCCTGTATAATCGATCCTGTATTCATACTCATACATTGTGGCCCAGTGACTGGGCGGAAACTGTTTCGGATTTTGACAATATGGATGCACGGTGCCCTGAATGTAAGTATCTGTTGCGCGGGTTGATCGATCTCGGTGGTCAGAAGGTGCGCTGCACACGCTGCGGGCATCGTTTTGTGCCGCTCGTGGACGACGGCCTCGAGACGCAAGTCATCAACTGGCTAGACGACGAGGAGGAAGCGGCCGTCGAGGCCGAGGTTCCCGCGCCGTCGAGCGTGACACGTCGGCCCACCGCCTCGGCCGCGCCGCCGCCGCCCAAGCCGCAGGCCGCTCCGCCCAAAGCCCCCGCGAAGCCCGCACGCGACGAAAAGCCCTTCGACGCCGAAAGCCCCACGCCCGCACCGGTCGCGTCGGCCGCCAAGCCCGCCGCGCCTGCCAAGGAACCCGAGAAGCCCGCGGCGCCTCAGGTCGACCGCGACAAGGGTTACCGCGACGTCGGCGGCAAGAAAAAGTACGAAGTCGTTTCGGCGATGAAGGTCACGGACCAGGGCGACCCGGAGGACCAGCGGATCAACTTCCGCGCCGTGTCGACCACCGCGCACTTCAACCCCCTCGAAGCCGACGAACAGGCGCAGGACGAATTCAGCGTCGTCGACCCATCGATGGTCCGGCTCTACGTCGAAGAGCTCAACAACAAGGGCGTGTCGCTCATCTTCAACTCGGCGGTGATCAAGCTCGACCGCTTCCGCGGATCCATGCCGATGCGTTGCGCGGTGTGCGGCCAGGGCGACGGCGTCGCGCTCACCGCGCGGCCGCTCGTGTGGGTCGATCGCATCAAAGAGGGCACGCCCGCCGGTGAGATCGAGGTGCTTTACCAGATCAAGGTCAAGCCCGCATGGACCGGCCTCGACGTCATCCGAGCGATGACCACGATGGACAAGTTCTCGCCGCCGCTGGGCGAGCCCGTGCCCTATTACGTCTGCGACGCGCACGCCGACAAGACGTCCATCCGTTGCCGAACCTTCGACACCGCTCGCGGCCTGTTCTGCCGCGCCACGCTCCCCAACGCCAGCGTCGCGCGTGACTGGATCGCCTGCGTGAACGGCACGATCAACCGGCAGTACGTCCGCGTCGCCGAGCACGTCGAACGCATCGACGGCGGCGCCTGGCGCGAGCTCGACGATCTCGTTCGCCAGAAGATCGCCGTGTGGTTCGAGTTCCAGGACGGCGAGCAGTTCCTGGCGTACTTCATGGACCCCGACTTCATGGTCAAGGACGCGGGTCTCGCGGGCGTCGTCGTCACCGACCAGCGGCTGGTCTACTGCAAGTACCAGAAGAAGGGTGCGATCCCGCTCGACAGTGACGGCGACCTGATCGCCGCCGAGATCGATGCGCACTTCGAGCTGCAGCACCGCCTCGACGACAAGACCACCAAGCTTGTCCGCATCCGCAAGAAAGACACCGAACAACTCATGGGTATGCTCGCCCAGATGCGTGCGGACGGCATCTGCCAGCTCCGCCTGCTGCGTGCCTGACGGTAAAGATCTGTACGACAGGGTGAAACCACGCGGCCGCGACGGGCAATCATATTGCGGGCGCGATCCTTTGTCGCGCCTCCAGTGTCCGAACACGTGCGGGCGATCCTATAATTCGCCCCCTAACGAGCGGAGGCCTCGTCATGACGCTACGCAGATGGATCTCAGGCACGATCCTCGCCGTCGCCGCCCTACTCACGATCACCACCGGCCTGCACGCCGCCGACGCCCCGATCGCCATCGAGGAAGTCAAACTCGATCGCCCCGTCGATTTCACCATCGACATCCAGCCCATCCTCAAGAAGAAGTGCATCGCCTGCCACCACGCGCCCAAGCCCGAGGCGAAGCTGTCCCTCGAGTCCGTCAAGGACATGATCAAGGGCGGCGAGTCCGGCCCGGCCGTCGAGCCCGGCAACACCATCGACTCCATGCTGCTGCTGTCCGCGTCGTTCCAGGAAAAGCCGCACATGCCCCCGGCGAAGAACAAGGTCGACGCCGAACCCATGACGCCGCACGAACTGGGTCTCATGAAGCTGTGGATCGCGCAGGGCGCCAAGGGCCCGGCGAAGGCCGTGCTGCCGCCGCCGGTGTGGCAGTCGGTGCCGACCGGCTGGAACGCCATCTACGCCGTGGCGATGACCGGCGACGGCCAGTACGTCGCCGCGGGGCGCGCCGGGCAGATCGACCTGTATCACGTGCCCACCCGCAAGCTCGTGGCCACGCTCAAGGACCCCGCGCTCGACAAGGACGTGCCCGGCGGCGCGGCGCACCGTGACGCCGTGCAGTCGCTGGCGTTCAACACCGACGGCACCGCGCTCGCCTCGGGCGGCTACCGCTCGATCAAGCTCTGGCAGCGCCAACTCGACGCCCGCACCGCCGCGCTCGGCTTCACCGCCGACCCCGCCAAGCAGATCGCCGACGTCAGCGCCAACGGCGCCACGCTCGCACTGACCACGCCCGACAACGCCGTGCAGCTCTACAACCTCGCCGACGGCAAGCCCGGCCCGAAGCTCGCCGGTCACGCCGACGCCGTTACGTGCGTCGCCATCAGCCCCGACGGCCAGCGCGTCGCCACGTCGTCGAACGACAAGACCACACGCGTGTGGAACGCCGCCGACGGCAAGCAGCTCACGCAGGTCGACGGCGAGAAGCCCACCACCGCCGTCGGCTGGATCGACGACAAACGCTTCGCCTCGGCGACCGACGACAACGCCATCCACGTCTACCAGCTCGCCGACGACCCCGCCGCAAAGCCGACCGTCGTCAAGGACATCGGCGGCAGCGGCGCACGCGTCGTCCGCATCCACGCCGTGCCGGGACAGGCCAACCAGCTGCTGTCGCTCGGACACGACGGCCAGGTCCGCGTCTTCGACGTCAACGGCGGCAACCAGATCCGCGCGTTCAACCACGGCGGGCAACTGATCGACGCCGCGAAGGTCAGCGACGGGTCGTTCGTCGCGAGCATCTCCAACAGCAACACGCTCAAGCTGTTCAAGCCCGACGGCAACCAGCTCGTCGAGGTGCGCACCGACGGCCCGGCGAAGATCGAGCAGGAGTTCCGCCGCAACTACGTCAACTTCGCACGCAGCGAGGTCAACTATCGCACCAACGTCGTCAAGGAAGCCGAGAAGACGCGCGACTCCGAGAAGGAAGCGGTGAAGAAGGCGACCGAAGCCCTCGCCGCCGCGGAGAAGACCGCCAAGGAAAAGAAGGACGCGTTCGACAAGGAGACGAAGGAATTCGCAGACGCCGAGGCGAAGTTCAAGGAGGCCGAGAAGAAGCTGGCCGACGCGAAGGCCAAGGCGGAGGACGCGCCGAAGGCCGTCGAGGTCGCCAAGACGAACGTCGACAACGCGAACAACGCCGTCAACGACCTGCGCGGCAAGAAGGATCAGGCGGTCAACGCGGCGAATCAGGCGAAGACCGTGTTCGACAACGCCGACCGCGCGTTCAACGACGCGAAGAACAAGCTCGCCGCCGCGGACAAGACGCTCAACGACGCGAAAGCCAAGCTCGCCGAAACCGACAAGGCGTTGAACGACGCGAAGGCGAAGCTCGCGGAGACCGACAAGGCGCTGAACGACGCGAAAGCCAAACTCGCCGAGGCCGACAAGGCGTTGAACGACGCGAAGGCGAAGCTCGCCGAGGCTGACAAGGCCGTGGCCGAGGCGGGCGCCGACGAGGCGAAGAAGAAGGCCGCGGAAGAAGCGAGAAAGCAGGCGGCCGACGCGGTGGCCAAGGCGGAGAACGACCGCAAGCCGGTCGAGCAGGCCGCGAACGACGCGCAGAACAACCGCAACAACGCCGACGCCGCGGTGAAGAAGATCGAAGGCGATCGCAACAACGCCGACGCCGCGGTCAAGAAGGCCGAGGGCGATCGAACGGTCGTCGATACCGCGTTCAAGAAGGCCGAGGGCGAACGCAAGGCCGCCGAGCAGGCGCTGGCGACCGCCGATGCCGCGAAGAAGACCGCCGAAGAAACCTTCGCCAAGGCCGAGGCCACGAAGAAGGACGCCGACGCGAAGTATCAGGAGTCGGAGAAGGACAAGCGTGAGTCGGAGCAGGCCCGCAACAACGCCGACAACGAGTACAAGCAGGCCGAGAAGAAGCAGGAAGAAGAGAAGAAGCAACTCGCCGACGCGAAGGGTCAGATGGAGCAGGCCGACCTGAACCTCACCAGCGCCAAGCGTCGTCTGGACAAGGCGAACATGACGGTGCCCGAGGCGGAGAAGGCGATCGAGGTCGCCAAGGCCGCGGAGGAAGCCGCGAAGAAGGCGCAGACCGAGGCCGAGGCGAAGTCGAAGGAAGCCGACGAGCAGGTCGGCAAGGCGTCACACCCGATGACCGCGCTGGCGATGTCGCCCGACGGATCGCTCGTCGCCGTCGGCGCCGACGACGGCCGCGTGTTCACCTACGGTGCGACCACCGGCGAGCTCGGCCTCGTTTTCGAGCACCACAAGACGCCCGTGATCGCCCTGCGGTTCACCGACGACAACACGCTCGTGTCTGTCGCGTCGGACGGCTCGGTGCGCGTCGGCGACGCCCTGCCGCGCTGGAACCTCGCTCGCAGCATCGCGCCCGCCGAGTCCACCGCCCCGCCGATCGACCGCGTGCTGTCGCTCGGGTTCAGCCCCGACGGCAAGCTGCTGGCCAGCGGCGGCGGCATGCCCTCGCGCGAGGGCGAGCTGGTCATCTGGAACACCGCCGATGGCTCCGTCGCCCGCGTCGTCGAAGACGCTCACAGCGACACCGTCTTCGACGTCAACTTCTCGCCCGACGGCACGATGCTCGCCTCCGCCGCGTCGGACCGCTTCGCCAAGGTGTTCGACGTCGCCACCGGCAAGCTGCATCGCTCGTTCGAGGGCCACACGCATCACGTGCTGGGCGTCTCGTGGAACCGCGACGGACGCATCCTCGCCACGTGCTCGGCCGACAACTCCATCAAGACCTGGGACATCGTCAAGGGCGAACGCGTCAAGACGATCAACGGCTTCGACAAGGAGATCACCGCCCTGCGGCACCTGGGTTACACCGACCGCTTCGCCGTCGCCTGGGGCGGCGGGCCCGTCCGCATCGTCAATGAAAACGGCGGCCGCGAACGCGACCTCAACGGCCCCTCCGGCTACATGAACACCGTCGCCGTCACCGACGATGGCAACCGCATCGCCGCCGGTGGACAGGACAGCACGCTGTACATCTGGAACACCAACGGCCAGGAAGTCGCGCGGTTCGAGGCGCCGAAAACGGGTAATTAGCGAGAATCGCGGTCATACGCGTTTTCGGCCAGCCTTTCTCGGTTAATCCATGGACCCCGTTTCGTCCGATAGCTAAGATATATAACGTGGATAATGGATATATCCACGCGGGGAGACACGTGTTCCGGGACGGGTGAGGCACGTGATGCTGACGATACTGGGCAAATCTGGCCGTGACCGGTTCTGCGACGGGATGTCGCGGCGGTCGTTCATTCGCATCGGCGCGCTGGGCATGGGCGGCATCGCCCTGCCGCAGTTGCTCAGCGCCGAGGCCGCGGCGGGCGTCAACTCTGACGGCCGATCGCACAAAGCCACGATCATGATCTTCCTGCCAGGCGGCCCGCCGCACCAGGACATGTGGGACATCAAGACCGACGCGCCGTCGGAGATCCGCGGCGAGTTCGACGCGATCCGCACCAACGTCAAGGGCATCGAGATCGGCGATCAGTTCCCGCTCATGGCGAAGATGGCTGACAAGTTCGTGTTCGTGCGGTCGATCGTCGGCGCCGACGGATCGCACGACGCGTTCCAGTGCATCACCGGTCGCTCGCGCGGCCAGCAGCCCGCCGGGGGCTGGCCGTGCTTCGGCGCGATGGTCAGCAAACTGCAGGGCCCGCTGAACCCCGCGATCCCGCCCGCGCTGGGCCTGAGCCCGCGCTGCGGACACGTCGAGTGGGGTGACAACGGCGGCGGCGGATTCCTCGGCCCCGGCTGCACGCCCTTCGCGCCCGAAGGCGAAAACCTCAAGCAGGACCTCGTGCTGAACGGCGCGTCGCTCGATCGCCTCAACGATCGCAAGCGTCTGCTCAACGCGTTCGACAACTTCCGCCGCGAGACCGACGCGACCGGCGCGATGGAAGGCATGGACACCTTCCAGCGTCAGGCGTTCGGCATGCTCACCTCCGCGAAACTCGCCGACGCGCTGGACCTGTCGAAGGAACCCGAAGCGATCCGCAAGCGTTACGGCACCGGCTCGATGAATATGCAGGCGGACGGCGCGTGGAAGCGTCTCGACCAGTTCCTGCTCGCCCGCCGTCTCGTCGAAGCGGGCGCACGCTGCGTGACGCTGGCGTTCAGCCGCTGGGACTGGCACGGCAACAACTTCGGCCGCGGCCGTGAGGACATGCCGATGCTCGACCAGGGCGTCAGCGCGCTGGTGCAGGACCTGCACGATCGTGGCCTGGACCGCGACGTGTCGGTCGTCGTGTGGGGCGAGTTCGGGCGGACGCCGAAGATCAACAACAACGCCGGGCGCGACCACTGGCCGCAGGTCTCCTGCGCCGTGCTGGCCGGCGGCGGCATGCAGACCGGTCAGGTTGTCGGCTCGACCAATCGACTGGGAGAATACGCGCAGGACCGTCCCGTGCATTTCCAGGACGTCTTCGCCACGCTGTATCACAACATGGGCATCGATCCGCACCGCACCTACGTCAAAGACCTGCATGGCCGCCCGACGCACCTGATCGACCCGGATCGCGCCCCGATCGCCGAGATTTTATGACCGGTCGCGCCCCGCTACGGAACCGGCGGGATCGATCGGACGGACTGACATAACGCGTACCCAGTTAAGGGATTAACACGGAGACGCCAGATCATGAAAAGACGCACATTCGTGCTTAAATTTCACGAGAAATTCGGTTCAGGCCGTTACCCCTCTGAACCGCATCGCAATAGTAAGACAGGAACCGGAACGCAGGAGGCGTCCGGAGGACGTTTCGCATAAGCCGAGCTAGCGCAAATGTCTACGTACTATCACGGGCACAAGGCACGCAAGATCAACCACATCGGTTGTCCGGAGTTCCGTCGTCACCTCCGCCAACTCGACCGACGTAGCTTCCTCCGCGCCGGCATGGTCGGCCTCGGCGGCCTCTCACTCGCCGACCTGCTACGTAACGAAGCCCGCGCAGCCACCTCCGCGGCCCCATCGAGCACCCCCCTCCCCCCCAAGCGCACCACCAGCGTGATCATCCTCTGGATGCGCGGCGGTCCGAGCCACATCGACATGTGGGACATGAAGCCCGAGGCGCCCGTCGAGTATCGCGGCGAGTTCAGCCCGATGCGGACGAAGGTGCCGGGCGTGCAGATCTGCGAGTTGATGCCCAAGTGCGCTTCGATCATGGACAAGTGGTCGATCATCCGCTCGCTGCACGGCGGCAGCCACTCGACGGGCGATCAGCTCTGCTTTACCGGCTACGAATCCGGCCCGAAACCCGACGAGAACATCTGCCCGAGCGTCGGCTCGATCGTCGCCAAGCAACTGCAGCACAAGGATCGCGAACTGCCGGCCTACGTGATGATCCCGCGCATGATCCCGGGAACCGACTCGGCGTACCTCGGGCCCGCGTGTCGCCCCTTCGAGACCGAGGCCGATCCGGCCAACTGGGAGTCGCCCTTCCAGGTGCGCAACCTGTCGCTGCCCGAGGGCGTGTCGGTCGGACGGTTCAACGACCGCAAGCGTCTGCTCGGCGCGATGGATCAGATGCGGCGTGACACGGACCGCTCGGGCATGCTCGACGCGATGGACGAATTCCAGCAGCAGGCGTGGGACATCGTCACCAGCCCGAAGGCGCGGCAGGCTTTCGACTTCGACGCCGAGCCGAAGTCGATCCGTCAGCGTTACGGGCTGTGGCCCTCGTTTACCGCGCGCGATCCGCAGGGCGGCGGCGCTCCGACGTGGAGCCAGCGCATGCTGCTCGCCCGGCGGCTGGTCGAGGCGGGCGTGCGCCTCGTCACCGTCGACTGCCGCTGGTGGGACACGCATCAGGACAACTTCTGGTCGCTGAAGACCGGCTTCCTGCCGCGGTGGGATCAGGCGTATTCGGCGTTGATCAGCGACCTCGACGAGCGCGGCCTGCTCGACACGACGTTGGTCGTGGCGTGGGGCGAGATGGGCCGCACGCCGCGTGTCAACGTCCGCGCGGGTGAGGGACGGGCCGGACGCGATCACTGGGAGCACGCGATGTCCGCCGCGATCGCCGGTGGCGGCGTGGTGGGCGGACGTGTGGTCGGTTCGACCGACTCGAAGGCCGAGAACCCGAAGGACAACCCCAAGGCCCCGCAGGACGTGCTGGCGACGATCTACCGGCATCTCGGCGTCGATTATCACGCCGAGTACCTCGATCTCACCGGCCGCCCGCGACCCGTGCTGCCGTTCGGCACGCCGGTCGACGAACTGTTTTGACAAGGTCTCGCTACGGATGAAGCGCTATGCTCAATAATGGATTCCGCACAACTGGGCACACCGTCATGAACACTACTGTTCGATCCGTATCGTTGTTGACCGCTGTGGCTATCGTCGTGCTGCTCGCGCCGCGCGGCGCGTTCGCCGAAGACGCCGCGAAGCCGAAGTTCCCCGGACTTGGCGACCCCGGCGCCGCGAAGCAGCTCAAGGTGCAGCTCGGCCACACCACCGAAGCCGACGCGAACAAGCCGATGACCATCGTCGGCCCCGACGATCGCATGCAGGTCGTCGTCACCGCGCAGTACGACTCCGGCCAGGTCCGCGACTGGACACGCGATGTCAACTACGCGGTAAACCCCGCCAACGTCGTCACCGTCGACAAGCACGGCGTCGTGACCCCCGTCGGCAACGGCACGGCGAAGATCACCGTCGAGAAGGACGGCCTGTCCAGCGACGTCGAGGTCACCGTCGAGCGGTTCGACAATCCGCCCGCGATCAACTTCCCCAACCAGGTCACGCCGATCTTCACCAAGCTCGGCTGCAACAGCGGCGGCTGCCACGGCAAGAGCGGCGGGCAGAACGGCTTCCGCCTGTCATTGCTCGGCTTCGAGCCGCAGAAGGATTACGAGTACCTCGTGAAGGAAGGCCGCGGCCGTCGCCTGTTCCCCGCCGCGCCGGATCACTCGCTGCTGCTGCTCAAGGGCGTCAACGACATCCCGCACGGCGGCGGTGAGCGTCTCGCGAAGGACTCGCCCGACTATCGCATCATCCGCCGCTGGATCAGCCAGGGCATGCCGTACGGCTCGGACAGCGACCCGAAGGTCAACCGCATCAGCGTCTACCCCGAGCAGCGCATCATGCCGCACGACGGTTCGCAGCAGCTGCTCGTCGTGGCGCACTACACGGACGGATCGACGAAGGAAGTCACGCACACCGCCAAGTTCGAGCCGAACGACAAGGATATGGCGGAGGTCAACACGATGGGCCTGGTCACGACGATGGGTCGGCCGGGCGACGTGGCGATCATGGTGCGTTACCAGGGCCAGGTCGCGGTGTTCAACGCGACGGTGCCGCTGGGCATCCCCGTGACCAACCTGCCGACGCCGAACAACTACGTCGACGAGCACGTGTTCACGAAGCTCAAGCAGCTCGGCCTGCCGCCGTCCGACGTGTGCGACGACGCGACGTTCATCCGCCGCGTGTCGATCGACATCGCGGGTCGCCTGCCCACGCTCGAAGAGGCGCAGGCGTTCGCCGCGGACCAGGACCCGAAGAAGCGCGACAGGCTGATCGACCGACTGCTCGACTCGCCGGAGTACGCGGACTACTTCTCGAACAAGTGGGCGTCGATCCTCCGCAACAAGCGCAGCCAGTACAACCAGGAAACGAACTACCTGTTCCACGAGTGGCTGCGGTCGGCGTTGGCGCAGAACATGCCCTACGACGAGATGGTGCGCGGCGTGCTGACCGCGTCGGGCGACCCGACGTTCAACCCCGCCGTGTCGTGGTACAACCAGGTCACCAAGATCGACGAGCAGGTCGAGGACACGGCGCAGCTGTTCCTCGGCGTCCGCATCCAGTGCGCTCGCTGCCACCATCACCCGTTCGAGAAGTGGTCGCAGGACGATTACTACGGCCTCGCGGCGTTCTTCAGCCAGGTCGGCCGCAAGCCGGGCCTCAACAAGGACGAGTCGCTGATCTACCACAAGCGCGGCACGCCTCAGGCGAAGAACCCCAACAGCGGCGTCGACCTCAAGCCGACCGGCCTCGGCGGCGAACCCCTGAACCTCAAGCCCGACGTCGACCCGCGCAACAAGCTCGTGGACTGGATGGCGGCGCCGAACAACCCGTTCTTCGCCAAGTCGCTGGTCAACCGCTACTGGAAGCACTTCTTTGGGCGCGGCCTGGTCGACCCCGAGGACGACATGCGTGAGACCAACCCGCCGACCAACCCCGCCCTGCTCAAGGCGCTGGCGGACGACTTCATCAAGTCCGGCTTCGACCTCAAGCACGTCGTCCGCACGATCTGCTCGTCGAAGACGTACCAGTTCTCCGCGAACCCCAACACGTACAACATCGCCGACACGCAGTCGTTCAGCCGGTACTACCCCAAGCGTCTCAACGCCGAGGTGCTGCTCGACTCGATCGACCAGATGAACGGCACACGGACGGACTTCAACGGCATGCCGATCGGGGCGAAGGCCGTGCAGATCCCCGACCACGGCGGGGTCAACAGCTACTTCCTGACGGTGTTCGGCCGCCCGGCCGGCGCCAGCGCGTGCGAGTGCGAGCGGACGATCGACGCGAGCCTCGCGCAGTCGCTGCACCTGCTCAACTCGCAGGACATCTACAACAAGCTCACGCAGGGCCGCGCCCGCGAGCTGAACAACAAGAAAGACGTCAAGCCCGAGGACAAGATCACCGAGCTGTACATGCGTGCCTTCAGCCGCCCGCCGACCTCGGCGGAGATGAACGTGGCGATCGCCCACATCAACAAGGCCGAGGACAAGGACAAGCAGGCCGCGTACGAGGACGTGATCTGGGCCTTGATCAACACGAAGGAATTCCTGTTCAACCATTGAACGGATCGGACGCACAAGGAGAGCCGCCATGTTGACCTTCTACGGAAAACGCAACGGATACTGCGACAGCGTCAGTCGTCGGAGCTTCATGCGGATCGGCGCGTTGGGCCTTGGCGGCCTGACGATGATCGACCTGATGCGCCTCGAGGCGCAGGCGGGGATCAAGTCGTCGCACAAGGCGCTGATCAACGTGCACCTCGGCGGCGGGCCGTCGCACCAGGACACGTGGGACCTCAAGCCCGACGCGCCCGCGGAGTATCGCGGCGAGTTCAACCCGATCAGCACCAACGTGCCGGGCATGCAGATCTGCGAGCTGTTCCCGAAGCTCGCGACGATGGCCGACCGTTTCTCGGTGATCCGCTCGATCGTCGGTTCCGACGGGCAGCACGCGTCGTTCATGACGCAGTCGGGCTGGTCGAAGAAGGACCTGGCGGCGGTGGGCGGCGAGCCGTCGATTGGCGCGGTGGTCACGAAGCTCAAGGGATCGACCGGTGACGCGCCGCCGTTCGTGTCGCTGATGGGCAACGTGGAACCCGGCTACCTCGGGCCGACCTGCACGCCGTACCAGCCCGACGGACGAGGACGGGCGAACCTCACGCTGCGTCGCGAGATGTCGGCCGACCGCATGCAGAACCGCGCCAAGCTGCTGTCGGAGCTCGACACGATGAAGCGCGACTGCGACAGCTCGGGCTACATGCAGGCGATGGACACGTTCACGCAGCGCGCCGTCGACGTGGTCTGCTCGGGCAGGCTCGCCGACGCGCTGGACAACGACAAGGAAGACCCGAAGGTCCGTGCGCGGTACCGCGCGTCCGGCGATCGCAACGCGACGCGCGAGGCCGAGCAGTTCCTCACCGCGCGTCGCCTGATCGAGGCCGGTGTCCGCTGCGTCAGCCTGTCGCTCGGCGGTTACGACACGCACCAGAAGAACTTCAGCCAACTGCGTCAGCGCCTGCCGATCCTCGACGCGGGCATCAGCGGGCTGCTGACGGACCTGCACGAGCGCGGCATGCAGGACGACGTGACGCTGATCGTGTGGGGCGAGTTCGGCCGGACGCCGCGGATCAACAACAACGCCGGTCGCGACCACTGGCCGCGCGTCATGGGCGCGTTCGTCGCCGGCGGCGGCATCCGCGGCGGTCAGACCGTCGGCGAGACCGACCGCAACGGCGGCGAGGCGTACGAGCGCCCGGTGCACGTTCGCGAGGTGACCGCCACGCTGTATCACAACCTGGGCATCAACGCCCGCCGGACCACGATCATCGATCCCGCGGGACGTCCGCAGTACCTCGTCGACGACCGCGAGCCGATCCGAGAACTGGTGTAAACGTCACCGAATGACCCGGCGATCGCACGCGTCGATCGGCCACTGCCGAACAGCCGTTATGAAACGATCATCGACCCGCACCGCGTTGTCGCTCGCGCTGCTGACCAGCACCGTGGCGATCCTCACCACAACCGCGCACGCGCAGCTGCCCCAACCGCAGCTCGACAGCGTCTGGCCCACCGGCGCCCAGGCCGGGCAGTCGTTCGAGCTGGCGATCACCGGCGGCGACGACCTCGACGGCGTCGACCAGCTGCTGTTCACGCACCCCGGCATCAAGGCCGAACGCGTCATGCGCGGGCCCGACAAGTTCTTTCCGCAGGCGGTGCCGGTCGACCGCAAGTTCAAGGTGACCGTTGCGGGCGACGTGCCGCCGGGCAGCTACGAGGTCCGCGCGGTCGGGCTGTACGGCGTGACCAACGCACGCATGTTCGTCGTCTCGAAGGCGACCGAGTCGCAGGAAATCGAACCCAACAACACGCTCGATGAGGCCAAGCCGATCGAGCTGAACACGGTGGTGAACGGCCGGTGCGACAACCGCGGCTTCGACCACTTCTCGTTCGACCTCAAGAAGGACCAGCGTGTGATCATCCGGTGCGACGCGCAGCGGATCGACTCGCGTGCGAGCATCCTGCTGACGCTGCTCGACGCGAGCGGCCGCCAGCTGGCGCGGGAGACGAGCCCGCGGCGGGTGGACCCGGTGATCGACTTCGTCGCGCCCGCCGACGGGAAGTACGTCGTGCGGATCAGCGACCTGACCTACGAGGGCGGCGACGCGTACGTCTATCGGCTGACGGTGGGCAACACGCCGTGGATCGACTTCGTCGACCCGCCCGTCATCCGCGCCGGTCAGCAGCAGCAGGTCACGGTCTACGGGCGGAACCTGCCCGGTGGGCAACCCGCGCCGGAGATCAAGGTGGACGGGCACCCGGTCGAGAAGCTCGTTGTGACGATCGGCGCGCCCAGCGATCCCGCCGCGACCACCCCGCCGATCGACACGATGATGCGCGTGGCGGACGCCGAGGCCGACTTCATCAGCTACCACATCGCCAACGAGCACGGCGTGTCCAACAGCGTGCGCCTCGCGGTGACCAGCGAGCCGATGATCGCCGAGGCCGAGCCGAACGACGAGATCGAGAAGCCGCAGAAGCTGACGCTGCCGTGCGAGTACGTCGGGCGGTTCTTCCCGCGGCGTGACATGGACTGCGTGTCGTTCGACGCGAAGAAGGGGCAGAAGCTGTGGATCGAGGTGTTCAGCAACCGCCTCGGCGTACCGACCGACCCTTCGCTGGTGATCTATCGCGTTATCCCTGCCAAGGACGGCCCGCCGGAGATCAAGGAGATCACGCAGATCGACGATCAGGCGTATGAGCTCGACGACAAACGGTATCACTTCGGCACGAGCGATCCCGGCCAGGTGTTCGACGTGCCGGAGGACGGCGAGTATCGCGTGATGGTGCAGGACCTGTTTGGTTCGGCGCAGGGCGACCCGCGTTACTTCTATCGGCTGATGATCCGCGAGGCCCGGCCGGACTTCCGCCTGGTCGCGATGCCCGTGAAGACGATCTCGAAGAATCAGAACGGCGCCGATCCTTGGACGACGTCAATCTGTCGCGGCGGCACAGAGCGCATCCGCCTGCTGCCACTGCGGCGTGAGGGCTTCGACACGACGATCGAGGTGACGGCCGAAGGTTTGCCGGAGGGTGTTGAGGCGCGGCCGGTGGAGATCGGGTCGTGGTCGCAGCTGTCCTACATGGTGCTGTACGCGAAGCCGGACGCCAAGCCGTGGTCGGGCACGATCCGCCTGGTGGCGAAGGCGAAGGTGGACGGCAAGGAACTCGTGCGCACGGCCCGCGGCGCGGAGATCCTCTGGGGAACCAAGGACAACAACACGACGGCGGAAACACGCGTGGTCGGTTCGCTCGCGGTGGCTGTGCTGGACGACGACGCGACGAAGATCCCCATCGCTGCGCAGCTCGGCGCCGAGCCCGGCAAGGTGTACCGCATGGCGCGCGGCGGCAAGCTGAAGATCCCCGCGAAGCTCATCAAGCAGAAGGACGACTTCAAGGGCGAGATCACGCTCAAAGAGACCGGCATCGACAAGCAGAACGACCGTTACATCAAGGTCAAAGACCTGAAGATCAAGGCGGACAAGCCCGAAGACGAGGTCGAGATCGACATCGACATGAAGGCGCCGATGGGATTGTTCAGCATGACGATGGTCGGCGACGTTGAGATCGAATACGAGCGGAACGCCGTGGGACTGAAGGCGGCGCAGGACGAGCAGAAGCGGCTCGAAGAACTGGCGAAGAATCTCGCGGAGGCGTCGAAGAAGTCGAGCGAGGAGAAGCAGAAGGCCGAGCAGGCGCTGCAGCAGGCGCGCAACGAGATGAAGCAGGCGGAGGACCGCAAGGCGAAGACGAAGCCCGAGGAAGCCGAGGCGGCGCAGAAGGCGTTTGATGAGGCGACGAAGAAGGTCCAGGCGGCGGAGGCGGCGGCGAAGCAGGCCGCGGACGCCGAGCAGGCGGCTAAGGACGACGCCAAGCGTGCCGAGGACCTGAAACGCGAGGCGACGGAATACGCGAAGAACGTCGCGAACACGGCCAAGAAGGCAAAGGTCAAGGCGGAGGTCGCGGCGGCGGTGGTGCCGATCGAGATCGTCGAGTACGCCGTGACGCTCGACGCCAAGCCCTCGGCGGACAAGACCACGGCGGGCGGATCGATCGTCGTGGACGCCAAGGCGACGAAGGAGTTTGATTTCGACGACGTCATCACCTTCGAGCTGAAGGCCCCGAACGGCGTGGGGGGCGTGAAGATCAGCGACGCCGAAGCGCTCAAGCAGTCGACGCTCGCGCAGGCCGAGGCCGAGAAGGCGAAGGCCGCGCATCAGCAGGCCACGCAGGACGCCCAGCAGAAGCAGCAGCAGATGCAGCAGGCGACGCAGAAGGCCAACGAGCTGAAGCAGGCGTTGGCCAACGCCGAGAAGGAATCGAACGACAAGGCCGAGGCGGTCAAGAAGATCGGCGATGACAAACCCGACGAAAAGAAGGCCGCGGAGGAAGCGGCGAAAGCTGCGGCGGATAAGGTGACGGCGGCGCGTGCGGCGTTCGACGAGGGCGAGAAGGCGCGTCAGGCCGCGGAGCAGGCGGCGAAGGCGGCGAACGACGCGGTGAACGCCGCGAAGCAGGCGATGGACAACGCCGTGAAGAACGCCGCGGAACTCGCGAAGAAGGTCAACGAGCCGGTCAAGATCGACAAGGGCGCAGCCGAGACGAAGATCGCGATCGACACGTCGCCGAACACGCCGCCCGGCACGCACACCTTCACGCTCGTGTCGAAGTACAAGTTCAACAATCAGAACATCACGATGGAGCAGCCGATCACGCTGACGATCGACGCGCCACCGGCTGAAAAGAAAGGCTGAACCGGGCGGGGCCGCACCGGTTCAGCCCATACGCCCCGCGATCCGCGCGGGACGGAGCCACATCAATGTTGAACGTCACTTGATCACGTACACCACCGTGTCGATCAGCACCTGCACGTGCTGCCCGACGCTGAGCCACTTCGCCGCCTCGGGGTGCTTGTCGAGCAGCTCGAAGTATTCATCGCTGCCGAACGTGATCTCAATCCGCTTGGCGTTCGGCTTGCTCTGCACCATGCCGTCGATCCACTCATCGCCCTGCAGATAGAACGTGCGTCCCTCGACGAATCGCGCTTCGCGAGCCGCGCTCTGCCCCTCGGCCGCGGCATCGTCAACGGGACCCGCCGTGGGCGCCGTCGCCGCCGCCGGAAGGTTCAGGCCCTCGGCGCGGTAGACCCGCTTCGCGGCGTCCGCCTCGTCGAGAGAATCCGCCTGCCGAAGCTGCTGCGACTCCTTCGCGCCCGCTACCGCCAGATCGCCGCTCTTCTCGCTGTTCAAACGACGCGCGACGTTGCTGAGCTCTTCACGCTCGCGACCGCCCGCACCGCCCTGGAACTGAATCGTCCGCGACGCCACCGGCACGTCACGACGCGACTCGTCCTCGACGATCAGGTACGACGTGTAAGGCGTGACGATGTGGTATCGACGCGCCAGCTGGGTCACCTCGTCCTTCAACTCGCCGCTCTCGCCGTGCAGACGGATCTGGTCGAGCAGGAACCCGACGCGGCGGGTCGCCCACAGTCGTGGGATGAACTCGTGCTCACGGGCCTTCTTCGGGAACCGGACCTCGTTGACGAGCTTCACTTCCTTGCCCGCCATGTTGCCTTCGAGAATGATCGCCGCGTCGCCGTGGCCGCTGTACCGACCGAACGCCACGAGCTGCTGGCCCATAAACAGGTCGCCCAGCACCGGCGGGTGCAGCTTCGTCACACGCACGCCGCCGCTGAACGACAGGTGCAGATCGCTGAGCACCGGGTGCGCGATCTTCGTGTAGAAGTTCGATACCTTCACCTCGATGTCCTCGTCGGGCAGGACGTACTCGCTGAACGCACGCGTCTTCTCCGTGAGGCGGTCGAGCAGGTGCGTGTTGATGTCCGTGCCGATGCCGAAGCTAAACACGCGCGCCGTGTCGTCGCCCGCCGCCGTCGCGACGGACTTGAGGATGCCGTCCTCGTCGACGTTCCCGATCGTCGGGCGCCCGTCGGTCAGGAAGATGACGACGAACGGCCGGGCCGGGTCACGATCCTTGCGCGATCGCAACGCCTGCGTCAGCGCGTCCTCGATCGCGGTGCCACCGATCGGCTTGAATCCGTCGACAAACTCCGTGGCCTTCTTGCGATTCGCCTCGCTCGCCTCGGTCAGCCCATCGAACAGCGGCTCGGCCTCCGTGGAGAACCGCACGACGTCGAAGCGGTCGCCGTCGTCGAGGTTCGCGATGCAGAACCGCATCGCCTTCTTCGCCTGATCGAGCTTCTCACCGGCCATCGAGCCGGAGGTGTCGACGACGAAAACCACGTCCTTCTTCGCGATCTTTTCGCTGGCGAGGTGCGACCCCGGCGACGCGAGCATCAGGAAGTACCCGTCGCCATCGGCGTCGTTGTACGCCATGAGGTTGACCGCGATATCCTTGCCGTCGGGCGGCTGCGTGGAGAACACGAGGTGAAAGTCCGAGTCCGGCCGGGCGTTGGTCGTCTCGAAACCGACGACGGCCTTCGTCGGACCGTGGTTGACGGTCTCGACCTTGTGGCTCGGCGAGTAGATCGTCTTGAGTGGATCGGTCGTGCGGATCTCACACTGGACCGACACGCTCTTGATCGGCGCGGCGGAGAACTTCTCGGTGTTGAGCGGGTAGACGTACTCCGTCAGGCCGCTGTCGCTGGTCAGCAACTGCGTGTACTTCAGCGTCACGCGCTTGTTGCTGTTGGGCTCGATCGGGAAGATGCGCACCTTGAACGCGCCCTGCCCGGCGTATTCGAGCAACGCCGGGTCGCGCATGTGACGGACGATATCGGTGTAGATCTGGCGTGCCTTGTCGGCGTCAAGCAACTCGGCTTCGATCTGCTTGCCGTTGATGTCCATCGTGAACTTGTCGATGTTCGCGCCCTTGGGGATCGGGAAGAGGTACGTGCCCTCGAGCCGCTGGTTGTTGGGGTTGTAGAACGTCTGGTCGACCTCCGTCACGGCGACCTGGTCCGTGATGGTCACCTTGACGTTGTGGTTGACGATCTGGAGCGGCGCGAACGCGTAATGATTCCGCGGCACGGGCACGGGGTCGCGAATGATGATCAGGCCGTCGGCCAGCGCGGCCACGCCGGACAGTGTCACCAGCAGGATCATCAGGGACAGGATTCGAATAGGTGTGTGATGCGACATCGCGCGGCTCCTTCGTGTCAGTGGGTCTCTACCCATCAAGACGAATGAGCCGACGGCGTGTTCAACCGAAACCGGCCATTTGACGAAAACGTTACAAAGCGCGGGCGTGGCCGCCGGGGGTCAGTCGAGCTGCAGGAACTTGACGCACACGGGTTTATCGACGTGGATCGACTGCCCGGTCGGCGTGGGCATGCCGGTGTCGGGGTCGATGCGGAACACCACGACACTGGCGCTGTCCTGGTTGGCGGCGAGCAGGTAGCGGCCGGTCGGATCGACGCCGAAGTTACGCGGCGTTTTGCCACCGGTCGGCACCTGACCCTTGGCGGTGAGCCTGCCCGTCGCGGGATCGATCGCGTAGACGGCGATGCTGTCGTGGCCCCGATTGGATCCGTACAGGAACCTGCCCGAAGGATGCACCCGCACCTCGGCGGTCGAGCCCTTGGTCACGTCGGCGGGCACGGTGGTGAGCGTCTGCAGTTCGGTCAGCGTGCCCGCGTTCGCGTCGTACGCATACGCGGTGACGGTTCGGTTGGTCTCGTTGATCACGTAGGCGAACTTGCCGGACGGATGAAACGCGAAGTGGCGCGGACCCGCGCCGACCGCGGCGGCGGTGAACGGCGGGTCGTTCGGCGTCAGCTTCGCCTCGGCGCCGATGCGGTATACGAACAGCTTGTCGATTCCGGCGTCGGCCGCGATCGCGAACCGCCCCGCCGCGTCGACGTTGATCGAGTGGGCGTGCGGCGGGGTCGGGTGGCCGTTGTGAACGCTCGATCCCTCGTGCTGAATCACGCTGCCGCCCTCGCCCAGCGAGCCGTCGGCGTTGATCGGCAGACACGCGACGCTGCCACCGCCGTAGTTGGCGACGTATGCGTTGCCGCCCGCGGCGATCACGTAGCACGGCCCCGCGCCGCCGGAAGACCGTTGATTGAGCTGCGTCAGGCCGCCGGTCGACGCGTCGATCGCGAACGCCGTGACGGCGCCCAGCGGCTTGCCGTCGAAGTTCGACACCTCGTTCACCGCGTAGACGTGCTTGCGGTCGGGGCTGATGGCGACGAACGACGGGTTGGTCACCTCGGCGGCGAGCCGTGGTTCGGAGAGCTTGCCGGTGTCGAGATCGAGTTCGCAGACGTAAATGCCCTTCGACTCCTTGCCGGTGTAGGTGCCGATGTATACCCGCTGCGTCGCCCCGTTCGCCGGTGGCGGCGCAACGCCGAGCATCGCCACCGCGAGCATCACCCCCGCCACCGCGTAACCCATGTAGTGCATCACGTGCCTCCGAGTTGGTTGAAGTGGCGGGCGACGGCGTCGCGAGCCGCGGTGAGCATAGGTCGGCTCGACACGTGTTTCAACGAGAATGGCCGGGTTTGTGCCCCGTTGCCGCTTGCGGTACCTATAGGCCATGCGCCGAGTGATGTTGTTGACGTTTTTGTTGGGTCTGGGCGCCTTCATCGCTCTGATCGTCTGGCGTGGCACGGACACGATCGCGGCGGCCGTCGGCCAGGTCGGCTGGCGTGTGCTGTGGATCGTGCCGTACTTCAGCGTGCCGCTGCTGCTGGCGTGCGCGTCGTGGCTGGTGCTGTTCCGACGCGAACACCGCCCGCGCGCCGCGCTGGGGGTGCTGTGCGGATGGATCACGCTCGCGATCAACTGGCTGCTGCCGGTCGCCCAGATCGGCGGCGAAGCGGCGCGCGTGCCGATACTCGCGCGTCGCGGCACGCCCATCGAACCCGCCATCGCCAACGCCGTGGTCGACAAGACCGTGCAGACCGGCACGCAGGTGATCTTCACGCTCATCGGCCTCGGCCTGTTCATATCGCGCTTCACGGATCGCGATCTGGTGGTCGGCGTGCTGTTCGGCGCAGGCATGCTCGGCGGCGGCACGGTCGCGTTCTTCATCGCTCAGCGACGCGGCATGTTTCACCTCGTCGAGCGGATCATCGAGCGGTTCGTCTCCTCCGAAATGATGGACCGCGTGCCGATCAAGGCGAAGGCGGTCGACGCGGCCGTGCATGAGGTCTACGCGCGACCGGGGCACGTGCTGGCCTCCAGCGTGCTGAGGCTCGCGTTTCGTTTCGCGATGATCGGCGAGACGTTTATCGTCCTGCGGCTGATGGGCCACGACGTGAGCCTCGGCGACGCGCTGATCCTCGAAAGCCTTGGACAGGCGGCGCGAGCCGGGGCGTTTCTGATCCCCGCGGGCCTCGGCGCTCAGGAAGGCGCGTTCATCCTGTTCGGCGCGGCGGTCGGCATCACCGGTGACGCGGGCCTGGCCACGTCGCTGTGCAAGCGGACCCGTGAGCTGATTGTCGGCATCCCGGCGTTGCTTGTCTGGCAGTGGGCGCACCTGCGACCGCGACGGGACGAGACGGACCACGATACGTCGGAGGCCGACCCGAACGACAGCCGACCGTCCGAAAGCCCGATCGATCCGGTTTAGCAACATCCCGGCCGAGACGTGGCGGGCGACGCGAAGGTTCTGCTAAACTGCGTCGCTTTGGACGGTTCAAGATGGCAAGCGCTAACGGCAAGAAGCACGCTTCATCACCGCTTGTTCACCCGCTGAGCGGGTCGAACATGTCGACATTCCTGCGCGTGTTGTTCCGCAACGGTTTCGTGCCGCCTCGCCGCTGGCCGCAGATCGCCATGGTGACCGGCGCGATCGCCGCAAGGACGCCGTTCAGCTGGTTCGAGCGTCTGCGGACCGGTCGCATGATCAAACGGATGGGGGAGATGCAGCCGCCGATCTTCATCGTCGGGCACTGGCGCAGCGGCACGACGCACCTCTACAACGTCATGAGCCGCGCCCCGCACTTCGGCTACGTGCCGCCGCTGGCGACGGGCATGCCGTGGGACGTGCTCTGCCTCGTGCAGATCATCCGGCCGTTCCTCGAACGCATGCTGCCGAAGGAGCGGTTCATCGACCCGATCCCCGTGACGCCCGACGCGCCGCAGGAAGACGAAGCCGCCCTGGCCAATATGCAGCCGCTGTCGTTCTATCACGGCCTCTACTTCCCGAAGAAGCTCGAGGAGAACTTCAACGCGGGCGTGTTCTTCGACGGGTGCGGCGACGCGGAGATCGACCACTGGAAGTGGTGCTTCGATCACTTCCTCCGCAAGATGCACATCCTGCACGGCGGGCGGCGGATCGTGATCAAGAACCCCGTCTACACCGCACGCGTCGACATGCTGCGCGCGATGTACCCCGGCGCGAAGTTCGTGCACATCTACCGCAACCCCATCGACGTGTTCCGCTCGATGCAGAACTTCTACACGCGCCTGCTGCACGCCCTGGCGTTGCAGGATTACGACGAGGAGCACATCGACGAGCTGATCCTCAGCAGCTACCCGCGCATGATGAACACGCTGGCCGAGTCGATCGCGAACCTGCCCGCGAACGAGTTCGTCGAGATCAGCTACGAAGCGCTCGACGAGGACCCGCTCGCGCAGATCGAACAGATCTACACGCGGTTGGAGATCGACGGATTCGACGACGCGCGCCAGCCGTTCGAGACCTACCTGAAATCGATCCAAAGCTACAAGAAGAACAGCTACGAGATGTCGAGCGACGTGACGCGGCGGATCACCGATCGCTGGGCGCCGTTCTTCGAGCGTTGGGGCTACACGGTCCCGACGTAAACCGGTCACTACTTGAAAGGTCAGGTCGCGGCGCCGATCTCGCGCGGATTCAGCAGCGCGGGCAGCAGGATCAGCGTGCACGCCAGGATCACGACGATACCGATGGTCAGCACGAGGCCCATGCTCGCGGTGCCGGGGTGCGGGCTGAGCGAGAGGTTGCCGAAGCTGCAGATCGTGGTGATCGTGCTGTAGAGCACCGCGCGGGCGGGCACGGTTTCGAGGAGGTTGCCGTGCCCGGGCAGCGTGTTGCGCGATCGGTGGACCATGTGGATGCCGTTGTCGACGCCGATGCCGAGCAGCAGCGGCAGCGCGATCACGTTGGCGAAATTGAAAGGCAGGTCGATGAGGACCATGATCGCCGTGGTCAACGCGCCGCCGAGCAGCAGCGGCAGCAGCACCGCGAGCGTGTGCCCGACGTGTCGCAACTGCAGCAGGATCACGAGCGTGATGCCGATGATGGCGTAGAGCATCGCGGTGCGAAAGGCGTTGACGATCGCGTCGCCAGACTCCAGGTGCAGCACCGGCGCCCCGGTAGCGTCGGGCGAGACCTCCTGCACGGCGTGAACGAACCGACGCAGCTGAGTGGTGTCGTCGAGCGACGTCGCGGGCATGACCTCGATGCGATACGAACCGGCGGCGCTGAGCCATCGCTCGCGCAGCTCGTCGGGCAGGGTCTCCAGCGTGATGCGATCCGCGGTCAGCGCGTCGACCAGCCATCGCAGGGTCTGCGGAAACGTGCCGAGGATCCGGTGATCGAGGTCCGTCATCAACGCCATCTGAGCCGGGCCTTCGAGCTTGCGAGCGGACTCCAGGCGATTCCGAACCACGCTCGCCAGCGCGTGTGAGGACTCGACCAGCGGGCCGCTCGCGTCACGCAGCTGCGCCGCGGCCGCCGAATCGATCAGCCTCTGCATCGACGCCAGCCACGCGGCGACGTCGGCCTCTGTCGGTTTGTAGTCGGCAGGCTTCGTGCCCACGGCGATCGACGGCCCGAGCAGCAGGTTCATGTCATCGATGATCGCGAGCTTGGCGTCCTGGTCCTTCGGGATGAGGCTGAAGATCGACACGGCGTGATCGACGCCGTCGACCTTCGACAGCCGATCCGAGAGCAGCTTGACCTCGTCGGCGTCGTGCGCCAGGGCGGTGATCGACCAGTGCGCCGCGGCGGACTTGTTCCACAGGTCGCGCATCGTCGTGACCGACTCGGTGGTTGGGTCCCGCAGGTCGAGCGGGTCGGGATTGAACCGCACGCTCGGCGCCAGCGCCGCCGCGACGATCGCCAGCGCGACGGCGATGATGAGGACACCGGCGCGGTGCGTGGTCGGCAGCCTCAGCACGGCGGCGATCATCTTCGCGGCCTGGCGCGGCGGCGGCACCTCGCGATGCTCGGGTAGCAGGATCAGGATGACGGGCAGCAGGATCAGCGTCACGACGAGGCTGATGATCATGCCCGCGCCGCCGATGATGCCGAGCTCGGACACGCCAGTAAACGCGGTCGGCGCGAACGCAAAGAAGCCGATCGCGGTGGTGATCGAACACAACGCCAGCGAGCCGCCGGTCTGCTTGAAGGTTTCCTCCAGCGCCTCGCGTCGCCGGGCGCCGCGTTCGAGGCACGCGCGGTAGCGCAGCAGGTAGTGGATGGCGAAGTCGACGCCGAGGCCAACGTAGAGCACGCCGAACGCGATGGAGATCAGGTTCAGGTGCCCCACCGTCAACGACGCGAGCCCGGTCGTGAGCACGAGGCCGATGATCAGCACGACCAGCGTCGCGAGCATCAGGCGGACGGATCGCAACGCGAAATACAGCACGATCGCGACGAGCAGCAGCGACAGCGGCCCCGCGATCGTCATGCCGCCGAGCACGGTCTGCACCTCGTCGTGCGACAGCGCGACCTTGCCGGTGATGCGCATCCGGGGATTGCCGGGCGTGTTGTAGCCCAGCTGAGCGCCGACCGCGCGCGCCCGCGCGAGCGCCTCGCGGCCGGACATGACCTTGTGATAATCGAGATGCGGGTGCGCGACGAGGATACGCTGCGTGCCGGGGTCGAGCTCGTCCGAAAGCATCGTCTGCCACGACATGTCGTACGGCCGATCATCAACCTGCGCCTCGACGGCCGTCGACACACGCCGCATCACCTGCCCGAGTTGGGCGACCTTCGTGTCGTGATCGAGCGCGTCGCTGAGCGTGTCGAACAGCGTGGCCGAGCGTGGCGACTCGGCGAGTCGCGCCAGCAGGGCCTGGCTCTGCGACAGGCCGTCGGCGAGGTGCTGCAGTTCCTGCGGCGTCATGTAGAGCAACGCGTGACGCCGCAGGTACGCGCCGCCGCGCGGCTGGTAGACGGTGCCGAATCCCGCGGTGTCGATCAGCGACGACTCGAGCGTGTCGGCCGCCTCGTCGGCGCGCTCCGGCGTGTCGGCGTCGAGCACGAAGATCAGCGGCTGGTCGTTGAGCGGGAACTGCCGCTCGTACCGCAGCCAGGTCTTGCGGAACGGCAGGTCCTTCGACAACAGGTCCGCGGGGTCGGTGTGCACCGCCAGGCGCGTCATCGTCAGCCATGCCGCTACGCCGGTCAGCACCAGCGCGGCCACGCCGATGACGACCGCTCGGGGCCTGGTCAGATTGAATAAAAAGTCGAACATCGTTGAAGCAGCATAATGCCTGAGGCCGCGGGGTTGAAACGGCTCGTCGACATCCGGCGTTCTCGACGCGTCAGGACGGGGTTGGAGCGGTCGTGATCACTTGGCCGGGGCGGGCTCATCTGGCTTCGGCGTCGGCTGGGGCGCCGGAGCGGTGTCGCTCGGAGGCGGCTCGACGTCGTCCAACGGCAGCGGCTCGAACGGCGTCACTTCGACGTCGGCCTTGTTACCCAGATACAAACGCCGCTGATGCTGATAGTAGGCGCTGCGGAGGAAGGCGTAGGGACTGAGCGCTTCCTTGATCTGTTTGCGCGCCGATTCCCTGTCCGCGGCGGAACTCACCGCCCCGGTCGCGTTCAACGCCAATCGGAACATGAACGGATCGAGGAAGATGATCGGGTTGGTCACGATGCGCAGCGGTATGTCCGGCAGCGAACTGAGCGTTTGTGGGCCGAGCAGCGGCAGCACCAGGTAAGGTCCCTCGGGCAGCCCCCATTTCGCGGCGGTGACGCCGAAGTTCTGCTCGTTCAGCTTCAGCCCGATATCGGTCGCGGGATCGAACAGGCCGCCGATGCCAACCGTTGAATTGACGACGAACCGTCCGGTGTCCGACAGCGTCTGGTCGAGGTTGAGCTGAAGGATGTCGTTAGCGATGACGTGCGGGTACGCGGCGTTCGTGAAAAAGTTGTGGATGCCCTGCTCGATCGGGTCCGGCGTGATGTCCTTGTACACCTTCGTCACCGGCTGGATGACGTGCGTGTCCAGGGCGAGGTTGAAATCGAACATCGCGCGGTTGATCGGCTCGAGCGGGTCGCTGATGTTCTGTTCGGCGTACGGCGTGGCGTTACACCCGCCGACGAGCGCCACGGCGATCGTCAGCAACGGAAGCACACACACGCGTTGACGCCACCGGCCGGTGGTCTGGCTCATTCCTTGCCCTCAGCCATCTCGCCGATCCGCTTCTCGAGCTGCGTGATCAGGCCGTCGAATCCGTTCTTCTTCAGCACGTCGCCGAACTCCGCCCGCTTGAGCGACAGGTCGCTGATGCCGTCGACCGCGACGTTGACGATCTTCCATCCGCTATCACCCTTGCGGATCTGGTAGTCGAACTGGCGTGTCTTGCCGCTGCCGGACTTGAACTCCGCCCGGACGATCATCGCGCGGTCGCCCTGCGCTGCGTCGCTCTTGTGAGTGAACTGCTGACCGGAGTAGCTGTTGAATTTCGAGGCGTAGTTGGCGGTCATGTACCTGGCCATGATCGCGCCGAAGCTCGTCCGCTGCGCCTCGCTGAGCTTGGCCCACTCGGCGCCGAGCACGAGGCGGCTGATCAGGGGGATGTCGAACCGCTTGTCGATCACCGGCTCGACGATCTTGTATCGCGTCTGGTAACCCGCGGCCGCATCGCCGTCGACCTTCATCGCGCTGATCAGCGCGGCGTGGAGTTCGTCGACGACCTCCTTGGGCGCCGCGTCATCGGCGCGAACCATCGTCGCGGCGACCAGCACGCCCAGAGCCATCGTCGATATCATGATCCGATTGAGGCGACGCGATCCCGCGCGGGGGGCATCCTTACCCTCGACCGAACCGTCTGCGTTAGCCATACCGTCAACCTCGCTAGTTCCGGTTCTCCCGCGGCATCAACCGCCGCGTAACCGGTAATTCTCGGCCTTCACGCAGGCGTGTCAAGGCTTTGCGGTGCAGTGTGTCGGTCGCTCGGGATCAGCAAGTCAGGTGTCACGGGCGAGGCAGGTTCTGCCCCTGTAACTTGAGCTGCTCCGCTCGCTGTCGATGTTCGGCGGCGAGTTTATCCATGCCGAGGCGCCGATACGACGTGGCCAGTGCCGCGTGAAGGGCGGCATTGTCGGGCATGCCAGGTAGTGCTTGCTCGAGTTCGGCAACGGCATCGGACCATCGCTGCATCCGAACGAGTACCTCACCGCGTGTCTCGTGGAATGCGAGTTGGGTGGGGACGAGCGCAATGGCGTGGTCGACGAGTTCGAGCGCTCGCTTGTGGTTGGGTGGCGTCGCTCGCATTTCCGCCACCGCGAGGTTGTTTGCGGTCACCGCCACGTTGGGATTCTGCGCATACGCCAGACGGAGGTGGCGCAAAGCCTCATCGATGTCGTCACGCACCAGCGCGGCGGTGCCGAGCACCGTGTGCACCGACGGCGAAGCCTTGCCGTCAACGAGCATCTGGTCGAGCATCCTGGTCACGTCTTCCGTAATCGAACGCGCCGACGCGCACATGCGAAGCAGGTTGTTCATCGCGACAGGATCGTTGCTCCGATACTCTAGGGCCGATCGCAGCAGGTGAAGATTCCTGCGGCGTACATCGTCAGACGCCTCGGCGCCACCGGCGACGTCGTCCCACCATAGCGTATAGGCACGAGCGATAGCATTGGTAAGCAGCGGTGATCGTTGTTTCGGCCATGCCGCGGTAAGCAGGTCTACCGCGTGACTGTGTTGTTTGAGGCTCGTGGCGGCATCGGCGGCCAGGAGACGCCATCGCAGTTGATCCGGTTCGTCGGCTATCCGTCGCGTGAAATCGTTCAATGCTGCCGTCGCGACGCGTTCGGCCTGCTCTGGATCGCCCGCCTGACGGTACAGCCTGGCGATCTCCGTCTGCATCTCCGGCATGGCTGGCAACACCGCGCGGAGATTCTCGATCGCTTCGAGTGGCTGGTTGAGGCCACGGTGCGCATATGCCATGAGCAGGTGATCGTCGACGCTGAACTGCGGCCGCGTCGTGGTCAACAGGTCGATGACGTCGTGCAGCCACTTCGACCGCGCAGGATCGTCGGGCGATGCAGTGGCTCGGGCGTATAGCTGACGCGCCAGCAGGGGCTCAAAGATGCCTTCGCCTCGAAGGGCAATGCCGTCTCGCAGAGTTCGTTCGGCCTTCGTGGATTCGCCGAGCATGAGTAGCGCTCGCGCGTACCGCTTACGGGTCTCGTCGTCCTGCTGCGACGCCGTGAGTAGACGCGAGAAGCGCGTTGCGGCGAAACGGGCGTATTCGCGGGACTCCTGCCCCTCGTGCCGACCGGCGAGCAGTTCGGCCAGACAAAGCGCCGCGACCGGGTCGTCATGCGCAACGCGCCGCCAATGCTCCTCGGCAAGTTTCGATCGATCCGTTTGGGCGTACACGCGCCCGATCAGCAGGTGCGCTTCGGCGTTCGCCGGGTCGGATTGCAAGGCGCGCAGCAAATGCCCCTCCGCGCGGCGTAACGCCCGGCGATCAGCCGGCGCGGCCCGCTCGATCAGCAGCCGCGCAAGCACGACATGCGCCGGTGCGTACCCCAGTCTATCCTCCGGAGCCAGAGTGCGGAGGATCGCCTCCGAACGTTCCGGATCGCCGAGGCCCACCGTGGACACCGCCAAGCCGTAGCGATACTCCGGATTGTCTGCATCCAACGCCACGAGCCGCTGGTAACAGATACTCGCGTACGTAAAGTTGTGTTCGCCAATCGCGGCTCGCCCCGCGTTCAGATACTTTCTCGATAGATTGTGATCGGTCGCCGACACACCGATCAGACACGCGGCGGCTGCGAGCACGATCAGCAGCGGCGAACCCTGAATCAGATACCTTGGCTCGCCAGGCAGGAATGACACCAGCCACATCGAAGCGGCCCTCGCCGAGTCCGCGAGGTCACCAAGACCCGGCAGGAGGGATATCGGGGACGTGAGATAAAACCACAACCGGCTCAGGTGAAACAGGATGAATTCGAATCGTTCTCGCATCGTTGGTCCATGGGGGGACGCGTCAGCGCACGCTCGCCTGAGCACGACTCCACTGGTCTGAAGCCAGTTGTATCGCCAGGCGCATCAACGCCGTCACCTGATCGCGGTCCGATTCGGAGATCGGGGTATTCGTGTGAACCATGACCTGCACCTGGAGGAGGGCCTCGGGACCGGTAAGGCCGGCGCGACGGAGCCTGTGCCGCAACATCGTCGACGGCGCTCCCGCAACGTTCGCCGGAGCCTCGGACCGGCCTTCCCGATCCACCAGCGTGAAGAGCAAGCACCCCTGCTTCATCTTCGCTGCGTTGTCGAGATGGACCGCGACAACGGGCACCCGTTCCCGATCTGCCCCCGCAATCGTCTCGAAGGCGTACCGCGTGGTCGTCCAGCCTTCCAGCTCATAGCACGTTGTCAGGTTGTGCCACCGATCGAATGGATAGTCAAACGAGACGATCGCCGTACCGATCGCGCTTGTGTACATCCATTGCTGTGAGTGCTCTCCGAACGCCGATCCACTCGACCGGTGCACGACATTGTGATCAATTTGCCGCCAGACGCCGACCTCCACAGGCATGGCGTCAGGGGATAGTGTCGGCAGGTCGACCGGATCGACGCCCAGTCGCGACGTGTGGAGTACGGTCGTTGCGACGAGTTGACCCACAGCGATGAGACCAAACACCACCGAGACAGTAACGACGCCGCGATTGGCGTTTGGCAAGACGCGCTGCGGCGACGGTTCGCTCTGACCCGCTTCAGACGAAACCTGTGGGGCCTGAAAATAGCGGTCGTATCGCCAGGCGCCGACGTAGCACACGAGGCGGTCAGCACACCAAGCCAGCCCGACCGCCGCAAGAAAGCAGACGACGCCAAACGCCGCGTGACGCGCAGGGTATCGTTCGGCTGACGCCAGTGTCGGCGCAAGCGTCATCGAGACAACACGGGTGACGTTGGTGATGATGACGACGAGCGGTATCGCGGCAAGCGTCGCCAGCACGTGCCACCACGGCCTGCGAAGCCACAGCAGATAGAACACCGTTGCGCCCAGCACCGCGAACAATGAATTGATACCGCTGCACGCCGCTTCGACCTCCACGACGCGATCGGGCAGTTGGATCAGGACCCCGTCTCGCAGGTGGACGACGCCAAACACGTCGAGCATCATGCCCGCAATCGTGCTGGTCCACTGCTGAAGGTACAGCGTCAGCGTGCCGTCCAGAGACAGCGGCAGACGCACCAGCGTCAGGAGCATGACCCAGCCTGGCGCGACTGCATACAACAGGGGTGGACCGCCCAGGTCCAGGGAAACGGCAAGCACGCTGAACAGCAAGGCCACGACCGCGAGCCATGGCGACACCAATACGGTCCCAAGCACCAACAGGGCTACGGCCACGGTGTACAGGGCAAGCGTGGCCGCGCGACCGCCCCGCTTCAGAACCGACGTCTCTTTCCAACCCCGGCGCATCAGCATCATCGCTGCGACAATCGCGAAGGGGAAGAATCCATAGTGCGGCGTGCGCCACAGTCCGTGCAGGTACATATACACCATCGTTGCGTGGGAAAGCCCAACCGCCGCAATCAGCGCGACCCAGGGCCAACGATCGTGTTGCGGCGCGGTGACACACGGCTCCGCGTTCGTCACACTCTCTGTCATAGTCCGGTCCTCGTGACCACCTGCTCCACGGCCAATCCTTGCCGGATTCGGACCGGCGAGGTTCCCGGAACCTCCCATCACGCTGTTCCTTGAAGGCAACACAATCTCACCACGAAGACTTGCCGTAGGAGTTCCTTCAAGACCGCGCCGTGCTTCGACGTGTTACGGCGACGGGTCCTGATGCGAAACCCGTGCCTCGGCCCCAAGCTTCCGCCAGCACTCCCCAAGACATGCCAGCACGGTCAGCACGGACAGCATGGCAGTCGCGCCGGGCTCAGGCACCGTGTTGACACTGGCGATTGTGATATTACTCAGACCGACCCGCTGGTTCTGTTCCAGGCCGTCTTCGGAACCAGGCCCATAGGTATAGACGATCTGGTTCATCGTTCCTGTCAGCGTGACGTTGACGTTGCCGTTGCTGCTGTTATTGGGCACGTTATTGTCGTTGATGCCTTGAACCTGATTTCCCGTGACCTGCGTGTAACTTGTGTTAACCGAAGTCATCGCGACCGCTGCTTGCGAGTTGTCAACAACAATCTTATCCTGCCAATTGTCGAAATCGGCGGCCGGGTTGTTGCCGAAGAAGCCCCCATCCTCGGAGGCGTCTACGTCCAGATAGGTCCAACTCGCGTCTGTGAACGACAGGTTGTTGCTCGCGCCGAGTGTGATGGTCACCGTCTGGGAAGTTCCGCTATTCCGCGTGGAAGTCAATTCCACATTGAGCAGATTGCCGGTCTGATTGCCCAGCGGACTGGTCGTGGTGATCAACTGATTTGACCCATTCATCTCGAAATGCACCAGGAATGGGATGTTCACATCGCCAGTCGTCATACCGGTCACATCAACCGCACCAGACGTCTCGGTGGTCGGTGAGATTACGACCGAAGAGTCGGAAAAGTCGATTACGACGGAGGCGTCGCAGCGCGCAGATATCGCTGTTGCGATACAGCAACAGACAAGCATCCGCCATGCGGCTACGCGGCTCTTCATAAGGTTCAGCAATCTCCTCCCACCAAAGCTCTCGCGATCAGCCGGAATAGTGCTTCCGCCGATACCAATACAATATAAGAATATAGCGATTCGCGATTGGGCTTCAACCCGAGTTGGCATTTCTAGCCACTCAAATTGAGAAGCACGGCGGCAACTCAGCCGCCCGAGGATAGATACGCATGTCCGATCGAACGCAGTGTCGGCATGGGTGAATCGGAGCAGAGCAGATTCGACCGGATGACTTCCTGCTTCCAAACCGATCCGAGAACCCCAAACCGTGCCGCGTCACTCTGCGTGCCCCGATTTGACGTCTCCGTCATTGTTTTGCTGGCACGCCATTGCGGCGTGAATGGCGTCATTGACGCGTTTCGCAATGTCCACTCCTCGCGCCGCTTCGACATCCAACGTCCACACACGCTCCGGCGCATCGAGGCGCCGGAACGTGTCCGCAGAGGTCGGTACAGACAACGCTGCCTTTGACGGCTATCTTGGCACCCACGGGGCGACGGTCCGGCGTATACATTGAGGTTCCCCACGAACGGTGGGCGCGAGGGGCGGTAAGATGGCCCCGAACGGAAAGGACCTCGATATGAGCGGAGTACGCAGACGATTCAGCAAGGCGTTCAAGGTCGGCGCGGTGGCGCTGGTCACGGAGCAGGGATA
>WGMA01000043.1 GCA_016125285.1 Phycisphaera sp.
AACGCACGCCACTGCTCGGCATCAAGCCGACGACGCGACGCAACAGGCACATCCTTCAACGATTCGGTGGATTGATCATTCATCCGCACAGCATCGGCCGATCAGCCCGAGAATGGAAGACGTGCTTGGTGGAACGGATACACTCATGGAAGCACTTGGCGATTAGACTAGCCATCTGATCGCGACGCTTTAATCCCTACTGCGAGAGTAAGACAATGCTATTAAGAGATGAGCAACTGGTCGCACTTGTCACAGGTCCGGATCAGATGGTTACCGGCTTTCCGGCTGATGTACAAAGTCATCTTGAGCACGATGCATATAGTGCATTTTCGCCAGTTCAACCGTCGTCAGTCGATTTGCACGTAGGAAAGATTATTATTCCCGGAACCAACCAAGACGACGCGCCCGATCGTGATTGCTTCCGACTACCTCCCGGGCACGCAATCATTATTGTTACTCACGAAATGTTATCGATGCCGGCGAGTGTCGGAGCGGCCGCGTTCTCACTCGCAGGCCGTCGTCAGCCTAACGTCCTAATGTTGAATCCAGGACACATTGATCCCGGCTACAGAGGCAATCTGTGGTTCTCGTTTATCAATGTTGGCCATGAAGACTACGAATTCCGCAAAGGGATGCGGGTCGCGACAACGCTTTTCTGGAAGCTAGATGGTGATGCTACGGCACCATTCTTTCGGCGATATGGCGACGGCGACTACTCAAAGGCCCCACCTGCCGTCGTTCAAGGGCTCTCCGCTGATACTTTGATGGTGGATGACAGGGCTCGCCAAGTTGCGGCCGGAGTAATTGAAGAGTCCAAGAAGGAGTTCGAAGAGATTCGTAGCGGCATGGAAAAACTTCGGAATTGGACAGCGCTCTTGGGAACGATCTTGCCGGTTCTTGTGGTCGCAATCATCGGATGGGCAGATGGCAGCTTTGGAAAGACGGCGGCGCTTCAAGAAGACCTAACAACCACACAGATCAAACTCAGTCAGACTTCCGGCTACGTAGAGCAACTTAAGGATCTTTCCACAGATGTCGAGTCACTACGGACCAATGTTGCCTCCCTGAATGGGCTGTTGGTCTCTCAACGTCAATCGGAACTTCTTAACGAACTGAAGAACAAGCTTGACCAGCTTGAAGGACGACTGGCAGAGCTCGAAAGATTAAACAGGTGAGCCGGGGAATACACCATGCCCAGCGAACGATCTCGTTACGCACAGTTCTTATTCACTCATCTCACCGGCAACGGCCACGCAGCATGGCGTGACTGCTGGCTATCCGTGGTTACAGACATACTAGCTAAATACGCATATGGCACACTTGATTTCAGAATGGGTCGAGCGGACAGCAGTCAGTTCAATCGACTGGATGATCCTATCAGTCGATCTCGGATTGTGCCGATAGATGAAGAAGCCATTGACGCCTGCTATCAAGAGCTACGGCAGCACCGGAGAAGCATCAATGAACTGCTTGAAGCGCAGGGAGCAGGATGGCATGGACAAGGAACTGGTCAATTCAAACGGCTACTGATTGACGAGGGTGTAATAGAAGATCTGATTCGTACGGCGAACAGCACCGCAGTCATTACCACGACTAACCTTGTCTTAGTGTGGCGCCGTGTGGCACATCGTATTGCCACAGAGGTTCACTCAACGGAGTCATCTGCACAACCCGATTCGGACTGGCTCGTCCAGAATAAGCTGTTGATGGCTGAGTTCTTCTTCTGCACAGAACTAGACAGCGGTCGATTAGTAAGCGACCGCCTGAACAGAGCATCAGAATCCATTCATGGACCAAGGGGCGGCTTGATCCGGATGCTTAGCCTTGTCTCCGAGGAGGGCGTGCGTGACAGGCATGTGGAACAGTGGGGTGGGGCATGGCGCGTTCCTGCCGTAGCTGTTCCGAACGACCTCTTTTTGGATGCAGTTCATCAGGAGGCGGCCGACCTACCACAGGGGGAGGGCCTGATGCATCGCATCTTGGACAAGGACGGCCCCGTCGGTCTACCAGTCGGCAACAACCTTGGTGTAACAGTGGAGCATGTCAAACAAGGACGAAAGCTGATGTATCGGCAGTACGAGAGCTGCGTACTCACATACATGACTCTTGGCGCGATTGAACGATTGCTCCGCGCTGCTGCCCAACAACAAGGCATTCAGCACACGACACCCGATAGACCTATACCGGTCTTGCAATGGCTCAATCAGCTTGGACTTACATCGCATGATGAGGTGCAATACCTGTGGGACGCTGAGCAATCGAACTTTCGCAATCAAGCAATGCACGGCAGCCTGCTAGACGTGGAGTCAAAACGCCAAGAAGTCTCCCTACAGCAAAGGATCGAAGCTATTCCCGAGAGTGGCCGCCCCCTCGGCACCGATCCATATGTACCGGAACACATAGCGGCTCGATGCCTAGATTGCCTGTCACAACTTGCGCAGGAACTGCAGACTCGCCACATATCTGCTGTAGATTTTTCTTGGCAATCACAGCAGTGGCTGACTCCAGATGAGATTGACTTCGGCAGTCATCTGCACTGCGACTTCCTCGATGGCTATGCGCTGGCCGAGGCCTGGCGTAGCCATATCGCCGCCTTTGTACGAACATGCATGCCGTGTATGTCGATCTTTACACAAACAGGCGTTTACGGATGGGTGCGGGGTTACGATCAGCGCGACTCGTTCTTGCTCTTTATGGTCTGGGGGATAGTGTTTGAAGCTCTATACCGCTCGACAGCTCAGCTCTGTGGCATTCCTGTACTCCAGCGTTCTAGATACCAAGGCACCTATCGCCGCTTCCAGTATTGCATGTTAGACGAGACCGAGGCAGGCTTGGCTCGCCCCGAGGTCATGGACCGCCTCCTTGAGCACATCGAATCCAATGATCGCGATAATGCCCGCACCACTCTGTCACTGGCGATAAAAGCACGAAACGCCATGTGCCATGGCTCCGTCCCTCAGTTCAACGAGCACCTCCATCTTGCGGTAGGCCATCTCTATCTTAAGTCCGTCCAGACATTGATGACTGCCGCATTACACCACATGACATCAGTAGGCGCATACTACTACTTCGAGAAGTACGAACATGATGACCACGTTAAGGATTGGATAAAGGCGGAGGGCGACGCTCTCCAGCTATTCTCACGTCACAACTCTCAGGCATTAGCGATTCGGTAATTGCACCCGTACCCTTCGCTTGCTGTCTCTGATTTGGACCATTGGAGTCCATCGCTATACACTGGCTGGCCCTATCCTACTCAGCAGAGCGTCGACATCCGCCAGTACAGTTACACGCGGGTGCCAATGGAAAATATTCTCCCGTCTTCCCACCACATAAACGGAACGGTTCAACGCTAGAGCAATGCCTGCTTCGACGTGTTTTCCACCGGGAACTGTGCGCCCTTCTTCTTCCGAAATCAGAACAAGACCATCCGTGGCATTTCTGACATCCTCCTCATCCATAATCGCTAACTGGGTCCGCTCCTCATCTGTATAAGCAGATAGGCCACGGTGAAACTTGGTATCTTCATCAATCCAGCGCGCCGTAACCTCGTGCCCCGCCTCCATGAGCGTCGCCTTGAGATCCTTTGCCAGTTCACGAGAATGTGACGCAACAAACAGTTTCATCGCACACCGCCTCTGGTAGCACAGCCAGTTTAGATGTGGCAGAATGAACAAGGCATCATTTGGTCGTCGTCTTCGTCAATCTGCCCAAGAATGTGAAGTAGATTCTTCTTTGGCGAGCCAGACTTAGCCGCGTTCAACACCGCGTCGTGTTTGGCTTGAATCTCTGCTCGCCTAGCGGGTTGTTCCAGTTCCGCAAGCGATTCCCGCTCACTCCATGTGTATCGCTCACCTGTTTCCGAATCGAATTTCTCGTACTTCTTAGACTCTTCGAAGAGCTCGGGATGGTTCTCTTTGAGTCCGAGCCACTCATGCTTGCGCTGATAGAAACAAAAATAGCAGCCGGACCGGGTACGCCAGTTGTAGTACTCGGGAAAGCCAACGCCGCTCTCTTCTAGGATGCGCTGTATGTCTTCGTAGACCAGGCCATCCTCGATGAACGGATAGACCGGCGTGATATTCTTCTTTGTCGGCTTGTACCCACCACGATCTTCATCGGCGCGGAGTCCGACATACATAAATACCTCGTCGTCACCGATGTACTTCTCGAACGGCTTGATTTTGAGAACCTTGGTACACCAGCGCATCCGCGATGAGGGTAGGTAACCGCCATAGACCTTGAGATAGTGATCAAAGCCCCGGTCCGCCTTGAGGCGTGTGATTTCTTTGCCGAGAAAAGCTTCGAGCTTGTCGAGATACTCGTAGGTTTCTTCAAGTTCCTTGTCGGTATCGGAGAAGACGTATTCGATATTGGGAATGCGGTCACGCAGGTAGATGGCAAGCGCAGTGCTATCTTTGCCCCCGGAGAGCGAAACGATGTGGCGAGGCTCGTTCTTGCTTGCCATGGCGACCTCCGTGTTTGGCCCGGCTAGCGATCCTCGGACATCAGACGTTGAGACAGGCGGGCTAGCGCTGCGAGGATTATATCACGATCTCGCTTGCTCTTCGGCTTCTTGATCTGTTCGCCGATCAACTTTTCAAGTCGCTCGACGTCTGCGAGGGCCTTCTTTGGGAGTTCGACAACGGTCTCTTGCTCGGGAGCATCGGCCGCGGTGACGCCCAACCGCAGGGCCAGCCCGGTGGTCTTCTTGCCCTTCGTTCCTGCCGCATGTGCAAGGGTCAGGACGTGGCCAAAGAGACGGGCAACCTGAGTCAGGCTGATCTCAAACTTGGCGCGGTCGGTATCGCGCCACCGTTCGGGGAGCTTCTCGGCCAAGAGGGCTGCGACGGTGGCAACCCAGTCGCGGTCGTCGAGGTCTGCCTCACAAACACGGCTCACAAAATTGCTGAGGTCGCGGTCGGCTACCCAAGGCGCGACGATCTCGGCTCGGTCGGCTAGTTCTGTGCGAACTTGTGAGACCCCACCACTTATACCGAATGCCGCCCCGATCGCCTCGGCAAGTTGCTCCAAGAGTAGATCGTAGGACCTCTGGAGTTCCATGATCGCCTCGCGAAGCGCATCGAGGAACTCCTTGACTTGGCGTTGAGCCGGCTTGGAGTCGGGTTGAAACGACTTTACGCCGCAGGCCTTCGGCAACTCTTCGAACAGTAGGACATCCGGCTCCTTGGCTCCTTCGATCGCCTGGCGGATCGCCTGTGCGTGCTTGCCAACTTGATCTGTGTGCTGAGCGTAATTGGGAAGCTCGCGGTAGAACCGGAGAATCGGTCGGACTACGTCTAACACATCGCGGCGTCCAATATCGTCGAACACCTTGTCGCTGCCGAGCATCGATGCCAACTGCTGAAAAACCTTGGCGCGAAGCCCTGTGACTCTCCACCGCCGGACAGTGAAGGTCTCGGGTGCTTTCAACAGTCGTTCAACCACAGCCCCGCTCAATTCAGGGACGAAGCCACCCTCCTCATAGAGGGCCACATCCGACTCATGCGCAATCAGTGCCGCCCAAACCAGAATGGGGACCGGCCCGTCGCGAAGCCCGATCGGGGGCATACTTAAGCGATCATAGATGTCACTAAGACGCAGCGGTGTCTTCTCGCTCTCAGCGAATGCGTGCTCAATCACCTGCCACGCATTCCCAAGGTGGAGCGGATCGGACTTCGGCGGCGATCGAAAGCACCACTCGCCGCTGATTCTCCGATGAATCCGGCCTTCTTTGAGCATCGAAAGGTAGACACTCATTTCGGGTGGGTAGCCACTGATCCCAACTGTCTCTTCATTCGACGCCGTAACCATCTGTTCCATCAAGTTGCGGCGGGCGGCCGCCGCAGACGAGGACAATTGCTTGCGATTGATGAGTTCATTACGAACAGTCGGACATTGTGGGAAGTTCTTATCACACATCTTCGAGAGATGTTCCCGCAGCGACCGCCTGTTGCTCAACTCCAGCGGTTGCCCCTCGTAGAACCATCGACACAACGGAGCGCCTGATGCCCCGAAGATCTCGTCGATGTGCTCATCCAACTGGTGCAAGACGTCAGCAATACGCGCGCGGAGTTCACGTCGTGCGACTCGGTCGCCTTCAAGCTCGTCGGTATTTTTCACGACCCAATGCAGTGCGGCGAGCTCAACAACGACATTCCGCAGCGACTGCACCTCCACGGGTATGCCGATCAGCACATCGGAACGTCCCTTAGCCTTCGCCGATTGAGCGAGCGCTTCTGCGTGAGTCGTCTCCTCCGCGTTCTCAGGAAGCACAATCAGAATCGAGCCGTCGCTGCTCTCGGCAACCACTTGCAGCCGCCCTTCAGCCGACTCCACGCTTTGGTACTCGCAAGACAGATAGCGGAGTGTGCCCGTCTCGAAGGCGTGCCTCTGGGCAATCAATGCCCGCGGCGTATGATGCTGTGCGAGCAGTTGAGCGACTGACGCCGTACCCTCCAGGCGATCTCGTCCGGATCGAATTCGTTCATCGACGTCAACGTCGCTGCCCTCCCAGATCGCAAAGCTGTTGTTGAAGCGTCGATGCACGATGATCGACTGCTTGCGGAGCACCTCGATCGCCGCTCCTATACGTGAACGAGACAACGAAGGCGCTGCGGCCACCTCAATGAACGGCTCGGTAGCTGAGACGCCTCGCCACTCATCGAGGACATTCAGTAGACCAATGATCTTCAGGACGCGAAGCACATCGGCGTCGGCCTTCGATAGGCGATCGATCGCCGTTGCAATCTCTGCCCACCTTTTCCCCTTGGAGCCAACCATCAGCCCGTCACCGATCGAACTAACCAGATAGTCGTAGAATCGGTCGAGTGTGTAGAAATCGTCCGCGTGATCGCTGGAGACGAACTCTCGCAAGCTATTCGGCTCATTGGATATGAGGAACGAAAACACCGATCGCTCATTCTGAGCCAGCCTCCTAAACAGGTGGCCGAGCACCGTCGTCACCAATGGGTGCAGCGGGAGGCTGTCGTTGATGACGGCCTGAAACTCCGACTTTGTGATACCAGCCGGGGCGACGCCCGCGCTCCAAACGTTGTTGGTCAGCTTCGAAAGAGTTTTACTGTTGCGTGAGGACGCATCGTGCGCGCCGGTATCGCCAGACGTGGCCCGACCTACCAACCGAAACATATCGTCGGCAGACTCTTCGAAAGCTACATCTTCGAAGCGACCCTGCACCTTCTCCCATTCGGCACGATCTGTGGTTGAGAGCCTTGCAGCGTATCCCGCGAAATCCTGGTGCAGGATCGTTAGAAACAGGAAGTCATAAGGAGCACGCACTGCGTACTCGGCAATCTGCTGCAACACATATACGTCAGATCGCGCCGGGTGCTCACCCGCGTACTCCAATAACTTACCGAGTTCGTCCACGATCAGGACTAAGCCGGATGCGTCGCCCCCGTTGCTCGATAGTACCTGATAGGCGCTATCGATTAGGGTAAGCAGATCGCCATCGCTCATTGGCGCATCAATCGCGGCATCAATCTTTTTCCGCAGAGCTGCCGCACCGCGTCTGCGAACGCCAGCAAGCGCGCAATGCAGACCCCGTAAAATTGCGAGACTAATCGGCTCCCGAGTTCCCGTCACGACTACCGGGATCAATCCAGGCTTGTTGAGCTTAGCTTTCGCGAGGCGATCAAAGAGCTGCGGCGATCCCTCCTTCAACAGCTTTCTGGCCCGCTGTTGCCCTGGATGCGCTGAGGCAGCCAACAGCTGCGAGGCGAAGACCGCAAAACTGGACTTGCCTGTTCCGTAAGGTCCAGTAATCGTCCAAGCATTGCCATGTGGCTTACCATTCTCCGTTGGCAGGACTCGACTGAGAACTCGCGATGCGCCAGAAGTAAGGACGTATCCTCCGAGCGCCTCCGCATCACGGAAGTCCATCTCAAGGTGCGCGGACCTTAGAAACCTCGCGGCTGTGGGCATATCTTGTTTACGCTTCGTATTCACAGCCGTTCTCATTTCGATGAAGTCGCCGAGAAGCTCTTGATAACCTCAATGGGTGAAATCTGCTCTCGTCGGTAGAGTTGACGCAGGCCCGCCGTTGAATCGAACGCGATTGCGCCCTGCGTCGCAGACTCGATGGCGTCTAGGTATTCGCTAATGGCCGTTTCGCCCAGCTTGAAGACTCGACCCGGTGAACCCGCTTGGTAAGTGATATGCTCGAACGCAAGTGTGTCGCGGTGTGGCGCCACGCGATCCCAGAAATCGACCAATGCGTAAGCCACGACATGCATTGGTAAAGTTCTGTGCGTTCCACGATTGAAGGCGTAGACTCCCGAAGCGTCAACTTCGCCGATTAGCCCGAGCTCGGCTAATGGAGAGTCGAGTGTTTCTTCGATCACCTGTCTCGGTGACGAGGTAATCCGGCCAGGAACGTATGTCCTTATGAAGCAATCGACATCGCGCTTCAATGTATTGGGTGAAGGTCGTTTCCAGCCCCCACGCCCAACTAGGTCATCTATGCCCGCGAGCAGAGTTGTCTTGGTGAATTCGAGGTCTTGTAATTCGTTGAAAGCCCAATACCACGTTGTTGGCCCGTTGGGTCGCGACGCCAAGTGCCAATGCAGAAGCCATAGTGACCCTAGGTCTTCTAAGAAAGGGTCGAGCCCCTGGTCGCCGAGTAACAGCTTGCCGAATTCCGTGCACTCTAGCGAGCTGCGGCGAGCGCTACCCTCGGCCGCTTGTACGGCGCCGGTCACCAGCGCCCAGTGACGGATCGAGCGAACCATGTTCTTACCGACGCCGAGTTCAACCATCGCATCACTACGAGCAAAGGCGTCGGAGTCTGCGGCCACGGCTTGAATGGCCTTTGTCAGCCACCCATACCGCAGCGTGAAGCTCTCGTGGCCAGAGAACGTCGGGGAGGCTATGTGGTCAGGGGCTATCGGCATCAGCATACGTTATCCTCGCTTGGCGGGACGTTCCAACCGGGTGTCGTTCGCCGCTACCGCTGCGCGGCGCTCCAGCAATCTTGACCTGGAGATAGGCGACGACACCGCGGACGACACCCCGCTCGACAGATGTGAAACGATCGTGCTCCGTGGCGAGTATTAGAGCGAGTTGTCGCCAAGTCTGTACCCCAAGGAATGTTGTGTGTGGGACTTCGGGCGGCGACTGAGTTGCGGGCAGATTCTCCTCTAGGACGCTGCGATTCTTGTACCGCTCGACCAGCGCATCTGATCCGTCGAGAATCAACGCCAGCCACACCGGACTGCGTCGCGGCAGCTCGAAGAGCCTATTTGGACGGATTCGCCCAGTCTCGGCCAACAGCGTACGCACGCCCCGCAGCACTTGGTCGTTGTCGTCGCTCTGATTCGTGCCGGCAGCCATCGGCGACAGCCACTTTGCTTCGATCCACACCGTCGTCGGCGGGTTCTCCCACTCGATCACCACGTCCGGCTCGGTCCGCCCCTCGCGGAAGTCTAGGAGTTCCGGCGGGAATCGCGCCTGCCGCTCCCACAGCCGCAGGCTGAAATCTTTGAACCACACCTGTCGGAACCGATCGGTGCCGAGTGCCGTGTTCAGCATGTCATTGAGCCACAGGTGCGGACGGACATGACGGAGCATGCCGAAGACGTTGCCCGTGACTACATCTTCGCTGGTAGGCCGCACGATCAGCGGGCACTGTATCTCTCCTGCCTTTGAGTGTCGGCAGACCTTCCCGCCTTTACCGTTGAGTTCGACTTCGATGCTCATCGTATTTGGTCCGCTGTGTGGTGCCAGGCATCGCACCGCCGCCGGTGCTGACACACGGTGCAGTTCATCGGGGATGGGGACGGATAGATCACGCCGGACTTCATGGATTCGAATACCCGGCGGACGACCAGCGTGGTCCGTTTGATCTGGTCCTGCGTAAGCGTAACCGGCATGGCTTTGATCTTTGGCTCTTTGGTTTTGGTCAGCACGACGAACCGGAGCCTCACCGTCGCGTTCAGTTCTTCCGCGATCGCCTTCGTGCCCAAGGCGTAGAGCACGAGCTGGCTGGCGTACTCGTCGGCGGTGTCCTGTGACCACATCGAGCGTGCGGTCTTGTAGTCCGTGACGATCAGTTCATCACCCACGTGCTCGATCAGGTCCACCCTGCCCGATAGGTGTGGCACGTCATCGGTGAGTTTCACACCTCGGAAGGTTTCCTCGATGCCGATGATTTCACCTTCGGGTGTAGCGAACGGGCTTTGCAGGAACCGCTCAACCATTCTCTGTGCGGTCTCGGCCAACGTGTCGGCATTCTGACCCCGTGGGTAACGGACTAGAGTGTCCCCTATCTCCTTGTCCCACCGCTGCCGATAGGTCGCCATCATCTCATCGATCGTTGGGCGGCGGTCGGCTTCGAGCATTGCGTGCAGGTGGTGTTCGATCGCAGCGTGCACGCACGTGCCCATGATCATCGCTGACGCCACGACCTCCGGTTCGGCTCGCTGCACGTATGCGAAATACCACTTCAGCGGGCAGTCTCGGTAGGTCTTGACCTCGGAGTGCGTCAGGTACGGTCGTCCCGTCAGTGCCCGGGCGATGTCGTTGGGGTGTGGTCTGGTCCGTCGTGGTGTGTCGGCTCCGCTGATCATCGCCGGGCACCTTCCGTACCTGCGGCCTCGAACTCCTGCTTGAACGCGTCGATGAGCTGGGACGCCTGCTTGACCGACAGGTCCTTGACCGGCACGCCGTGGTCGGAGTTGGCCCACTCATCGGCGTCCTGACCGAGTCGGCGAGCCATGTTCGTGATCGCTCGCTCCTGAGCCGAAGTGATCGGGCGGTGTCCGTTGCGACCATTTCCGTTGCCGTTGGAACTGCCGCTGCGTGAGTGGCGGCGGGATCGCCCTCCGTGGCCGTTCCCGTTGTCACGGGTCGGCGTCGTGCCCTCACCGCCGTCGCTGTTCTTGCGGACCTGCTCATCCAGCAGGTCATCGACCATCTGGAACAGGTCGTTGACGTTGCCTGCCAGTGCGTCGGGGTCAGTGAGAACCTCGTTGGAGAGCTCGGCGTCGATGCTGACGCTGTAGCCCGTGGAGTTGTAGTCCTGGCTGACCTTTCGGGAGCCACCGACGTTGACTTTGACTGCCATGAAAAACCTCCTGCTGATGTTGGTCAGCAGAAGGTACGCCACGGATACAACCGCGTTCTGTCACAGCTTTCACACGGGCGTTGCCTGCGAATCCTCTGGCACCGGCTCCAAGGACTCCTCTCCGGGAATGCTTCGAGTGTTGGAGTTGCTGACGAACGGCCTCAACTTGTTGGGGTTGAGCCCTCGCCTGAGCAGCTCCACCAGAACTCCCTGGCATAGGGCTTGGCCAGCGATCTCGTGGATGAGCATTTCGAGTTCTGCTTCATCTGATGCACCCCGACTATTCAAGAGATCGTAAAACCGGTCGATCATCCGACGATCGTCGAGGCCAAGTATCAACCTGACGCTGAGCCCCAGTGTCCAACCATCCTGTTTCTGCAGGTACTGGACGGCATCCATGCACCACGCGTGCTCGCCAACACAGAACTCCTGTCGCCAGTCGAACTCGTCGTGCCCGCCATCCTCGATGCCCCGCAACAGGGCGTTCGTGTGATCGGTGATGACACGCTCGTACAGGTCCTTTTCTGACTGGATATCTTCAAGCTGCTGTATTTCCATCTTCATTCGATCGCTCCTTGCGTGGAATTCACTGCGGCCATCTCGCTGAACAGGTTGCGAACCATCTCGACATCAAAGAGTGGCGAAGGCAAGAGCTTCTTTTCCTTCAGCATCTGAAAGAGATCGGCCATGAATGCGAGTCTTGCGAGTTCGGACACACCGTCGCCTGCGTAGCGGCCACACTCGTCCCAGTAAGCAAACGAGTCGGTCTCGTCGGTGAGGAACTCGAGCCACTTCTCATCGTTGATGACAAACGAATTGGGCGACCAGGCCAGGTACAGGAATTCATCATCGCAGAGATCAGTAAGACCCCACGCCCACGTGAGCACGCGTCGGATCGAGGCGAGATCTATGAGTCCTTCCTGTCGGATGATTCTGCCAACTCGAATCGCCAGCATTTCCAGCTCCTTCCGGAAATAGGTACTGAGCAATTTGTTGATCTGCTGAGTCAACGCGTTCTCTCTTGTTTCGGTGTCCATCGGTGTTCTCCATCTGGGGATCATCATCACCGATCACGGCGATCGGCTTGGTAATCCGTACTCACGTGTTCTTTCAGACACACTCGGTTGCGCGCCGAAACGAAAACCGGGCCGCACCCGCAGGTACGACCCGGTTCCCAGATGAATTCATATTGTTTATGAGGCGACCTTGGCCTGCGGTACCGGGGACGAATTGAAGTAGGACTGCCATCGTGACTGCTCCAAGTGGTCACGCCGTTCAATCATTGGGATGGTGCCGGATGCGCAGTCCTGAGCGATGGCTTCGAATGCCACTGGATCGAAACCGCGCGTCAACATCTCGATCTCGATCTCATGGAGCAAGAGGGCAAAGCCTGCGTCGAGAAGATTGTCGCAATGTTCCTCCAGGCAGGTGGTTCTGATGATACCGGAGAGGCTACGCCTCACTACCGCATCCGCTGCATCGCCATGAAAGCCGGTCAGCACTCGCACGGCGTCGGATGCCGTCATGTTCTCTCTGATATGGATGAGTGGGCTAAACGGGTCCCGGCCCGCAAAAGTTTCCAACCAGTCGAATCCCGACAAGGCACCTTCGATGGCTTGTTCAATAAGTCGATCAACTTCTGTCGTGACAATGTGTTTCAGGAACTGCTGGTCTGACACTATGCTTAGGACTTCTAAATCGTGAGTCTTCATCTGAAGGCTCCTAATCTGGGGGTTACTTTGGAACCGGCCACCTTGACCGACTCTCAGCTACACCCGCTACTCACGCCTTCTCTGGGACTCTCTCGATTTCAAAAGATTTCATCGCCCCGTATGGAGCAATCAGCGTTCTCCGGCCAGCAGCCTGTTCAGATAGGTGGACGCCCCCAGCAAGTCCGTCGTAAGACGTGGTCCGGTGACCAGGTGCTTGTGCACCGAGTCCGCAAGGTGCACAGCCCTCTCTACAGAACCCTGGGATTCACACTGCTGATTCACCTTCTGATACAGGCGCTCGACCAGCAGGTGCTCGGCGATGGCGGCGACCCCCACGCAGCGGGTGAAGTCGCCTTTCCAGTAGAACCGGCGCTCCCCGCCACCGTCCTTCTTAGGACGCAGGAGTGCGATCACCCACGGACCGGCGTAGCGGTGTAACTGCGCAACGATCTGGGCCTCGGTCGCCCATTCCAACAACGCTGGATTGACCTTGACCTTGCCCTGGCCCTCACGCTTCTGCCCGCATTTCAGGTCCGCGGACTCATCCGCTTTGCCGATCCGTGACGTTAGGGCATGCCGCATCGCGGTCGTCAGCCCCAGCGTCAGTTCACACGGCACGTGCGGTTTGACCTGGTAGGACACACTGCGGTCCCGGTGCTGTCGCACGAACACGCCCGCTGCATTGCGGCCGAACAGCTCGTCTACGAGTTGATTCACTCGCTTGCTCTGGGCGGGCATGGCGTGTTGCTCCTGGACCGTTGTGGATGTTGGGACTGTGCCGGTGGCTGACCATCCTTCCATGCGTAGGCCCGGTACCGGTGACTGCGGATGTACGTCGAGTACACCGCGATCAGGAACTTCAGGCCGTCGCGTGGGAAATAGGTCCGCCCTGGCTGTGGCATCGTGTCGGGCAGGCCCCAGTCTTGGGCAAGGGCCGTTGCCTCGGGCAGTGTCGTGTAGGACTGCAACGCACCTTTGTGCTTGTGCATGAACACCGTGCACCCCGGCCCGCTGCAGGTGGCCTCGCCATTGGCATAGGCCACCGTGAATGTTCCCACCGGTCTGCCATCGTTTACCAGTTCGACAATGAACACTCGGCAACTCCTTTGCACATCGGCCTGTGCCGACTGCTGTAGGTACGCTTCGTGTTGTTGTCGATTCGGTCATCATCTCTTTCGTCTCTTGTCGATCTCCAAGTTGTCTGGTGTTTCGGTCTGGTGTCCTGATAGAACAGGGTCAGCAGCCATAGGAAGCATTCATGTTGATCAAAAGGCCAAAAATCCAGTAACACTCTTTGGTCTGGTAGGAGTCATTCTCGTTCAATCGTGTCGTTGGCAAGTATCGGTTTGTCATCAGGTGGTGCGTTCGTGTTCGCTGTTGATGATTCGTGCGAAAGACTTCATGGTCCAATCGGTCAGTCAGTGATCTATTTGTCAGGTGTTGATAGGGATGATCTTGTTCACTGGAATTAGTCGTTCGTGTTCGTTCTTCGAGGTGGGTCAGGTAGGTTCCAACCCTGGCAATGGTTTATGTGTTCGTGTTCGGTAGGTTTGTTGTTTTAGGCACCCACAGGGAGGGAGTCATCCTCAACCCCAGGCAGGTCGCTTCGCGATCCTGTTGCCCTAGATGATTGTTCGTTGATGTCGGTGTTCGTGAAGGTCATGTTGATGTAGTTGCTGGCACTAGTGGATTGAATATGGGTAATGATGCGTTGGTTTTGGTTGCAACGATGTGGCCTGGGGCCTCCCGCCGCGCGATGGTCAGGCTGCTACCTCTGATCCAAAGGGTCGCACGGTGGGCGTATGGTTACATGGGGCACCTCCCTCTATGACGAGTGCGGTGAACTTTGCCACCATGGAACAGGCCCCGCACGTGGATGCGGTGTTGCTCGAAGAGGACGACCATGCTGTTGGCCTGTCTAGTCAAGCCTGCTAGGAACGACGGCGTCATTGGGCGGTTCAGGACTCGAGCGTCCGGATCCTCGGCGTGTCGATGTCCTAGTTCCTCTTTACCCCAGTCCAGCACCACCGGCGTGGGGGACAACAGGAATATGAATTGTGGGCCGTCGTAACGCATGTCGGTCTCCGCGACCGGCCGGCCCCGCAACACCATTCGCAGCAGGTGACCGTTACGTCTGCGAGCCCCCAGATCCTCCAGCATGATGTCCGTTGAATCCAGGTGTTCCGGAAATTCACTCGGATAGGAGTGGTGCAGAAAGCTGCCGAGCACGTTGTCCAGGCGGTGATCTCTTCTTGGCGGGATCGTCAGGACAAGCTGGTCTTCCGGTACGACGTATGTCGTGGTCGCTGAGCAGAGGTTGGCTTTGGCCTTCGCATTCTCGCGCGCACGACGGCGTGACTCTGCCGGGTGAAGCAGTGGCCAACCGAATGGCGTTGTCGCTGTGTTGTTCATGGCTGCACCCAACTACTCACCCTCTACCCCGCAATCCCTCAGATCGGCGCAATCTCGATCGTCATGATGCTGCTTGAACAACTCTTCAGCCAGACGCCGTGAAGCTATCTGACGCAAGGTCTCTACTATTTCCAAAGCACTTGTACAATCAGGTCCATATCTGCACATCAACACGACCTGGTCTAACTTTGCGCGCCGAAGTGATTCGGACTGCTTTACCCACTCTTCAAGCCACTCGCGTTCTGACAGGATTCTGTGGTATTCGCTGACGGAATGCTTCTCTGCTAATTCTTCGAATAGGTGAAACGCCATTCTTGTCGAGAGCCGACGATGCCTTGCGGCGGATTTGGATAGCACGATTGATCTCCTTTGATGGTGTTAATGGCAATGTTTCCACGCTCACCAAATCCATTAAATCACGATCTGCGAGTGGCGGAGACCTGCCTATCCTTGTGTCGCCCGGGCCTGCCGGTTTGTCTCGACCACTTCGTCTAAATGTTTCATGCGGTCGGGTTGGTCGGCTCGGACTGGCTGGGATTGCTCGATCAGCCAGGTGAGGTAATCGCGTACAGGTACTCCGTCGGTGCCGGACATAGCGGAGTTGACTCGGAGTATCCGCCACACCTCAGGTCTGACGTTTACGGATTTGTGTACAAGTTTCATGATCTGCTCCATTGGATAACAAAGCGGTTTGAGCAACCGCTTGAGTAAATCATTATTGAGAGCTGGTTCGTAAGGCGTGCTTACACCCCAAGGAACTTGCGAACTGGTCGCCAGTAGGTCTCGTCGTCCGACTCCCACTTCAGCGGGTCATGATAGAAGATCGCTTTACTCGTCTGGCGGGGCATCGGAACTCTTGTGTGCCTGCACATAAGCAGCGCGGCCAGTGTACGGTGACGCAGCAATCCCATCGACGCTATAACCCCATGGCTCCCAAAAACCATCGACGTATGCCACCAACACATATCCGCTGTTCTCACGTAGCAGACCAACCTGGGTAGTGAACGTGAACACGTAGGACACCTGCGCCCCCCTTGCTCCTGGTCGGCGTGGTGGTCCACTTTCTGGCAACGGCGCACCCGGCGCGACGATTCCAACACCATGTTGGGCGGTAGCCCATTGGCCAGAAGTCAACGTCCACCGTGCCTTTTCTCCCTCAATCTGACCAACGCCCGTCCTGATTGCCATCTTGATAATCCCCCTAGCCATCAGATCCTTCACGCACAGGTCCGCCGCCTTCTCCGGCGTGTCATAGCGCTTGGCCCAATCTGTAAGGCGACGTTTCTCCGTAGCGGCTCGTTGCGCTTTGCCAGCGGCAGCAAGCGCTTCCGCCTTCTGGATGGCGTCCAAAACAGCGTCACCAGCATCGCCACCATTCTTTATGGCAAGCGCCTGCTTGTTCTTGACGGCAATCAAGTCTCGGACCTCATTGATTTGCTTCTGCAGCGCAAGATATTCGGGATTAGGCTCAGGGTCGCGTTTCCTAAACAGATCCCCGACTGTCTGGCCCGGCCGAACTCGATGCAATTCTGTCTTTGGCGGCGTATTCGCAAGTGTTTTCTGAAGATCGGTGAGGGCTTTCCGGTGAGCAGCGATCTCCATCTGCAGCCGAGAAACGACAACTTCTGATTCGGATCGTTCGGCGTTCACCGCAGGATTCATCAGGTTGGCGATCTCCTTTTGCTTCGCTGTAATCGCATCGCGGGTCTTCTGAATCTTCTCCTTGAAGATAGGGATTTGAGGATTTGGCTCATCGACAGCCACGGAATTGAGCGGCTGCACTCTTGAACCACCGCTGATCCCAGTTCGATAGACCTTACGCACGGTTTCTGGAGCAGACCGCAGTCGTTTTGAGTATTCTGCCAGTTCCTTACGCAGCGACAGAATATCCTTATTCAACCCGTTGACTTGAGCTTTCGTTTCAGCATCCACGGCTTGTTCACCGGTGGTTGCGGGCTGGTTCGCAGGCTTCGGGGGATCGAAGAATCCCTCCGGGAGTTCATCTTCGACAACGGATGCGATGTCTTGCCGTGACAGACGAAGTGTTGCTCTGATGCCTGCTACCATCGCATCCAGTACAACCATATCATCTTTCTGCGCGACGATCTTGCCGATAAACTCTCGGCCATCTTTCATATTGACCACGTCCGCTGTGGCCGTTCCAGCCACCAGCGCGAGGACAAGTCCTGTCAACGGTGCGATCGCTTTCAGCATGGCACAATCCCTATATATGTGGTGCATCAATCTACGAATCTAAGCCAGACATTTGTTTCGGGTCCGCAGTCGCAAAGTTGCCGTGTATTGCATCGACCGACTTAGCCTGTTCCACGAAAATCAACCCGGCATAGGTGGTGGTGTGGTTCTTATCCTCTGACATAGCGGGTCTCCCATCTCACCAACGGGTCAGGCCAAAGTCGTAGCTTTTCTCGAAGGTTTCATCAGCGAGTAGTTCGATCTTCATCGTGGTGACCTTGTGCAGGATTGTGCTCGGATCGTCAAAATACCGCTCCAGAGACTTCATCTGAAGCTTATTCTGTACGCTATCTTCCCTGGTGTTATTTGAAACGATGACGGCTGTATACTTCCCTGGCTTGACCCGGTTGAACGTCGCCTTCCCATCCCCGCCAGCGATTTCAATGTAGGCTCCCTTATTTTCAAGCGCTTTTCGACGGCCCTCCAATACGATCTTCGCGAACCCCGGAGCCAGACAATCCGGTAGCTTGCCTTGCAACCCTTCCGGGACCAGAACAACAACGGCATCAGCATCTGCCTTGTTGCCAACAAAGTCGTTATATTTCCAGGTAACGGTTATGATTACCTTGCCTGGCTTGTTCTTCATGGCCTCGATTTCCGCTCGAAGCTTGGCGAGTTCAGCCTGCTCTCGTGAAATCCATTTGCCGTCAATCTTGATAAGGCCCTTGGCTTCATTCTCGGCATCGATGCGCCTTTGCTCAGCTACGCGCGCCTGCTCCACCTCGTGGGCTCGCTGTTCATCAAGTCGTACCTGCGCCGTCCGCTTCACCTCTGTTACCCGTCCAATCGCTGCGGTAAACTCGGTGTTATCGGTTCGGTTACTCTGGATGAAATCCAATGTCTTATCAGCTTGCAGTGTGGCCTGAGCAAACGCTCCGTTCTGGGCCAAGGCAACGATCTGGTCCTCCAGAATTCTTAGCTTGGCCAAGTTGTCTGCTTCGCGACGACGGGCTTCTTCCAGTCGCCGCTGTTCCAGCAGTTGCTCCCGGACAGGTTCCGCCACACTCTTCGCTTTGGCAACAGCATCAACCAACCGAGAGTCGCCGAGTTGTCGGTCGCCAACTAGGGCGAGCATCGCCTCGCAATTGGCGACACCCTTTTCGTTGTTTCCGGCGTGGATAAGTAAAATCGTCTGCTTGCTCAATTGATGTATCTCTGCACTGTGATCCCGCTCCCACGTATCACGCACAGCCAGCCAGACACCGAGTGTCACAACCACAGCTAGGATCACGGTGACGCTACCGATGTAAACCGACATTGGAATCTTTCGGAAGAACACCCCGGCACCCGCCGTAGACTCAGGCGGCACCAAGGTTGCTTTGCCACACGCCGGACACGCGTCCTGCCTTCCTGCGAATGAGGCGGCGGACTCAAGAAACGTGCCACAGTGATCGCAGTAATACTTGATCACCCCGCGTTGAAGTGGCGGTGACGCCTTCTGCTGCAACGCCGGGCTGTCAGCGGGCACAGCATTTCGGCCTGCTGTAGACAGAGCCGCAGCAGGCGATACCCACCCCGTCATGCCGTCTGGTTGAACCTGATCAAGATCACCAAGTTCGCCCTTGTCGACAAGGTCTGTGATCATTTCGACTGAAACAGGGCCATAGACCTGACCATCTTTGATGTAGTGCCAACCAGACATGAGTTTCTCCATCCAAGCGAGTCGTTACACCTCGGTTCGAATATCAATCTGACAAAGACATGCTCTCTCGCTGAGTCCCATCCATCGCGTAGACACCGACAATGGCCTCGGCGAGACCACGGATTTCCTGTGCGAGTTCTTTTGGCTTGAGCACCCGGGCGTGCGGACCCCACTGCATCATCCAGTTCTTGATCTCATCTAATCCACTGACCGTGGATCGGAAGATCAGGGCTCCGTCGTCTCGCCACTCCAGACGTTGTGTGTGGTGCCAACTCGTCTCGGCGACCAGTTCGGCGATCTCCGGATCGAACTCGATCTCGACGTGATAATCGCGCTCACCGCGATACACGGTCCATGCGTTGCCGAGCATTTCACGCAGGGAGAACTCGGGCTCGATGTCGATCGGTTGATCGGTCAACTCGATCTTTTTGAACCGGGCGACTCGGTAGAGCTTTGTCTTATCGTCTTCGACATCGTGGGCGGCGAGATACCAAGCCTGTCCACAGAGGAACACACGACACGGTTGCAGATTCACCTCGACGGTGCGTTTTTCGTGGGGCGAGTAATAGGTGCCATTGATCTGCCTGCGGGTCAGCAGAGCATTCTGCAGCACGATCATGACCTTGCGTGCGTGACCGTGTTCGGCCATCCCCACGTTGAGGATCTCAAACAACTCACCGGCTGCACGTATCAGGTCCTGCTGCTTGGGCGGCAGCGTACCCAGCAGTTTGTCACGTACTTCACAGACCTGATCGAGCAACGGGATGCAGCGACCTTCCGCGACCCGGGTCATCACCGCCAGGTCCAGGCACTCCTGATCGGTTAAGCCCACGGGCGGGAAGAACCACTCTGGCCGGATGCGATAACCGCCACCCTCACCGAAGTCGGGGTCGAAGAAATACGGCACACCGGCCAGTTCGAGTACGGCCAGGTCACGGTAGATGTTGCGGCGGGATGTGCCGAAATGTTCTGCCAGGTTGCGGGCGTTCCACGACCCCGGCCCGCGGAGCAGGCTGATGACCTGAATCAGTCTATTGAGTCTCTTGCCTCGCACGGCGACCGGTACCCCACTAGGGAACCGGGGTACTGTGCGGGCTACCCCCTGACACTAAAGTGGTCACAGGGCACGAGATTTTCATGACTGCTGATGCAGGCCAAAGGCCCGGTGGAGCTTCGCGGTCTTGTTCCTCATGTAGCGGCAGAGCGCGGCGAGCGACTCGTGCCCGCGCGCCCGGTCGTGGATCGCTTCCCAGGTAATCTGCGTGAATCGGTCGGCGTGGCTAGGCGTGAGCAGGCAACTGAATGCCTCAGCTGCGTCACGTTCCGTTGCCCTTCGGACCAGATTCGCGTGATACGCTCGCGTCGTGCGGGCATCCTGCTGCGCCATCCACTCGGCGAAGACCGTGTTTCGCCAGAGCTGATAATGGATGCGGTCGCACGCACGCGCGGTATCACGGCACAGAAGCCTCAACCCATCATCCCAGTAGATGTCCAGCAGTTCGTCGAACGTCAGGTCATGCGGGGACCTGCGATTGCCCGCTTGGTAGAACGTGTTGCCGCTGGTGAATTTCGCCTCGATGTGGATCAGGTACTCACCGGGCAGGTGCAGCGAGATGTCCGGTTCCGTGAGCGGCCGGTCCACCGGTAGATTGGACTCAAACCGACGGCGCGCCCGCTCCAGCAACTCCCACGGTCCCAGTGAATCATCGCTGACCCGCAGCCCCCACAGGTAGAGCACCGGCTCGGCGTCAACGTGTGACCCGGTGATCATGGTCGCGATGTCTTTGAGGTGTCGTGCATTCATGAGCGACCGCAGCACGTTCCACGTCAACATGTCCTCGGAGTTCTCCATGCCGAAGCGGTTGGAGCCGACCTTCTCCGAGTGGCCCACCACTCGATCCGCGAACAGTTTGCGATCCACGATGCAGTTGCGGGCCTGATCGGCGTAGCGGTAGGTGCCCGACCGGTGGACGTAGATGCCGTGCTGCGGGCACGACTCGCCGCCGCCGCGTCGCGATGGGGCCTCGACCCAGCACCGACAACTGCGGACCACGCACCGGACCTTGCCGTTGTCCGGATGGGTTACGAGTCGCGGCTCGACGTCATCGACACCATAGGGCAGTGGGTCATCCATGACTGACCTATACCCCCCGCTCGGTCCTCTGATCTGCGACAGCCGGGCACACCGGCAGGAAGAGTTTGTGCACGCGGGCCTCGAGCGATTCGGTCATGTCGTCCAAGGGGCTCCTTCCGGTCTTCGGCCTGCGGTCACCCGTGAAATAGATGTTGACGAGATGGGCAGTCATGCCGACCCGGCCATCAGGGGCCCGCGTCTGGCCGATCCAGTATTTTGAGCGTGCCCTTGGACTCCGGGCCGCAGTGTCGACAGTAGGAACGAGCGAGCGCCTCGGGTCGGATGCGTCGATGTCGTCGAGCCAGTTCCTTTTCGCAGCAACCGCACAACAACACGTATCGCCCCTTGACCACCGTGATGTGTTCACCGGCCAGACGCTGTGGCTTGGCTCCGATCCTCCGACATACGGCCTTCCACACGCTGTTGTGACCATTCTTGAGCCCCGCGATCGCATGGGCGATCTCGTGCAGGATCGTGTCTCGCACCTCATGGTCATTGTTCAGGGCAACCAGGTAGCGGCTGAGTTTGATCGTCTTGATCTCGACGTACTTTCCCGTCGAGGGATCACGTCTGCGACGTATCTGACACCGGCCGAGTTGCCGCTTGCCGTTGGACCACGCGAAGCGCCAGCCGTCGGCGATCAGTCCGTGCTCGGTCATCAGGTCGATAGCGAGTTGTTCGGCTTGTTCGTGTGTCATGGTTCGGATTCAGTTCAAGGATGATTTGAGCATCTGCTCGGCGACGGAATAGGCCCGTTGCTTGAGACTCGCGCCGGACCCGAACAGCGCCGAGTTTACCGGGTCCACGCTGCGACGACCGTTGTGATCAATCAGTTCCGTGACGCTGTTGACCGCTCCCCACAGCGACCCGCGTGCGAACCGCGATCCGATACCGCCTTCATAGAGTTCGGTCAGACGCTGAAGTTTGCGGGCGTGGTTCTGCCGCTGCTTGTCGTCGTACGGCATCGGCAATACGCGATCATAGAACTCGGTCAGTTGACGGGCATTGATCACCCGGCGCGCCATTGCACGCATCGCCTCGGCGGTCCGGTCATACGCACGGCTGAGTTTCGCGATCACCGCGCCGGCCTCGTTCATCTTCGACTGTACGTCCCTGCCGTGCCGGATGGAAAACCCTCGTCCGCGCCGCGTGGCCACAGCGAGTTGATTGAGGCACACCACGCGAATCGGGCTCAGCAGCACACGCAGCGCCGTCGATCCGTTGTGCGAGTTGACCATCAGCAGCGTCCGCTGCACGGTGTCGCCGGGAACAACCTCGATGGGTTCGGGCAGGTCGGCGATCAGGTACACACGCTGTCCGCCGGTGACCATCCCCCCGCGGCGATAGGTCGCTCCAGCGGTGCGGACCAGTTCGTGGAAGAAGGCGACCGCCACGGCGTTGTCCACCGGTTTGTAGCTGTCGCCGACGATCCCGAGCACGCCGGCCTGATCGAATCGCTTGTCCTGCCGGACCACGGCAAAGCGTTTGGGAACGGCGATGCAGTTTTCATCATCGGTCCGCAGCGGGACTTTCGCCACAGTCCAGTTCAATCCCGCCGCGTCTATCACGTCATCGGGGGTCTCGGCCTCGTCCAGCGTGACACCCGACCGTTGCCAGGCGACAGGTTCCTGCGGCGTGAGTGTGACGGGTTGTTCAAGTAGTCCGATCATGGCGTGGCTCCGTTCGTGAGTGATCTCCGCTGGTAACCCGTACACCGCACGGCCTGCGGTGTTCTCGCTTACACGACATACCGCATTCAAACCATCTGCGAAAAACCGCCCGCCCGGGCTTCGGGGACTTGCGTCGATGCCCGAACGGACGGCATGTTGTTACTCGCTGAGGCGCATCTCGCGCGAACGCTCGAAGGCAATCACGTCCTCGCGGTGGTAACGCACGCCGCCGTTTCGGCCGTGACCGAGGAACAGCGTCCGGAACCGTTCACGACGGGCAATCCGGCTGACCGTCGATCGAGCGCATGACCAGCGCGCCGCCAGAATCTTTGGTGAAACATAGAGTGCTTCGTCGTTTATGTCGGCGTTCTGTCTCATGACCCATGTACGCCAAGGCGCCCGTCCGGCTTGAACACTGCACATCATTGTCGCATTCTCACCCACCGTCTCGATAGGAAACGCGCCGGGCAAATTGCGGGTTGTGGTGCATGACCCACGAGGCTGGCCGGATGGCGTCGGTCTTCAACTCGAACGGCTGAGCCCAACGGCTCCATCGCCGCGAAGTTGCTGAAGCGTTTTTCTCTGCGAACTCACGCAGTGCAGGCGTCCGCCGATACACGTCGAAGAGCGGGGCGGGATCTACTGCTGGTTCACACACCGCCACCGCCTCGCGCAATTCAACAGGCGCGCCAGCATCGACTGCTAACTCCAGCATCAGCCCCATCGTGGGGCGGTGATCAGTATCGAGCTCCTCACGAATCAGTCGATGCAATCTGAGAATATCGATCAGTGCCCCGTAACGGCTAAGCCAGGTAACGGCCATGATAAGCAGCCGTGCATTACCCGGTGCGTGTCGTACGGTATCCAACAGCAGCAACTCGAGGTCGGGACTATGGGGAGCCGGTTCAACGTTGAACATCACCCCCACTCGCACCCAGTCTGCTATCAGGTTGCTCTCTTGTCGATCACCCATCGTCAGTGGTTATCGGCGCCTCGAAGGCAATTGGATAAAGACATACCCAAATCATCACGAGTGGGTGTTCTTCTATCCGGGTCTCGTAGCCCCAACCGACAAGTCATCATCAGAGCACACACCAGCCCGAACAGGACACCCGATCATTGAAGCGGCGGATCGAGGCCAGTTGATGTGACCTAAGCCGTCTCGGCTTCGTAAACAATCGTCGCGCTATCACGAAGGGCTATCGCCCACTCTTCCATCCGAGCCTCTTTGTCCGGATCACGCCGATCCAAGCTATTCAGTTCGGGGATGAGCGAGTGGCCGAGGTCATCCGCCAGAGGGTCGGTCTTGACGGTGAGTTGAAGCTCCACGACATCGCTGACACCAAACTCGGCGAGGTGAGCCTTCTTTCCGTTATGCGGCATCGTTGCGGCGTGGTCGACGGTGGTCAGATCCGCACGGCTCACAGATAGGCCAGTCATGTCGCCGGGCTTGTCTTCGGACACCCAAGGCCGGGGCATAAACGCACGCTGCGGTATAGGTTTCGTGCCCTTTCTCGGGTTATACCACTCCGACGGGACACGACGATACAATCGTTCGTCGTCACCTACTGGCGGAACGGACGCCGGGATTGTGCTGTTGCTACCTGTGCCTTCCGCCATCAAGACTCATCCTTGAAGTTCCAACTGGCGGCTTTCCGGATTCCGTCTTAGCACAAGCTTAGCCTGCACGCGCCCCTGCTTGAACAGGGTGTATCGAGCGACACCGCGACCGACGAAATCAATGATGACCGTTTCTTGACCGTCGTTCCACTCCATCGCGACGCGACCGCTTCCGGAGGGAATGATGCTGTCGGGCGCAACATCGCCATCTTCAAACCGGCTTTGATCGAACGCGTAGTCGATCGCGGTATCGAGGATCGCGGCGTCCGGCCGATCCTCCGGATCGAATTGGTCAGGCGAAGACTTCCAACCGAGCAGCACGTCAACGGCCTGCTGCCAGTCGTTGGCTTTCTGCTGGCAGATGATCGTGTCCTGACGAACCGACGATGCCAATGCATCGGCAGGTGTTCCAGCCGTATCGCCTGATTCAAACACCTTGTCCCGCAAAATACCCGTGTTGCTGTCTTGAACTGTGCTCATTGCTCACGCTCCCATCTCTCGTGTGCTTCTGGTCCAGTGATTTCGGCGAACGTATGAACAATCGCACGGTGTCCCAGTTCCAAGCCCTCGAACAGACTGTCGACGTTCTCCGGATCAACGGGACCGCGCGCCGTCAACTGAAGGCCGAGCATCTCAGGAGTGTCCTCCTCGGCGCTCGTGAAGCCGTGAAACATCTCTACATGAAGTCTACCGGCCTCTTCGGGAAGAACAAAGCGCATGTGCCCGCCAACCGACTCCTGAACGCCGCTTGAAACCCTGGTGCCCGTACCGACAAGGCCGGGCAACAGATTCGGCCAGTCGGCTGGCCCGCTCCAATCGCGTTCTCGAAGTAGGTGATTTACGTAGGCCACCTCCCATTGGTTCGGCTCAACCGCCCCCAATCCTTGAGCGGACAGGAATGATGCGAACTCGTCAAACGCTTCTTTGAACAGCGGATACACCTTGTGCCAACGGGGATATTCGCCATCCGTAGCGCGACGCCAGTTGAAGGCGAGCCGACCGTTCTGAACCTGAACCATTGTCTGATCGTCTTCGGAGATCATCTGAAGTCGCGCCACCGTATCAGCGGGACCTATTCGAAACTTTGGCAGCCGAGGTTTCCGCCGCACATCCTTACCGAATCGCTCGAACTGCGGCTGAATTGGACCTGCGTCTACGGACTTGGGATAAGACTGACGCAACTGATCCCAGAAAAGCCCCAAATGGGCGTTGGAGAAGCCCCTCAGCGGCTCAAATTGAACGCTGACAGCAGCTTCAACGAGCGGTGGGTTCTTGAATGATGGCAGGTCTTTAGACATAGCCGTGCGGTTTCAGTACTCGATACGTCAATATGGTAACGCCTAGGCTTCCGCGGTACCAATCGTTCCTCCTACGAGCAAGTTCAATATACCCTCGGTGCATCGGGGTCATCGTCATCGATCAGCGATTCATGGTCACGATCGGACGGATCATCGTTGCGAGCGGCCGTCGCCGGGTAGACCTCACGCACGGTGCCCATCGTGATCTTCGTGCCCATGGCGCTGAGCGTGTCGAGCACGTTAAGGCACACACGCGGACCGCGGTGTGTGGTGGCGATCCAGTGATACACGCGATCGTCAACGACGAGCTGTTCCATCGCCGAGATTCGACGGAGCCAAGCGACCAGTTCGTTCACTGAGGGAGGCGTGAACTCGAAGCTGACCATCCTCGTCCGCAGCGGATCGACGCCGTCGTTACCAACTCGCGCCGTGAGTTTGTGTGGTTCCGTTGTCGTGATGATGTAGCGAGCCCGGGTGCTGTGTTCGGCGCTCAGCAGCGACGCGCGAACGGACAGCGGAAGTCGGTGTGCTTCGTCGATCACGATCAGCCAAGGCCAGTTCGGATCGCCCCACCAGTTGCTTTTTTCAGTCATCTCTCTGGCTTGGTGCAGCGCGCGTTCTGCCGCGTCGGCGCTGGTCAACTCGTTCGCCTGCACGAACAACCCCGCAGCGCGGAACCACATCTCATCGGCACCCTCGAAAACCTTGCAGCACCCCACGCACTGCCCGCACGGCGCGTGGGTCTGCGGATCCCATTGTTCGCACGAGGTAGCTGCCGCAAGGATGGTCGCCATGGTGGTCTTGCCCGTCCCCGCTGGCCCCTGGAACTCCGCGATCTGCGGTAGCCGATTAGCTGCCATCATCTTCGACAACAGCTTCAGCGTCCGGTTATCCGGCCAGCCGCACATGTCCTCCAGACGGCGAGGCCGGTGCCGTACGGTCAACGGGCGCGTGTCAATCGGTTCGTTGTGGTCAGTCATGATTGAGTCCTTGAGTTTGAGGTTTGATCAGGGGTCGTATTACTCGCCAACGATCCCGAAACGACCTGAAAGTTCTCGTGATCCGCGCTGGCGTCCCGGCTAGTCGGGGAATCTGGCGTTGATTGATCCTGCTCGAAAGCTCCCGAATCCACTTGAACCTTCTCGGCGCTGGTCAGGTCCTTGAGAAGATCGGCCAGCAGCGCCCGCTTGTACGACAGGCCGTCGCCAGTCAGCCGAAAGATGTGCGCTTGGGCGCTGATCTGAGGATCCAGTTCGCCCGGCGCAGCCGAGAGCATCGCAAAGGGACGCCCATCCGAATCCGGCATGCCCCGGAAACAATCGAGCATGCCAGCATCAACCAGTTCACGCATGTAGGCGTAGACCGTTGACTCGCATACCGTTCGCCTTTTCCTGATGAGGTTCCAGACGTCATCGCGCGTAAACAGCACATCGATCGGCTTGGAGGATTCTTCATCCCGCTCCTTGCCTTGAAGGTGGCCCTTCTCAGCCTTCATGCGCCGGTCTACGACCAGTTGCAGGAACCGCAGGAACTCCGCAGCCTTGCCCCCAATCCGGACGCGATCGTCATCAACGCCAGCCTCTTCCAGCAGTCGAACGACAAAGTTGAGGTCTTCGTACCGGGCCTCGATCGTCACGTCGTCATCGACAGGCTTGTGCCGCAGCAGCGCCACGACACGGGCCAACGACAGGAACGCCACCACGCGGGTCGCATCGCCGGTGCACCCGACACGCTCGATCATGTCGTCGGGGTCTTCGAAGATGACTGGCGTGTCCCACCTCAGGGTGACGAGCCGCGTCATCAGATTGCTGTTGTCCTCCTCGGCGTGACCCGTTGCGGTGGTACCGGCGAATCGCGCTAGACGCCGACGGGCGTGGAACTTCATCGCCTTGTCGTGCTCATTGAGGCGCACGGTCAGCAGCGCCTCAGCAAGCCGGGGTTCCGTGATGTCGTCAGCGCCGATCGCAATGATGGAGACCGGCCGGTCAAACGAGATGACCCGGTCCTTGGGGTCCTCGGCCGAAGGATTGACCAGGCGGTGGACTGGCAGCCCGAGGATCAGCCGGCTGAGGGTGCGGCGGGTGGCCACGTCGTCCGATGCGCCGTCGTAGATGATCGTGCGGACATCTGTCGGTCCCAGTTCTGCCAACTTCGCCTCACTCGCGCCGGTCAGGTACATCGCGGTCTTGGTGCCGAGCAGTTGTAGGATCGTGGTTGCGATCGCCGCATGCCAAGGCGCGTCGCCGACCGTGCGGGCTGAGACGGGTGTGTTGGTCCTACCTGACAGCGCGGCGAGAACCAGCACGAGACCGCGCTGTGCGTCGGGGCCGAATGAGGCGTCGCACCATGTCGTGATCTGGGTCAGTAAGTCGGTCTTCGTTGGAGTTGAGCTATTCATTAGATTCTCCTGACGATGTCGTCCCTCCCGGGTCTTGACACAACGCGATGATCACCGCACGCTGTTGTTGCGACAGCTCTGGCCACGCTTCGATGACCTCGATCAGTGACGGCAGGGTTTCGGGTGGCCATATGAGTGGCCACTGCTGAAGAATTGCAGCAATTCCGCGGGATACCTGCGACTTCTGTGCGGGTTCAAATCCCGTTGGGGATATTCTTGACGCACAAGCCCGCGGGTTTTCGCCCGTGGGCTTTTCGTTTGGCTCTGCGTTTTGAGCGCCGGATCCACACGCGTTACTCACGCCGCGGCGCCGGCGGGCAGGCGGAGCGTGAAGGTCGACCCGGCGTCGGGCTGACTGTCGACCTCGATGTCGCCGCCCATCAGGCGCGTCATGCGGCGGCTGAGCGACAGGCCCAGGCCCGTGCCGCTGAAACGACGCGTCGTCGAGCTGTCGGCCACGCTGAACGGCTCGAACAGGTTCGCCCTGTCCTGCTCGCTCATGCCGATGCCCGTGTCGGTGATGCGGAACTCGATCGTGTCGCCCTCCGCGTACGACACGCGGCGGACGCTGAGCGTGACGCTCCCATCGGTCGTGAACTTGCACGCGTTGGTCAGCAGGCTGTGGATGATCTGCAGCGTCCTGGTCCGGTCGGCGTGCATCGTGCCGATGTCGTCGGGGCAGTCGCACGTCAGCGTGCCGCCCGACCGGCTCGCCGTGGCGCGGGCGCCCCGCTCGGCGTCGCGCACGAGCGTGGCGATGTCGAACGTCTCGGGCTGCAGCTCCACACGCCCCGCGTCGATCCGCGCCATGTCCAGCACCTTGTTGATCAGGTCCAGCAGGTGCTTGCCGGAGTCGTAGATCCGCTGCGCATCCTTCACCAGGTCCGGCTGGCTGATGTCCTCGGCGTGCTCCTTGATCATCTCCGCGTAGTTGATCGTCGCGTTCAGCGGCGTGCGCAGCTCGTGACCCATGTTCGCCAGGAACACGCTCTTCGCGCTGCTCGCGGCCTCGGCGGCGTCGCGCGCGACCATCAGCTCCGCCTCCGTGCGCTGACGCTGCTGCACCTCCACCTGAAGGTCGCGGATCGTCATCAGCCCCGTGCGGACTACGATGTACACGAACAGCGCCCCGAAAAAGAACACCACGCCGGTCAGCAGCGCCAGCCAGTCCGAATGCCCCAGCAGCACCAGCGCCACCGCGCCGAGGTAGCCGAGCAGGAAGAACATCATCAGCACGTGCAGCACACCCCAGTGCCGGCCGTACTGCCGGTCGCCCACCTCGCGGCGCAGACGCAGCGTGCTGATCACGGCCAGGAGCATCACGGCCGCCCCGCCGATGATCAACGCCGCCGTCAGTGCGATCTGCCATCCCGGCATCGGTGAATCCTTGCGCGTATGAACCTGTACGGGTTTATCCGCTCGGCGTGTCCGCTTTGCAAGCGAATTCCGCGCTGGCGGACGACGCGGACCGACCTTGGCGGTGGCTATCGCGAGTGGTTAATCTGTGACGCATGGACGCCTCGGAACGCCAGCGACTGATCGACCTCGACCGGGCCCACGTGTGGCACCCGTTCACGCCGATGCAGCAGTGGCGCGAGCACGACCCGCTGATCATCGAGTCGGCCGAGGGCGACCACCTCATCGACGCCGACGGCAACCGCTACATCGACGGCGTGTCGTCGCTGTGGTGCAACGTGCACGGCCACCGCGTGCCGGAGATCGACGCCGCGATCCGCACGCAGCTCGACAAGGTCGCGCATACCACGATGCTCGGTCTGTGCAACGTCCCGGCGACGGAACTCGCGGCGAAGCTGGCGAAGCTCGCGCCCGGCGCCCTTAATAAGGTGTTCTACTCCGACGCCGGGGCGACCGCGACGGAGGTCGCGTTCAAGATGGCCGTCGGCTACTGGCATCACACCGGCCAGCCGCAGCGGCACGTGTTCCTGGCGATGAGCGGCGCGTATCACGGCGACACGGTCGGGGCGATGTCGATCGGGTACAGCGACGTGTTCCACAAGCCGTTCAAGCCGCTGACGTTTCGCACGGAGTTCTTCGCGGCGCCCGACACGTATCACCGTCCGACCGACGGGCCCGACTCGTCCGGCGACGTGCCCGACGCCGCGGACCTCGCGCTCGACGCGCTGCTCGACGGCGTGGGCATGCAGGACGGCACGCCGGGCGCCACCGGCGAGGGCGGCAAGCGCGTCGCGCCGCGGGCGTGGTCGCTCGAAGACAGCGGCCGCTGCGCCGACGCGGTGCACCGCTCGCTGCTCGACCTCGACCGTCAGCTCGAGGCGTTGGGCGACACGATCGCGGCGATCGTCGTCGAGCCGCTGGTGCAGGGCGCGGCGGGGATGATCATGCAGCCGGAGGGCTACCTGGCGATGGTCGCCGACAAGGCGCGCGATCACGGCACGCTGCTGATCGCCGACGAGGTCGCGGTGGGGTTCGGGCGCACCGGCTCGATGTTTGCGTGCACGCAGGAAGGCGTGAAGCCCGACATCATGTGCCTCGGCAAGGGGCTGACCGGCGGATACCTGCCGCTGGCCGCGACGTTGTGCACCGATCGGATCGAGGCCGCGTTCTGCGGCGAGCTCGCCGAGCACCGCACGCTGTATCACGGCCACACGTACACGGGCAACCCCCTCGCCGCCGCCGCCGCGCTGGCGTCGCTCGAGCTGTTCGACCGCAACAACCTGCTCAAGCAGGTCAACCACAAGGCCGCGATGCTCGCCGAGCGGCTCAACACGCTGCGCGACCGCGCGAAGTTCCCGCACGTCGGCGACGTCCGCCAGCGTGGGCTGATGGTCGGCATCGAGCTGACGCAGGGAACAGGAGACAGGGGACAGGAGACAGGGAACAGCGCCACCGGCTTCGACCCCTCCCGCCGCCTCGGTTACGAGGTGTGCGACGCGTGCCGCGCACACGGCGTGATCATCCGCCCGCTCGGCAACGTCGTGGTCCTGATGCCGCCACTGGCGATCGCCGAGGACACGCTGATGCAGCTCGCCGACGTCGTCATTGAACAGATCGCCGCGCTGACGCCGTGATCCGCCGCCGATCTTCGCGACGGAATCTAGATATTGGATCGACGCATCGAGCCGGTGTCATTTGGTATCGCGCGTCGTCTCGCTGCGCTCGCAGCGCAGGCTTGGGTGACAAGACGATTTGGAAAAAGAACCGCCGCGAGGCGTAGGGGCAGTCGCACCGCGGCGGCAAGTGTGGTGATAAATGGGGCCGCCGATCGGATGATGCGACGGCCCGGTCGGGGTGGTTGAGTTACTTCTTCTCGGCGTCGAGGTTCTCGATCTTGGTGATCTGCACGCCGAACATGCCTTCGCGGTCGTAGGTCGTGCCGGTCACGCGGACGTTCATGCCTAGCCACTCGCGGGCCTGGCCGTACGCGGTGGACTGCGCTTCGACATCGGGGTCGAAGATGATCAGGTAGACCGGCCGGCCGGGCAGGAGCTTGCTGAACGTGCCCTTCTCGTGGACCCACAGGCCGATGGGGACTTCCTTGGCGAGCGTGCCGAAGACACGTTCGGCGAGGGGCTTGTCCTTGCCTTCGGAGTAGGCCGGGGTCGGGCCGCGCGTCAGGAACAGCTGGAGGTTGACGATCTCGCCTTCCAGCGTGACCTGCTTGTGCAGCACGTCCTTCTTCGCCTGTTCTTTCTGGGCCTTCGCGTTGTCCGCCTTCTTCGCGTCGTCGGCGGCGATGCTCGTCGGAGGCGTCAGCGCCCCCGCAAACAGCATCATCGTTAGCGCCAGAACGGTCATGATGGCAGTCTTGCGATACATCTCTTCTCTCCTTCTCAAACACAACGGATGTTCACACGCCACGGCGGTGACGTGTACGGTTCCGCTCGGTCGTCCAACACGGGCGACGTGACGAGCGCGTGGGGCCTGGCGGACCCGTGAGCGACCTCCCTTCGACAAGGTCGACGCCGGCTTCGGCGCCGCGGGGTTCGCCTTCCACATAGACACATTCGTAGGCCCCGAATCGCGAGCCGTGAATCAAGCCCCCCACGAATGTGGCGTAGGCAGCGACCCGGTCGCGATGTGGGGCAAAGGCGCGCAGCGGGCGGAACGAAATAGCGTTAAGTTAGTTATCAATATGCGTTTACGCGACATGATCCCCGAGGTGTTGGCACTCCGCTCGTCGTGGTGGTGCGTATTACCGATCCACGCGGACCCACAGGTCGAGGTGATGTTCGTCCGGCTTCGGGAACTCCGCGCGGTCGGGCAGGACGGTGGAGAGTTGGCGCCAGTCGCCGGGGGCGTTCGGGCGCTCGCGCAGGCCGTAGCCGAGCATGCCGAGCCATCGGGTGCGGCCGTCGGAGACGTTGTGATACACGGCCTTGACGAAGTAGTCGTGCATCGGGTGCGCCGCGTCGAGGGGGTTGTCGAAGGGTCGCGTGCTGACCAGACGGTAGGGATCGGTGGTGACGATGCGCTGGCCGGTCTCGGTCGACTCGAGCAGGAACAGCGGCTGACTGTTTGGCACGGGACGGGCGTAGAGGCGGAACGTCGGCGCCTTGTCATCGGGCGTGGCGGTGACGAGCGGCGTGGACGCGGGGTCGAAGGTGATCGGGCCGTAGTCGACGTGATCGACGAGCTCGTTGCAGCGCGCGACGGCGCGGTCGAAGCGGTCGACGACGAAGAAGGCGCGGAAGAAGTAGGTGGCACCGGGTCGGATGGCGCAGCCGGGGATGGCCTCGACGACGTCGTAGTTGCGGTGCTCGTTGGGCCGCTTGCCGAGCGCGTAGGTGTTGGGATGCGCGCGGTAGTCGCGGTAGATGGACCGGCGTGTCTGGAACGATTCGCTGGCGTGTCGGTCGCGGCCGATGACGAGCCCGAGCGACGGGCTGGCCGGGTCGTCGCGCGACTGCGTACGCATGATCCAGCCGCCGAGCTGGTCGTAGTGTCGCGTGCCTTCGTTGGCGTGCGACCGCGTGTCGGTCACGTCGACGGGCCCGCCGTCGGGCGAACTCCAGTAGCAGTACGGCAGGCTGGTCCAGCGCGTGCCGCCCCACGGGGCGTTGAGGAAGTCGAAGACGATGTCGGGGTCGGTCGCGAAGTTGTGCACGACCCACGTGAGCTCGACGACGCCCGCGCCCGCGTCACGGACCTGTGTGTAGTAGAGCAGCGGCGCGCGGTGGACGCTCGGCGACGCGGCGATCAGGCCCCAGTTGAGCGTGCGGTAGGTGCGCTGATCGGGCGATGCCTCGTTCGCCAGCAGCGGGCAGTACATCGGCTTCGCGGAGCCTTCGACGTAGACGCCCGAGTTGTGGATGAAGAACGGCGTGCCGGGCATGCCGTCCTTCGGCTGGTTGTTGTACTTCGAGCACACGGCCACGAACTGCCACACCTCATCGTTCCACGGCGACGACGTCTTGCCGCCGTCGCGCCACGACGGCGGCACGCTTTCGCCGAACGCGCCGCGCAGCGAGTAGATCTGCCCGCCGCGCCCCACACGCAGCCGGAACGACCGCGACGCGTCCTGCTCGTGCGCCAGCTCCTGCTGAAACACCGTCGACTCGTCGAGCCCCTTGAGCCAGAGGCTGCCGGACGGCGTGTACTGCCCGGTGAGTCGCGACGCGCCGCGGTCGGCGTCGTCGACATGAAACGTCGCGGGCGGGAACACGTCGAGCGCGGGGTTGGAGACCTCGTCACCGGCGCGGACGACCGACGTGGTCGCGCCGAGTGACACGGTCAGACCGACAGCGATCACGTTCACCACGGCGCGTGAAATCAACGGCATCACGAATTACCTCACATCGGTCAGAGCGGCTGGACACGTCGGCTCGGGCCGTACGCGGCGTGGGTTGGACATTGTATGGCGCGTCGCGGGGTCGGGTCGCGGCGCGCAGCACCGCCCACGGGCAGCTGCCCGTGGGCGTGGGTTGGGGTGAGTGCGTGCGTGTTGCGCGCGACGCGGAAAACGCGACGCGAGCGTCACTCGGCGTCGCGTGTGAGCGGCTCGAGGTGCGTGATCAGCAGGCCACGCATGCCGTCGCGGTCGAAGGTCTTGCCGGCGACCTTAACGTACATGCCCAGGTACGAACGGGCCTGGAGATAGGCGTCAACCTCGTCGGTGGCGTCGGGGTCAAAGACAATGACGTAAGCGCTACCCGCGGGAGCGATCCCGGCTGCGGAGGACGTGTAGTGCTTGTCGACCACCAGGCCGATCGGCACGTTGGGATCGAGCGAGCCGATGATACGTTGCTCGATCGGCCGGGCGAGGTCCAGCGTGTAGACCAGCGTCGGCTGGTTGCGGAGGAACAGGCTCAGGTCGACGACGCGACCCTCGAGCTGGGCGTCGTGCCCCGCTTCAAGGATCGGCCCGAGCTCGAACGTCGGCGGGTCGAGGCTGCGCGTCGTGCTGGCGGTTACGCCTTTCGGCGCGCTGAGCAGACCGACCGCGGCGAGCAGGCCGATCGCGAGTACGGCGGCGATGATGGTGCGGCGTTTCATTTTGACTTCTCCCTTCCCCGTCAGGCGGAATGTTGCGTGAAAAGGTATGTCTTCTCTCAATCATTGGTAGGTCCGACGCGGCGCGGGGCCCATCAACGCGGTGCGGATCACGGCGTGGGTATTGGTCCGGGGCGAGCGTGGGCACGCGGATGATTGGCGCTTTCGGTTGGGAGCGGATCGAGGGTGTGAGTAGGATGGGGGTGTTGTGGAAGTGGCGTGCACCCACGGGGCGGAACCCGTGGGCTTTGGGGCAGCGCGGAGTGGGGCGCGAAGGATCGGAGGCGTAGACGTGGGCGTGCGCATCATCGGACTAATCGTGGTCGTGGCCGTGCTGGGCGCGGCGTTGTATTCGAGCCAGCTGACGACCGAGCCGCTGAAGGTGTCGGGGTTCGTCGAGGCGCACGAGGTGCGCGTGGGGTCGCGCGTGGGCGGGCGTGTGGAGTCGGTGAAGGTCAAGGAAGGCGCGACGGTGGCGGCGAGTGACGTGCTGGTGACGCTGGAGGCGTACGACCTGAAGGAGCGTCGCGCGGCGGCGGCGGCGGAGCTGGACCAGCGGAAGTCGGCGCTGGCGAAGCTGGAGGCGGGGCATCGCGCGGAGGACATCGAGCAGGCGCGTGCGGCGCGGGATCGGCTGGCGGCGTTGGTGTCGAAGCTGAAGGCCGGGCCGCGCGCGCAGGAGATCAACGCGGCGCAGTCGCAGGTGGAGGCGGCGGACGCGCGGCTGGAGTTCGCGAACCTCACGCTCAAGCGTGCGCAGACGCTGATGGAGAAGCGCGCCGTCAACCAGGAAGACCTGGACCGCGCGGTGGCGTCGGTGAAGATCGAGACGGCGACGCTGAACGCGCGGCGGCAGGAGCTGGAGCTGTTGCAGGCGGGCACGCGCGGCGAGGAGATCGCCGAGGCCGAGGCGCAGCTGGCGGGCGCGGACGCGGCGCTCAGCGAACTGGTCAACGGGTTTCGCAAGGAAGACATCGACGAGGCGCGCGCGGCGGTGGCGGCGGCGGACGCGGCGCTGGCGGCGATCGATCGGCAGATGCAGGAGCTGACGGTGCGCGCGCCGACGGCGGGCGTCGTCGAGGCGGTGGACCTGGAGCCGGGCGACCTGATCGGCCCGAACCAGCCCGCGCTGTCGATGCTCGACGTGCAGGAGCTGTGGGTGCGGGCGTACGTGCCGGAGAATCGCCTCAACCTGAAGGTCGGCCAGACGGTGTCGGTGACGGTCGACAGCTACCCGGGTCGTCGGTTCAAGGCACACGTGAGTTACGTGGCGACACAGGCGGAGTTCACGCCGCGTAACGTGCAGACGCCGGAGGAGCGGTCGAAACAGGTGTTCCGCATCAAGGCGACGCTGGACGAGGGCGGCGACGTGCTGCGTCCCGGCATGGCGGCGGACGTGTGGCTGGAGGCGGCGGAGTGAGCGACGCATCGCACGATGACGATCGCGGTGAAGATGCGGGCGACGACGGCGGCGTGGCGCGCGGCGATGACACTGCGCCGTGCGACGACTGCGTGATCGACGTGCGTCACCTCACGCGGAAGTTCGGCGATGTCACGGCGGTGGGCGACGTGACGTTCCAGGTGAAGCGTGGGTCGATCTTCGGGCTGCTCGGGCCGAACGGGTCGGGCAAGTCGACGATCATCCGCATGCTGTGCGGCGTGCTGGAGCCGAGCGCGGGCAGCGCGACCGTGCTCGGCCACGACGCCGAGCGCGAGTCGGAACTGATCAAGCGGCGCATCGGCTACATGTCGCAGAGCTTCAGCCTCTACGCCGACCTGACCGTGCGCGAAAACCTCGATTTTTACGGACGGATCTACGGGCTGTCGCCGCAGCGATTGAAGGAACGGTCGGAGGCCGTGATCGCGCTGACGTCGATCGAGCCCTACGTCGACCAGCTCGCGGGCACGCTGTCGGGCGGATGGAAACAGCGGCTGGCGCTGGCGTGTGCGCTGATCCACGAACCGGCGGTGGTGTTCCTCGACGAGCCGACGGCGGGCATCGACCCGGTGGCGCGGCGACAGCTGTGGGACCTGCTGTTCGAGCTGTCGGGCCAGGGCGTGACGCTGTTCGTCACCACGCACTACATGGACGAGGCCGAGCGCTGCACGGACGTGGCGTACATCTACCTGTCGAAGCTGCTGGTCAAGGGCACGCCGGACGATCTGAAGGCGCTGCCGAGCGTGACGCCGGAGGGCACGCAGCGTTACGAGCTGGACGTGCCGGAACCGGCGCGACACCTCACGAAGCTGCGCGAAGCGGAGGGCGTGCGCGACGCGACGCTGTTCGGGCAGTCGATCCATCTGCTGGCCGACGAGGGCGCCGGCGTGTCGTCGCTGCTCGGGCCGCTGGGCGTGTCGGAGCAGGACGTGGAGATGCGTCAGATCACGCCGACGCTGGAGGACGTGTTCGTGACACTGACGCGCGCCGCGGAGAAGGAGCGTGCGGCGGGCGGTGAGATCACCACGCACGTGGACGCGAGCGCGGGCGACGCCCATGACGCGCCCACGCCGCGCGCCAAACCCGCCAAACGTCGCAAGGCCGCGACGATGGCCGGGTTCCTCGCCGTGTTTATCAAGGAGTTCTTCCACCTGCGTCGCCAGCCCACGACGCTCGTGTTCATGCTCGTGATCCCCGTCCTGCAGATGCTGATCTTCGGCTACGCGATCGATACGCAGATTGAGGACATCCCGCTCGTCGTCTACGACCTCGACGGCCGCGCGTCCGGACGCGAGCTGACCGAGGCGTTCGAGAACACCGGCACGTTCGAGGTGATCGAACGTGTGACCGACGACGAATCCTTCCGACGCGCCATCACCAGCGGACGCGCCAAGGCCGGGCTCGTCATCCCGCCCGACTACACCGACCGCCTGACGCGCGGCCAGCAGGTCCAGGTCCAGGTGCTCATCGACGGCAGCGACTCGCAGGTCGCCACCACCGCGCTCAACGCCGCGAGCCTGCTCGGCGTCGACCGATCCATCCGCATCGCACGCAACACCGCCGAGGCCCTGCAGACCGGCCCGGCGCGCGACACCACCGGGCACGTCGCCCTGCCCATCGAGGTCCGACCGCGACTGCTCTACAACCCCGACCTCGAGTCCGCACACTTCTTCGTGCCCGGCCTCGTCGGCATCATCCTCCAGCTCGTCACGCTCTTCCTCACCACCTTCGCCATCGTCCGCGAACGCGAACAGGGCACGCTCGAACAGCTCTTCGTCACGCCCGTCGGACGCACCGGCCTCATGCTCGGCAAGCTGCTGCCCTATGCCGTGTGCGGCTTCGTCGAGATGCTCATCGTCCTCACCGTCATGGTCTTCCTCTTCCGCGTGCCCATCCGCGGCGACCTCACGCTGCTGCTCGCCCTGTCCCTGCTGTTCCTCGTCTGCGCGCTCGGCCTCGGCCTGCTCATCTCCACCATCGCACGCACCCAGGTCGCCGCGATCCAGATGGCCTTCATGATCATGCTGCCGTCCGTGCTGCTCTCCGGCTTCATGTTCCCCCGCAGCGAGATGCCCACGCCGATCTACCTCGCGACCTTCGCCATCCCCGTGACCTACTTCCTCGAAATGCTCCGCGGCGTCGTGCTACGCGGCGCCGACCTGATCGACCTCATGCCCCACGTCATCGGCCTGACCGCCTGCTGCGTCGTCGTCCTCGGCCTGAGCATCGGTCGCTTCCGCAAGCAGCTGGGGTGAGGCACGCGTACGACTTCGTAACCCCTCGCCCCCAGGTGGGGGAGAGGTTGGGTGAGGGGGTCGATTCATCGAACACGGCATTTCGTGCGGGAAACACGCCACGTATTCGACGGCTTCACCCTCACCCCTGCCCTCTCCCTCAATGGAGAGGGTGTATCATCCCTACTCGCCGAGCACCCTCGCCACCTCCGCCGCGTCCGTCAGCCCGCGCTCCACCGCGGTCGCCGCCGCGTCGCGCAGCGTCACGTACCCCGCCCGTCCCGTCAGCAGCTTCGACATCGTGCTCGCGTCCGCGCGATCGAGCACGGCGCGACGCAACGCGTCGTCCATCTCCGCGTACTCCGCGATCGGTACACGACCGGAAAAGGTGTCAGACACCTTTTTTCGCAGCAGCCGCTGCGCCACCACCGCGTGCACCGCGCTGCTCAGCTGATAAGGCTCGATCCCCATCTCCAGCAATCGCGCCAGCGCCGTCGCGGGTGAACCGGCGTGCAGCGTCGCGATCAGACGATGCCCCGACAGCGCCGCGCCGATCGCCGCCGTCGCCGTCGCCGCGTCACGCACCTCGCCCAGCATCAGCACCTGTGGGTCCTGCCGCAGGATCGACCGCAGCGCCCGCTCGTACGTCAGCTCGCCGTGCGGCGTCACCTCGATCTGCGTCACCCCCGCGATGTCCCGCTCCACCGGGTCCTCCAACGCAATCACGCTCACGCCCGGCTGCGTCGACACGATGTGCTCCAGCAACGCATAAATCGTCGTCGTCTTGCCCGACCCCGCCGGGCCCGTCAGCAGCAGCATCCCCGTGTCCGCCCTCGCGAAGCGACGCAGCCCGTCGACCACCGCGTCCGGCAGGCCCAGCGCGTCCAGCTCGCGCGGCTGCGTCAGCTCCGCGGGCAAACGCACCACCGCCCGCAGCCCGTGCGTCGTCGGCATCACCGACACGCGCATCTCGATCGCCCGCCCCGCCGTCGGCGACATCACACTCAACCGCCCCTCCTGCGGGATGTCCGGCCGATACGTCAGCAGCTTGCCCATCACCATTAACCGCGCCACCACCGCCCGCCCCGTCTGCCCATCCAACCGCTGCGCCGTGTCGAGCACCCCGTCGACCCGCACACGCACCGCGTACCCCTCGGCTTCCGGGTCCACATGCACATCCGACGCGCTGCGCGCCACCGCGTCGTCGAGCAGGCGGTCGACGATCGGTCGGGCGTCGATGGATTCGGGGCGTTCGTGCATGACCACAGTGTACCGCCGCAGCGTGCCTCTATGCGCGTTTCACCCAGGGCACCGCGTGTGACGTCCGTTATGATGTGCCGTGATGACCGTCACCAGCGACACATTGGCGTACGTAACCGCCGACGAGCCCGGGATCGGCGGGCGGATCAAGGCGCGCACGGAGGACTTTGTCGTCGAGGAGGTGCCGCTGTTCACGCCGGGCGGTGAGGGCGGCAACGGCGGTGATTACCTTTACCTGCAGGTGCAGAAGCGCAAGCGGCTGACGTCGGACGTGGTGCGTTTTTTCGCCGAGCACTTCGGCGTCGAGCGGGAGGCGATCGGGTTCGCGGGGCTCAAGGACAAGCACGCGGTGGTGCGGCAGTGGTTCAGCGTCGCGGGCGCGACGGAGGACCGCGCGGTGGAGTTCGCCGACGGGCACGTGGGCATCGTCGACATGTGCCGCGGGCCGGTGGCGCTGACGCCGGGCGACCTGGCGGGGAATCGCTTTGAGATCAAGGTGCGCGACGTGGCGGGTACGGAAGTCGTCCGCGCCAAGCGGATCGTCGATCACCTCGCCAGGCACGGCGCGGCGAACTTTCTCGGCGATCAGCGGTTCGGCTACCGGCTCAACAACCACGAGCAGGGCAGACGGCTGATCACCGGCGACCTGCAGGGCTTTCTCGACGTGATGCTCGGCGAGCCGCGCGACGACGACAACGAACACAACCGCGCAGCGCGGTCGGCGTACGAAGCGGGCGATTACGCGGCGGCGCTGGAGGCCTGGCCAACGGTGCATCGGTTCGAGCGGCAGGCGATCGGGCCGCTGTCACGCGGGGCGAGCGCGGCGGAGGCGGTGTCGAGCATCGACCTGCTGCAGCGGCGCATGCTGGTCACGGCGTGGCAGAGCGCGATCTTCAACCGCGTGCTCGACGCACGCGTGCGCGCCGGGCGGCTGCACGTGATGGAACTCGGCGACCTGGCGTTCAAGCACACGACGCGCGGCGTGTTCCAGGTGCGCGACCTCGCCGCCGAGCAGCCCCGCTGCGACGCCTTCGAGATCAGCGCGACCGGCCCGATGTGGGGCCCCGACATGCGGCGCGCCTCCGGCGATGTCGACACGCGCGAGCTCGATGCGCTGGCCGAGTCCGGCGTGAGCCTCGAGCGCGTGATGGAGCTGGCGGGCGACGACTACGAGCCGCGCAGCTCGCGGCGGGCGATGCGGATGCAGGTGTACGACCCGCTGGTCACCGGCGGCGCCGACGAGTTCGGGCCGTTCGTCAAGGTCGAGTTCGGCCTGCCGCGAGGGTGCTTCGCGACGACCGTGATGCGTGAGGTGATGAAGAGCGGGGTTGGGGGCTAGGGCTTGGGGGTTGGCGGTTAAACCCTTCTGATCGCGCCCGTACGCTGCTACGATGGGCTTTCACACACGCGCACCTTCAACCGAGGCACGGATGCCGAGCACCACGTCAACAACCACACCGACACGCGGACACTTCAAGCGGTGGCGCGTTGCGCCGCACGTCGACGACGCCGTTGGCGTGAGCAAGGCGCTGAAGCTCGACCCGCTCATCGGGCAGCTGCTGTGGCGGCGCGGTATCGTTGACGCGGGCGCGGCCCGGTCGTTCATCGATCCCAAGCTCACCGACCTGCACGATCCCGCGACGCTGCCCGGGTGTGTCGCCGCCGCCGAACGCCTCGTCGCCGCCGTGCGCGACAAGCAGCCGATCGTCATCTACGGCGACTACGACGTCGACGGCGTCACCGCGACCGCGATTCTCTTCCACACGCTCAAGGCCGCGGACCCCGACGCCGACGTGCGCCGCTACGTGCCGCACCGCGTCGACGAGGGCTACGGCCTCAACGCCGAGGCGATCGCCACCATCGCGAGCCAGGGCGCGAAGGTCGTCGTGTCCGTCGACTGCGGCATCACCGCCATCGAGCCCGCCGCGGTCGCGCGCGAGCACGGCGTCGACCTGATCATTACCGATCACCACGAGATGCGCACCGACGGCGTGCTGCCCGACGCGCACACGCTCGTCCACCCGCGACTCCCCGCCGACCACCGCAACGCCACCGGCGTCGAGTATCCGTTCGGCGACATCTGCGGCGCGGGCGTCGCGTACAAGCTCGCGTGGCAGATCGCCCGCGTGTGGTGCGGCTCCGAGCGCGTCACCGGCGTGTTCAAGGGACTGCTGGTCGACCTGCTGTCGCTCGCGGCGCTCGGCACCATCGCCGACATCGTGCCGCTCGTCGACGAGAACCGCACGATCGCGTCGTACGGCTTGCGTCGCATCAAGCACACGCCGTTCGTCGGCCTCAATGCGCTGATCGACACGTCGCGACTGCGCGACGAGAAGGTCGACGCATATCACGTCGGCTTCGTGCTCGGCCCGCGCCTCAACGCGTGCGGCCGCATGGGCCACGCGCGCGAGGCGATCAAGCTGCTGACCGACGCGAACCACGCCGAGTCGCGCCAACTCGCCGAGATGCTCGACAAGGAAAACACGCACCGCCGCGACACCGAGCGGGCGATCTTCGAGCAGGCGAAGCAGATGGTGATCGACGCCGGGTACGACCACGACGACGTCCGCTGCATCGTGCTCGGGCACCCGGACTGGCACGTCGGCGTCGTCGGCATCGTCTGCTCGCGGCTCGTCGAGGCGTTCGGCCGCCCCACCATTCTCGTCAACACGTCGAACGGTCAGGCGGGCGGCTCGGCGCGGTCGATCGACGGCTACAACCTGCACGAAGCGATCGACGCGTGCAGCGCACACCTCGACAGCTTCGGCGGACACGCCATGGCCGCGGGACTCAAGCTGCCCACGGCGAACCTCGACGCGTTCCGCGACGCGATGATCAAGCACGCCAGGGCGCACCTGAGTGTCGACGACCTGACGCCCGTGCTGGAGATCGACGCGACCGTCACGCTCAACGACCTCCGCCCCACCGCCGTCGAACAGATCGAGAAGCTCGCGCCGTTCGGTCGATCGAACCCCACGCCGGTGGTGCTGATCGAGGGCGCGCACGTCGCGCAGCCCCCGCAGACGATGGGCCGCGAGGCGCGCCACCTGGCGCTGTTCGTCGAACAGGACGGCGTGGTGGTCCGCTGCATCGGCTGGAACATGGGCCGCCTGCAGCCGAAACTCCCCGCCGGGACGGTGCTCGACCTCGCCGCCGAACCGAAGATCAACCGCTGGAACGGCCGAACGAACACGGAACTGGTCATTCAGGATTTGAAGTGGTGATCACCCACAACGGGGGCGATACGATCAACGTTACCGCATCGACACCATGGCGATCGCGTGTATTAACTCGACGTGTACTCGTGACGTCAAGCGTGTTGCTATTCGCCGCCAGCCTTACGCAGGACGGGTTCTTGATCAGCGGAGAGAACCCGCGAGCGTGGGCATCGTGTTTCGGCCTGCTGTTTTTTGGTTGGATAGGCGTGCTGCAAGGCGTGTTCGCATGGCTGGCGAATCCGCTCTTGATCAGCAGTTGGCTCTTGCTGAAGGCACGGCGGACACGGTCAATCATGTGTGCGCTAGCTGCCTTGATGTTTGCACTGAGTTTCCTGCTGTATAAGGAAATCGTCACAGACGAGGCCGGCGGCGTGTCATCCATTACGCGTTACTCGGCTGGATACTGGCTTTGGGTAGCCAGCATCGCGATCGCAGTGCTTGGCGCAATCGTGTGGAAGCCAAGAGATGGTGACGCGGTTCAATCAGAACCTGCTGAGGCGGGCTCGCGTGACGAAATCCGCGCACAAAAAAACGGCGGGGTGTCTCACTGACCAGCCCGCCGTCGTTCCGGGGTCACTACTTATGCCTTAAGTATCGGCGCGCGGGCCGGGCTTCTCTATGGGGCGCTTTCCCCAAATCTCAAACAGGTCCGTCTTCCACACCTTGGCGCGGCGCGGTCGGCGCATAAAAAAACGGCGGAGTGCCAAAAAGGCCAATCCGCCGTCGTTCCGGGGTCAATGTTGATGAACTCATTATCGACCGATCGTGTGAATCGATCTATGGGGTAATTACCCCGATTCTGGCGGCCGTCGCAGGTGTTGATGTGCCAACGAGATGCGCGGAGTGACTGAACCCCATTCACTCAACCCAGTCGAGGCTGCGCTGCACAGCCTTGCGCCATCCCGCGCAGAGGGATTCGCGTGTCGACGCGTCGATCGCCGGTCGCCACGTCTGCTGCGCCCGCCACGTGGCGCGCAGCTCGTCGAGGCCCGCGAAGTAGCCGACCGCGAGCCCCGCCGCGAACGCCGCGCCGAGGGCCGTCGTCTCGCTGATCACCGGCCGCGTCACCGGCACGCCGAGCACGTCCGACTGGAACTGCATGAGCAGTTCGTTGACGACCATGCCGCCGTCAACCTTGAGCTCGGTGAGCTCGACGCCGGAGTCGGCGCGCATCGCGTCGATGACCTCGCGTGTCTGATACGCGGTGGCCTCGAGCGCGGCCCGGGCGATGTGTGCCTTGTTGACCGCCCGGGTCAGGCCGACGATCACGCCGCGCGCATCGCTGCGCCAGTGCGGCGCGAACAGCCCGCTGAACGCCGGGACGAAGTACACGCCCGCCGCGTCATCGACCCGCTTCGCCAGCGCCTCGATCTCGCCCGACGTCGCGATCAGCCCGAGGTTGTCCCGCAGCCACTGCACCAGCGCGCCCGCGATCGCGATCGACCCTTCCAGCGCGTACACCGGCGGGGCGTCGCCGAAGCGGTACGCCACCGTCGTCAGCAGACCGTGCTCGGACACGTTGGGCTGCTCGCCGGTGTTGAGCAGCATGAAGCAGCCGGTGCCGTAGGTGTTCTTCGCCTCGCCGGGCTCGAAGCAGCACTGGCCGATGAGCGCCGCCTGCTGGTCCCCCACCGCCGCGGCGATCGGGATGACCGCGCCGAACGGGCCGTCGGCGCGGGTCACGCCGTACGCCCCCGCCGACGAACTCGGCACGATCGTCGGCAGCATCGTCACCGGCACGCCCATCGTCGCCGCGATCTCCGCGTCCCACCGCAGCGTGCGCAGGTCCATCAGCATCGTCCGCGACGCGTTGGTCACGTCGGTCACGTGTCGCCCGCCGTCCACGCCGCCCGTCAGGTTCCACACGAGCCACGCGTCGATCGTGCCCGCGATCACGTCGCCGTTCTCCGCGCGCGCCCGCGCGCCGTCCACGTTCTCCAGCACCCACGCGATCTTCGGCCCCGAAAAATACGTCGCCAGCGGCAGCCCCGTCGCCGCGCGGAAGCGATCGATGCCCGCGTCGCCTTCCGCCGCGAGCCGATCACACATCGCCTTCGTCCGCGTGTCCTGCCAGACGATCGCGTTGCACACCGGCTCGCCCGTGCGTCGGTCCCACACAACCGTCGTCTCGCGCTGATTCGTGATGCCCACCGCCGCGATGTCGCCGCCGGTCACGCCCGCCGCGCTCATCGCCTCGGCGACCACCCATTGCGTGCGCTGCCAGATCGCGCTGGCGTCGTGCTCCACCCAGCCCGGCTTCGGATAGATCTGCTCGTGCTCCGCCTGCCCGACGCCCAGCACGTTCGCCGCGGCGTCGAACAGCATGCAGCGTGTCGACGTCGTCCCCTGATCGATCGCGGCGATGCACTTGGACATGCCAACAGATTAACACGTCCCGTTTATCCGATGAATCGACAACGTTGAGGAAATCATGAACCGCACAGCAACCGACGGATCGCACGCTGCCGGTATCCGAAGATCCGGCTGAGCTGCAGCCGCACCATCGGCCAGGCGATCTGCCCGATCGGGAACAGCGGCAGCGCGTAGTCGACGTCGTCGATCATGCGCGTGCCGCCATCGATCGCCTCGAAGAAATGTCGGTGCGCCCACACGCGGTAAGGCCCGCGCACCGCTTCGTCGACGAACATCCGCGGCGGGTCCCACGCGCTGATGTGCGTCCGCCACGTCATCGGCACGCCCCACAGCTTCAGCCGGTAGTCGATCAACGTGCCCTGGCCGATGTCGATCGGCGTCGGGGTCACGATGCGGAAGCCCAGCTCGGGCGGCGTGATCCGCTCGAGGTTCTCGGCGTCGGCGAAGAACGCGAACACGCGCTCGATGTCGAGCGGCAGGTCCATCTCGTAGTGCAGGTTGTGCAGCATCCACGTCGCTCCGTGACGGCGCGACCCCCAATACGCGTGATTCGATGCCCGTGGGCGCGTCGACGTCACGCGATTCTTTGCCCGTCGCGCACGGCGCGGTATCCTCCGTGTAAGGGTTCGCGGGAGACTGCTGATGTGTTTCAACTTACGCAGCCGAAGCGTCGCCAGACGCCTGTTGTCTATCGCCGTGTGCGCCACCGTGATCGCGCTGTTCGCGTCGATCGGCGCGGCGCAGACGCCCGACGCACCGGCGGCGCCCGCGAAGCCGCGCCCGAGGCTGCGCGTCGTCACCAAGGTCACACCGCCGTTCGCGATGCGCGACGCCGACGGCAACTGGTCCGGCATCAGCATCGAGCTGTGGCGTCGTCTGGCCGATGAGGTCGGCGTCGACTACGACATCAAGGAGATGACGCTCGACCAGATGCTCGACGCGGTGGCGACCGGCAAGGCCGACGTCGCGATCTCCGCGATCAGCGTCACCATGGAGCGCGAGGAGCGCCTCGACTTCACGCACTCGTATTTCACCACCGGGCTGGGCGTCGCCGTGCCGCGCGCCGGGCAGGCGGGCTTCTGGCGGACGCTGCAACGCGTGTTCTCGGCGCGCTTCTTCGCCGTCGCCGCGCTGCTCGTCGTCGTGACGATCGCCTGCGGCGTCGTGTTCTGGCTGCTCGAGCGCCGCGCGAAGACCGGCCCGTTCGCCGAGCGCAAGTCCGGCATCCGCGACGGCATCTGGTGGGCCGTGGTGATCCTGCTCGGCAACAAGGGCGTCAATCCCAACACGTCCGCCGCCCGCGCCCTCGCCGCGACGGGCATGTTCGCCAGCCTCCTGGCGCTGTCGACCCTCACCGGCGCGATCGCCTCCGTGCTGACCGTCGGCCAGCTCGACACGCCGATCCAGCACCCCGACGACCTCCGCCGCGTCAGCGTCGTGACCCTCGCCGACAGCACCAGCGCCAAGTATCTCCGCGACAAACACATCCGCCACCGGACCGTCGGCTCGATCGACGAGGCCTTCGCCGCGCTCGCCGACGGCTCGGCCGAGGCGGTCGTCTACGACGCGCCGATCCTCAAGTACACCGTCAACCAGTCGCACAGCGACCGCGTGGTCGTCCTGCCGTGGACCTTCCAGCAGCAGGAATACGCCGTCGCCCTCGCCACCGACAGCCCGTGGCGCGAACCGATGAACCGCGTCCTGCTCGAACTCCGCAACGACGACGCCTGGCGCGACATCCGCTTCCGGTATCTCGGTGAGTAACGCGATCCTTACCGCAGCTCCAGCCCGCGTTCGAAGAAGTCGTACTTCATCGCCTGCTTCGCCATCCACAATGTTTTTTCCGCCACGGCGTTGGCGCGCTTCGTGCCTTCGCGCAGGGCGTCGACCACGTCGGCGTCGGTGATCTTCTCGCGACGCTCGCGGATGGGGTCGAGCAGCGTGTTGATCGCTTCGGCGGCTTCCTTCTTGAGGTGGCCGTCGCCGAGTTCCGACTTGCTGTAGGCGTCGACGAGTTCATCGACGCGCGACTGGTCCGTGTGGAAGCTGCGGAGGTACTCGATGACGGTGTTGTTCTCCATCACCGGCGGGTCTTCCATCGTGCCGCGGCCGGTGAAGATCTTGTTGCACTTCTTCTGCACTTCTTTCGGCGTGTCGGACAGCAGGATCGCGTTGCCCAGCGACTTGGACATCTTGTTGACGCCGTCGATGCCGGTGAGGCGGGCGACGCGGCCGGTCTTCGCGGCGGGGATCGGGAACACGCCGCCCTCTTTGACGTAGTCCGCGTCGTCGGTCTGACCGGACACGCCGCAGTACAGCTGGTCGAACCGGCGGGCGATCTCGCGCGTCATCTCGATGTGTGGCACCTGGTCCTCGCCGACCGGCACGACGTCCGGGCGGAACGCGAGGATGTCGGCGATCTGGCCGACCGGGTACATCAGGAAGCCGAACGAGTAGTTGTCGCCGAGGTTCTTGACGCGGATCTCGTCCTTGACGGTCGGGTTCTTCATGAGTCGGCCGTAGCCGAGGATCATCGCGAAGTACCACGTCAGCTCGGCGATGGCGGGCACCTCCGACTGGAGGAACAGCGCCGAGCGATTGGGGTCGATGCCGCACGCCATCCAGTCGCGGACGATCTCGATGGTGTCCTCACGGATCCCGGCGACCTCTTCGCTGCGTGTCGTCAGGGCGTGGACGTTGGCGATGAGGAAGTAGCAGTCGTAGTCGTCCTGCATCGCCAGGCGGTTCTCGATGGACCCGGCGTAGTGTCCGAGGTGCAGGCGGCCGGTCGGGGTGTCGCCGGTGAGCAGACGCGGTTTTTCGTTCGATGCGGTCATGACGGCATGTTTTAGCGGGGTTCGAGCGGGGTCGCAAAGCCGCAAGCGGAGCGGTCGAGCGGCGGCGGCGGTGAAAAACGTGCAAGACTGTCACAAAGTCGGCGGTGGAAGCATACGTATTTGGGTACAACACCCCGTCAACAGGCGTGCAAGCGTGGACGTATAAAAAGCGTTCAAACTATTGGGGATATTTCCCCGCGTTGGTCGACAGTTACAAGGTACTATCGACTCAGCGTCACACTCGTGGTGGAGCGGCATCATGGTCGGGGCTCCTGAAAAGAAAAACCTGCGTGCGCAGCTGCGGGCGAAGCTGATGGAGCTTGAGCCGGCGGAGCTGCACGCCAAGTCGGTCGCGGCGGCGGAGCGTCTGGCGGCGACGCCGGAGTTCCAGCGGGCCGAGTCGGTGATGATCTTCCTGCCGCTGAAGTACGAGATCGACGCCCGGCCGATCGCGCTGCGGGCGTGGCAGCGGATGAAGACGGTGACGGTGCCGCTGGTCAGCTACGAGCAGAAGCACATGATCCCGGTGGTGCTGCGAAGCCTGGACGAGCCGATGAACGTCGACCGCTACGGCGTGTCGACGCCGGGCACGGGCAAGCCGATCCCGCCGCAGGACATCGACATGGTGATCGTGCCGGGGCTGGGCTTCGACGTCGAGGGCCGACGCATCGGGCGCGGCGGCGGGTTCTACGACCGCTTCCTGGCGCACCCGAGTTTCACGGGCATCACCTGCGGGTTGGCGCTCGACGAGCAGATCGTCGACGAAGTGCCGACCGCGTGTCACGACGTGTCGCTGGACCTGCTGGTGACCGACCGGCGTGAACTGCGTTTCGATCGCATCCGGGCGTAAGCGGTCGCGCGGCGAGCAACGCGTGACCTTCCTGTCGAAAAAACCGTTCAGTATTGGTTTTAAGGCGTGAAATCGCTGCGCGTTCGGGGTAATATGTAGCTCTACATTCAGGCATTGCGCGGGCCGACGGAGCGACGCCCGCGTCAGCACCCATGGCGTTAGGCCGGGAAGGACGGATCCGAAATGGTGCTCTCCAGTCAAGCGGGCCGCGAAGGCAGCAATCGTGTATCGGGCATGTCGTGGAAACAGCGCCAGGCGCGGCGGATGCGTCGTGTGATCGGCGTGGTGTTGCTGATCGTCGCGGCGCTGGTGGCGTGGTCGTGGAACGGCGAGGACGAGAAGGCGACGGACGCGACGACGAACGGCGAGGCGATGGTCGACAGCGGCGCGGTGCCGACCGACGCGCTGGCCGCGACGACGCCCGAGCCGAGCCGGGTGCCCGAAGCCCTGCGTGACCACAACGGCCAGCCGATGGAGACGCCCGCGGCGATCCTCGCCCGCGCCACCGCCGAGCGCAACGCCGCCGCACCCAACGCCGCGACGTCCTCGCCCGTGACGACGACGCCCGCCCCCACCGCCCCGACGCCCTCCGACGCCGTGGCCCAGCAGCCGATCGTCAATCCCAACCACCCCGCCATCGACAAGTCCGGCGACGACACGCGCACCACCGCCCTGCTCGCCGCGACCAGCCCCGCACGCGCCGCCCCGCAGCCCACCGCCGCGACCAACACCGGCGGCGGCTCGCTGCTCAATCACGCCCGCCAGCTCGCCCAGCAGGGCCAGCTCGTCGAGGCGCGCGACATCCTCAACAAGGCCCTCAACGGACCGATCACGCCCGGCGAGGCCAGCGCCATCCGCGCCGACATGCAGGCCCTCAACGAGGAACTCGTCTTCAGCCCGAAGATCGTCCCCAACGACCCTTACGCCGAGGCGTACGTCGTCAAGCCCGGCGAGCTGGTGTCCAAGATCGCCGCTCGCTACGACGTGCCCTGGCAGTTCATCTGCTACATCAACGGCAACCTCGACCCGCGTCGGCTCCGCGCCGGGGCGCGGCTCAAGGTCGTCAAGGGACCGTTCCACGCCGTGGTCGACAAGTCCGACTTCCGCCTCGACATCTACCTCGGCGACATGTACTGCCGCAGCTTCAACGTCGGCCTCGGCGAGCACGGCTCCACGCCGCTGGGCACCTTCCAGGTCAAGCAGCACTCCAAGCTCGAGCACCCCGTGTGGGTCAACCCCCGCACCGGTGAGAAGTTCGCCGCGAACGACCCCCAGAACCCGCTCGGCGGATACTGGATCGGCCTCGAGGGCACCGACGAGAACACGCGCGACCTCGCGGGCTACGGCATCCACGGCACCATCCACCCCGAGTCGATCGGGCACGAGGCGTCCATGGGGTGCGTCCGCCTGATCCCCGACCAGGTCAAGATCGTCTACCTCATGCTGCTCGAGGAGAAATCCAAAGTCGCGATTGTTCAGTGACCGATACATGCTCTCCCGATTCGATCATTGCCCCGCCGTGGACAACTCCGATGTCCGCAGCGGACGAATCATCAAGGACTTGCGGCCCAACGGTCGTAAGTCCTTATTTTTTGCGCCGCCCCTCCGCGCTGCGCTACGTTCGTCTGCATCAGGGGGGGGGGGGGTACCGATTGTGGATTACGGATTGTGGATTTCGGATTTGGCGCGCGGGGAGCGCGCACGGAGGGGTGTCCGTGTTGACGTGACGGTGGCGCATACCGACGTTTAGTTGGCATCGTTCTCCCCCTTTGTCGCAGCGCGTCGGCGCCGCTGACGTTGTCGCCGCGGCGCGGATGGTGCGCCGGTCCATTATATCGGGGATCCGAAAAGATATCAACAAATACCAAACATTTGTTACGTTAAACGTGATGTCACAACGAGTTTGATGATCTGAGAAGCGACCGCCGCCGCTGGGTGTTCTGCGGGATCATGGGGTCCGTTTGCGGCGGTCGCGTGAACCGGCCGGGGCTGTGTCGCGTCTGGTTGCGGGGTATGCTGTTTGATGACGCCAACGATCGGGAGGTCGATGACATGACAGGGCACGCATGGCACGCACGTGGGGTCGGTCTGGGGTTGATGGTGGTGGCGATGAGCGCGGCGGTGGCGCTGGGGGCGGACGATCTGAAGCCGGTCACGGCCCAGGTCGCCGTGGCTCAGATCACGCGCGAGGCGATGCCGAGTTGGAAGAAGGACGGCACGCTGCCGCGGCAGATGTGCGACTTCGCGGTCGACAAGGGCTGGAAGACCGACCGCGACGGGCTGGTCGTCGTGCTGGGCCGCAAGCTCAACAACGACGCGGCGTTTGAGGCTTACGTGAAGTGGCAGTTGCTGAGCTTCTTTCCGGACTTCTCTGACCTGACCGCCGCGCAGCTCGATCAGCTGATCAAGGGCATGGCGCCGATGCAGCCGTACCCCAACAGCGTGTCGCTGGTCACGGACCCCGGCTCGTCGCAGCCGGGCAACCTGATCAACAACCTCAGCGGCTCGGTCGGCGGGCAGCGGCTCGGCGTCGACCGGCGGCCGAAGGAGACGACGAATAAGCCGCTGTCGAACGCGGAGATCGTCGCCGCGACCAACGAACGCCTCACCCAGCAGCACGCGTTCGCCAAGGCGTCGAACGTCATCGTGACCCGCTACCGCGAGACGCTCACCGAGCGGCTGCCCGAGACCGGCCCGGCCCGGCTGACGGCGATGATCGAGGACCTGCGCACGCGTGTCGAAGCGGGCGACCCGTCCCACGTGGACCTCGCCAAGGCGCTGCTCGCCGCGAGCGAGAAGGCGAAGGCCGACAAGACGCTCACCGCCGAGCAGCGCAAGCAGCTGTCCGACGCCGTGGCCGTCGCCGCGGGTCGCAAGTGGCCGATCATCAAGTCCGTGAAGCTCGGCGGCGGCGGCAACATCACGTACGACGCCGACTACGCGGTGGTCGACCCGAACATCGCGGTGCAGATCCGCAAGAACCTGCTGACGACGCCGAAGCCGTAAGTGCGCGGGGTGAATTTCGCTGGGGCGGCGACGGTACGACTGGTACAATCGTTCACGCATACTCGTCCGGGTGAAGTTGGGCCCTGCCTGTATGGGAAAGGCCAAGGCGGCTGGCCCGATGACGATCCGCAACACACTCCTGTTGGTGTCGATCCTCGCGGCGCTGCCGTGGGGCTGTAGCCGTGACCCGGCCGCGGCGCCGACGACGGGCGGCGGCGACGCTGCAGGATCGAACGGGTGGCGCGCCGACATGAACGCGCCGAAGTCCGGGTCGGAGCAGTTGGCGAACGACCCGCGGCTCAAGCGGGTGCACAAGGGATTCAGGAACGTCACGACGGGCATGTCGCGCGCGGAGATCGACGCCGCGGCGGGCGAGCCCGGGCGGCCGGTGGACGGCGTGTTCGACCTGCGTATCGGCGATGGCGACGCGGGCGTGACAATCGAGGGCGGCAAGGTCGTCGGGAAATGGGCGTCGAGCGCCGACGGCGCGTGGGTGAAGGCGGTCGAGATGGGGATGACCGAGGCCGAAGCGCGAAAGGCGATGGGCGCGGCGCCAGTCGCGACGTGCCCGGTGTACGAGTGGGGCGAGCACAACACGCCGTTCCGCGTGTCGTTCTACGAGGACAACGCGTTTCACGTGACGCAGCCGAGCCTGGAGCCAGGTCTGTTCGACGGGCTGAAATGACGACCGCGGCCCACCGCGGTTGTCGAGGAAACTCAGCATGAAGGTGATGGCGTGGATTCTGGGCGTCTTGCAGGTCGCGGCCGCGGCGGGCGTGGCGTTGCTCGCGATGCAATTCGGCAAGGACCCGGCGGTGCTGGGCCTGGCGGCGAACCTCGGGTGGACGGCGGCGCTGGTCGGGCTGGCCGGGATCGGCACGATCGGTTCGTCGGTGACCGCGTCGCGGACGTTCTGCACGCTGACGCTGGTCCTGACGCTGCTGTCGCCGCTCGCCCTGATCGGCATCGGGTTTCAGAGCGTGATGCTCGCGATGCAGGACTCGGCGTCGAGCGGCGAGTGGGCGGGACTCGGCGCCGTAGTGGCGGCGGTGTTTCTCATCGGGCTCGCGGTGATCGGCCTCGTGTCCGTGAGCTCGGCGGTAGTCGTCGGGATGCTGCGCACGCGGCTGGTGATGAACGCAAACCTCGATACGGACGATCACGATGATGGATGACGATATCGAGACCCCCGGCGCCGCCGACCGAACCGCGCGACGCGACGCGAACCTCGCCGTGGCGTTGCTCGGCGTGACGCCGCTTGGGCTGTTGCTTGCCGAGGCGATCGTTGGCGCGATCATCTTCGGCATCGGCATGATCTTCATCGTGACGATCCTGCTGTCGTTCGTCGGGTTCCTGCTGTGGTACCTGGGCCTGTGGATCGCGATCTCAATGAGCATGGTCGGCGTCGGCATCGCGTTGATGACGCTGTTCGCGGGGCGGCGGTACACGACGGGCAAGTTGCTCGGCGTGACGTGCCTGGCGATCCACGTCGCAGTGATCATCGCGGCGGGCGTGACGCTCCAACGCCTGCACGACAGACCGAAGAGCATCTGGGATCAGGGCCAGCCTTCCGGTACGGTCGACACCGCGACGGCCCCCTCATCGACCGCGCCCACGCCAACGGTGATCGGTGAGACCGTCGAGACGACCGTGCCCGGCGAAGCCCCGAAGTCGGACGCCGAATCCATTCCCGACAAACCGCCGCTGCCACCCGAGAACTAGCGGCATACCATGTGACGACCTGAACCTGACCTCCTCGAGGAGACCGGCATGACTCGACGAACGTTGTGGATCGCGTGTGTGGCTCTGGCGGTGTCGTGCGTGGGCGCGATGACATGCAGCGCGGCGGACAAGGCGGCCGGGGGCGACCTGCCGAAGGTGTTGATCATCGGCGACTCGATCTCGATCGGGTACACGCCGCACGTCACGAAGATGCTCGACGGCAAGGCGACGGTCGTGCACAACAAGGGCAACGCGCAGCACACGAAGACGGGGCTGGCGAAGATCGACTCGTGGATCGGCGACACGAAGTGGGACGTGATTCACTTCAACTGGGGGCTGTGGGACCTGTGCTACCGCAACCCGGCGTCGAAGACGCAGGGCAACCGCGACAAAGTCAACGGGACGATCACCACGCCGCTGGAGGAGTACGAGAAGAACCTCGACGAGCTGGTCACGCGTCTGGAGAAGACGGGCGCGAAGCTGATCTGGGGCAGCACGACGGTGGTGCCGGAGGACGAGGCCGGTCGCGTGGTCGGCGACGACCTGCAGTACAACGCCGCGGCGGCGCGCGTGATGAAGAAGCACGGCGTGCCGACCGACGACCTCAACGCCCTGACGCGCACGTTCGACAAAGACACGTTCCTCGCGCCCGGCAACGTGCACTACAAGACCGAGGGGTACGAGAAGCTGGCGAAGCAGGTGACCGAGCACATCGAGGCGGCGTTGAAGTGAGAACGTCGCGAGGAACCCACGGGACGGAACCCGTGGGCTTGGGTGGTTCGAAGGATCACTTCGCGTCGAGTTCCTTGAGCATCTCGAGCAGGTCGTTGGTGATCAGCACCGACGCGTCTTTCTGCACGTAGTTGGTGCCGAGCCATGTTTCGTAGCCGCCGAGCTCGTGCTGATTGGGCGGCGGCAGGTAGCCGTGCCGTCCGTTGGCCAGGCCGATGACCATGGTGCGCGGGAACGGGCTGCGCTTCTTGATGTCGAGGCCGATCTCCACGAGGACTTCGAAGGGGATGCCGACGACGGCGAGGTCGCCGATGCGGATGGCCTGCAGCTTGATCGTCAGCGTGTCGGGGCGCTCGGCGGCGTTGAGCGTGCGGCGGGCGTAGTGGTCGGCGAGGCGCGGCATGTCCTTCAACGCGTCGGGGTTCTTCTTGAGCGTGTCGAGCACGTCGCGGGCGTGGGCGAGCTGTTCCGGCGTCGGCTTGCGGTACTTGAGCGTCAGCTCGCGCTCGACCATGTCGAGCTTCACGTCGTTGCGGTGCGCGTCGATCTTCTTGTAAGCGAACCACGCGGTGTCCGCGGCCTTGCCCGCGACGATGCGGATCTGTTCGTAGGGCTCGCGCGGCGGACGCGTGACGAGGAACGGGATGTTGTTGATGTCGCCCGATGCGCCGTTCGACATCATCGCGACGAACCCGTCGGGCGCGTGCAGCCGCGACGGCATGAGCCGCGCGAACTCGCCGAAGTAGTCCGCCGAGACCGTCTGTGCCGGCACGCCGCCGACGTAGTGCAGCGCGTAGTTGGCGAACAGGCACAGCGGCTTGCGCTTCGCGTCGACCACGGAGATGATCATCAGGTCGGGATCGGTCGGCCCGGCGGGGTGGTCGAGCACCTCGGCGCTGGTGCCAGGGTTCATCTTCACCTGGTCCATCTCGCCGAACGGATTGAGCGGCATCTTGCCCGGCTTGAGGAACCACCGGCGGTTGAACACCTCCTCCGGCAGCGGGTGCGACGCGTCGCCGATCGACGCCGGTCGAAGCGCGGCGTGGGCGTTGATGATCGCGTCGGCGATGCCCTGCACGATCACCTTGTGGTACGCGACCTCCGGCTCGGGCCCTTCCGTGCGGCCCGACGGCGGGGCGCTGTGCGTGTGTGTCGAGCTCACGAGCATGCGCTCGACCGGGATGCCCGTCTGCTTCGACGCGATCGCCTTCGACTCGTCGAGCACCTCGGGCCCCGCGCCGAGCGTGTCGACGACGCACATGGCGATCGTCATGTCGCCCTGGCTGAGCACGAGGGCGCGGGCGTGGAGCTTGTCGTGCGCCGACGTGGTGGGCCGGGCGTTGAAGCCGCCCGGCGTGTTGAGCGGGAAGAGCGTGGGCGTGATGTCGACGTTGGCGGCGCCGGCGCGGAGGCCGGGCTTCGGCGCGGCGGCGTCCGCGGCGTGGAGCGTGAGGGGCGACAGGATGAAAACGACAACGACGAGCAGCGCGGCGGAGGTGGTTTTCATGCCGCATTATTGCCCGACGGGGCGCGTCGAGCCAGCAAAGGCGCGCGCAAAAGGCCCACGGGCGACGCCCGCGGGCCTCAGGGTGTTGGGCAGCCGCGCCCGGTAACGCGCGGCTTACGCGTTAATCAGGCGTGAAACTTCTTCGCGGCGCGGCGGACCGCGGCGTCAAACGCGTGCCACGACTCCTCGCAGCCGTCCTTGAACTCGTGCCAGGCGTCGCCCGACGCCGACCCGACCTTCATGATCCAGTCGTTGAGCTCGGAGAACGTTCGCTCGGCGTCCTTGAGCTCGCGCGCGGCCTCGATGCGTGCGTCGGCCTTGGCGCCGTCGTAGCGCGCCTTGAGCGCGTCCAGCGTGGCCTTCACCTCGGCGCGTTTGGCCTTCATCTTGGCGACGTACGCGTCACGCAATCGCGTGTCCTGCTTCGTCGCGGTGTCGTATTCGGTGGTGTGTGTCTGGGTAGACATTGCATTCTCCTTTGCGGTTCAAACGGACAGTCGAGCGCGTCCTTCACGTCGGGGTGCGCTCAGTTCATTCATAGCGGCGCCGCTTCGCGGGCTCTCTGCGGGATCGGCAGAAGGTGTCGCGGGAATAACGACGAGTCCCGCGTGGTGCGATCCCCCATGCGACGCGGCGCGGACCCCGGCCCGGCGTGCGCCCGCACGCGTGGGAGCGCGTACCATGGAGGCATGGACAGACGCACGTTCTGCATCGGGGCGTCGGGCGTCGTGGCGGGCGCGGCGGGGTTGACGCGCGCTGTCGCGGCCGACGCGAAGGCCCGCCGCGTGGCGGTCATCGGACACACGGGGCGCGGCAACTACGGGCACGGGCTCGACACGGTCTGGCAGAAGATCGACGGCGCGCAGATCGTCGCGGTTGCCGACGCGAACGCCGACGGGCTGGCGAAGGAGCAGGCGAAGCTGAAGGTCGACGGCGGCTACACGGACTACCGCAAGATGCTGGCGGAGGTGAAGCCGGAGTTCGTGTCGGTGTGCCCGCGGCACGCGGACCAGCATCACGCGATGGCGCTGGCGTCGATCGAAGCGGGCGTGCGCGGCGTGTACGTCGAGAAGCCGCTGTGCCGCACGCCGGGCGAGGCCGACGCACTCGTCGCCGCGTGCGACAGGCGCGGCGCGAGGCTCGCGGTGGCGCACCGCAACCGGTACCACCCGGCGCTGCAGGTGATCGACAGGCTCATCGCCGACGGCGGCATCGGCAAGCTGCTGGAGATCCGCGGGCGCGGCAAGGGCGACCGGCGCGGCGGCGCGGAGGACCTGTGGGTGCTCGGGTCGCACGTGCTGAACCTCACGGCGTATTTCGGTGGCGACCCGCGGACGTGCTCGGCGGTGATGCGCGCGAAGGGGCGGCCGGTGACGAAGGCGGACGTGATCGACGGCGCCGAGGGGCTTGGTCCGCTGGCGGGTGACGAGCTGCACGCGCGGTACGAGATGTCGAGCGGCGTGATCGCGTACTTCGATTCGATCGCCAACGACGGCACGCACAACGCGGGGTTCGGCCTGCAGCTCGTCGGCAGCGAGGGCGTGGTCAACATCCAGTGCGACCTGGACCCGGTGGCGCACCTGTGGCGGGGCAACCCGTTCCAGCCGAGCACCGAGCCGCGCGCGTGGACGCCGATCACGTCGGCGGGCGTCGGCGCGGCGGAGAACCAGCCGGAGCTGATCGCGGCGGTGCAGCATCACGAGGCGGCGGTGCGCGACCTGATCGACGCGGTGGACCACGACCGCGCCCCGATCTGCGACATCGGCGCGGGGCGGACGACTGTCGAGATGGTGTGCGCGGTGTTCGAGTCGCACCGGCAGGGCGGCGCGGCGGTGGCGTTCCCGCTGACCGAGCGCGACAACGCGCTGCGGAAGCTGTAGCGACGGCCGCGACAAACCACGGACACATCAGCGGTTGCGGCGTCGACGGCGGCGGCGGCGGATTTTTCGCCGATCCGGGCTCGCGCGGGTTAAGATCGAAGGGGGTTGTGGAAATACCTTGCGGGGGAATTCCGCATCCGAGGATCGCATGTCGCAGCCGCAGCACTACACACCCGAGTTCATCAAGGCGCTGGCGCAGGCCCAGCCGCAGGTCTACGCGTTCGTGATGACGCTGGTGGGTCAGCCGGACGTGGCGCAGGACGTGCTGCAGGAGACGAACACGGTGCTGCTGGAGAAGGCGGCCGAGTACGACACGTCGCGTGACTTCGTGTCGTGGGCGTGCGGGATCGCGCGGTACAAGGCGTTGTCGCACTTCCGCGACCGCAAGCGTGACCGTCACGTGTTCGGCGAGGCGGCGATGGCGCGTCTGGCCGAGGCGGCTGGCCGACGCGCGGCGCAGGTCGCCGACCGCGAGCTGGCGCTGCGTCGTTGCATCGACAAGCTGTCGGACGAGCAGCAGCAGCTGGTGGTGATGCGTTACGGGCCGGACGGCTCGGTGACGCGCATCGCCGCGCAGGTCGGTCGGTCGGCCAACGCGGTGTCGGTGTCGCTGTCGAAGATCCGCAAGATGCTGGCCGAGTGCGTGCGTCAGCAGGTGGCTCCGGGCGGAGGTGTGGCGTGAGCGTGACGCAGCGCGAGATCGACGCCTTCCAGGCCCTGGTCGAGAAGTGGCTCGACGAGCGGGCGACCGCGGAGGAGTTCGCGCAGATCGAGCGGGCGATCGTCGAGCACGACGAGCTGCTGGAGGTCTACTGCGACCTGGTCGGCGTCGACGCGACGCTGAGCTGGCAGCACCGCTGGCTGCCGAAGCCCGCGCCCGCGGACGACGGTGTGCTGGCGACCATGGGCGAAGACCTACAAACCGAACGTGCCCGCGGCGGCCGCGCGCGTGTCGCACTCTATCGATACGCCGCGGCCGCCGTACTTTTGTTGATCGCCGGTCTGGCGGTGACGCTGTGGCAGCGCGGCGGCGCGTCGCAAGGCCCCGGCGCGCCGCAGCCGAACGGCTCGCCGGAGTTCGCCACGGTCACCGACACGCGCGGCGCGGTGTGGGAAGCCGACGCCGAGCCGCTCGGGCTGGGCGCCACGCTGGAGACCGGTCGTCTGCAACTTCGTGCCGGTGTCGCGGAGCTGCTGACGCGGTCGACCGCGACGGTGTCGGTGCTGGGTCCCGCGGACGTGCAGATGCTCGGGCCGAACCGGTGCCGACTCAACAGCGGTCGGCTCGTGGCGACCGTGCCGGAGATGGCCCACGGATTTACCGTCGAAACGCCCGCCGGGACGGTCGTGGACCTCGGCACGTCGTTCGGCGTGACGGTCGACCGGCTCGGCTACACCACGGTGACCGTGCTGCAGGGCAGCGTCGAGGTGCGGCTCGCGGACGACGACAGCGCCCCGGTACGGCTTGTCGCCGGTGAAGCGGCGCGGCTGGCGCTGCGTGAGCGCCGCGTGCTGCCCGCGACGTTTGCCGCCACCGAGTACGCCGACGTGTGGACGCCGCACGACGCGCTGTTCGGCACGGGCGTCGGTCTGCAGCCCGGCGCGGCCGATCCGCACTGGCGTGTGACCGCTCGCTCGGACGACGCGTCGTTCAGGGCGCGGCCCGCGACGGCCGAGAGCCCGATCATCAACGTTCCCGAGACGGACACGTCGCGTTGGATCTCGTTCGACGCCCGTGGGGTCGTCGCGGTGGGCGTCGAGGTCACGTTCGCCACGACCTTCGACGTCGCCGCGGGTGACACACGCCAGCGCATCGGCATGCGGTACGTGGTCGACAACCAGCTCGTGGCGGTGCGACTGAACGGCGAGACCGTGCCGCTGACGCCGAAGCAGATGCAGGACAGCACCGCGACGGGCACGCTGCAGCGGCTCAACGAGTTGCTGGTGATCGATCGGGAACTCGCCGTCGGCGCCAACACGCTCGAGGTCGTCGTCCGCAACACCGGCGGCCCGCAACCGACACCGGTCGGGCTCCGCGCCGAGTTCATCCGCATGCAGCCATGACACCATCCACGCCTCAACGAGATCACACGATGAAACGTTCCGAACCGGGTGCCGCGAGTCAACGAGGATTCACGATCGTCGAGCTGCTGGTGGTGGTCTCGATCATCATTCTCCTGCTGTCGATCCTGCTGCCGTCGATGCGTGAGGCGCGCGAGGCGGCGCGCATCGCCAAGTGCACGTCGCAGCTGCATCAGATGGGCGTGGCGCTGCTGGACTACGCCGCGGACCAGCAGATGCAGCTTCCGCCGGGCAACGCCACGAGCTGGCGCGGCTACGGCATCGACGCGACGTGGACCAGCGCCGGCGGCGTGTGGCCGATGTATCAGAGCCAGGGCAAGGGGCAGCCGATGGGGCTGGCGTTCCTCGTGATGAACGACTACATCACCGACGCGCGGCTGATGTACTGCCCGAGCTGGAAGCACCCGTACCACCAGTACGACACGGTCGACGTCGCCGGGCTCGACGGCGCAGGCGGACCCAACATGTACGGCGGCTGGCCCGCGCCGGGGCACGCCGGGCCGACCCGCTTCCGCGGCATCTCCTACATCTATCGCTCAACGTTCGGGTGCAACACCGCCGACGTCGGGCTCGGCATCCCCGGCGGCATGCCGCCCAACCTCCGCACGGGCAACGGCAGCGTCTCCATCGTCTCCGATCACTGGACGCGCCGGTACGACGACTGGTCCCTCTACGGCCACAAGGCGGGCTACCCGACGCTGCGGCTCGACGGCGGCGCGGTGATGACCCAGGACTACGACAACAAATTCATGGTCGAGAACAACGTCTACTGGGCGCACGGCCGGTGGGGATTCCAGGAAAACATCTGGCAGACCTTCTTCGACAAATGATAAAATACCGGCGTCTCGCCCCACCTCTTTCATGTCTTTCCGGGCGAGCGCCGACAGCCGAGGAGAAACACGTGACACCGCGACACTTCCTTGTCCGCACGCATCGTCGAGGCTTTACGCTCATCGAACTGCTCGTCGTCGTCGCGATCATCGCGCTGCTGATCGCGATCCTGCTGCCGTCGCTGACCAAGGCGAAGGAGAGCGCCCGTCGCGCGGTCTGCGGCGCCAACCAGCATCAGATCGGCATCGCGCTGACGATGTACGTCAACGACGAGGGCGGCAAGTACCCGCCCGGCAACGCGACCATCACGCCCGGCTGGGGCATCGACTCGACCTACGGCGTGCCGCAGAAAAAGCCGATGGGCCTCGGCCATCTCGTGCCCAAGTACATGCCGACCGCCGAGGCGCTGTACTGCCCGTCGTGGAAGCACCCGTGGAATCAGTACGACGAGGTCGACACCGAGGGGGCGGACCCGTGGTTCGGCCCGAGCGCGATGGGCGGCTGGCCCGCGCCGGGACACGCCGGGCCCAAGTCGCATCGCGGCATCGCGTTCCACTACCGCAGCAGCTTCGGCAACGCCTTCAACCAGCCGCCCAACCACAACATGCCCGTCAGCCGGGTCATCCTCGCCGACCACTGGGTCCGCCGCGAGGTGCTCTACGGCGTGTACTACGGACACGTCGACGGCTACAGCGCGATGTCGATCGACGGCTCCGTCCGCTGGGTCGGCATCCCCGCCGAGGAGATGGAATCGCTCATGCCGGCCAGCGCGGGGATCAACAACGGCAAGTGGGCGCTGCAGGAAACGCTCGTGTGGCGGCCATACTTCGACCAGCTGCGCTGACGCGCCCAAACCCATCGCGTGACTCAAGCCGTGAGCCCGCCTCGCGGCTTTTTTTCTGCGCGGACCCTCCAATCCCGCCGCGGCGCGACGTATGCAGGTAGACCGCGGGACGCCAGACCCACATCACGCGGGGGTGATACGATCTAAGGCGTCCCCGCACAGGAGCTTGCATTGGACCGGCCACGTCACGACCGCATCGAGGAGTTCATCCCGCTGTTCACAGGCCACGAGGCTCGCGTGCACGCGTACATCCTGGCGTTGCTGCCGAACTGGGCCGACGCCGAGGAGGTGCTGCAGGAGACGAACGCGGTGCTGTGGCGGAAGTTCGACGAGTTCGAGTCGGGCGGCAACTACTTCGCGTGGGCGTGTCGGATCGCGCGGTACGAGGTGATGAACTTCCGCCGCAAACGTCAGCGTGAGCCGCTGCGGTTCAGCAACGAGTTCGTCGACGCGGTGGCCGACGAGGCGGTGGAGATGGCCGCGGAGATGGACGCGCAGCAGAAGGCGTTGTCCGGCTGCATCGACAAGCTCGCCGAGCGCGACCGCGACCTCGTGCGACGTCGCTACACGGAGGGCGCGACGACGAAGGCGGTCGCCGCGCAGGTCGGTCGATCCGCCGAGGGCGTCTACAAGGCGATGGCGCGCATCCGCGCCGCGCTGCTCAGGTGCGTCGAGCACAGCCTCGCGGAAGGAGGCCCGGCGTGACCGACCGCCCGGCGCCTCACGACGAACTCGACGCCCTGCTCGAAGCGCTCGTCGAAGAGCGACTCAGCGACGACGACGCGGCGCGGCTCGAGGCGCTGGTCCGCGACGACCGCGCGGCGCGGCGCCGCTACGTCCGCTTCATCCACCTCCACGCCACGCTCTCGCGCCAGCACCGCTCGGTGCAGCTGTTGCCGCGCGACGTGGCGGACGTGGAGCCGATCGATCACACCACGGCCGAGACCTACGACTTTCAAACCCAGCGTGCCCTCGGCGGCCGTCCGCGTAAGAATGTGCTCCACTACGCGGCGGCCGCCGCTATTTTATTCGCCGCGGCGCTGGGCGGGTTCTGGTGGCAGAGCTCGCGCCCGGGCAACGACACGCCGAGCGAGTGGGCGGACGCGCAAGACGCGTCGGTCACCCTCATCGACACCGGCCGGGCGGAGTGGGACGCCGCGTCACCGGCGCACGGCGTGGGCATCGGCGAGGTGCAGGCGAACGGTCCGCTCGTGCTCAACTCCGGCTCGGCGGAGGTGCTGCTCGACAGCGGCGTGGTGGTCACGCTGATCGGAGCCACAGCGTTTGAGGTCACGGGCGCCAATCGGGCGGAGCTGACCTACGGAGCGGTCGTCGCGCACGTGCCGCCCGGAGCGCACGGCTTCGAGATCGTCACGCCGCGCATGTCCGTCGTCGACCTCGGTACGCGCTTCGGCGTGTACGCCGACCGCATGGGCCTCTCGGAGGCGCACGTGTTCGAGGGCCACATCGAGGTCCGCGACCGCACGACCGACGACGCCACGCCGCGGAGCCTGACCGCCGGGCAGGCGGTGCGACGCGAACCGGCCTCGCGTCAGCTGATCGACATCGCCGTCAGCCGCGAGCACTTCGAACCGGCCCCCGACAACGCGCCCGAGGTCGCCGGCCAATGGCGCTCGCTCGCGCCGGGCGTCGAGGGACGCGGCCAGGTGGACTGGCTCGCGAAGGCGCCCGCGTCGATGCGGCCGCACGACACGGAGGGCAAGCGGGCGATGCTGATGCGGGAGCGGTCCGGCGTCACGCTCAGCGAGCCGCTCGACGTCGACATCGACCGGCCGGGCGATCACGTCAACACCAGGCGGATCGTCACGGCGTTCCGCCCGACCGCGGCCGTCGACTCGTACCTGCTGCACTTCGACCCGATCGGCGAGACGCAGGGCAACGCCAACCAGAAGCGCGCCACGCTGATGGTGCGGTTCGACCGCCCCATCCTCGCGCTGATCACCGCCGAGAAGACCCTCGAACACAGCGACGCGATCCTCGGGCTCGCCGGGGTGAAATACAACAGCGTCACCGAGCGCAAGCGGCTGATGGAAGACGGCGACTTCATCCGCCTCAGCGACGACCGCCGCACCCTGACGGTCTGCATGACCACGGGCGTCAGCATCGACCAGATGCGCATCATCGTCGAAGCGGCGCGCTGAGCGAAACCGACCCACGAGCTTAGGGAACCCAACATGACCGCGACACAGAGTCTCCGTACACGTCGGGCGTTCACCATTGTCGAGCTGCTGGTGGTGATGGCGATCATCGTGCTGCTGGTGGCGATGGTGCTGCCGTCGCTTCAGAAGGCGAAGGTCTCGGCGAAGCGCGCCCGCGAGGCGAGCGACAACCGCGGCACCGTCACGGCGATCCTCTATTACGCGTCGGACTACGCCCGCGAGTTGCCGCGCGGCACCGACAGCACGGGCGGCAACTGGACGTGGACGCTGGTCAAGCCGTGGAAGGCGCTGCGGGACGACTACGGCATGCTGCTCGACGCCGACCGGTTCGGCTGCTCGAGCTGGACCGAAGACAACCCCGGCAACGACTGGTGGTTCACGCCGTCCAGCCAGCACTGGCGTGTGCCGTGGGTCTACTGGGGCAACCGCGCCAAGGCGACCGGCGGCAACTACGTCACGATGGAGCGACTCAGCACCAGCTCGCAGGCGACGTCCGACACGCTGATCACCTGCTTCTGCCGCGAGACCAGCTTCAGCTACGCGTCGTACGTGCCGCACGTGCGCGAGTACGCCGACGAGGGCGTCAGCTTCCCCGCCGGCAAGCAGAACCCGTGGGAGCAACCCGAGACCTACTGCGTCGGCTACGTGGACGGGTCGGTGCTCTGGCTGGACTGGAACGACCTGGGACAGTTCCACAGCGCGGGCGGCTCGAGCAACTTCTACTACGGCAAGCGTCGTCACTGAGGCAACCCATGCACCGATACCCCGCGAACAACGGTTTCACCATCGTGGAGTTGCTGGTGGTGGTGTCGATCATCGTCCTGCTGCTGGCGATCCTGCTGCCATCGATGAGCCGGGCGCGCGAGGTCAGCCGCCGCGCCGTCTGCGCCGCGCAGCTGCATCAGCTCGGCGTCGGTCAACTCGAATACGCTTCGGACAACTTCAACACCTGGGCCTTCGGCAGCCCGTCGCAGATGCTCACCGACCGGGCCGGCGCCACCAACACCCCCGGCGTGTGGAGCATCTGGAAGAAGAACCTCTACAACAAGGGCATCAACGACGGTTGGCACGGCAACGGCGTGCTCTATCACGAGAAGTATCTCAACGACGGCCGCGTGTTCTACTGCCCCAGCTGGAAACATCCCTACTACGAATACCTCAGCACCGACCCCGACAAGAACGGCTGGCCCGTCAACAGCGACCCGTGGGCGACCGGCCAGGACGGCGTCCGACAGACCTATCACTACCGCAACACGCTCGACAAGCGCAGCGGCTTCCGCGGTCGTCCGCCTCACCTCAATCTCGATCGCGGTCACATCCCCGTCATGGCCGACGGCTTCGCACGCACCACCGGCAGCCCGGATTTCTGGACGATCCCCGGCGTGACGAATCACCACGTCGAGGGCTACAACGTCATGTTCATCGACACGTCCGTCGTCTGGCGTGACGACCGCGACGCGCGGATCGGCGACCTGCTGCTGCCCCACACCGGGTGGAACCTCCTCGAGCTCGCCTGGCAGGAATACTTCACCGACGGGTTCTGACCGACGCCGCGACCAACGCTCACTGACCGGCGCGCTCCAGCCGTCCGTCGGTGAACACCGGCTGCGTCCACGCGTAAAACACCTCGAACCCCGCATCGCTCTTGCGTGTCCAGCTGATACGGCAGCGGATGTACGCGTGATCCTTCGTGATGTCGAAGCGCGACGCCACGCCGCGCACCGACTGCAGCACCTTGCCCTCGGGACCGACGAAGTCGATCACGCAGCCGGGCTCGACCTTCGCATCACCGTCGCCGGTCACCGCCTTGCCGATGACGAACTCCGACTTCAACGCCGCCTCGGTCGCCGCTTCGTCGACGGCCACCGCGTACACACCATCAGTCGTCGACAGCGTCTTGAGCATCACGCCGTTGGTCGCGTAGAAGTCGCCGCGCTCCATCGCATCGGCGATCGCGCCGGGCGACAGCTCCTTCGCGCGGACCATGATCCAGCCGCGGCCGGGGTTCGACTCCTTCGGCGCAAACTTCTGGAACGTGTGCGCGTCGTCGGACGACACGCCGTACATCGCCATGCCGTTGGTCAGCAGCGCGTCCCACATCTCCTCGGTGGTCGGGTGACCGCCGTCACCGAAGTTGTGCACGGACGGGTGCCCGTTGAACAGCTCGAAGTGGTGCAGGTGCTTCGCGGGCCGGATGTCGTCGCTGGTCAGCGCCCACTGGAAGTTGGGATGATTGAGGATCGGCACGCCGCCCGCGAGCCGCGTGAGCTCGGCGTGCTTGTCGACGATGACCGACTTGTCCGGGTCGTCGGCCGTCCAGTCGACCAGGCCGTCGATGTTCACCGCGCTGGTGTGGATGTGATGCGTGCCGGTGATTTCCTCGGAAGGCACGAGGATGAAGTCCTTGCGCCGGTCGGCGGGCAGCGCCACGTCGGCGGGGTTGATGAACCGGTTGTGCTCCGAGAGGCACAGGAAGTTGTAGTCGCGATCCAGGTACCACTTCGCGACCGCCTCGGGCGACGTGTCGGCGTGCCCGCACAGCACGGTGTGCGTGTGCGTGTTGCCCTTGTACCAGTGCAGCGACGACGCGTCCGGCGCCGGGTCCGCGGCGTGCGCGCCCGACAGGGTGAACACGATCGTCAGCAGACACATCGGCGAGACAATCCGGGCATGGTGTGGCATCGACCTGGCTCCTTGGGTGGATGTGGGTTACCACAGCATAGCCCGCGGCGCGCCCGGAAGGCGCACGTGGATCAGCCGAGAACGCGGTGGATCCGTTCGACCAACACGCTCGGCGTGAACGGCTTCTGCAGGAAGTTGGCTCCGCCCTCGATGAGTCCCTTCTTGAGCACGGACTCGGAGGTGTAGCCCGACATATAGATCACGCTCAGCTGCGGAATCGTCGCGGCGAGGCGTTCGTAGAGATCCACGCCGGTGGAGTCGGGCATGACAATGTCGGTAAGCAGCAGGTCGATCGTGCCCTCGTGCGCGGCGGCAAGCTCGACGGCGGCGGTGACGTTCTCGGCCGCGATCACCGTGATGCCCGCGCGCTCGAGCACGTGTTTGATCAGCGTGCGGACGACCTGCGAGTCCTCCGCGACGAGCACCGTGTAGTGGCGCGCCGCCGGCGTGGTCTCGGCGTCGCTCGACACGTCTTCCTCCACGGGCGCTTCCGTCAGCGGCAGGCACACGCGGAACGTCGTGCCGCGGCCGGGCTCGCTCGCGACGTCGATGAATCCGCCGTGCTGACACACGATGCCGTAGCACGTCGACAGGCCGAGCCCCGTGCCGCGGCCGGGGGCCTTGGTCGTGAAGAACGGCTCGAAGATGTGCTCGATCGTGCGTGCGTCCATGCCTTCGCCGTCGTCGGCGACCGTCATCACGACAAACCGGCCGGGCCGCGCGCCGGTGTGACCGCTGACGTCCTCCGCATCGAACGCTTCGGTGGAGGTGCGGATGTCGAGCACACCGCCGCTCGGCATCGCGTCGACGGCGTTGACCACGAGGTTGAGCAGCACCTGACGGATCTGGCCGATATCGACGTTCACCATCGTGTGCGGCGCCTCCAGCGCCACACGGAGCCGGACGTTCGCACGCACCGTGCGCCGCAGGATCGGGTGAAACCCGGTGATCAGGTCGTGCAGATCGACGGCCTGCCGGTCGAGGCGCTGCTTGCGGCTGAACGCCAGCAGCTGGTGTGTCAGGTCGCGCGCCGCCTCGCCCGCCTGGTGCATGACCTCCAGCGGCTCGCGCCGCGCGTCGCTCGTGTCCATCGACTCGAGCAGCATCTCGCTGTACGACAGGATCGGCATCAGCAGGTTGTTCAGGTCGTGCGCCACGCCGCCCGCCAGCTGGCCGACCGTCTCCATCTTCTGCGACTGCAGCAGCTGCGCCTCGAGGTCCTTGCGGCTCGTGACGTCGCGACCGACCGACTGGTACTCTACGGCGCGACCGTCCGCGTCGAAGATCGCGCGGTCCGTCCACTCGGTCCAGCGTACGTTCCCCTCGGCGTCGATCGACCGGTGCGTCTCGGTCGACACCGGCGCGTCCGGCGTCAGCTGCGCCACGCGCTCGCGCACCCGCGCGCGATCCTCCCCGTGGATGTGGTCGAACACACTCGTGCCGATCAGCTCGTCGCGCGCCTGTCCGAAGAAGCGGCTGTACGCGTCGTTGACGAACGTCCGCTCGCCGTCGCCGCGCCACCGCGCGATGAGTTCCGTCTGGTCGTCGACGATCGCCCGGTACCGCTCCTCGCCGCGACGCAGCGCCATGAACAGCTCCACGTTGCTCAACGCCACCGCCGCGTGGTCGGCCAGCAGCTGGATCACGTCCAGCTCCTCGTCGGTCGCGGCGTGACGCTCCGCCCAGTACGCGCCGATCGCGCCCACCGGCGCCTCCGACCGGATCGGCGCCATCGCCAGGCTCTTGACGAAGGTCGGGCGGTACGCGTCGTGCGGAATACGCTCGTCCTGGTAGATGTCCTCGATCACCACGCGCTCGGCGTGCAGCATCGTCCAGCCGGAGATGCACGCCGTCAGCGGAAAGCGGTTGCCCTTCCACAGCGGGCTGATCGCGTCTTCGTCGACGTAGTAGCAGCGGTCCTCGTCACGCAGCACGAACGTCACGCCGTCGGCGCCCGTCAGCTCGCGGACCGTCGACGTGATCACCTGCGTCACGTCTTCCAGCGTGCGCGCACGCGACAACGCGACGACCGCTTCCAGCAGCCGAACACCCGCCTCGGAAAACAACGATTGAGCGCACATCCCGAAGACCCTCCCCGGCGCCACCGCGGATTTCATCCCCCGGCTTCTCCACACTTGTAACCTATTGTAGTTACATCGCCGTCGGTTAAAAGCGCAATTACCGCGATGCGCGAAGAATCGGGCGAACACCCCGTACGCGGTCAGGACTGGCTCAGCCGCTTCTGCTGCTCGCCGCCCAGCATCTCGTGCACCTCGCGCAGCCAGTCGGGGATGTGATCGTGATACGGCGAGTGCTTCAACGCCTTGCCCAAATCCCACTCGTCGACGTGCGCAGCGTTGAGGCCCGGCCACCAATGCCCGCCCTCGCCGAGCAGGTTGTAGCGCATCTTCCCGAACTCCACCAGGTCGTACGCCAACACGATGTTCCGCAGCCAGAGCATGCGGTCGATGTTCATGTAGCCCGGCGCGTTCTCCCACGAAGGCACGCCCTCGTTGAAGCGGTCCGCCAGGTCCTCGCCCACCGCGTCGACCAGCGCCTTCCGCAAGCGCTCGACGATCGGCGGCAGCAGCTCGTCGGCCTTCTTGAGCAGCGGCAGCGACGTGAGCTGCAGGTCGAAATCGCTCGGGCACGACGCGCCGAGACTCAGCGTGTGCACCTCCGGGCGGTTGAGGCAGAACACGCAGTTGAACACCAGCGGGTGCAGCGGGTCGCACAGCTCGATCATCCTGTCCGGCGGGCTGTACAGCATGCCGCCCTTGTCGGACGGGCTGATGATGAACACGCCCATGTCGCGCTCCGCCGCGGCCTGCACGGCGGGCCAGTTGTCCTGGAACAGCCAGTACCAGTGCAGGTTGATGTAGTCGAAGCCGGGCGGGTCGTCGGGGCCGGTGTGTTTGATCGCGTCGAGGATCAGCGGCAGCGGCGCGTGCGTGGAGAACCCGATGTGCCGCGCCTTGCCGTCGCGCTGCAGTCGGCGCGCCGCCTCGAGGCAGCCGCCCGGACGGATCGCGTGCCACAGGTGCTCGGCGGTGTTGACGCCGTGCAGCGCCAGCAGGTCGACGTGATCGAGGTTGAGGCGTTCGAGCGATTCGTTGAAGTGCTCGACGAACACGAGCGGGTCGGCGTGCGGCGCGATCTTCGTCTGCACGATAATCTCGTCGCGCGGGAACGTCGGCAGCACCACGCCGAGCTGCCGCTCCGACGAGCCGTACCCGCGCGCCGTCTCGATGTGGTTGATGCCGAGCTCGACGCTGCGGCGGACCGTCGCCTCGAGGTTCCGCTGGTTGTCCTTCGGCACCTCGCTGAGCGGCAAGTCGGACCACTGATGGTGGTACCGCATCCCGCCGCACGAGAACACGGGCATCTCCAGCTCGGTAAGTCCGAATCGTCGATAGAGCATGGCTTGTGTATACGGAAAATCGGGACAAATCTCCAACGCCGATCTCCCTCTCCCTCCAAGGGAGAGGGCTGGGGTGAGGGTGAATCGTTCGATCACGGCGCGCCGAGGGAATCGTGCGCCGTGTTCGAAGAATCGGTCCCTCACCCAACCTCTCACCCACCCGGGGGTCGAGGAGCCGGAACACTCACTCGTCCGCCGGTTGCGCCAGCGCCCAGCCCGGCTTGGTCACCGGCTCGTGGCCCGGCGGGTGCGGCTCGGTCATCTTCGCGTACAGCTCCGGCCGACGCGCACGCAGGTAACGCCGGCCCGACGCGCCGTCGTACGTCGCTGCCTTACACGTCGCGACGACCACCTCGTCCTCGAACGTCCGACACTCGGCGATCACCTCGCCGAACGCGTCGAGCACGAGCGACAGGCCCGGCTTGATCGTGTCGCCGTCGACGCCGATCGGGTTCGCGAACACGACGAACACGCCGTTCTCCCACGCCCGCGCGGGCAGCCAGCGCATCAGCCAGCCGCGCCCCTTCGGCCCGTCGAACTCACGCCGCAGCGTGTCGGGGTCCGCGGCGCGGTTGTCCCACACCGCGCGATCCACCGGCCCGCGACCCGGCATGTTGCTCGGCGTGCACATCGTCACGTGCGGCGCGACGATCACCTCCGCGCCCATCAACGCCGTGACCCGCGCGTTCTCCGGCAGGTTGTTGTCGTAACAGATCAGGAACCCGACCTTCACACCCAGCAGCTCGATCACGTGATGCCCGTCGCCCGGCGACAGGTGCGGGCTGACGAACGGGTGCAGTTTGCGGAACTTCGTGACGTAGCCGTCCGGCCCGACCGTGACGTACGTGTTGTACAGCTTGCCCGCGTCGTCGATCTCGACGAGCCCCGCCATCACGATCACGCCGTGCTTACGCGCGACGCCGATCAACGCCTCGGTGCTCGGCCCGCCGGGCACGCGCTCGGCCAGCGCCGCCATGTCCGCGTACGACAGGTGCTGCAGGAACGTATACCCGCTGATCGAGCACTCGTGAAAGCACACGACCTCTGCACGGTTCGACGGGTCCGCCACCGCCCGCGCGGTCAGCTCGTCGATACGCGCAAGGTTGTACGCCTTGTCGTTGTCGCGGTGCTCGAACTGCGCCGTGGCGATGCGGATGTCACGCATTTTCAGATTCCTCGCGCGGTGGGCTTTGCTATACAGTAGCGTCATGCGCATCGTCCTTCTCGGCGACATGCACCTGTACACGCTGTCCATCGCGCCGTGGCGGCTGCTGTCCAAGCGCATCCTCGGGCAGACGAACCTCTGGCTGCGGCGGCACCGCGCGTTCGATCGTCGGCAGTGGTCGGGGCTGGCGAATCACGCGCGGGCGCTCGGGCCGGACGTCGTGCTCGGGTCCGGCGACGTGTCGACCACCGCCCTACCGCACGAGTTCGAGCTGGCGAAGGACGTGATTCGGCCGATCGCGCAGGTCGCCGAGACGACGTTCTTCGTGCCGGGCAATCACGACCGCTACACGTTCGCGTCGATGCGTCGTCGCGACTTCGAGACGTACTTCGGCGAATGGACAACGACGGACTGGCCGCACCACCGCGTGCTGGCCGACGGGCTGCACCTCGTCGGCGTGGACCCGACGCGCCCGACGCTGCTGACCGCGTCGGGCCGGTGCGGCGCGAGACAGCTCGACAAGCTGCGTGCGATGCTCGCCGGCATCGACAAGACGCACAAGGTGATCGTCGTGTGCCACTACCCGCCGGGCACGCCGCCCGGGCAGAAGGCCGAGCACAAGCAGCACCGGCTGATCGACCAGACGGCGCTGGTGGGCGTGCTGGGCGACGCGGGTCACGACGTGCTGTTCCTGCACGGGCACGTGCACGAGGTGTGGTGCTGGCGGATGGGCGCGGACGTCGCGCCGAACGTCGTGGCGGTGAACGCCGGGGCGCCGGTGATGCACAACCGCCGCTGGCCGCACGGCGAGGGTTTCTGGCAGATCGACGTCGATGTCGACGCGAAAGTCGACACGGGCGGCGGCGACGCGGATAATGATTCGACCGGCTGGCTCCGCCTGGTGCACCACGCGGCGGACGCCGACGGCGAATGGCGCGGCACGGAAGTCGCGGCCCCCAACAAGCCCGGCGAAGTGGCACGAGTCGCCAGGTAAACTCCGATTTGAAAACCGGAATCTCACGGCCCGGAGGGCTGCGCTATGTGTGGCATTGTCGCGTACATCGGAACCAAACCCGCCGAAGCGCTGCTGCTTGAAGGGCTCAAGCGGCTCGAGTATCGCGGGTACGACTCGGCGGGCGTCGCGGTGATCGGCGCCGACGGCGTGCTCAACGTCGTGCGCGCCGCCGGACGCATCTCCGTCCTCGAAGAGAAGCTCGACGAGCGCGGCCACCTGCCGGGCAGCGTCGGCATCGCGCACACACGCTGGGCGACGCACGGCTCGCCCACCGAAAACAACGCCCACCCGCACGTCGACGCGTCCGGCCGCATCGCGCTGGTGCACAACGGCATCATCGAAAACTACACCGCGCTGCGGAAGTACCTCGCCGACAAGGGCGTCGAATGCGTCAGCGAGACCGACACCGAGGTGCTCGCGAAACTCATCGGTCAGCTGCACGCCACGGGCCACTTCGATCTCGAAGGCGCGGTCCAGGCCGCGCTGCGTGAGGTCACCGGCGCGTACGCCATCGCGGTGATCAGCGCCGACGAGCCCGACGTGATGGTCGTCGCCCGCAAGGGTTCGCCGATGATCATCGGCCTGACCGACCACTCGTTCATCGCCGCGTCCGACGCCTCCGCCATCGTCGCGCACACCACGCAGGTCGTCACGCTCGACGACTACCAGGTCGCCCGCCTCAGCGTCGGTAAGGACGGCTGCGACATCCGCACGTCCACCATCGACAACGTCACCGTGTCGCGCGACGTCGAGGAGCTCGAGATCTCGCTCGAACAGATCGAGCTCGGCGAGTACGCGCACTACATGCTCAAAGAGATCATGGAGCAGCCGCGGGCGCTGACCAACGCGCTGCGCGGCCGGATCGATAAGCGCGAGGGCCGCGTCGTGCTCGGCGGCATCAGCGAATACGCACGCGACCTCGTGCGCGCCCGGCGGTTCATCCTCACCGGCCAGGGCACCGCGTGGCACGCCGGTCTGCTCGGCGAGTACCTGTTCGAAGACCTCGCCAAGGTCCCCGCCGAAACCGAATACGCCAGCGAGTTCCGCTACCGCAACCCGATCATCGAGGACGGCACGGTGCTCGTCGCGATCAGCCAGTCCGGCGAGACCGCCGACACGCTCGCCGCCCTGCGCGAAGCGAAGGACCGCGGCGCGCGCGTGCTCGGCGTCGTCAACGCGGTCGGCTCGACGATCTCGCGCGAGACCGACGCGGGCGTGTACCTGCACGTCGGCCCGGAGATCGGCGTCGCGTCGACGAAGGCGTTCCTCGGCCAGGTCACCGTGCTCACGCTGCTCGCGCTGTTCATCGGTCGCCGCCGCTACCTCGGCGCCGACGACGTGTCGCGCTACCTCGAGCAGCTCGAAGCGATCCCCGACCAGATCGAGTCCGTGCTCAAGCAGTCGGACTACATCCGCGACGAGGTGGCGAAGGTGGTGGACCGCAACAACTGGCTGTTCCTGGGGCGCGGTTATCACTACCCGGTGGCGCTGGAGGGCGCGTTGAAGCTGAAGGAGATCAGCTACATCCACGCCGAGGGCATGCCCGCCGCGGAGATGAAGCACGGGCCGATCGCGCTGATTGATGAGGGCATGCCGGTGGTGTTCCTCGCGCCGCACGGCTCGCAGTACGACAAGGCGATCAGCAACATCGAAGAGGTCCGCGCCCGCGGCGGCCGCATCATCGCGATCGCCTCGGAGAACGACACGCGGATCGAGCAGTACGCCGACACGATCTTCCGCGTGCCCGACGTCGCCGAGCCGCTGCAGCCGCTGCTGTCGGTCATCCCGCTGCAGCTGCTGGCGTACCACGCCGCGGTGCAGAGAGGCCACGACGTCGACAAGCCGCGCAATCTGGCGAAGTCGGTGACGGTGGAGTGATCACTCCGGCGGCTTGCGGAAGATGCGGCGCAGGTCGATCAGGAACCACACGAAGACCAGCACGGCGCCGGGGCCGAGGATCAGCACGCTGAGCCAGGTGAGCGTTTCGATCATGGCGTGGGCTCCGTGTCAGCGGTGTCGGCGTCGCCTTCGTCGTTTTCGGGGCGATACTCGGCGGGGTTGTGCTCGTAGGGCGGCTTGGCGCCGAGCGTCTGGCCGAGGATGAAGCCGAGCACCGAGACGGGCAGCGCGAACAGCGCGGCGCCTTCCTGCCAGAGCTCGACGGGACCGATCCGCAGCACGGTCGACTCGATGTCGTCGTCGTACTCGCCGAGCGCGAACAGGACGCTGTAGAACGCGACGAGCCCCAGCAGCCCCGCGGCGGCGGCGGCGAGCCCCGCGGCGGGTTTCGGCCGCTTGACGTAGAGCGCCGCGATGACGGGGACGAGCACGACGGCGGTGAGCGCCGAGGCCATGAACAGCCACGCGGTCCGCATGCGGTCGAACAGCAGCGCCACCAGCGTCGCGATGACGATCACCGTGAGCACGCCGATGCGCGTCAGCAGGATCAGCGTCTTGTCGGACAGCGGCCGTTTGAGCAGCCGGCTGTAGATGTCGTACACCAGGTTGCCCGAGGCGAGCAGCGAGTAGGAGTCGATGGTGGACATCGCCGCGGCGAGGATGCCGCCGATGAACAGCCCGCGCAGCCCCAGCGGCAGCATCTTCATGCACACCGCCAGCAGCGCCTCGTTGCCGGCCAGGCTGTCCGGCAGCTTGCCCTGCTTGACCGCCGCCTGCGCCACCATGCCGATGAGCACCACGCCCCAGTCGTACGCCGCCCAGAGCAGGATGCCGATGAGCAGCGCCCGCGTGATCGACTTCGCCGACTCCGCCGCGAACACCCGCTGATAGAACGCCGGCTCGACCAGCACCGTCAGCCCGCCGACCGACCACGCCGCGAGCATCCACCAGCTCAGCCCGCCGTCGACGTGCGTCATCTTCGGCTCCAGGTCGTTGACGAAGCTGTACCCGCCGACCCACTCCACCGCCATCGGCAGCGCGATCGCCAGCGACACGCACATCAGCACGAACTGGATCGTGTCGCTGATCGTGTCGGCCCACAGCCCGCCCATCGCCGTGTAGATCGCGCAGACGCCGATCGTGATCGCCATCCCCGCGTACAGCTCGAAGCCCAGCATCTTCAGCAGCGTCATCATGCCGAACATCGCGAGGATGGGCATGGAGTAAACGAGGCAGGCGATCGAGCCGATGACCCGCGCCGCCGGGCCGTAGTGATGCTCCAGCACGTCGGGCAGCGTCATGAAGCGGTAACGCCGCAGGCGATGGGCGAGGATGGTCGCCGCGATGAGGATGAACACGTAGTACGGCACGGAGTACCAGAACCACGCGGACAGGCCGTAGTAGAACCCGCTCTCGGACGTGCCGAACGTGACGTCGAGGCCGTAGTAGGTGCTGACGAGCGTGCAGACGAGCAGCGGCGTGGTCAGCGCGCCGCCCGCGAGGAAGTAGTCCTTGAAGCCCTTGATGCGCGTGGTGAGCACGCCGCCGAGCACCATCATGCCCAGCAGGTACAGGGCGATGATGGCGTAATCGAGACCGCCGAGGTTGAGGTCCATGCGCGGCAATGTAGCGACGGAAGGTCGCCGTGGGAAGCGCGAACCCCTCGCGTCCAAGTGGGCGGGAGATTGGATGAGGGGAATGAATCACCGGGCCCGCCGCGCCGACGAACGGAACATGCGCCGCCCTCGAACGATTCACCCTCACCCCAACCCTCTCGCTCAAGGGAGAGGGGTTTCAAACCGCGATTACTTCTTCTTCGCCTGCGCCGACGCGATGCGTTCCACCGCCTCGGTGTACTCCTCGAGCGTCAGCTTGCCGTCGCCGTCCTTGTCGAAGCGGGCGAACGCCTTGCCCGCGTTTTTTTGCGACGGTCGGCGGGGACCTTCGCGGTGAACTCTTCGGCGGTCACCGAGCCGTCGGCGTCGGCGTCGAGCCGGCCGAAGCGCTCCGCGGCGGTCGGCGGCGCGGGGGCGGCGATCTCGTTCTTCGGCAGCTTCGCCCGCGTCGCTTCCCAGTCCGCCTTCGGCGTCCCCGCCCACACCTTCACGTTGTCGATCGAGATCGACTCACCCATCGCCGGGAACCGCAGGCTCGTCTTCTCACGCCCGATCTTCGCGTCGGACCCGAACGCCACGGGGCCACCGTCGACGCGCGCGACGAACTCGTCGCCGTGGATCTCCGCGATCATCGTGTACCACTTGCCCGCCTCGTAACTCTGCTTGACCTGCCCCACCGTCGCGGCCTTGTCGTTCGGGTCGTTCTTCACCACGTCGCCCTTCAGCGTAAACCCGTCCGCCGCGATCATGGCGCGGCAGATGTGGCCCTTGCCGTTGAACGACAGGTGCACGCCCTTCGCGCCGTCGAAGCGGAAATCGAACTGCACGATCACGTCGGCGGGCAGCTCGATGTTCGTGCCGATCACCGCGGGGTGATTGTCCGACGCCAGCTCACTGCCGTGCAGCGCGCCGTCGACGATGTCCCACTTGCCCTTGGCCACGGCCCAGCGGGAGTCGATCTGCGGGCCGTCGAACGAATCGGACATCAGCAGCTTGCCGGGCGTGAGCATCATCGGCTCGAGGTCCGCGGCGGCGGCGGTCGGCGTCAGCGTGTGCAGGCCGAGCGCGGCGGCGCACAGGGCCAGGGCGTACGACAGGCGGACGATGCGTGCGGGACGGCTGTTCATGTCGGGTTCCTCTGTGGTTGCGTGCTCAAGGAGAAAGACCGCGTCGAGGACACGGTCGTTGAGCAAGAGGAACGCGGCGCGCGGGCGGGGTATTGCAGCGGCGGCGGGCGGGCGGTCAGAGCAGCGGGCCGAACTGCGGCGGATTGAAGCCGCCCCGCGGACCGTTCTGCATCGGCGGCATCGGCGGGCGACTACCCTGCGGACCGCCCTGCATCATCGGGCCGCGCGGGCCGCCGCGCTGCTGGTCCATCATCGGCGGCATCGGCGGGCGACCACCCTGCGGACCGCCCTGCATCATCGGGCCGCGCGGGCCGCGGTCGAACTCGTCACGCTGCCCCTGCTGCATCGGCGGCGGGCCGGGGCGGAACGAGCGGTCGTCACCGTAGCCGCGGTCTTTGTGGTAACCACGGGCGCCGCGATCGTCGCGGCCACCGCGCCCGTCGAATTCGCCGGGCGAGCCGTCGCGACCCCGGCCGGGGCACGGGCGACCCTGCGGATCGGGCCGCTCACCATAGCGATCATCACCACGGTCACGAGGCCCGGGGCGATCGCCGTCGCGCTCGTCACGTCGGTTGTCGAAGCGCTCATCACGTCGGTTGTCGAAGCGATCGTCGCGACGGTCGTCGAAGCGCTCACCGCGCTGCGGCATCGGGGGCTCGCCGCGGTGGTCGTCGGCCCGGCGACCGCGCGGCCCATCATTCTGCCGGTCGAAATCCTCCGGGCTCCACTGCGGAGCGCGGCCACGCCGATCGTCGCGACCGTAGTGGTCATCGCGGTTGTCATGATCGTCGCGGTGAGCATACGGCCCGCGCTCGTCGTACCGCGGCACGCCGTCGTCCGGCCGAACCTGCGCCATCGCCGCACCGACCAGCATCGCACTGAATGCACCAATCACCGCGCCCAGTGTCAAAGACTTGACCTGCTTCATCGTCGAACCTCACTTTTCACTGACTAATCGTTAAGGACACAAAGGTTTCCTCGACGACTCCACCTATACAAACGTCAAAACCGCGCCGATATACGCGGTCCGCTCACAGAATTTTAAAAATAGGCAATTCACCCCGTGCCCCACGCCGCGCATCACCCCGACGCCCCAACGCTTACGCCAAATACGGATTGCCCAGGTGACAGCTCGGCCGCCCCGTTTTGGCGATGTACTGCTGGTGGTAATCCTCGGCCTCCCAGAACGTCGCCGGACCCTCGATCAGCGTGACCACCGGCCGCGTTATCTTCTTCTGAATACGCTCTTTAGACGCCTCCGCCGCCGCGCGCTGCGCCTCGTCATGGACGAAGATCGACGAGCGGTACTGGCTGCCGACGTCCGGGCCCTGCCGGTCGACCGTCGTCGGATCGTGCAGCTGCCAGAACACGTCGCACAACGCCTCGTAGCTGATCTCGGCGGGATCGAACGTCACCTCCACCGCCTCCGCGTGCCCCGTGTCGCCCACGCACACCTGCCGATACGTCGGCTTGTCCGTCGCCCCGCCAATGTACCCCACCCGCGTATCCACCACGCCCGGCGTCTTGCGGAACCACTCCTCCACCCCCCAGAAACACCCCGCCGCAAACGTCGCCTTGCTCGTGCTCATCGCCTGATCTCCTTTATCCCACTTCGATGCGCCGACACGCGAAGAGGACACGCGCGGTGCTGGATGCTGGATGCTGGATGCTGGATGCTGGATGCTGGATGCTGGATGCTGGATGCTGGATGCATCCATCGTAAACCCGCGCCCATCCAGCAACGCGAGCGCCAGCGAGCCATCCAGCATCAAGCATCGGGAGCGCAGCGACCCTCCCTCACTTCCCCCCGCCGCGCTCCACGTCGTTCAGTTCCTTGCCGCGATCCTTCGACAGGTCCAGCTGGCGCAGCGCCTCCGGGTCGCTCGGCAGCAGCACCTCGTAGCGGTCGAGCCGATCGATCTCGCACACCGCGGTGTTGGCCAGCTCGAGATCGAGCACGTGCCCGCCCGCGCGGCGGTCGTCCGTGAGGAAGTGCACGTGGTACCCCGGCACGTTCATGCCCGTCACGTAAGGCGGGCAGCGGAACCCGACCAGCGTGCCGCTCACCTCCGTCATGTCGAACACCGACTGCCCCTTCGCCGCGTCCGCCAGCTCCGGGTACGGCTTCGCCTGCGCGGGCACAGCGCGCGTCTTCATCACCTTGAACCGCCCCGTCAGCTTCACCGCGTAGAAGTAGTTGACGTTGCCGAGCCGCGCGTCGATCTGCTGCTGCAACGCCTCCCACGTCGTGCCCGCCTCGACGACAAGCCGATCGTCGGCGCGGAACCGGCAGACGGTCGCGAACGGTGTCGGCGTGTCGGGGCCCGGCGTGTAGACGTGACCGTCGCTGCGCACCTGGTACACGTGTCCGCCGAGCACGACCATCTCGCCGTCGAGCGCGTCGAACGTGCCGAGGCCGAACCCGCCGTGCCGCAGCATCTCGCCGCAGCTGATGTGCCCGTCGTACTGCCCGGCGAGCAGCGCATCGATCGTCGAGACCTGCGTGAGCGTGTCGTGCGGCGCGCCCGCACCGCCGATGGCGAGCCCGCCGTCACCCGCGCAGCCGCCGAGCGTCGCGGCGCCGATCAGCGCCGCGCACCACCACGCCGCGCACGATGCAATCGTGTAAGTCTTCATGGTGGGCATGATAACCGCTGGCGTCGAACCGCCGGTCCGTATGGCGTTTCCGGCAAGGCCGCCACGCCGGTTGCCGCTCTTGCGATCGCACGCGGATCTAGGATCTTTCAGACCATCCACGCACGGAGAACGCACGTGTGCACGCTCGCACTTCAATCAAGCCTGACCCTCGCCATGCCCGGCGTCGTGCTGGCGCTGGTGCTGCTGTCGATCGTGATCTACGCCGGTCGCAGCGTGTGGCGCGAGTATCGTCGCCCCATCGAGATGCGTCGTCTCGCGGCCCGGCTCGGCATGACCTGGCAGACCGACACGCCGCGTGATCTGCCGCGCCTGACCAGCCTGCACAGCTTTCGGCTCGACCCCTTCCCCGCGCGACGCCACACGCTGACCGACCGGCGTGGTGACACGCGTGTCTGGGTGTTCGACGAAGACTACGTCGTGACCGCGAACAGCGTCTACCCCGCGGGACGACTCAACCCGACCGTTCACCGCCGCACCGTCATCGTCGTCCGCCGACCCGAGATGCACCTGCTCGGCTTCGCGCTGCGGCCCGAGGACCCCATCGAGCGCGCGATGCACGCCGCGGGCTACCAGGACATCGACTTCGACGACGACCCGGCGTTCTCCGACCGGTTCTCGCTTCAGGGTGAAGAGTCGCCGACGCGCGACGCGTTCGACGCCCGCGTTCGGCGTCACCTGCTCAACGGGCCGAACGTCTGCGTCGACGGATGGGTGAACTTCGTGGCGGTGTGGACGCCGAACGGCCGGGCGTCCGCCCAGGAGATCGAACGCCTGATCGGGCACGCGGTGACGCTCGCGGAACTGCTCGACGAAGCGCACACACCGCAAGCGGCGCACGCGTAACGACGCGCGGATGACGAGGCGCGGATCACGCCGCGCGCGTGTCGCGCGTCAATGGCCCGAGCTGCGGATCGCCACGAGGATCACCTTGATGATGATGTACATCAGGAAGAACCCGCCCCAGGCGGCGCCCTTCGAGCGCTCGTTCTCCTGCCGCTCCTTGCGGACGACCGCGGCCTTGGCGTGCAGGTCCGGGCCCATGCCCGCCACCGCGTCGCTCAGCGCCGACGCCGGGTCGTCGTCCGACGCGCCCCCAGCGTCCACCGGCGCCGGGGCGTACGCCGGCTCGACCTCCAGCTCTTCGATCACGTCATCCGACGTGTCAAACAACGACTGACTCGACGCCCCCTGCGACGCGCCTTCCGGCCTCAAATCCGATTCCTTGAAAACGCCCATGCTTAAGACCCCCTTCGCCGCTTCGCGACCAGATGTGTGCAACGACCCCGCGCATCGACCCCCGACGCCCGGTGCGGCCATTTTACCGTCTGCCCCCGCCGCAACCCAGACTTTCGCCCGGGCCCGGTAACTACGATTTTCACGCGTCCCCACGATCGGTCATTGACTTTACCGACACCCCAACCTACCGTGACGCACGTTACTTCCCTTCCCGATCGACTGGCGCCCTAGTTGGACTCCAAGCTCCTCGTGAAGAAACACAGACGCTTGGAGGATATACCAATGCGCATCTACGTCGGAAATCTGTCGTTTAACACCACCCAGG
>WGMA01000038.1 GCA_016125285.1 Phycisphaera sp.
AGGAACGTGCGTGCCGTGGGTTCCCACTTCGACACAACGTCCGCGTTGTCAAAGAAAAACCGCGGCTGTCATCTCCTGACAGCCGCGGTCATCAAAGCGGGTGAAGGGATTTGAACCCTCGACATTCACGTTGGCAACGTGGACGGAGTGGGATGCAAATGTTTATATATTAAACGGTTACGAACTCGTGTCATTTTATCCGCACTGGCGCTTCTTTGCAATTCCGCGGCCGCCCGCACCCCCACCAACACCCCCCCGTGGCCACCCGTTCGCCCACGTCGCCCCGTGCGCCCACCGACGCCCCTCCGCGCCGTGTCGCCACCCTCCGCGGGTCGCCCGCCACGGCCCAACGTCCCGCCCGCGTCGGGCCGCCCGGCCTACACGCGAGTATAGTCGGCCCTTCCCACACATCCGGAGGATGCCGCCATGCCGCAACTCGAAGTGCTCGGGGCCTCGCTCGCCCTCCAGGCGATCGACGCCATCGCTACGCTCTTCGCCCAGGCATATTTGCTGGCGCGCCAGCGGCTGACCATCCACGCCTCGCCCGTCGTGCGCCTGATGGCCCAGCGGAGCCACCTGCGATGCCAACTCGCCCTGCGCGATCGCGAACTCGCCGTCCTGCGCAGTCGCGTGGAGGGAATGGAGCCGCACAGGCGTCCGCATTATTCCGGCCCGATGCGGCAGGAGATACTGCTGCTCACTCGCCTCAACGACTGGACGGTTGAGGTAGCCGCCCAACATTTCGTCGTCCATGGCAACACGATCAGGCTGTGGCTGCGGGCCGTTCGAGACGGACGCGCCGAATCTCTGCTCGGCAAGCCCGCGTGGAACAGGTTCGACGACGGCGTCCGCTGGCTCGTCCACCAGATCCGTGAGCTGTGCCCCGAAGCCGAACTCGGCATCCGCGGCATCGCCGCGGCGATCGTGCGACACGGCATTGCGATCAGCAAGTCGACCGTGCAGCGCGTGCTGAAGGAACAGAGGACGGACAAGCCGACGCGCACCACGCCTGGTGACGACGCCGACGAGTCCGAGGTGGTTCGCATCCCGGACAACCTGCTCACGCCCGGGCGCATCAACCGCGTGTGGCACATCGATCTCAGCACGATCAAGCTCGTGTGGAAGCACTTCTACGTCGCGGCGGTTGTTGACGGATACTCCCGTCGCCTCCTCGCCTTGAAGTTCTACGCCAGCACGCCCACTACTCAGGACGCGCTTCGGCTTATCCGAAGTTGCATCCGCAAGCATGGCAGGCCGCGGTTCGTCGTCAGCGACTGGGGCTGCCAGTTCCGTGACACGTTCCACGGGAAGTTGAAAGAAATCGGCGTCACGCACGTGCGCGGGCGCGTCAAGTCGTGCCAGTTCAACGGGAAGGTCGAACGATTGTTCCGCACGTTCAAGATGTGGGCGCGTGTTGTTCTGCTCGGGCTCAACCCGCGATCCATCCAGCGCCGGCTTGATTGTTATCGAGAGTGGTACAACGTCGCGCGACCGCACGCCTCCATCGGCGCTCGTACGCCTGACGAAGCGTGGAACGGTGTCGAGTTGCCCGAGCCGATCGCGATCTACGCTCGCGATCCCATCGAACCGATCATCGAAGTCGAGCGGCAGGACTACCGGGGCGACCCGCACCTGCCCGTGCTCGAAATCGACGCGCGGTTGCGACTGCATCGCGCGGCTTGAACACGCTGGGTCTTTGACAAGTGCACAAATTCGGGCGGCTGATGCGGGGAAGGTACGCGCCGACAGACTCGGACGAGCCCTCTGTGGCTCGTTGTTTTTTGAAGAATGCCTCGCGATGTCAGGGAAGTTACGCATTACAAACTCGCGGGGACGGTACATCACTAATTCGGTGGTCCGGTACAGCGGGACAGTACAGCGGTACGCTACAACACTACGATTCAGGAGTTAGTTTGATACAAGAGTTATGCCCGGGAGGGATTCTCGCAATTTGCCAATGCCATTCTTAGAAATTCGAGTTCCCAAGACACTTAGGTATTCAAGTCTTTGAAACTTCAATAATATCGGAATGTCTTGGTCGCCTATTGAGGTGCCATCAAGCACAAGAATCCTCAAATGCTCAAGAGCCGGCAGTCGACCAAGGCACTCTTCGGGAAACTGGGCCCGATCGAGATATAACTGCTCGAGGCTCGAAAGACCTGCAATGCCATCACAAGCCTCGCGGCTCAATTTTGCGCCAGATAGGGCAAGTAGTTTCAATACTTGGCACGATCGCAATTCAGCAAGAAACTCACCTTCGGTAATTGAATGAGTAATCCACAATTCTCTCAGGTTAGCAAGTGCGCCCAACTGAGAAACGCCAGGCCCTCGAATCTGCGTATTTTGGAGTTGCAGTACTTCTAGAGATCTAAGTTTGGCGATATGCGAGGTGCACTCATCAGAGATTTGAGTGCCTGAGAGATCGAGTTCTTTAAGATCGCTCATTTTGTGAAGATAACTTACACCCACATCTGTCACAGAGGTATTGCTTAGGTTGAGCACCCGTAGTTCGTGGAGTGATGCTAGGTGCTTCACTCCCAGATCGGTAACCTCTGGGTTGTCCTTAACATTTAGCGATTCGATAGTTGAGGCCGTCAAATTGCGGCGCAAAAATGCGTCGTCAATTCCTGCGCCTCCGAGGTCGACAACTCTAATAGTAACGTCGAAGACAAATTGCTTACGGCCCACAACCCCGTGTTCTTCAAGAACGCTTACATCACGACGAACCATATGAAGAGCGATGGCGAACACCAGTACTGCGACAACAGTCAAACCCAACGCTACGGTTATGATTGATTGCTTCGAAGTCATTAGCATTACGGCACGGTTGGGCCAGGTGACGCAATCCAAGTCCCGGCGTCTCTTGCTTCATTCATTAATCGGCTAATATCTGTGTTCAGTAAAGCACCACTGGAAGTTAGGCACCACTTGAATGGCTTCGTGGTATATAGCGAGCCCGACAATTCATAGTTCTGTGCAAGTCCAGTTTCATGTAGCGACCTGAGAACATCGGCTTGGATTTCGATTATTCCGCCAGGTAGTCGAAATACGTCGCCTGCGTCAAAATTAAAGCCGTCAAACATCGTAAAAGTGAAGGACATTTCAAAGCAACATGTTCCCTTGGTATTCCATTTAACCTCGTTTACCGTTGCTTCCGATATATATGCAAAGCCTCGGAATACAGCCCACCAATCAACACTGTCACGCTTACTGACTACAGATGTCTCCCATTTGCCAATAAGTGGGAATCCGACTGGGTGGATCGAAGGATTCTCTCTTGCATGTTGAGTTGCTGCCCAAACGGCATGTATTACTTCCGTGGCGATAGTGTCTCGAATTGATCCTACATCCTTGAATACCTGCAACATGGGTATGCCCTCCCGGCCCCCCTTTCCAGTAAGAAATCTATGCAATGCTCGAATGCCGTTAGGAGCCACCACGTCCTTGACCGATCCGGTCACAAAGTCGAGAGTTTCAGATGCAACTCGCTTGTCGGTCGCCGTAGGAGTCTTTGAATTAAAAGCCGGGTGAGTCTCACGCGGAGGCGGAACGGGCCCTGTGCCAACACGAAATGCTTTCCAACCCAAGGGATCGGTGTAATTATGTGGACTCAGTCTAGCATACGTATAAGCATTCAGGCCATCAATAATCCCCAGTGGGTCACGCTGGAGGAACCGCCCTACGTGTGTGTGCAAGTACCTTGCGCGGTTGTAGATCAGCCCCGTCTCGATATCTCTCACCAGACCTTGATGGCCCAGCGCGTTCGCGAATGCTGAACCTCCTATGAGAATGCCCCACAGCGCATCGTGCATGGTCCGATCGCCATAGGCCTCGTAGCTGTATCGCTCGATCACCAAGCCCGTCGTCACGTCAATCAACGCCGTGACGTTGTAATTCGCATCCTGCGTGTAAAACAGCCGCTCATCAACAATGCCATCCGCCCCCGTATCCCGATCACGCAGCACGGCGGCGTCAACGTACCGGATGTCCCACACATACTGTTCGGCTACCAAGCCGTTGATGAGCGATTCGAGCAACTGCCAATCTTCGTTATAGAAGAAGTCTGTCGCGTCCGAGCCAACCGACTTTTCGACACGATAGTTCCGTCCATCGTACCCATAGGTCGCGATGGTCGACCCCGGCACGCCCGTGTTGTCGTCATGCACCGCGACCAGCCGGTTCCACGCGTCGTAAGTGAAGTGCATCCTCACGTTCGGGTCGTCGGGGCTCGGCCCGCTGGTCATGTTGCCCGCTTCGTCATATGTGGGAATCATGCCGCTGCTGATGTCGGTGATCTCGTTCGCGGCGTTGGCGTCGCGCGTCTCGGTCACGCCCTGATCCGTGAAGCTGTCCCAGTTGCCCAGCGCATCGAGCCCCCAATCCTGATAGTCCACACCGCCGCGGTTCGTGTCGATGAGGCGGTTGAGGTCGTCGTAGAGGTAGGTCTCGCTCAACGCCGAGTTGAGCACGTTGCCGCGGCTGGTGCGATTCGATGCACGATCATACGTATATGTATATTCATCGAGCACGGTCAATCCATCGCCGCTGGTCCACTTCTGATCAACGATGCGACCGAAGCGGTCCCAGCCGCCGTACACACCGTTCGCGCCATAAGAGAACGTCAATCCATTGGTAACATCCGGGTGCGTCACGGTCACGATCGTGCCCGCGCCGAGATATTCATAGTGCGCGTACTGCGTGACGCCCGCAGCGTCCTCTGCGATGTTGTCGAGGCGACTGAGCACCGCGCCGACTCCCGATGTGGGGTAGTTGTAGAAGACCTGCCTGCCATCAGGATAGGTCACGGAACCGAGGCGGACGAACTTCGCCTCGCCGCCGACCGCGCCGTCGTCATACGTGTAGACGACAGAGGGTGTGGAGCCGTCCACGGCCCCGTCGTGCTCCTGGAAAGTCTCGGCGACAAGCCCGTATCCGTTGTAGGACCACTGGACCTGATTAACGACGTTGCCGAGCGACGCGGCATCGTGGCTCGTGAGCGTCTGAAGGCGGCCCATGTCGTCATACGCCCGCTCGATGCGGAGTACCGAGCCGTCCACACCGGCGGGCAGGGTCGTCACGGCGTCAGATTCCAAACGACCAGCCGTGTCGTAGCTGTAGGTATGTTCAACGCCGCGCTGATCGGTGGACGTCACGGCGCGCCCGAGTCGGTCGTAGATTGTCTTGACCTGATCTGTTCCCGCCGACAACGTGTCGGTCGAGTCCGGGTAGATGGTGTTGGTCACCCATGAGCCGTTAATCGGCGATTCGTAGAGGTACTGCGTGACCTGGCTCTCGACGCCGTTGCCCACGCCCTGCGGGTTGTAGGCGACCTGCTGGGAGAGGCGGCCCGCCGAGTCGTAGACGGTCGCCGTGGTGCGGTCGCTGCTGAACTCGGCCTCGCTGACGACGCCATCGATGTAGTTCTCGATCATCGCCGTCGTGCGGTTCAACAGGTCGAACTGCGTTATCGTGACCTGCCCGGCGTTGTTGGTTGATTTGAAGCCGCGCCCGGCCTCATCGTACTCGGTCTTCGACGCCAGCCAGTCATCGGAACTGTCTGGCTCGCGGGGCGCGCCTTCGGCTTCGTCGGGGATGCCGTTGAGGTCGAGATCGCGAACCTCGCCGAGCGCGTCGAACACGTAGTTGTCGGGGTCGGTCCCGAACGTCGCGGAGTGGGTCAGGCGATCGCCCTCATCGAACCAGTTCACCGAGGCGCGGCGATAGCTGTTGAGGCCGTTGAGACGCCCGGTGCCAAGCACGTCGTTCTCCAGCCGCATGTACGAGACGCTGGCGACGGGACGCGAGCCGGGATCGTAGAAGTTCCGCGACTGCTCGATCACCGTGTCGCCTGCGACATCCAACGCATCCACCCAGTCCGTCTCGTCGGCGTCGTAGCTCAGAAACGATTCGATCGCACGACCCGCACCGTCGTAACTCGTCTTGGCGAACAGACCGTTGGGGTCGGCGGACTTGACCGCCATGCCGCGCTGGTTGTACCAGACGTTGCTCGTCAGCCGATCGCTGGCGACACCCGTGACCTGATCCACCTCGTAGGTCGAACTGCTGTAGACGCGGCTGCGGTTATCGTAGAACATCTCGCTGCGGCCGCGCAGTTCGCCGGTGTCGATGACGAAGTCGGCGTTAAGGTCGGCGTAGGTTTCCGAGACGATGGTGCGGCCGAGGTTGTCGAGCGTGGCGAGCGAGGCAACGCCGTCCGGCCCGCGCGAGCCGATCATGCGATTGCGTGTGTCGTACTGATAGACAGTTTCGTACTCGACGCCGACGTCGGCGATCGACGAACTTGACGTCACGAGGCCGTCGCCGACGCCGCCGTTGTCGTAGACCGTGGCCGAGACCTGGACCATGTTGGCCCCGACGTTGTTGGACGGGGACCAGAACCCGGTGTCCGGCGTGTCGTCCGTGCCGATCCATGTGGCGACCGTGCGGCCGAGCAGGTCGTAGATCGGCCGCGTGATCGTGCCCGTGGAGTCTTCGGTGCGCTTGACGCGCCCGCGATCGTCGTAGTCGTAGGACGATCGAAGGAAGTGCGTGCCTTCAATTCCTAGCGGGCCCGACGTCGAATACGTCACGCCGGTCAGGTCGAAGTACGCGTCGCTGTGCGTCATCTGCCCCGCGGCGTTGGTATAGCTGCGGGACAACGACTCGATGTCGGCGGTGGTGATGGCCTCGGTCCCGGTCGGCCGATCGTTGAGCGTGTCGGGCTGGGCCGAGAGCGTGAGGTATTCGCTGTAGCTGCCGGGGCGGTCCGTGCGGCTGATCATGATCGGGCCGGTGGTGGTGTACGCCCCGAGCGAAGTGTCAAAATGCCAGCCCGAGTAGCTGCGCACCTCGTGCGCGGCGTCGTTGTAGACGGTGAACGACAAGTTGCCGTTGGGATCGGTCATCTTCGTTTCGCGGCCGAAGGTGTCGACCTCCATCGTGGTCGTCAGGTGTAGCCCACCGTCAAGTGGCGTCACCCAGCCGAGCGGCAGCGTCGCCAGTTCCGCAGTGGTGAGTTGCGTTATGTCGATGTCGGTGATCGACCTGATCGCGCCGCCGGTCAGCGTGTCGTACTCGGTGAAGTGGATAAAGCCATCGGCGTCCTTCATCCAGATCGGCCGACCGAGCGTGTCGAAGAACGTCTCGGTCACGGCGGCGACCCCGGAACCGTTCTGAGCGGCGGTCACCACTGGCATGGTGACCGACATCGACGCCATCTGGAGCGTGCCGGTGAAGAACGTGTAGCTGTAGGTGGTCGTCAGCGCGCCGGTGCCGTTTTCATTGACGTAGCGCGTCGAACTCGCGGTGGGGAAGATCTCGCCGCCGGCGCCGTCGGTGATGTGGTAGTAGTCGCGGCTGGCAGTAAGGATCGGCGTACCCAACTCGCCGATGACGATCGACTGATCCTGCACGTAACCTTCCGCGCCACCTGCCACCGTGTCTGTGGCGGTGGTCGAGGTGTAGTAATCGGTCAGATAGATCACGCCGGCCGTGTCGTTGAGGTACTGGTAGTTGCCCGAGATGTCGGCCGCGAGCAGGTCCGCGGACAGATCATCGAAGCCCGTGACCGCGGAAGGGCCGGCGGACAGGACCGATCGTCCGTCGCTGTCGTAGGCCGTGAAGTAGAGCCACTGATCGCCGGTCGTCGGATCTTCTTCGACGTCGAGCATCGTCTGCCCGGCGTAGTTGTAATACGTGGTGTGCGAGTAGATCGCGATGTTGTCGGCGTCGAGGATGGTTTCGGTCACGCGGTCGGACCACGCGTTGTAGTCGTCGGCGAACGTGCTGTGCTCGTAACTGTAGAGCGTGGTGCTCAGGCCACCGCTGCACGTCGAGCAGCCGGCGCCCTGGATGACGCGCTTGATCACGCGGCCCTCGGTGTCGTACTCGAGATACTCATCGGCATAAGGCGCGATATCCTCGTCGGTGGCCGTCTCAGGGTCGAGGCCCGCAGCGACGATGCGGTCGTACGACTCGCCGCTGACGTTGAACTTGAGCTTGCCGATCGAGTCGCCTTCGGTGTAGTAGCGGTACAGGTTCGACTCGATCTCCTGGCCGGACCCGTCGCTGATAACGATGCGCTTGGGCGTGCCTTCCGGCCCGCCGATCTCGCCGGCAGCGTAATACTCGTAACTCGTGCCGCGCATGGCGCTGCCGGCCTTGGGACCGACGGTCGACGCAAGACTCGACCCGGTCAGTACGCCGTCCTCGAACTCGTACCGCAGCGTGTTGAAGGTCGTCTCGCCACCGGAGGTGTCGGACCAGCTCTGACTGATGAGTTGGCCGTTGGGGTCGTAGGTATAGGTCGTCAGGCGGCCCGACGGATCGGCCACCGACAGCAGGCGGCCGAGCGTTTCGGGCGCGCCCGAATACGTCGACTTGTAGCCGTAAGGATCGGATTCGACGTAGTTGCTGCCGACCTTCTCAAGCTGGCCTTGGCCGTCAACACGGGGGACAATGCTGCCGTTCTTGAGGATGTCGTAGATACGCGTCTCGCGGTTCTGGCGGAACACGATCGCGTTGCCGGCCAGCACCACCTCCGGCAGATTCACCATCTCGTTGTTGGCGCTGTCGTCGCTGAGGTACGTGTCCGAAGAGACCTGGCCGCCGGACACGCCGGCCGTGGACGTCTCGTAGTCGCCGTCAGGACCGACCGACGCGCCGCACCCGCAGGTGACGTGCGGGCCCAGAACCGTCACGGTGACCTCATCGACCGCGGTCACGCCGTTGGACGTGTAATACTCCGCCGTCACCGTACCGGTCCCCTCATATACGCCCTCCATGTAGAGCGTGAGAGCGCTGCCCGCGGTGAGCCCAAGGTTGCTCGGCATGTAGGGATCACCCTTGATCAGCTGGGTGAACGTGACCTCGTCCTCGCTCATGTAGAGTTCAACGTTGCCGCCATCGAAGACGAAGTACCCATCCTCCGGAGCCCCCGAGGGACTGAGTTCCAAAACGATCGGCACGTACTTGTAATCTTCATACCCATCGTCACCGGGCGATTTGGCGCGCAGCGCGATGTACTTGCCGTCGCCCGACAACTCGATCGCGTCTTCGGCATCGGTCCGATCGGGCGTGCCGTCCTCGACGGTGTTGTCGCTATCGACGTCGAGGTCGATCTTCGCGGGGCGCACGGTAATGCTGCGTTTCATGCCGTCGTTGGGGATGCCGTCGTGATTCAGGTCCCAGTGCGCCGAAACGACGTAGTCCGTAGGCAGCGTGATCACGTTGGTGTCGATCGTGACCTCGCCGGCGGCGCTGACCAGCACGCCGTTGGGCACCGCGACTCCATCGGTGTCGGTGATCTGCCAGAGCACCATGTTGCCGTTTGGCTCGGCGTTCACGAACGGGAGGTTCGCGTCCTGCGCAAGAAACTTACCCAGCACGTCGAACGTCGCGATCCCGGTGCCGTCGTCCCAGACGAAGAACGGATCGGTGATGTTCGGCGTGACCCAGTCTTCGGTGGCCGACGCCGAGAGTTGCTGAACGGTCAGCCCGTAGTCGTAGACGGTCAGGTTCGCGGTGTCCGCCAGCGTCACGCTGCCGCCGTAGTCGTCCAGGTCCGCCATCACCCTGAGGGTGATCGACGCGCCGCCGCCACCGACGCCCTTGACCTTCACGCTTCCGGGCGCGGGCGTGGACTGCCACGTGTCCAGCGCGATGGCCGTACCGCCGTTGTCGGTGAGCTCAATATTGCCGTCCGCCGACAGTTGCCACTGGCCGGTCGAGGGCACCGAAGCGTTCAGCGACACGGTGACCGTCTGGTCGATGGTGATCTGATCGAGCGACTGGCCCGGGCTGAACCCTTCGACGATCGCGACATCGGCCGCGGCGATCTGCCGGCGCGACTCGACGTCGACCACGACGTAGGCGTCGTCGTAATCGAAGTCAGATGTGCCGCCTCCGTACCCCGCGTCGTACGCGATGATGTCCTGATCCGCGGTGTAGGGCGACGGCGGGGGCAGGAACTCGCCGCCTACCGCGCCGAACGTGGTGACCTGGAACTCGCTGCCCAGGAAGTACGGGTCGAAGTACGACGTCGTGAAGTAGCTGCCCCAGTAGGGCGATTCACCGCTCTCGTCCACGTAGCCCTCGACGCCGAAGAGGATGGCCTGCGCCCGGTCCGTGTTCCACGCCGCGAAAGGCGAGATGTTGAACGTGCCCGAAAGAGACGTGATCGACGGGTCGGTGGTTACGACCGTAAACGGTCCCACGTCTGACACGCGGTACTCGACATCGCCGACGTAGAACGAGCCGCCTGCCGTCGTGGACGCCATGTCCTTGTCCGTGACGGTGACGCTCACCGCGTGGACACCGCCCGTGCTGAACGCGTGCGACATCTCGAAGGTGGTTTCGCCAGCGCCGAGATTCAAGGTGTCGGTCCCGTCGCCCCAGTCGATGAGCACCTCGTGCGTGTCGAGGACGCCGGGATCGAGGAACGAGCCGCTGAGCACGAAGCCGCCGTCCATGTCGCTGCCGGCAGCGAGTTGAATACCCGACGGCCCGACGTTGAACACGGTGACATCAAACGAGGTCTCGACGAAGGCGTTATCCTCATCTTCGACCTTCACTGTGATGGTGTAGGTGCCGTTGTCCTTGTAGAGGTGATCGGTGGCGGGAATCACCAGGATCCCGCCGGCCAGCGTCAATGTTGGGGAGGTCGGTGCGTCACCATCACCCCAGTCGATCCACACGTCGTGCGGATCGTCGGAGCCCGGATCGAAGAACGAGCCCTCCAACGAGATTGAACTGCCCTCGGCGAGCGTGGTCAGCACGTTGACGCTCACATCAAGATCGGAAGGCCCGACGTTCGCCACGGCAAATCCCGCAGTGCCCGGCAGCGTCCCGGCGCTGGCGTTCTGCTCCACGACCTCGACCTCGGCGTACGCCGCGGTGTCCTGCGCGTAGAGTTGACCGAAGTTAAACGTGCGCACGCCCGCGGCGTCGACGTTGCCGCTGCCGACCTGCGTCGCGCTGCCGATCAGCGCGGCGCTGGCGTCGTACCAGTTGACGGTCACGGCGTGCGTGTCGGCCAGGTCGCGGTCGACGAACCGGATCGTGAGGTTCGCCGTGCCGCCCTCGTCGGTCCCCGAGGTGAAGAACTCGATGTCGGTCGGCGCTTCGTTGCCCACGCCCACCGTGACGCTCAGAGTGTTCGAGGAAGTCACGCCGTCCTCGTCGGTGACCGAGACGCTGATCTGGACGGGCGCTGCGGCGGTGTAGGTGTGCGTCGCCGACCCCGGAATCCCCGGAACGGTCTCGACGTTCCCGTCACCCCAGCTGATCACGGTTTGGGTGATCGTGTCGGTCCCCGGGTCCGCGGCGAAGAGGTTCAGCGTGTACGGCTCGCCGATCGTGGCCGCCGGGTCGCCGCTGATCGTCACGGTGGGGTCCACGTTATTGACCGTCACAGCCAGGTTGTTCGAGTTCGCCGAGCCGTCTTCATCGGTCACGGTCGCGACCACGCTGTAGCTCGCCGGGCCATCCACATACGTGTGGTTACGCGACGAAGGCAGACCCGCGACCGTTTCGATGGCCCCGTCGCCCCAGTTGATGACGGTCTGCGTGATGGTGTCGGCCGTGCCCGCGGGGTCACTCGCCGCGATCGTCAGAACGTAGCCGGTTCCCTCGTCTACTTCCGGGGGCCCGGAGATGGTGACCGTCGGCGCGACGTTCGCCACGTTCACGCTGATCGTGTTCGACGAGAACGTGCCGCTGGCCGTAGTGACCTCGGCGACCACGGGGAAGGTATTCGGGCCATCTATATAGATGTGCGATGCGGAGGTGGCCCCGGTCGCCAGCGATTCGACGTTGCCGTCGCCCCAGTTCACCGACAGACTCTGGATCGTCCCCGACGTGGCGATGCCCAGCGTGTAGACGCCGCCCTCGTTCGTGGAAGTCGATCCCGAGATCGTCACCGGCGATCCGACCGACGCGACCGTCACGCCGAGGACGTTGGCGGAGAAAGTGCCATCCTCATCAGTTGCCATGGCGCTGATAATGTAGTTGCCCGGCGCGGCGTACACGTGGGTCGTGGAACTCGGATCGCCGGGCACGGTCACGATGTTCGAATCGCCCCAATTTATAGTCCAATGCGTGATCGTGTCCGCGGAGGTGTCGTTCGAGAACAAGCCCAGCGTGTAGGTCTCGCCCTGATTAACGCTGGACGCGCCGCTGAGAATCAGCGTGGGCGCTTCGTTTTCCACGAACACGCTCAGCGTGTCGGTCAGCTCGCCGCCCTGGATGATCCCCGAGTTCGTCGACGCCTGATTGATCTGAACAGCGAACGAAGTAAAATCGCCGGTGGCATAGGCCTGCTGAACCAGCGACTTGAGATCGTCGAAGTTCAGCGACGCAAACAACTCAGGGTGCAACGCGTTGAGCAGCGCCGCCGTGGCCTCGCGGAGCAGGTGGTTCTCGTGGCCGCCGTTGGCGTTGATCGCGTCGTCGAGCGTGGGGTTGCCGGTGGCGCTGACACCGAATATCGTGTTGAAGCTGTCCGTCGGCGACGCGCCGACCCAATCGTTATAATTATTGCGCCAGTAAGCCCTTGACACTCCTTCGTGGTCGTTCTGGAGCGTGGCGGTGATGTTGTAGGTAAAATCGCCATCGTCATATTCGTGCGTCGCATACAAGGGCGTGCCTTCGATGTCATCGACCGTTCCGTCGCCCCAATCTATTGTCCATCCGACACTTGGGTTGCCACCCGTGTTCAGGGCCAGGGTATAGATGTCTCCTTCATCGATCGTCGACGGCCCGCTGATGAGGTTGGCGGTGCCGGCCTGGGTGATGATCCCGAAGTCCACGAACTGCGCGCTGAAATCCACGCCCGTGAGGCTGTCACCGTCGGCGACGGTGACGTTGTTGACCTCCAGCCACGGGTCCGTCGCCTCCCAGCCCGCGGGGTACTCGACGCGGATCTGGTGTGAGCCGGCGACGAGGTTCGGCAGCACGTAGTTGCCCGAAGCGCTGCTCATCACGTAGGTTTCGCCGATGTCCAGCACGCCGTCCTGATCGGCATCGACATAAACGCGCCAGTCGGACAGGCCCTGTTCGCCGGTCTCGTACAGGCCGTTCTGGTTGGTGTCGTCGAAGACCTTGCCCGCGACGCTGGCGGACATCAGCACGCGCGGTTCGAGGGTTTCGAGGTCGCGCCACTCCGTAGGCCGCGTCTCTCGGCGCGCAGCGGACGTCGCAACGCGAGCCGCGCCGCGGCGAAGCCTGTTTAAGAACCAACGGCAAAGCCACAAAACACGGGCACGACGCGACTGACGCTTGGACATGCTTGCCCCCTGGGAAGTGGGTCTATGTAAGGAATCCCATCGCTCCGCACCCCTTGCACGGACAGGATGAGCGGCGTTCACTTTATGGGGACCCGGACGGGCTGTCAACGCCCCTACGTGATCCACCATGTTCTGACTGTGTCTTAACGCAGACCTCGTCGCCAGAGCGATGGCTTGGTGATCAGGGCCGGCGGTCGGCAGCTCAGAACTTCGGCCAAACGGGCGATGTCGGCGATCCGCATATGCTTTCGCCGGCCCTTCTCGAAAAGACCGCACACCGTACGGTCGGCCCACCCGACCGCCGCGCTGACGTGCTCGATGCTCAGCCCGCGCTGCTGGCGCAGCTTGCGGATCTTCGGGCCCGATACCGCTAGCCGCTTGCATCGACCGGTCGACGCCAGGAGTTTGGCCAGCGAGTGTCCGCCCGGCAGGCCGCGGAATCCTACGCGCAGCGCTTCGGCCACCGCCTTCCACTGCTCGTTGTCAGCCGCGAGCACCGCGCCCGACTCCGACGACGGCCACGTGCCCGTGCGCGCGTAATGGTCGTCGGCCCACTCGATGATCTGCCGCTTGGTCAGCGGGGTCTTGACGCCGCGGCGCTCGGCCAGGAGTTGCGCCAGCGACTTGCCGCCGGGCAGTCCGCGCCAGCCGCCATACAGTGCGCTGTTGATCGCCGACCATGTCTCGTCCTCGTACCCGAGCACAGCGCCGCCGTAGGAGTTTGGCCACTGACCGGTTTGCCGGTGGTGCGCGTCGGCCCAATCGAGGACCTGCTCGACGCTCAGGTCCGCGCCCATCGCCTTGATCCGCGCCCCGCGCTCGCGAGACAGCAGGCGGCTGAGCGTGTCGCCGCCCCGCAGCCCGCGGTCGCCGCGCATCAGCGACTGGTCGATGTTTTTCCAACTTTCGGGGAACGGCCCGCTGTGCCCGGCCACCGCGCCCGACGCGAGGTTCGGCCAGCGACCGGTCGAGGCGTGGTGGTCGTCGGCCCACCGCAGGATTCGCGATACGCTGAGGCCCGGCCGCGCCTTGCGGCTGACCACGCCGCGGTGCTCGGCCAGCAGTTTGAGCAGCGACGTACCGCCGGCCAGCCCGCGGAACGCCTTACGCAGCGCGCTGTCGATCGGACGCCACGACTCGCCGGCCGCGTCAAACACACGGCCGCTGGCGAGGTTGGGCCACTGGCCCGTTCGCCGATGGTGCTTGTCGGCCCAACTGAGAATCGATTGTTCGCTCAGCGGCCGCGACACGCGCCGCGTCTTGACGCCGAAGTGCTCGCCCAGCACGTCGCGCAACTGCGTCCCGGCCGGCGCGTCGGTCCGTCCTTGCCACAGCGCCATGTTGATCCAGTGCCACGTCAGGCCGCGCGCATCGCGCACGCGGCCCGATCGCGCGGTGGGCCAGCGACCGGTGCGCACGTGGTGCGCTTCGGCCAGCTTCAAAACGCGGTCGACGGTCAGCGACGGCTTGTTTCGGCTGCGACGTTGCCCGGTCATGACGAGGCACATTGTAACCCCGCGGGTTGCGCGCCGTACGGTTCGTCAGCGCAGCCCGATGGTCGCCCTGACCTTCGAGGGTTGCCGGGAATCCCCTCGCTACTTACATTCCAGTTGAATTATCTTCAACGTGCTGGGTGCTTATGGAAAGTCGCGCCGTGCGACACGCTCTGGTCTGCTGGGAACTGGGCGTCGGCTCAGGCCACCTGTGTCTCGTTCGGCCATGGGTGGAGGCTCTGACACAGCGCGGGTTTGACGTCACCGCGGCGGTACGCGATCGCGAGCACGCTCGCCGTTTTTTTGGGGGCACGCCCGTTGAACTGCACGAGGTGTGTCGTCCCGCCCCCACGGATCACGTCCCGATCGACAGGCCGACGTGCTACGCCCATATTCTGCACAACACCGGCATCGCCGAGCCCGCGGCGCTCCGCACCATGATCACCGCGTGGCGCGAGTTGTTCGACAGCGTCAGGCCCGAGTTGGTTGTTTTCGAGCACAGCCCTGCGGCGCTGCTCGCGATGCGCGGCTACCAGACGAAGCGGCTGGTCCTCGGCACCGGTTTCTTCCGCCCCAGATCAGGTACGCCCCTCGCGCCGCTGCGGCCGATGGACGACGCGCAGCGCAACGAAGCGATCAGCGACGAATCGCGTGTCGTTGAAACGATCAACGGCGTCCTTCGCGAGTTCGACATCCCGCAACTCGACCAACTCGGCGACATCTACGACCAGGCGGACGGCGCGGCGCTGGGCACCTACGGCGAGTTTGATCATTTCGGCGAGCGCGACGACGTGGACTATCTCGGGCCACCCGACCCGCCCGCCGGCAAGCCGCCGCAATGGCCCGACTACCCCGGGCCGCGCATCTTCGCCTACCTCAAACCCTTCACGGGCATGGAGCAACTGTTCGCAGCACTCTTCGAGTTAGGCTGGCCCACACTCATCAGCAGCGACGGCATCCCGCAGGACATACGCGACCACTTCACCGGCCCGTCGATGCGCTTCACCGCCGAGCACATGGACATTGAGCAGGTCGGTCGCGCCTGTGACCTGGCGATCCTCAACGGCAACCACGGCGCGAGTTGCGACCTGCTTCGGCTCGGCGTGCCGATCCTGCAGATCCCCCTGACCGTCGAGCAACTGCTGTTCGCCCGGCGCACCGACGCGATCGGAGTATCGCTCACGCTGCCGCACATGAGAACCGACGACGCCATGCCAATGCTCGAGCAGATGATCGGCGACCCGTCCTTCCGCGCCGCCGCCGGGCGGTTTGCCGCCAATCACGAGCACGACTCTCCGCACGAGCAGCGCGTCGCCGAGTACCTCGACGCGTTCCTGCGTACCCACGGCCTGCCGTGACGGAGTAGAATCGAGGCCGTGTCGACACCACCCACAACTCGTGACTGCGCCACCGCTGATCCCTCGGAGTTGGGCATCGTGTTCCTGCACCACGACACCGATCCGGTTACGCAGCGGCATTTGGAACTGGTTCGCGAGCACAACCCCGGCTGCCCCGTTGTGACCATCAGCCAATGGGGCAAAGTGCTGCCCGGCGGATACGACACGCGACAACTGGTCGGGCAGGTGCCGTGGCTCGTCGATGTGTTCGCGCAACTTGGCGACGTCGGCGCGACGCTCACCGAGAAGCAGAAGATCCTGATCTGGCGCAATACAGACCTGGCGATCTACCTGTGGTATCGCCAGCGGGCCGAGCGGGCGCGCCGCTGGATCGTGGTCGAGTGGGATGTGCACTGCAATACCCCGATGCGCGACTTCTACGCACGGGTCTGGGACGCGGACTTGGCGGCCAGCGAGGTACACCGCGCTCACAGCCCCGACGCCATGTGGCATTGGTACTGGTTCAATGAAGAAGAGCGGGGGCACCTGCCCGAATGGCTCGCGCCCTACACGGCGGGCGTCTCCCCGCTGGCCGGCGTGCTGCTGTCTGACGCGGCGCTGGCGGAGATCAGCGAATCGATCTTGTCGTCTGCGGACCTGTTGCCGGTGTTCTGCGAGCTACGGCTGGGATCGATTGCGCAGTATCTTGGATTCGTCGCCGAGCCGATCTCGCCGGTCGCGCCGCAGACGCTGTCCGGGCGCGTCGAGTTCGATCCCGCCGAGATTCGATCGCCGGCGATCTGGCATAAGGTCAAACGCCTCGTTTAGCAGGATCGCACCCGTGACTGAGCAGGCCAACGTGAATACCGATCGCGCCGTGCTGGTCAGCGGCTGCTTCGATCTACTGCATGCCGGACACGTTGAGTTCCTGCGGCGCGCGGCGCGGTACGGTCGCCTGCACGTGATCATCGGTTCCGACCAGACGATCCGCGGCCTCAAGGGGCGGTACCCGGTCAACGACGAGCGCCAGCGACTCGAGGTGGTCAAGGCGATCCGCTGGGTGCACGACGCTCGGGTAGGAAGCGGCTCGGGGTGGCTGGACTTCGAGCCGGAACTGCGGGCGATCCGCCCCTACGTGTTCGTGGTCAACGACGACGGCGACAAGCCCGAGAAGCGAGCACTCTGCGAGGAACTCGGGATCGAGTACGTCGTTCTCGAACGCACGCCCGGTGATGGCGTCGCGCCGACCAGCGCATCGGCGATCCGCCAGCGGCTGCCGTTGCCGTTCCGCATCGAGATCGCCGGAGGCTGGCTGGATCAGCCATTCATTTCCAGACTGCATCCGGGGGCCGTGATCGTCGCGTCGATCGAAGCGGGCGAAGGATTCGTTCAGTACACCGGTCTGGCGGCGTCCAGCCGCAACAGCGCGATCGAACTGTGGGGCGGCGCGCTGCCAACCGGCGACGCGGTGCGCCACGCGCAGATGCTCTTCGCGTACGACAACGCCCCGGGAAGGTCTTCGCACGTGAGTGGTTCGCAGGATCACCTCGGACTCCTGCTGCCGGGCGTCAACCGGCTGGACTACGCCGGGGAGTACTGGCCGCAGGCGATCGCGTCGATCACCGACGAGTCCACGCTTGCGTGGCTCGAATCCGTGCTGCGGCTCGTGCCGCTGTGCGCTCGCGACGAATCGTTCGATCCGCTGGCGAACATGCGGCCCAGCGCAGCGTCGGCCAAGCAACTCGCCGCCGCCACGGACAACTGCTGGCGCGCGATCGAATCGCGCAACGCCGCGGCGCTCGGTGAGTCGCTAACCGCGTCGCTCTGCGCCCAGTTGGAGATGTTCACCGCAATGGCTCCGCCTCACATCCTGCGCCAAGTTCAGTCCATCGCCGCCAGCGGTCTTGGCGCGAAGATGAGCGGCGCGGGTGGCGGCGGGTACGTGCTCGCCGTGGCGAGCAACGCCGCGGAGGGCATCCCGATCCGCATACGGCGGCCGGCAGCGGAATATCATTGATCAGCGCGGGGCAAACGGCGTGTGCGCTACGCATTGCCAGCGCCCGCCTCGTAACCTCCGGTCCCCAGCCGCGATTCGGCCTCGACGCGCAGCGCCTCCAGACGAACGACCAGTCTCCGCAGGCCGGCCAGCGCAGCGCCGGGCACCGCGTCCTTGCCGCGCAGCGTCGCGATCTTCTTGCGGACGTGGCCGATCTCTTCACCCAGCCGCCCGACGTACGCTCGCAGCTCCCGTATCGGCATGCGCTGTATCTTCGCCAGCGCCGGCGACGGCTCGCCGAGGAACATGGGGTGTCGCGGGTGTTGGCGTCGCTTGATCATCGCGGTCGTGCCCGGCGGCCGGGGGGGGGCCCCGGGGTCGAATGGTCGATGCGAACA
>WGMA01000017.1 GCA_016125285.1 Phycisphaera sp.
CAAGGGCGAGGCCTGATCCTCGTCCCTGATCCCTGGCCGAACCTGACTTTTCTCAAGCACTCAAGGAGCAACGACCCATGACGGTTCAATTCATCCATGACGGCGATGCCATCGACTACACCCCCTCGGCCGACGTGGCCGCCGGCGACGTGGTGGTCCAGGAGGACCTGATCGGCGTGGCCAAGCTCGACATCCCCGCCGACACGCTCGGAGCCCTGCACGTGACCGGCGTGTTCGACTTCCCCAAGGCAATCGGTTCGGGCACGGCCATCGCGGCCGGCCTCGAGGTCAACTGGGACGCGGTGAACAAGGAGGCGTATCCGCGCCTCGGCGGGTCCGCCAGTGACAAGCTGCTGGGCAAGTCGGTCGCCGCCGCCGGCGACAACGACGCCACGGTGCGCGTCCGCCTCGTTCAATGAGGCGCACTGGTAGAGGGGCGCCACGATGGCAGACCTGCTCAAACGAGGGTCGGATTGGCTGCAGCAGATGCGCACGGCGCACATGACCAGCCCCGTCGAGTATCAGCGGGCTACCGAGCCGCCGCAGGTGCTGATGGTCAACGCCACGTTCGGGCAGACGCGATACGAGGTGGTTGATGAGACGGGCCTGACCGTCGGGTCGCACGTGTGGGACTTCCTGATCCTCGCGGCTGACCTGGGAGTTGAACCCACACCCGCCGACGTGATCGTGGCCAACGGACGCAAATACGAGGTCATGAACTTCGGGACGGAACGAGCGTGGCGGTGGAGCGACCCATACCGCACCACCTACCGCATCCACACAAGAGACATCGGAGCGGCAACGTGAACGAGACCGTGATCGAAGCAATCGAGAAGCAATTGGACGCGATCAACGCCAAGCTCGATCGACTCGACGAGGCGATTCGCGGCACGCCCGGCAACGGCACCAAGCCCGGCATCCTCATCCGCCTCGACCGGCTGGAGCAGGACGCCAGGCGGCAGGGCAAGCTCATCTGGCTGATCGTCGGCGCTGCGGTGACGGGACTGACCTCAGCCATCGTCATGTGGATCACGGGATAAACCATGAGCATCGCGACCGACATCGCCGACGCCGTGACGACCGAACTCAACGCATCGGGTGTTGTGCCGCCGCCGGTGACGGCGCTGCGCATGGTCCTGCCCGAGTTCGAGCTGGCCGATCTGGCGGAACTGAAGGTGGCCGTCGTGCCCAAGTCGGTGCTGATCACCGGCGGCACGCGGGCGGCGAGCCAATATGACATCGCCGTGGATGTGGGCGTGCAGAAGAAGCTCGGCAAGGACCTCGACACTGAGGTCGCCGCTCTCGGCACGCTCGTCGATCAGATCGCCGATCACCTGCGGCGGCGAGCGCTGAGCGCCGTGCCCTACGCGACGTGGGTGTCGATCGCCAACGAGCCGGTGTACGCCCCCGAGCACCTGGCCGAGCAGCGCGTCTTCACCAGCGTACTGACGGTCACCTACAGGGCCATCAAATGATCGGCTTCGAGATCACCAAGCTGTTCTTCGACAAGAAGGCGGTCACGAGCAAGACCGACCGCGCGACACGGAAGGTGCTCAGTCGATTCGGCGCGTTCGTGCGGCGCACGGCGCGACAGAGCATCCGCAAACGCAAGAAGCCAGCGACACCTGGATCGCCGCCGAGCAGTCACATCGGCCTGCTGAAGAAGTTCATCTTCTTCGGCTACGAGCCGCAGAAGCGATCGGTGGTGATCGGGCCGGTACGACTGTCTCAGAAGGGTCGCGGCGAAGCGCCGGCCCTGCTCGAGCACGGCGGCACCGGCAAGGTGCGACGAAAGCGGGTCCGCTACCGACCCCGACCGTATATGGGACCCGCTTTCGAGAAGGAACGACCCCAACTGCCCGCCATGTGGCGCGACAGCATCAAGTAAGGAGGCATCCCGATGCCGCAGACATTCCTGTTGGGCATGAACGCGAAGATTTACCAGGGGCCGGCGGGCACCGCCCTGGCTTCGCTGACCGAGATGGACAACGTCAAGGACGTGTCGCTGACGCTCGAGGCCGGCGAAGCTGACGTGACCACGCGCGCCAACCAGGGCTGGCGCGCCACCGCACCGACGCTGCGCGAGTGCAGCGCCGAGTTTGAGATGCTCTGGAAGCCCGGCGACGCGGGTTTCGATGCGATCAAGACCGCGTTCCTCACGTCAACTCCGCTGGCCCTGGCCGTGCTCACCGGCGATCAGGCCGCCAGCGGCACCGAGGGGCCGCGCGGCGACTTCTCGATCACCAACTTCAGTCGCAACGAACCGCTCGAAGAAGGCGTGACGGTCAGCGTGACCGCGAAGCTCGCCGAGTTCGAGGAATGGGTGGAGGTGGCCTGATGAAGACGTTCAATGACGCAGCCGGACGGACCTGGACGATCACCATGACCCTCGGCACGGCCATGCACGTCAAAGCCAAGCTCGATGTCGATCTACTCCAGATCGAGAAAGGCGACCCGCCACTCCTGACACGCCTCGGCACTGACGAGATGCTGCTGGGCGAGGTGCTCTGCGCCATGCTCGAGTCGCAGTTCGAGGCGCACAAGGTGACGCCCGAGGATGTGCGAAACGCCTTCGACGGGCGCACGCTGCTGGCGGCGCAGAAGGCATTCTACGAGGAGCTGATCGATTTTTTCCGGTCACGCGGCCGCACGGATCGGGCGAAGGCGGTCGCCAAGCAGATGAGCCTGATCGACGCGGCGATCGCCGCGATCGAGACGCGCATCGACGACATCGACATCGATCAGACGATTGCTGGAGCGATGTCTGGCGCATGGCCGGAAGCCTCGGGATCGGACCCGCCGGGCTCCGCGGGCTGACCCTGCGGCAACTGCTCTGGATGGCCGAGGGCCTGGGGCGCGAGCGCTGGGCGCATACGTCGTTGATCTGCGCTCTGATCGCCAACACCCATCGCGACCCCAAGAAGCAGAAGCCGGTCAAGCCCGACGACTTCAACCCGTATGTCGCCCCCACGGAGCGTGCCGAGGTCATCGAAGTCACGCCCGACACGATCGCACTCATGCGGCAGGCCTTCGCCCCTGGAGGGGCCGGCCACCGCGAACAGAACACCTCTTCAGAAAGGACGCACCCATGATGTCACGGAAGACCATCGCAATCATCGTGTTCGTCGCCGCCATCGCGGCCATCCCCGCCTGTGAGAGCACCCAGACACCGGGGGTGACCCCCGATCAGGTCACGCAGATCGAGCAGCAGCTGCAGCAGGCGCGCGAGGGCCTGACGACACTGCCGGCCGACGATCCCGGACGCATCGCCGCCGAGGAGAAGATCGCCGAGCTCGAGAAGCTCGTCGCCGCCTACAAGGCCAACCGCGAGCGGCAGACCGCCGATGATCCCGAGGCGTCGATCGCCGCCGGCGTGCAGACCGTCGCGCCGTTCCTGCCGCCGCCGTGGAACGCCGTTCTTCTGATTGCGGGTGGTCTACTTCCGGGGGTCGCGGGCTGGATCAGGGAAGCGATCCGTCGATCCAATGCGCAGCAGGCGGGCCAGGACTTGGCGCGTGCGATCAAGGCGGCGGCCGTCGCCAACGGCGGCGTGCTCGACTTCACCGACCTGACCGTCCGCGAGTCGCTCAAGGCCGCGATGCCCGACGCAGCCCGCGCCATCGTCAAGGACGCCGGTGCCAACGTCCCTCTGCCCTTTGTGATCGAAGCGCCGACCAGCAGCGGCACCGCTCCCCTCGCCGGGAGTTCCGCCCCCGTCGCCGCTTGACCCATCGTGGAGCGGCAACGCGCCCGACTTCGGCGGCGCGATCGGCGTCACGCAAGACAGCGTCGAGGGCGTGGACATCACGATTCCCGTCTACACCTTCTCAGAAACCCATTACCTGTCCGCGGGCACGGTGACCAACGCCTACAAGGGCACGCTCTTCAACCTGACCGGCAAGGTCAATTCCGGCGGGTTCAAGGGGCTGGCGGCGGGCGAGTGTCTGTTCCTCGGCGCAGCGGGATCGCAGCGCGGCGTCGGCGAGGATTGGGAGATCACGTTCCGCTTCGCCGGCAGCCCGAACAAGACGGGCCTGACCGTCGGCGACATCGCCGGCATCAGCAAGAAGGGCTGGGAGTACCTCTGGGTCCGCTACCAGGACACCGAGGACAACAACGCCAAGATGCTGATCAAAAAACCCATCGCAGCCTACGTCGAGAAGGTCTACGACGAAGGCAACTTCGCCTCGCTTGGGATTGGCACGTAAAACATGGCCGACGAGCTGAAAAAGGTGAAGCGCGGCGACCCGCTGGTCATTCCGGCAGCGACGTTCAATGCGTTCGTCGATGCGGCGTTCGATTACCGACGCCGGCAGCGCGACGTGACGCGCGATGCCTCGCATACGTTCCGGCAACTCGGCATCATCCCGATCCGCAACGACACGGGCGAGGACCTTGACCGATTCAGCGCCGTCGGCATCGCCGGCCCCATCATCGGCCCAGACGACAACCCCGACGAGTTTAAGAACCGGGCGATGGCATCGGGCATCAAGCCGATCGTGCCCGACCATCGCGGGCGCTTCGCCGTGATGCTCGAACCTGTCAAGGACGGCAAGGTCGCGATGGGCTGCGTCAGCGGCGTGATTCCCTGCCGGATCAACGTCGATGAGGAGACGCACCTGCGGGCCGACATCGAGCACGACGAGACGATCCTGCTGACCGGTCACCACGGGGGCGCGGAGATTCTGTGGAAGGAGGAAGGCAAGGGCATCAAGTGGTCGATCATCAAGGTCGGCATCGCCGAGCCGCTGGCGATCACGTTCGATGTGAAGCTCGTGCAGCGGTACGGCGAGGCTGGCGAGAACTGCAAGAAGGACTGCACGTACACCTATGACATTTACGACATCCACACCGACGAGAAACTCAACGACGACGACCCGCAGGCTCCGATCGATCCGAGGCCTGAGAAAACGCAGATGATCGTCGCGACGCGCGGCACGGCGTTCTGGACGGTCAAGGAAGTGGACGGCAAGCCGGCCATCGCCGTCCAGCTCGAGGAGGCATTCGAGGAGCCCACGCCGCGCAAGCAGCAGTACGTCGTCACCGGAATCTCATGTGACGAAGGGAGCGGATCGGGCGGCGGCACGGCCGGACATGGGTCGGGCGGCTGCTGTGACTTCACGCTGAAGTATCACACGGCCAAGGTCTGCTATCCGCCGGGCACGAAGATCGAACCCGGCCCGACGTTCACCGTGCGCTGCGGCAGTTCCTCGAGCGGTTCATCGTCGGGGTCGGGATCGAGCTTCGATTCGTCGAGCGGATCGTCCAGTGGGTCGAGTGGCTCGTCGGGCTCACCGTCGAGCAGCGACTCGAGTTCGGGGAGCTCCGGTAGCCCGAGCGGCAGTTCATCGCCATCCGGCAGCCCACCGCCGTCGTCGGGGCCGTCAGGGTCATCTTCCGGGGGCTCCGGATCGGACAAATCCACCGCCATCGTTCCGGCGAGCTGGTCGCCGACGGGATACACGGCGCTGTTCGTCGAAGAGTCGCCCGAGGTGCGGTTCAACGACGTGATGGTGGTCGAGGTGCCCGCGCGGGACACGCGGCTCAGCATCGATCCGAGATTCCTCGAGGTCTGTGCCCCCGGCAGCTTGGAGGTCACAGCGTGCCAGCCCGACGCGCCGGTGCTCGTAGGCGCGCGTGTCGATGGCGGCGAAGTGGTACTCCAGTTCGCGCAGCAGAGCGCCGCGGTGGTGCGCTTGGTCATCAGCCTGACCGGCATCCGCAAGGGCTTCAGCGGTCTGCGATTCCCCGACCGCACGCAACGCCAGTTCGAGGCCAACGAGCGGTTCATCCGGAGCGCGTACCCCCATGACTGATTACGGCAGCGCGAAATCCTCATCCTCCGTCAGCGAGTCCGAAAGCAGCGAGCACTCGTCGAGCGGATCGAGCGCCAGCGGCTCGCCCGGTTCATCGTCCAGCGGCAGCGGGTCGGTGCCGCCGTCCGGTTCAAGCGGCGAATCATCTCGACCACCATCGTCGAGCGGATCACCGAGTGGGTCGAGCGGCACGCCTTCATCCGGCCCCTCGTCAGGTTCATCATCCAGCAGCGGAAGCCCCGGAACCTCCGGAAGCCCCGGAAGTTCCGGGGGGCCGAGCAGCGGTTCGACGCCGCCCAGCGGTTCCGATTAATTCTCCAGCGACAGCGAGGGATCATCCTCATGGACATGAAGCATTTCTTCGATCGTGTGGTCTGCATCAACCTCGACCGGCGTGGCGACCGCTGGCATCGGTTCCAGGAGAACGTCGACAGCGCCGGCTGGCCGTTCGTCGAGATCGAGCGCTTCAGCGCCGTCGACGGTCACAAGGTGCCGTCGCCCGGATGGTGGCGCGCCGGCGGCGGCGCGTGGGGCTGTCACCAGTCCCACGTCCACATCCTCCAACAGGCCATCCAGGACGGCGTACAGTCCCTGCTGATCCTCGAGGACGACGCCGTGCTGCCGCAGCGATTCCCCGAGGTGGTCGAGGCCTTCCTGTCGCGGGTGCCCACCGAATGGGACGCCATCATGCTCGGGGGCCAGCACTTGCGGCCGCCGGACATCGTGGACGAGGGGGTGGTCAGGGTCCACAACGGCAACCGCACGCATGCCCACGCTCTGCGCGGCAACTATATTAAGGATGCATACCGCCACCTCTGTGATTACCCCAACCACGCCCACCGGCCCCGGTTCCACGTCGATCACCGGCTCGGGATGCTCCACGAGAGCGGCAAGTACAAGGTCTACGCCCCCGATCCGTGGATGATCGGCCAGGCCAACGGCCGCAGCGACATCGCCGGCGCGGAGTTCTCGCTCCGCTTCTGGTCGGGCGACCCCCGGAACCCGGAAGCGCTCCCGCCCTTCGTGGCCGTCATCGGCCTTCACCGGTCCGGCTCCAGCGCCCTGGCCGGCGTCCTGCACCATCTCGGCGTCCACCTCGGCAACAAGCTCGGCGGCTACGAACCGGCCGGCGGGTTCGAGGCGGTCACGCTGGCGCATCTGTGCGAACGGGCGTACCCGCGTTCCTTCATCGCGGCGATCTCACCCAACAACTCAGCCGTGTGCGCCTGCCGGCGTGCCATGTTTTCCACGAGGCTCATCAACAACAAGTCTTCGCTGGCTACGCTCAACAGCCGTGCCGGGATCATTGACTCCCCGAGGGTTCTGAAGGCCAAGAGTCGGCCCTCTCCGCACACCAGGTCATACTTGCCTCCACCGTACTTGCCGCTGGCGAGTGTGACGGTGATCGGCTTCTTGAGACCGAGCTGCTTGATGCTCGCGACGATCTCTTTGAACTTCTCCTTGCCACGTAAGCGGGTGTTGACGATGTTGATTTCATCGACGGGGATCATTTCGACGGGTTCTTCTTGTTTGCGTGTCATGCGCGCCTCTCGATCTTGGTTCGTTGGGCCAGTTGGGCGAAGCCATCGAGCGAATCAAATCGGTACGCGTCCACGTATGCCGCGTTGTGTTCGGCCAATCGCAACGTAGGAGCGTGGAGATCGATCAACGGCAGAAGGTAAAAATCGCACGGCTGTTCGTTTGAAGCATCCATGCGCACAAGAATCGTGATGTCCGGCAACCGACGATCGGACAAGCGAACGGTCCAACGCGAGGCGCCGGCTTGTGTATGACGGCAACGGGAGATCGCGATCGCGGCGGTGTATTGACCATTGACTCGCAAGTGGTCCTGGTCCAGTTCCGTTACCACGGACGCGCCGACCGCCTCGAGCCGCCCGATTGCGTCCTCCAGAAGGTTGGGATAAAGCTCACGGATTCGGCGGTTGATCTGAATGTATTCAAAGTCTCGGTTCGGCACGTAGCCGGCCAGCCGGTACGCATCGCCCAGGGTTCCGAATCGAGCGCGAAAGCACGCGCTCGATGGCAAACCATCGGTGTCGTCAATCAAATGCGCGGTCAGGTCAGAATGCTGCGCCAGCAGCTTCTTGAGCAGTTCAATCATCTCCTCATCGCTGAATCGGCGGCTGCGCTCTTGGATGATGCCTTGGGCCGTGTAGAACGTGGCGGGGTCCACGATCCCCTCAAACGCGCCGTCGGCTCTGATCCACATGTCCGGTGGGTTGACCACGCGCTTCTGCTTGAGCTTGAACGACCTGCGGTTGTAGACGTTGTTACCGATGTACTTCTCGTTGGTCAGCACCTGCCGCACGGTCGCACGCGTCCAGTCACGCCCCAACTCCGTCTTGATTCCCTGGCCGTTGAGATACTCAGCGATCTCCGATTCGACCTTGTGCTGTCTGATGAACATCTCGTAAATAAGGAGAACGATGCGCACCTCTTCGTCTGGCCCCGGCACCAGGATCACGCGGTCGGTCTGCAGGCTCTTGTGCTCGCCGCGCTTCAGCAGGCCCTTCGAGGCCCCGCTCTGATCGATCAACATGCGCCGCAGACCGTAACCCGCGGGGCCGCCCTGACGAAAGCCCTTCTCGATGAGGTTGCACTGGCCCTGAAAGACCTTGACTGACAGCTCCCGGCTGTACTCGCCCGCCATCGTGCGCTTCAGCCCCTTGAGCACGTTCGCCTGGATGCTGCCGTCGTTCTCGAACTGCTCGTTGCAGTAGTGGACGCGGACCCCGGCGCGTTTGCAGATGAACTCGTAGTAGGCGCTTTCATCTGCGTCAAGAAACCGACCCCAGCGGCTGATGTCGTAAACCAAGATGTTCTTGAACTCGGTACGGCCGTCCTGCACGTCCTTGATCAGTTGCTGTAGCGACTGGCGTCCGCCGAAGGTCAAGCCGCTCTTGCCGCCGTCTTCGTAGCTCGCCACAACTTCGTATCCACGCTGCTGGGCGTATTGCGTGATGACCTTCGCCTGGTTCTCGGTGGAGTATTGCTGGTGCTCCGTGGACATTCGAATGTACTGCGCCGCGGGAATGGGAGCGGGCGACTCTGTCGTCGAAGATATGGGCATCACGGTTCGTCTCGGCTACGAGGATGGTTGCGGACTCCATCCCGTTGCCTCGGGCACGAACCCGACGAAAGCGGTCTTCCCTGACGGCCGCCGCCAGTATGACGAGGACCAGGTACAAACCAGGGTACATCCGCGTGACATTTGCGTGACATTTTAAGAGGTGCCGTTGTCGATGAAGAGGCCGCAGCATCTGCCTCGAGCTTGTATGGCGCTCGCTAGGTCGGGCATGTCCGCATCCAGGAGGGTTCGACGCAGTCGCTTCACCGATGCCCGGACTGCGTCATCGGAACAGCGGCGCTGCCAGACCTCATTCATGAGTAGATCGAACGAGTAGTAGCGACCCGGATGCTGTGAAATGCGGTGGAACAAACGGAACAGCAGCGATGGTCCGAGCGCACATTGTCGTCCTCGCCACTCGACACGACAAGTCGCGACGCTGACGACGAGTTCGCCGTGCCGCGCCGTCAGGTCAGCGTGAGGCCTTGGGCGCTGGGCAACCTTTCCTCGCGGTGTGTCAGCTGCGACACCCGACTTCGCCGCTCGCCGGCTTGAGCATGTGAGCCGGTGGATTGACGGAAAGATCGAAACGGGTTGGGTGTTCCTCGACAAAGAAGAAACCGCCGAACTCGTTAAATACATTAATGTCCTTACCCAACCAGCCCACTCGAAACCCGAGGAGCAATCGCGTGTCCCGTAAACAGTTCGCCGTAATCAGCGTCATCATCATCCTATTGGCCGCGGGGGCTGCCTACTGGCTTTGGCGGACCGAGCAACGGCCAATCGGTAACGCGACGCCCGTGAGTGTGCGTCTGCCCATTCCAATCATCGAAGCTGGGTCGGCGCCGTTCTTCGTAGCCCAGGATCGCGGCTATTACGCCGAAGAAGGGCTCGATGTCAAATTCGAGATGGGCTCCCGCGAGCTTAACCCCGTCAAGACCGTGGCTGCCGGGACCGACACGTTCGGCGTCCTTGGCGGGCCCGACACGCTTCTTGTCGCCCGCTCCAAGGGGCAACCGCTGAAAGCCATCATGGTCGTCCACAGGAACTCGAACTTCCCCGTGCTCATTTCGCTGGCGTCGTCCAATGTAAGCGAAGTCGAAGATCTGCAAGGTCAGAGGGTCGGGTTTTTCTACGGGCATATTTCGACCGATGTGCTGAGGAACCTGTTCCGCAAAAAAAACGTGCAGGTCACCGAGGTCGATGTGGGATTCGACTACAGCCAATTGCTCTCAGGTGAGCTTAAAGCGTGCTGGGGCTTCCGCACAACCGCTGGGCTGGACCTGCCGGCTAAGGGAGTGGAAATCACCATGATCAACCCGGCGGATGCCGCCGGGATCATCAGCCACGGCTATACCGTCTTCGCCACGGAAAAGACCATTGCCGGTGACCCCGAGTTGGTCGAGAGATTTGTCCGGGCCACCCTCCGCGGCATCCGCTACACCGTGGATCACCCGGAAGAAGCCAACAAGTCGCTTCTGAAACGAGACCCCAACCTTGATGAAGCGCTCTCCCTGAAGCGCCTGAAGATGTACAACGCGGTCACCAGCGCGAGTGAAGCATATCCGCCGGGATATATGGACAAGGATATGTTTCAATCCACCTACGTCCGGCTTCGCGAGGAAGGCGTGATCGAAAAGGAATTCGATGTCACGGCGGCGTTCAACGACAGCCGCGCCCACCGGCTAGCTCGGTGGGCCTTTGAGGGCCATCCGTGGCACGTCATCGTCAGCAACGGCGCGTTCGCCGCGCTGATGCATCGAATTCTCCTAGAACACAGCGACGGCCGTGCCATCCCACCTTATGGGGGTTCGACCACCACCGTCGAATTCCAAGGTGTCACTGTGGAACTCCCGACGCGGCTGCTTAGTTTGATAGCGCGAGATGACCACGACTTCGATCTGCTGGTCGAAGGGATCATCGAAGGTCCCCACCATGAAGTAGCTGCGAATGTGATTATCCTTACGTTGCTCGAAGCGCTCTTCGACGTGGCCGCCGGCGGCGTGTCGGACTCGCACCCGGTCGACGGGCCGGAGGAGGGGAACGATGCGGCGACTTGCTGATTCGGTTCTACACAGCACGGTGGAGCTAGGAACTCTCAGTGCCGCGCTGCTGCTCCTCCGGCTGTGCCTGGAGGACGGTGAAGGTGCGCTCGATGCCGCGCGCGAGGAGTGCAACCGCGCACTGCCCGTCTTCGATGCGCTCGGGCGAACGGTCCGGACACCGGAGGATCTGGCTAGATTCGAGCGACGGCTGGACCAGTTGGTTGAGCAGACGGGAGCTGAGCTGCGAGATATTGAGACGTTGGTGTGCGCGGGGATGGAGGCCGAGCTGACCGACCGGCTCGCCGATCGGTTTCCGGAGCGGCGCCTGGTGATCGTGCCGCACGACGAGCGCGCCGACCGGAACCGGATTCGATCGAACTACGGCAGGAGCGTTCTGGTCACCGACACGGCGGGTGTCGAGGCGTTCGCGCATCCATTCGAGACGGCACTTGTCGTGCCGGTGTTCGACGGCGGTGAGGATTCACTTTTGACGACCTATCCCATCGCCGCGCGCATCCTCAACGACGATACCACACGGACGTTCGCCGAGGTCGTAGCGATCGACCTGCTCGGCGTGCCGCTCCACTACTATTCACCCGCGTTAGCGCGCATTCCAGACGTCCGGTTCACCCGGATCATCCCCGTCGATGTGAAGCCCGCGTTGCCCGCACCCGCCATCCCCGAGGAGGTGACCCGATGAGTACCGTTGCCATTTCGATCCTTGCCGCGTTCATCGCGACCATCGTTGTGCAGGCGGCATTGCCGCGGTGCCGCCTGCTAACTGTGCTGGCCGGTGCCACGACCTGCGCGTTGCTCGCCGTGGCCGGCGGCTACAGCGACATGGGAGACCTGTGGCGGAACGTCCCCTGGAACGTCATCGTGATCTTGGTGTGTCTGAAGCTCTTCACCGACCACGTCCTGCAGACGAACGCGCTGGGGCGGTCGGCAGTGCGGGCGTGCGAAATGAGCCGGGGCAGCGAGGCGGGGCTGTTGATCGTGTTCCCGATGCTGATGTTCGCGCTGTCCGGCGTCGTGAATAATCTGGCCGCCATGCTGGTCTTGTTGCCCGTCCTGCTGGCCATCATGAAGGTCCTCGGTCCGGATCAGGGGTACGTCAGCTTGCTGCTGTCGATGCTGCTGGTCGCCTGCAATCTGGGCGGAGCGGCCAGCCCGATCGGGGATTTCCCCGCCGTACTGCTGCTCGGCCAAGGGAAGATGTCCTTCAACGATTACCTGATGCACGCTGGCATCCCCGCGGTTCTCATAGCCGTGCTGGTGCAGACGGCTTTCGTCGCGGTGCATTGGGGGCGGCGCCGCGCCGCGCCCGATACGCTCGGTCGGCGGTTCGCGGTGGCGACGATCCAGCGGCTGTACCGCCGGACACGCGTGCGATGGGGCATGCTGACGCCGGCCGGAGCGGTCTTCCTAGGGATGATCATCGCATGGTCATGCAACGTCTCGCCAGACCTGGTCGCACTCGTGGGCGTCGCCGTGCTGCTCGCTCCCACCGGGAAGCGCGGTGATGATCTCATCCGGCAGGGGATCGACGTGGAGCCGGTCGTCTTCCTGCTCGGCTTGTTCGTGATGATCGCGGCTGTCGATGCCGCCGGCGTTCTCGATGCGATGGCCGCGCCGATCTTCGAGCTGGACGCCTCGCCGTGGCTGATATCGTGCATCTTCTTTGTGGCAGTCGGTGTCCTCACCGCGATCTTCTCCGCCGGGCCGTCGATGGCCGCGTTCCTGCCGCTCGCGGAGCGGATGACGGTCCACCTCCCCGCAGAAACCGTCTATGTCGGCCTCGCGCTATCGGTTTGCGCCGGGTCGTCGTTCTTCCTGACGGCCGCGACCAGCGGGGTGCTGACGCAGAGCCACGTCGACGCGGCGCGCATCGCCACGGCTGACGGGAGCCACGCGCGGTTCGGATTTGGGCAGTTCCTGCCGTACGGCGCCATGTCCTTCGTGCTGATCCAGAGCGGCGCAATCGCATACGTCCTGCTGTTCAGTTGAAAGGAGGAGACCATGCTTCACGTTCTGCACGAAACCGTAAGTATGGCACAGCGCGCCTTCCTGCTGTGTGGCAGGAGGCAGAGGGTACTGTTGCTGGTCGCCGTGATGCTGATGGCGCTCACCGGCGCATTGGCGACGGTCTCGCCGATCGTCGTCGGCGCGCTGGTGGACGACATGCTGCGAACCACTTACATGAACTTCGGGCCGGCCGTGCCGTACCTCGCGGTGATCGTTGTCACCGTGATGGTAAAGGAGCTGCTGACCGTCGTCCGCAAATGGATCGTGGAAGACACGGCCACCCGGCTCCAGCAGCAGCAGACAACTTCGCTCGTCGCGCACTTGCTTCGCATCGATCTCTCATTCTTTGCCCGCCATCGCTCAGGCGCGCTCAACGGTCGCGTACACCGGAGCGTCGAGGGGCTGATCCGGCTGCTCAAGCTGGGCTTCCTGGATTTCTGCCCCGCAGCGTTCATGGCGGCCTGCGCCCTCGCGGTGGCGATGTGGAGGGAGCCGGTGGTCGGCGGCATTATGGCCGGTGGCATATTGTCGGGCTTTGGGCTAATCCTCTGGCAGGTGGCCTCTCAGCGCGGCGTGCGCATCGATCTGCTGCGGGAACGCGAAGCGATGGACGGGACGGTCGTCGAGGTATTGGGCGGGATCGAGACCGTTCGCGCAGCGAATGCGGGGGACATCGAGGCGGGACGCGTCGACGAGGTGGCCGAGCGACTCCGGCGGCGGGAGATCCGACACCACATCCAGATGGCGTTGTTCGACGCGGCGAAGCTGCTGACCGAGAGCCTCTTCCACATCGCCGTGCTGAGCGTGTCGGTCTGGTTCGCCATCCGCGGCCTCATTTCGGTCGGAGAGGTGCTGACGTTCTCGATGCTGTACCTTAATGTCGCCGCTCCCCTCCGCGAGCTGCACCGAATCGTCGATGAAGCGCACGAGAGCACGCTGCGTGTGCTGGACCTCTTCAGCCTGTATGCCTCGCCGCCCGACCGGTCGTTCCTTCTGGAGAGCGGCTGCATGCCGATGACGACTCGTATGCCCGCGACGGGGCCGGTCCTCGAGCTCTCGCACATCCGGTTCTCGTATCCGGGTTCGAATGGAAGCGGGCCGACACTGGACGACTTTAATCTCACGATCAATGCGGGGGAATGCGTCGGGGTGGTCGGACGGACGGGTTGCGGAAAATCTACGGTCAGTAAGCTGGCCCTCCGGCTCATGCACACCGACAGCGGCACAATCCGCTTCCGGGGGGTTCCAATCGAATGCGTTTCGCGCGAAGTGATCGCGTCACAGGTCGGGTACGTGGCACAGAGCGGATTCCTGTTCTCCGGCTCGATCGCCGACAACATCGCGTACGGCCGCGGGAAGGTCACGCAGGCCGACATCGAAGTCGCGGCGCGGCGCGCCGGCATTCACGACGAGGTCGTGCATGAACTCGGCGGCTATGCGGCGAGGCTCGCCGAGCGCGGTTCCAACATCTCCGGCGGACAGCGACAGAGATTGCTCCTGGCCCGCCTGTTCCTGCACGATCCGCCACTCCTCGTGCTCGATGAGGCGACGTCCGCACTCGACAACCGGACAGAAGCCGTCGTGCAGGAGGCGCTCGACGAACTGATGATCGGCCGCACTACACTCGTCATCGCCCATCGGCTCCATACCCTCCGCAATGTGGATCGGATCATTGTGATGGACGCCGGCAAGATCGTGGAGGAGGGCACGTATTCTGATTTGCTGAGTGCGAGCGGACAGTTTGCTGAATTGCATCGGTCGACCGCCGTTCGATAAGCGCCGCCCATACAACCGGTGTACTTTGCGCGGCCAATCGCCGCTCGTGACCCTGCAAATACAAGGTCATGACCCTGTATCCTCCGTTAATTCCATGAGTTCCCGCCAAATGGCTTCTATACCACGTCGGCCACCCCGATTGAGTTTGACTAACGAGTCCCGCCCGAACGGGACTTAACGACAAGGCGGCCCGAAAGGCCGCCTTGTCGTTTTTTACGGATTCCCTGTTCGCCCGACCTGCCCGGGCCGCCGACCCGCACGTTGCGGCGACCCGACGCGCTACTCGTCCTTGTCCTTGCCCTTCCTCACGTACGGCACGACCGGTGCGCGCTCGCCGGGAGTGGGCAACTCGGCCGCGAGGGCCTTCTTGATCGCGGCAAACTCGGCGACCGACGCCACGTTCTTCCACTCGTGCGGGTCGGTTTCTCGATCGTACAGTTCCTCGGAGCCGTCGCCGTATTGGATGTAGCGGTAACGCTCGGTGCGGACGCAAAGATGATTCTGATAGGCCGTGACGACGGGCCGCTCGCGCGCGGCGCTGGGGTCCTTGAGCAGCGGGACGAGCGAAACGCCGTCGAGGTGGGCCGGCTTGGGCAGGCCGGTCAGTTCGGCGAGCGTCGGATAGATGTCGAGCAGGGAGACGGGGCGCTCGCACGTCTGGTGCGGCGCGGTGACACCGGGCACGCGGAACATGAGCAGGCAGTTGGTCGCCTCCTCCCACAGCGTGCCCTTCTGCCAGTGCAGCTTCTCGCCGACGTGGTAACCATGATCGCTCAGCAGCACGACGATCGTGTTGTCGCGGTACGGGCTGGCGTCGAGGGCGTCGAGCACGCGGCCCATCTGCGTGTCGGAATACGTCGAGCTGGCGAGGTAGCCCTGCAGCCCGCCCTTGTACTGACCGTTCGCCTTCGCCCACGCGTACGTGCCGCTGATCAGCTTCTGCCCGGCCGCGGGCACGTCGTCGAGGTCGTGCTCGTTGATCGGCGGCGCGACGATCTGGTCCTGCGGGTACATATCGAGGTACTTCTGCGGCACGTAGTACGGCGCGTGCGGGTGGAACACGCCGCACGCGAGGAAGAACGGCTTGTCGTGCTTCTGCCCCAGCTGCGCGATCGCCAGATCCGCCATCTTCGTGTCGTTCATCTCCGATTCGGCGAGGTGCGTCGGGCCCCAGTCGTTCTCGCTCTTGCGCGAGTTGCCGTTGAGCATCGCGCCCGGCGGGATCGGGTCGCGCTTGTGCGACGCCTGCGCGTCCCAGATCTTCTTGAGGTCGTATCCGTGCGAAACCTTGCCGAACGACGCGATGAAGTAGCCGTTCTCCTTGAACAACTCGGGCATGGATATCTTGCCGGGCAGGACCTTCGAGTCGGCGACGGCGACACCGTTGTCGGTCACGCCGGACTTCCACGGCGCCACGCCGCTGAGGAACGACGTGCGCGACGGGCAGCACTTCGGCGCCGCGGCAAAGGCGTGCGTGAAGTTGACGCCGCTGTCGGCGAGCTTGTGGATGTTCGGCGTAACGACCTTGCCCGTGTAGCGGTTGGGGTCCTGAAGCAGCCACGTGTTCAGGTCGTCGATGACCAGGAACAGGACGTTCATCCGCTTGTCCGGCTCCGCGGTCCGTGCGGGGCGATGCACGCCGAACAACGCGGCGACGACCAACGCGATCATGAAATACTTGCGATGCTTTGTCATCGTGGTGTGGCCTCTCGGGCTGGGTTATTGCGCCGACTTCTTCTTCCTGCGTGAGTCCTTCGAACTGTCTTCGTCCGCTGGCTTGTACTCCGACTCGATCGACATGAAGGCGTTGAGGATCGGCTGGAGCCGCTCGCGATCGGTGCTGAAGTCGCTGCTGGCGGCCTGATGCTCGCTGTATCGCTCCTTGTCGGAGGTGATCGGGATGTCGTACAGCTTGCCGTCCTGGTTGAGGCGAAAACGTGCGTCGCGAACGAAGTAGCCCTTCTTGAGATTGACCAGCACGTGGTCGCGGTCTCTGCCGTCGGTCCCCATCAGGTAAGCGTTGTTGAACCGCAGCCCTTCACGCGCCATCTGGTCGAGGGTCGGCGTCGTGTAGATCGTGCTGCCGTAACAGCCCAGCCCCTCGGCGCCGATGTCGTCGGCCATGATCACGATGACGTTGGGTCGATCCGCGCCGAAGGCGCAGCTCGCGAGGACGGCCACAATCAGGAGGATTCGCTTGATCATTTGGCTTCACTCTCCGCATCACCCGGCGGCCTGAGATTCTGCTGAAAATCAGCGTGAAAGGCATCCATCAGTTGCTTCAGCCGAGCGGCGATCTCGGGATGCTCATCAATAAGGTTCTTCTGCTCACCGATGTCGTCACGCAGATTGAACAGCTGAACCGCAAGCTCGGCATTGACCTTCTGCGACTTGTCCTTCTTTTTCGATTCATGCTTGTCCGGCTTGTCCTTCGCATAGCGATACTTCCAGTCGCCCTCACGAAAGCCCTGGACCGACCTGCCCGCGAAGTAGCAGATGGCGTCGTGCGGCGACCTCGCGCCGGCCTCACCGGAGAGCAGCGGCCAGATGTCCTTGCCGTCGATGACACGATCGCTCGGAGCCGCGCCTCCCGCCAGCTTCACCAGCGTCGGCAGCAGGTCCATCACCGTGATCGGCTCACCGGTCTCACGCCCCGCGGGAATCCGGCCCGGCCAACGCGCGATGAACGGCACGCGTGTGCCGCCCTCGTAGGTTGTTCCCTTGCCGCCCCGCAGCGGCCCCGCGCTGCCCATCTTCGAAAGGTTCGGACCGTTGTCCGACGTGAAGATCACCAGCGTGTTGTCGTCGAGGCCGAGGGCTTTGAGCGTTTTGAGGACCTCGCCGGTGCTCCAGTCGAGCTCCTGGATCGCGTCGCCGTAGATGCCGCGCCGGCTCTTGCCGACGAACGCCTCGGAGGCGTGCAGCGGCAGGTGCGGCATGTTGTGCGCCAGGTAGAGGAAGAACGGCACATCCTTGTGCTCGGTGATGAAACGGATCGATTCCTTCGTGTACCGCTGCGTGAACTGCGTCGGGTCCGCCGGCACTTCGATGACCACGTTGTCACGGATGAGCGGGCACGGCGCCTCGTCCATCTTGAGGATCTTCTCGAGCGTGTAGCCCTCGCGAAAGACGCAGTCGCTGGCGTACTTCTTGAGCGTGGGATGATAGGTCTGGCTGTGCGAGGCCGGCGTTCCATACCACGTGTCGAAGCCGTGATTCATAGGCTGGAACATGTCTTCGTTGCCGAGGTGCCACTTGCCGATGATCGCCGTGGCGTAGCCCTGTCCCTTGAGCAGTTCAGGCAGGGTCACCTCGTCCGGGTTCAGCCCGATCGTGTTCCGGGGGAACAGCACGCCGCCGATACCCACGCGCTGGGCGATGCTCCCGGTCATCAGCGAGGCGCGCGTGGGAGAGCAGACCGGCGAGACGTAGAAGCTCGAAAACCTCGTGCCTTCCTTCGCCATCCGGTCGACGTTCGGCGTGGCGATGTCATCGGCGCCGTAGCAGCCCAGATCACCATAGCCGAGGTCATCGGTGAGGATGATCACGAGGTTGGGCCTATCCGCGGCGGCGACACCACTGGCAGCGCACGCGAGTCCGACGACGCACACCATCAACACGCCGAGTGTCTTCATCGTCCAAGCTCCTCCGTCGCTCACTGAAGTCGACATCCCGTTCACCGCAACAGCCCGCGCTAAGGATTGGTTTTCCAGTGGAAGGTCTCGCCTTCGATCACCAGGTTCTTTTTCTTGTTAAGGATGGGCCCGGGCTCGGCGAACGTCGTGGGCGCCGACTTGCGGAGCTCCGCGATGATCGCTTCGTGGCCGCCCTTCACCGCGAGGTTGTACCACTCGTTGGGGTCGTCGCGAACGTTGTAGAGTTCCTCGCCGCCGTCGGCGTAGCGGATGTAGCGCCAGTCTCGGTTGATCACCGCGTACGCGCCCGGTTCCATGTAAGGCAGATAGACGCTTCGATCTTTCGCCGTCGCGGGGTCGCGTAGGATCGACGCGATCGATTGCACTTCGAGTTTCTGGCCGGGCTTGGGCAGCGCGCACAGATCGACGAGCGTCGGGTAGATGTCGATCAGGCTGACGCTCGCGTCGGGCCGTGCGCCACGCGCGATCTTCGGCCCCGCCCACACAAACGGCACATGACTCGTGCGTTCCCACAGCGTGTGCTTGCCCCACTGACCCTTCTCGCCGTGGTGGTAGCCGTGGTCGCTCCACAGCACGACGATGGTGTTGTCGCGATACGGGCTCCGATCCAGCGCGTCGAGCACACGCCCGACCATCGCATCCGCGTAGCTCATGCACGCGAGGTAGCCGTGGATCGCGTCCTTCACCGCGCCGAGTTCCTCGAGCCGCTCGTGGATCTTCGCGCGGTTCGTCATCTTCTTGCGGATGTCGTCCGGCAGGTCGTCGCGATCGTCATCCTTGTACGGCGGCAGCTGGATCTCGTCGGTCTTGTACAGATCAAAGTATTTCTGCGGACAATAGTTCGGGTAGTGCGGCGCGTAGAAGCCCACCGCCAGAAAGAACGGCTTGTCGCGCGGCTCGGCGAGCTTGCTCGCCACCCAATCGGCTCGACGCGTGTCGGCCAGCGCGGCCTCCTGATCGTTCGGCACGGCGCCCCAATCCAGGAACGCCGCCGGCGTCCACTTCTTGCCGCGGTTGTACACGCTGTGCGGCAAGGGATCGGGCATGGGCGTGTCGGCGGCCCACGAGTCGAGCGGCCAGCCGGTGCGACGCTGCTCGGGATTTCGGACGAAGAACTCCGTCCAGCCGCGCAGATCGAGATAGCCCGCCGGGTGGTGAAAGAGCTTGCCCGCGCCGAACGTCTCGTAGCCGGCTTCATGAAAGCTGACCTGCAGCGGTCGCAGGTCGGGGTGGTTGGCGAAATAGATCTGGGTTTCGTAACAGCCGGTCGTCGAGGCGTACTGTCCCGTGAAGATCGACGCACGGGACGGAGCGCAGTAGACGCCCGCGGTGTGGGCGTTGGTGAAGCTGACACCGCGCGCCGCGAGCCGGTCGATGTTGGGCGTGATCGCGTGCGGCGTGGCGCCGAGGTGGCCGACCCAGTTGTTCATGTCATCCACCGCGATGAACACGACATTCGGCGGGGCCGCACCGCCTCGCACGGTGCACGCCATGCAAATCGCCATCACCACAATTGCGTTACAAATCCATCGAAGCATCGATCGCTCCCGAATGCTGACCATTGACTTCATCCGCGACGCACACATGGAAAGGCTCGACATTCTGCTCATCTACTTCTCGTCCTCCTCCAGCGGGCGCTGGCTCTCGAACGGCCCCCACTGCATGCGGATCTCGTAGGCCTTGTCCTTCTTGTAGACCTCGGGGTCGTAGTCGGGATTCACCATGGGGATGCGCGCGCCGACCTGCTTGAGGTAACTCATCATCTGCTCGAAGAGCTTGCGATGTTCTTCGGGGTGGTCGCGCGCGATGTTGTTGACCTCCCCCTCGTCCTTCGACAGATCGAACAGCATGGGGATGTCGGGGCGTTCGTAGAACACCATCACCTTGCGTGAGCCGCAGACCATCGCCGAGTGCGGCATCGACGTACGGTAGTGCGGGTAGTGGAAGTAGAGGCAGCGGTTGACGAACGCGTCGTCGGGCTTTTCGCCGGCCATGTAACCGGCGAGGCTGACACCGTCGATATCCTTGAGGCTGAGCGGGTCGCCCCCGGCCCACTCGACGAACGTCGGCAGCAGGTCGATGTTCGCCACGTTCGCGTTGAACACCGAGCCCGGCTGGATGCCCGGCCCCTTCACGATCATCGGCACGCGGATGCCGCCCTGCCACACCCACCACTTCGCCGCGTGCAGCGGCTGCGTGAGCCCCGGCAGGAAGTGGTGCCGGTAGCCGTTGTCCGACATCATCACCACGTAGGTGTTGTCCTCGATGCCGAGCTGCCTGATGCGATCGAGCACGGCGCCGATACGCCCGTCGAGGTCTTCGCCCATGCCGAGCCAGACCGCCGGATCGTCCTTGCGTTTGACCGTTGCGGCGGTCGTGCCGTGCTGCTTGTAGTAGGCCTGCACCTCGGGCAGCCGCGCGTACTTCTCACGCGTGGCGGGCAGGCACTCGCGGCCCTCGTGCATCGCGTAGTGCGAGATCTGCAGGTAGAACGGCTTGCCCGCCTTGACCTGATCCTCCATGAACGCGATCGCCTTCTTCGTGACGCTGAACATCAGCTTCGGATCGGTCAGATCGTCGGGCAGGTGAACCTTCCCGGCACCCTCGACCGTGTTGCCGGGGTTGTTGTCGGTCGCGCCGTCGTGCACGGCGTAGCCCTCGGCGCCGGGATCGCCCCGCATGTGCCACTTGCCGATGTGGGCGCAGACGTACCCGAGCGGATTCAACGCCTTGGGGATCGTCACCGCGTCGGCGTCGATCGTCTCGTCCGAGATACACGGGATCACGGGAAACTTTTCGTGGCCCTTCTTGTCGTAATAGTCCTGCCCCTTGGCGTTCATGTACACGGTGAAGCCGCTGCGCGCCGAGGACTTGCCGGTCTGCACACACACCCGCGCGGGCGAGCACTGCGGCGACCCGTACGCGTTGCGGAACTTCATGCCCTCGCTCGCCAGCCGCTCGACGTTCGGCATCCGCAGCACGGGCATGTGCGAGTTGGGCATCGCGTCGTCCATCAGCACCGGCGTGCCGTTCCACGCCCAGTCGTCGATGTACAGCAGCACGATGTTCGGCTTGGCTTCGGCGCCGCGTGCGAACATCGCCAGCGTCCATGCCACGATCAGCGCAACAAACAGCCGTCGCACGTTCATGTGTGTCCCTTTCATCCGGTTGGTCTTCCGCGATGCTTCCGCGCCTTCGATCACGCTGATCGCTCGCCGCGAGCGCCCATGCTGCGGCTACGGCGTGTCCGCCGGCATCGTGACGAGCTCCAATACCATGTCATCCACCTCGTATGCGATGGCAGCCGTGCCGCCTTCAGCGGCGGTAGCGCCGATCGAGATCACCGCGTTGCGCGCCTCGGGCGGCAGCGGCAACCTGATCTCCAGCGTCACCCAGCCGCGCTGTGTCACGTCGCGCACACGCGACGCGAAGCTCAGCGCCTTCTCGCTGATACCACCTCCGGAGAACCAGGCGTCCTTCACCGCGGCAGGGTCCTCTGAGAAGGCCGCGAGTCGCAGCTTGTATCGGCGTGCCGACGGCGCGTCCTCCGCGGGTCTCACGGCAACGGTCAGACGCAGCTCGCGCCGCTCATGATCCTGCGGTTGCGCAAGACGTGACACGTCAACGATCCGATTGACATAGCTGAATCGTCGATCCTCCGCCGGCCCGAAACGCAGGACCTGCCGTCCCTCCGCCGCGTCGTCGACATGCACGATCTCGCCCTGGGTCCCGTTCCACACACCGCTGACGTCGGGGAATCGCGGCGCGAGGCGCATGCCGGCGTCTTCGAAACTCTCGACAATCACGCTCTGTACGTGAACACCGCGGCGGGGAATGATCACCCCCCACACCAGCGACGTCGCGATGAAGCCGAAGACCAGGCCGATGACCGCCGCCGCGAGAGGCGTCCGCGAGAGGCGATGTGTTCGGGGCGCGACGTTGCGCGTATGCGGATTGTCTTCGTCCGCCGTGGTCGCGACCGCCCACTGCTGCAGCCTACGGCGCTTCATGGAACGCCGCAGGTCGTTGTGCAACAGCGAACGCTCCGCCAGGTATGCGACCGCGTCGGAATCGTCTTCCAGCCTGGTCAGCAGCGCTTCAGACTCCGCGTCTGACAGCTCGCCGTCCAGGTACAGGTCCACCTGTTGACGTTCGGCTTCGTTCACGTCGCCTCCTTCGCGAGCTGGGCGTTGACGCACTCCGCCAGCTGATTGCGAACGCGGAAAAGCATGACGCGTACCGACGCCGCGGTGGATTCCATCGCGTCAGCGACACTCTGCATCGATGCATCGTTCTCGTAGCGCAGCTCGATCAGGCGGCGGGGCTTTTCCGGCAGCTTGCCCAGACAATGCTCCAGCGCCTCCCGCCGCACCGCCACCTGGTGATTCTCCGACAGCGCCCGCTCGAATCGCTCCAGCATGGTCGGAGAGAAGACGAGCCGGTCGCGCCCCGTCTTGCGGAAGTGATCGGCGATGCGCGACCGCGCCAGCCACAGCGCCCAGGCGAGGAACGGCCGCGTGTCGTCGTACTCGTCGAACCGCCGTGCAACGGTCAATGCCACCTGCTGCACGACGTCTTCCGCATCGTGCACCTCGCGCACGACGGCAAACACGTACGCCTGAACCGCCGGTTCCGCGTCCAGCCAGTAGCGGGTCAGCCGCTCGCGATCGTTGATGTCGGCCGATTGTTCCATCACATGTATGCCGCGTGTGCCGCCAGAACGTTAACAGCGCCGCCGAAAATCCTGTGTAGAGACACCCGGGCCCGCGACCTCGCTCGCGTACAGGCGGCTTTCGAACGGAGCAGGTGTTGTCGCTGGCATGACAGCAGAACGCCTCGCTTTGACGATAAATACCATAATCATCTTATTTTAAACTACTTATGTTATTTATTGACAATCCGCTTCACAGGCATGAATCGCCGGCTAATATATAGAGTGCAATGTTGATAATATTTCTGATATTTTCGAACTTTTCAATGCAGCGCTCCTGACGCGCGACTTTGCCAGGACCGATCCGTCGACCCTCGGCAATCCCTGAGACCACGAAAGCGTCGCCGCGACCAAGCCCGCGGCGGACATACATTCCAACCACAAACCGGATACGCTGGTGTCGCAGCATCAGTGTATTCGGCTGGGGATCACGATGGCACCACCTCCACGAAGCGTCGCGCGACTGTTGACCACCGCGATCGTCATGCTTGCCGTGTCACCCGCGTTCACGGCGACCCCGAACACCGCGACAGCACCCAATGGCAAACTCATTTGGCAAGCGCTGCCCGATCTACCCGATCCGATCGGTGTCGCAGGCCCGTTCGTCGGCGTGCACAACGACGCGCTGATCGTCGCGGGCGGCGCCAACTTTCCGGTCGCGCCGGGCGAAGACCTGTGGACGGCGACGAAGGTTTGGCACGACGACGCGTGGGTGCTGACGCGTGACGCCGACGACACCTATACCTGGCACAGCGGGTTCAAGCTCGACAAGCCCGTCGCGTACGGGGCCTGCGTCTCGACGCCGCGCGGCGTCGTGTGCATCGGCGGCAACACCGGCGACACCACCTACGCCGACGTGTTCCTGCTCACGTGGGACCCCGCCACGAAACAAATCGCGCAGACGCCCCTGCCGCCGCTGCCCCAGCCCTGCGCCAACATGGCCGCGACACTCATCGGCAGCACCGTCTACGTCGCCGGCGGACACACCGGCCCAACGCTCGCCAGCGCGGCGCACCTGTTCTACCGGCTCGACCTCTCAACGCTCGACGACCCCGCAGGCTCGCGGCAATGGGACGCGCTGCCGCCGTGGCCCGGGCCGGAGCGTGCGTTCAACCTCGTCGTCGCGCAGCACAACGGCTTCGACGACTGCGTCTACGTCATCGGCGGCCGACGGCAGACGCCCGGCGTCGAGGGCGACGCGGGCATCATCGCGATGGCCGATGTGTACGAGTTCGACCCCAAGCGCTACGACGCGTCGGCATTCGACGCGGCGACCGGCGCATACGCGGGCGTCGGGACGTTCGCCGAGCCGTGGCGGCGACGCGCCGATGCGCCGAAGCCGACCATGGCCGGGACTGGCGCGGCGATCGGCCAGTCGCACATCTTCGTCCTCAGCGGCGCCGACGGCGAAATCATCAAGCGTATGCTCGCCGACCCGGACCTCGTCCAGCATCACCCCGGTTTTCCGAAGCGCGCATGGGCTTATCACACGATCACCGACACGTGGATCGACGCCGGGCCGATCCCATCGAACCAGGTCACCACGCCTGTCACACGCTGGGCTGATGCGCTGATCGTCGCCGCGGGCGAGGTGCGTCCGCGCGTGCGCACGGCGCAGGTCTGGCGCATCACGCCGCGCGTGGTGGATCGCTCGTTCGGCACACTCAACTTCGCGGTGCTCGGCGTCTACCTGCTCGCGACGGTCGGCGTCGGCGTGTACTTCATGCGCAAGAACCGCAGCACGGACGACTTCTTCCGCGGCGGCAAGCAAGTCGCGTGGTGGGCCGCGGGCTGCAGCATCTACGCGACCATGCTCAGCTCGATCACCTACATGGCGATCCCCGCCAAGGCGTTCGCGCAGGACTGGGTCTACCTGATGGGCAACATGATGATCATCGCGGTCGCGCCGATCGCGGTGTACCTCGCGCTGCCGTTCTTCCGCCGGATCGACGCGACCAGCGCCTACGAGTACCTCGAGCAGCGGTTCAACCGCCCCGTGCGCCTCTTCGCCAGCGCGATGTTCACGCTGTTCCACGTGTTCCGCATGGCGATCGTGATGTCGCTCGCCGGGCTGGCGCTGGCGACCGTCACGCCGATGACCGCGTGGCAGTGCGTGCTGATCATGGGCGTGCTGAGCATGCTCTATTCCACGCTCGGCGGCGTCGAGGCGGTGATCTGGACCGACACCATCCAGACGTTCGTCCTGCTCGGCGGCGCCCTGCTCTGCTTCGCGCTGATGGTGCTCGGCACCGACGGCGGGTTCGGCAGCTTCGTCGACACCGCGCTGCGCGAGGGCAAGCTGCACACGTTCAATCTGCACCTCGACCCGTCGAGCGCGAACCTCGCGCTGTGGGTCGTGATCGTCGGCGCGCTCGGGCAGAACATCTCGAGCTACACCTCCGACCAGGCCGTGGTGCAACGCTACATGACGACCCCGACCGAGAAGCGAGCCGCGGCGTCGATCTGGATGGCGGCGATCCTCACGGTGCCATCGACACTGTTGTTCTTCGCGCTGGGCACGGGGCTGTTCACGTTCTACCACTCGCACCCCGACAAGCTCGACCCGACGTTCATGACCGACCAGATCTTCCCGCTGTTCATTGCCGACGAGGTGCCGGTCGGCGTCGCGGGGCTGATCGTCGCGGGCATCTTCGCCGCGGCGCAGTCGACGATCTCCACCAGCATGAACTCCACCGCCACCGCGCTCGTGACCGACTTCCTCCGGCCGTTCAACGTGTGCAGGTCCGAGCGGTCCTACCTCAACGTCGCCCGCACCGCGACGCTCGCGTTCGGCGTCGTCGGCACGCTGCTCGGCCTGCTGTTCGTCAGCCCGCACATCAAGAGCCTCTTCGACCAGTTCCTCAAGATCATCGGCCTGTTCATGGGCGTGCTCGGCGGACTCTTCGCGCTCGGCATCCTCACGCGTCGATGCAACGGCCCCGGCGCGCTCGTCGGCGTCGTGTGCGGCGCCGCGGTGATGTTCGGCCTGCCGTTCGTCTCGAAGATCAACGGATTCCTCTACGCGACGATCGGCATCGCGACCTGCTTCGTCATCGGTTACGTCGTCAGCTTCGCCCTGCCCGCGCGCAGGCACGACCTGACCGGGCTGACCGTTCACACGCTCGCGCCGGCCGACACAGGCGACGTCAACCGTGGCCAGCGCGAGCCGGAATCAGTCGGCGGGAACTGATTCGGCGGGCCACACGCCATCGACGATCGGCGTCAGCTTCAGCTTCGCCGGGTCCACCACGACGTGCTTGATGCTCTGCCGCTTCGACGTGTAGGTGATGTGCACGAGGCCGTCCGACGCCTGGATCACCGCGGGGTACGAGTACTCGCCGGGCGATCGCTCAAGCACGAGCGCGGCGTTCCACGCCTTGCCGTCGTCGCTCACCGCAACGTTCAGCATGTTGCGTCCTGACGGGAAGCCCTTCTCGCGTGTCGTGTGGTTGTAGACGAGCAGTTGCCGACCGTCCTTCAGCGTCACGGCGTCCGTGCCCGAGTTGGGGTTCGGCAGACCGGTCGATGACATCTCGCCCCACGTCTTGCCGCCGTCGGCGGACCACGCCTGCCCCACCACCGATTCCTGCGTGCGGAACAGGATCTGCATGCGGCCGTCCGCGTAGGTCAGCACGCTCGGCTGGATCGAGTTGAACGTCGACGCGTCGTTGATCGGGCCGACGACGGACCACGTCTTGCCGTTGTCGCGCGTCACTTCGAAGTGCGCACGCCAGCCCAGGAACTCCGTGCTGCTCGGGCAGATGATCGTCCCGTCGGCGAGTTGGATCGGCTTGTTCTTGACCGGTCCCGCCAGGTTCGTGTTGGCGGCGCCGAGTTGATCGGTCGTGCCGAGGCGCCGCGGCTTCGACCACGTCGCGCCGTTGTCCGTGCTCGTCATCAGCATGCCCCACCACGTGCGCGGGTCCGGGCCGACCTTGTAGAACAGCATCAGCGGCCCGCCCTTCGGCAGGAACAGCACGGGGTTCCAGCACGGGAAATCCTGCGATTCGCCCTCGGCGCCGTCGACGAGTTCGACGGGCTTCGTCCACGCGCCGTCGACGTGTCGTGACAGCCAGATGCCGACGTCGACGTGCTTCTCGTGCGTGCCGCCGAACCACGCCGCGACGAGCCCGCCGGGCGTCTCGACGATCGTCGACGCGTGACACTGCGGCGTCGGCCGTCCGTCGATCGCGTAGATCAACTCGCCGCTCCGATACCCGGGCTGGTCGGCGATCGATCTGGCCTGGGCGAACGCCGCGCCGGTGATGGCGAACGTCGCGGCGACACCAAGGATGGTGACGGCTTGAAGGTGCTGCATGTCGTGCCCTCTCGCAGAGAATCTGTCCCGACGCATTATCGCGACATTCCACCTTCACGCCCAATGCCGGACACCCACACCTGCCCACCAACGCCGGCTGTGCGCACAAAAAAAGACGGTCGCATCCGCCCACCATTTGGGCAAGACCTACGACCGTCTGGGCACGTCGAGATTGTCAGTCGCTGTGGAGGGCGTGTTTCGCCTCTCCCTCACAGCCGACACATTAAACCCGTGCACCCGGGGCTGGACAAGCCGAATTTGCGAAAGGTATTTCGATTTTGCGCACAACATTGCGTACTATAATACGCCCAGAGAACGAATATCATCGACCCTATATCGCATTTGTGCGCGATTCAACGAGGTTTCTGCACGCCAGCGACACACCCCAGCACCCACTATTGCCACAACCCACCATACTTGCCTTCGAGATTGCGCACACCACGATCACCCCCTCCTCCATCATGAGACGCCCATGGCCAAACAACGCCGCAACAAACGAGACCGGCCCCATGTCGCGCTGGTGATCGAGACATCGATCAACTACGGGCGCGGCGTGCTGCGCGGCATCGCGCGGTATCAGCACGAGCACGGGCCCTGGTCGGTGTTCATCGAGCAGCGCGAGCTCGGCGCGGCGCTGCCCACGTGGATCGACCAGTGGGAAGGCGACGGCATCATCACGCGCAGCGACGATCGGCGCATCCTCAAGGCGGGCGTGCCGACGGTCGGCCTGTACGACCGCAGCCGCGGCAAGCGCGGCGTGCCGATGCTCATCAACGACAACCACGCCGTAGGACGACTCGCCGCCGAGCACCTGATCGAGCGCGGCTTCCGGCAGTTCGCGTTCTACGGATCGAGCGACGAGTACTGGGCCATGCAGCGCCTGCAGGGCATGACGGACGCGATGCGCGAGCGGACGACGATCGCGCAGTTCACCAAGCCGCTGCAGGGCAACCGCCGGCAGACGTGGGAGTCGCACCAGGACGCGCTGGCGTCGTGGATCGCGAGCCTGCCGAAGCCGGTCGGCCTCGTCGCGTGCAACGACATGCACGGGCTGCGGGCGTTGGACGCGTGTCGTCGCGCAAGCGTCGTGGTGCCGGAGGAGGCCGCGGTGATCGGCGCGGACAACGACGCCGAGCTGTGCGACCTGTCGGACCCGCCGCTGACGAGCGTCGCGTTCAACCCCGAGCACGTGGGCTACGAGGCGGCCGCCCTGCTCGACCGCATGATGCGCGGCGAGGCGGCGCCCGCGACCGAAACGCTCATCCCGCCGCGCGGCGTGGCGACACGCCAGTCGACCGACGTGCTGGCCATCGAGGATCCGGTCGTCGCGCAGGCGCTGCACTTCATCCGCCGACACGCCTGCGAGCGCATCACTGTCGAACGCGTGCTCGACGCGGTGCCGGCCTCGCGGCGTACGCTCGAGAAGCGGTTCCGCGAACTGCTCGGCCGCACGCCCAAGGAGGAGATCGAACGCGTGCGCATGGACCGCGCCAAGGCGCTGCTGGCCGACACCGAGCAGACCGTCACGCAGATCGCCTACCAGACCGGGTACCACAAGCCGCCGTACTTCAGCTCGTCGTTCCGCCGCATCGTCGGCATGACGCCGATCGAGTACCGCCGCCAGTTCGCGTCAGACAACGAGGCGTACGACTGATCCCGGGCCCGGTCGCACGCGTTCCGTGCCGCACGGACGCAGCCGGTATAATCGCCGTCTCACACCGAGCCACTCCACCCGCACCCACCGGACAGGACGATGACAGACGACACGCCCGAAGCGACACCCGAGCCAGCGCATGACGTCGTGCGACCGCGCGTGCGTTGGTGGCCGGCGATCGTCGTCTTGCTGCTCGCGCTTGCGGGGCTGACCGCTATCTGGACCTTGCGCGGCGGTGAGCGCCAGCCCAAGGTGCTGATGACGCTCGCGCTCAGCATCGCCACCGTGATGCTCCTGTTCGCCTGGGCGGTGCTCTTTTCCCGCCTGCCGGGCAAACGACGCCTCGCGATCCTGATCGTGGGCCTCGTGATCGGCGTAGCGGTGCTGGGGTCGATTCGATTCGAGCAGGTCAGCGGCGACCTCGTGCCGGTCATCGTCTGGCGGTGGACGCCGAAGCACGATCAAACGCTCGAGCAGCGGGCGGGCGTCGCGTCGGCCGATGCGACGCAAGCGGTTCCATCGCTCGACGGCGCGGCCGACTCACCGCAGTTCCTCGGCCCGAACCGCGACGGCATCTACGCGGGTCCGGCGCTGGCGCGTAACTGGGCCGCACGCCCGCCGCGCGAGGTTTGGCGCATCGAGATCGGGGCCGGGTGGTCGGGCTTCGCGGTGAAGGACGGGCGCGCGTACACGCAGGAGCAGCGCGGCGACCTAGAGATGGTCACGTGCTACGAACTGGCGACCGGCAGGCAGCTCTGGGCGCACGGCGACGCGACGCGGTTCGACACGACGATCGGCGGCGTGGGCCCGCGCGGCACGCCGACCATCGGCGACGGGCGCGTCTACGCCCACGGGGCGACCGGCGTGCTCAACTGCCTCGATGCGCTGACGGGCGAACTCGTCTGGCAGCACAAGCTCAAGGACGAATACGCCGCGGCACAGCTCGAGTGGGGAGACGCCGCGTCGCCGCTGATCGTGGATGGGCGCGTGGTGATCAACGCCGGAGCGTCGGGCGGCAAGATGCTCATGGCGTTCGACGCCGCGACGGGCGACGTCGCGTGGTCGGCCGGTGACGACGGCCCGACGTACAGCTCGCCGCAGCTGCGCGAGCTGGCGGGCGTGCGGCAGATCATCTCGTTCAACGACGCGAGCGTCACCGGTCACGATCCGGCGACCGGCAAGGTGCTGTGGTCGACGCCGTGGCAGGCGCGCACCCCGAAGGTGGCCCAGCCGCTGGTCGTTGGCGCGGCGCAGGACCGGCTGTTCTACTCCAGCAGCTACGGCGCGGGCGCGACTTTATACGCGTTCGCGAAGGCGGACGACGGCACGCTGTCCCCGACACGCGTGTGGAAGAGCCTGCGCATGAAGGCGAAGTTCAGCAACATGATCGCGCACGGCGATGTCGTGTACGGGTTCGACGACGGCGTGATGGCGTGCATCGGCATCGCCACGGGCGACCGCCGCTGGAAAGGCGGACGCTACGGCCACAGCCAGATGATCGCGGTGGGTGATGTGCTGGTGATCCTCAGCGAGGACGGCGACGTGCTGATGGTCGACATGGACCCCGACAAGCTCGTTGAGCTGACGCGGTTCCACGCGTTCGACAGCAAGTGCTGGAACACGCCGGCGCTCGCCGGGCGTTACCTGCTCGTGCGGAACGACCGCGAGGCGGCGATGTACGAACTGCCCGTCGCCGAGTCGACGACGAACTGAGCGATGGCGCGTCAGTCGTCGTCTTCGTCGCCCTCGTGCGACTCATCGGCCTTTTCTTCGTCAAAACCGAGCACCTTGTCCGCCACCGCGATCGTTTCGTTGTCGCGGTTGTGGAACAGGTCATCGAGCAGACGATCGGCGCGGTCCGCGGCGTCATGGCAGAACGACGTGCCGACGGCGAGGTCCTGCGCGATGTGTTCGACGCCGCCGTTCGACTCCGCCTTGCCGATCATCCAGTTGAGCCTCGCGAGTACGGCGGTGGAGGCGTACATGTTGATCGTCGCCCACGCGATGCGCTTCTGGAGCAGCTGCATGTCGATGATCTTCTCGCGGTGACCGGCGAGCAGCCGCGTGACACAGCGCGCCAGCGAGCGTGTCTGGTGTGCGAGCTCGTCGCCCTCACGGTGCAGGCTCGGGTGAAGGCCGTCGGCGTGGTGGCCCACCAGCACGTCGGACCACTCGTGCCGCGCGAACTCCGCGAGCCGGCCCATGTTGCCGATCGGGTGCGTGATCGCGTGCAGCACCTCCTCGAACTCCTCGCCGACGCCCTTCATGCCCATCAGCGCCACAAAGCTCGTCATCACCTCGGTCGCGCCCTCGACGATCGTGTTGATGCGGCCGTCACGCCACATCCGCTCGATGCCGTGGTCCGCCATGTAGCCCTCGCCGCCCCAGATCTGCAGCGTCTCGTCGGCGATCTCTTTCAGCGCCTCGCTGCAGAAGATCTTGGTGATCGCGGTCTCGAGCATCATGTCGTCCTCGTGGCGATCGACCATGCCGGCCGAGAGATACGTCAGCGACTCCATCGCGAACGTGAGCTGCGCGATGCGGGCGATCTTCTGCTTGATCATCTGGAAGTCGCCGAGGCGTCGGCCGAACTGCTTCCGCTCGGTCGCGCGACGCACGGCCATCTCCAGCAGCACCTTCGCCGCACCGAGGCACCCGGCGCTGAGCGTGCACCGGCCGTAGTTCAGCACGCCGAGTGCGACCTTCAGGCCCTTGCCGACCTCGCCGAGCACGCGGTCGGTCGGCACATACATGTTGTTGAAACGCAGCTCCGCCTGCCACGTGCCGCGGATGCCGAGCTTGTCGCGGTTCGGCCTGACGACCTCGAAGCCGGGCAGGTCCGGCGTGACGATGAACGCGGTGACCTTCGTCCTGCCGGGGTTCGCCGGGTCGGGCGTCCGCGCCATGACGGTCATCACCTTCGCCAGCGCACCGTTCGTGATGAACTTCTTGCTGCCGTTGAGCGTCCAGTGATCGCTGCCGGGCTCGAGCACGGCGGTCGTCTGCACATTGGCCGCGTCGGAACCGGCCTCGGGCTCGGTCAGCGCGAACGCTGCGAGCTCTTCACCGCTGGCCAGCTTCGGCAGGAACCTTTGCTTCTGCTCCTCGGTGCCCATCAGCACGATCGCCTTGAGGCCGATGGACTGGTGCGCGCCGACAAGCACGGCCGTCGACGCGCACGTGCGGCTGATCCGCTCGAGCGCCCGGCAGTAGCCGGTGTGGCTGAACCCGCCGCCGCCGTACTCCTGCGGCACCGTCATGCCGAACACGCCCAGCGACGCCAGGCCACGGATCACGCGGTCGGGGATCTCCTGGTGGCGGTCGATCCAGTCGGGGTTGACGCTGAGGTCGAGGAACACGTCGAGCTTACGCAGCAGCGACTTCGTCCGCTTCGCCTCGGCCTCGTCCTGCACCGGATACGGCAGCACCTTGTCGAGGCGCAACCGCCCGAAGAACAGGTTGCGTACGAAACCCATCTCCGTCGTCGGCCCGGTGTCGATCAGGTCCTTGGCCTTGTCCATCTCACGCTGGTCATGACTGTTGAGCCTCACCATGGCATTGCCCCTTCCTAATTGTCAGTTCGACGACGGCGTGTGCCGCGACGTCGGGGAGTCCTTGTGTTGCGCGTCGACACGACCGTGCGTGATCGACGGCTGGTCGTTCGCGAGCGGCGGCTGCACGAGCAGCAACCGCGTGTGCGGCGACGGGTCGAACCGCTCGCCGTGCGACTCGGCCAGGGCGTGCATCTGTTCGATGACGTTGTCCATGCCCACGTCCTGCGCGTGATGCACCAGTCCGCCGCGAAACGGCGCCAGGCCGAGGCCGAGCACCGTGGCGAGATCGATCACGTCGGTCGACTGCACGATCTGCTCGCCGAGCGCACGCGCCGCTTCGTTGATCATCGGCAGCACGAGGCGGCGCTGGATCGCGGAGGCGTCGGGTTCGTCCGACAGCGGCCCGCCGTGCGCCATGTGCAGCATCTGCACCGCCTCGACATTTACCGACGGCGTCTTGCGGCTGTGGTAGACGTAGAACCCGCGCCCGGCCTTGCGTCCGAGCATGCCCGCGTTGACCACGTCCTCGATGCCGCGCGGCTCGGGCATCGGATGATGCAGACGCCCGCCGATCGACGGCAGGATCGCCGCGACGATGTCGAGGCCCACCGTGTCGAGCAGCTCGAACGGCCCCATCGGCATGCCCCACTGTTTCATCGCCGCGTCGATCTTGCGGATACACACACCCTCGCCCGCCATCACCATCGCCTCGGCCAGATACGGGATCAGCAGCCGATTGACCAGGAAGCCCGGCGCGTCGTTCACCACGATCGGCGTCTTGCCGACACGCAACGCGAGCTCCACGCCCGTCGCCATCGCTTCGTCCGATGCGCCGTTGTGCCGCACGACTTCCACCAGCGGCATCTTCGGCACGGGATTGAAGAAGTGCAGGCCGATCACGCGTGACGGGTTGTTCGTCGCCGCGGCGATCTCCGCGACGCTCAGCGAGCTCGTGTTGGTCGCGAGAATCGTGTCGCTGCGCGTCGCCGCGTCGAGCCTCGCGAACACCTGCCGCTTGACCGACATCTTCTCGGCCACGGCCTCGATCACGAAGTCCGCGAAGCGCAGCCCGTCGAAGCTCGTGGTCGGCGACACGCGCTGCATCGCGTGCTTCTTCTCCAGCGGACCGATCCGCTTGGCGCGCACGTCGTCGGTCAGCATGTCGTCGATTCGTCGCAGCGCCGCGGAGACCGCCTCGTGGTTGACCTCTATCAGCCGAACCGAAATGCCCGCGCGGATCAGGCTGTGCACGATGCCCGCGCCCATCGTCCCGCCGCCGACCACCGCGGCGTGCGACACGGGGTGCGTCTCGGCCCTGAACCGCTTGCGTGCGTCCTTCTTCGCGTCGTTCCGCAGCATGAACAGGCGGATCAGATTCTGCGCGGTCGGCGTCTCGACGAGGATCATCAGCCGCTCGCGCTCGGCGCGGAAGCCCGCGACCATCCCGTCGGTCAGGCCGGTCTCCACGACATCGATCAACGCCATCACCGCGGGATAGTGTCCGTAGGTCTGCTCCATCGTCTTCCGCCGCGTGTAGTCGCACAGCATGCGCGTTCCCATGGGCATGGCGACGATCACGCGATCGAGGAAACCAGGCTGATGGCGCGGGCCGCGCTTGCGCACGAGGCGGATCGCCGCGTCGACGACCGCCTCGGGTCGCACGACCTCGTCGACCACGCCGAGCTTCTGCGCCTTGCGCGGCGTGAGCGTCTTGCCGGCGAGCATCATCGGCAGCGCCTTGGTCACGCCGATGATCCGCGGCAGCCGCGTCGAGCCGCCCCACCCGGGCAGGATGCCGAGCTTCGTCTCGGGCAGGCCGATCGCGATCGCTCCGTCGTCGGCCGCGACGCGGTAGTCGCACGCCAAGGCGAGCTCGCACCCGCCGCCGAGGCATGTGCCGTTGATCGCCGCGGCGGTCGGCACGCCGAGCCGCGCAACGCGGTTGAACAGGTTCTGCCCGTGCTGGAGGTAGCGACGCATCTGCAGGCGGTTCATGCCGTTGATCTCGAACAGGTCGGCGCCCATGACGAACACGCCGGGCTTGGCGCTGGTGAACACCACGCCGCGCAGCGTGTCGCGACCGTGCTCGAGGTCGACGAGCAGCACGTCGAGCTCGTCGAGCACGTCGGTCGACAGCGTGTTGACCGCACGGTCGGGGTAGTCGAGCGTGACGATGACGACGCCGTGGTCGTATCGGATGTCGAGGTATTTGTAGGTCATGGTGATCCGCTCCGTTGAATCGCGTGTCTACTCCGTGTGTCCGTTCAGTTCCGTTGCAGCAGCATGGCCGCGCCCTGGCCGCCGCCGACGCACAGCGTCGCGAGGCCGAACTCCACGTCGCGCCGCTGCATCTCCAGCAGCAAGTCGAGCACGATGCGGGCGCCGGTCGCGCCGACGGGGTGGCCCAGCGCGATCGCCCCGCCGTTGACGTTCAGCCGCTCGGGGTCGATCTCGCCGATCGCCTCCGCTCGGCCGAGCTTCTCGCGGCAGAACGCGTCGCTGCTCAGGGCCTTGAGGCACGCCAGCACCTGCGCGGCGAACGCCTCATTGATCTCGAACAGGTCGATGTTGTGCAGGTCGACGCCGGTCTCGTTGAGCATGCGATCGATCGCGAACACCGGGCCGAGGCCCATCCGCGCCGGGTCGAGGCCGACCGTGACGTACGACCGCACGAAGCCGAGCACGTCGAGCCCCTCGGCGCGGGCGACGTCGCCGTCGACGACGAGCATCATCGCCGCGCCATCGGTGACCTGGCACGCGTTGCCCACGGTCACCGATCCGTCGCGCCGGTCGAAGATCGGCTTGAGCTTCGCCAGCGCCTCCATCGACTGCCCGTCACGCGGGCCGACGTCCGCGACGATCGGCTCGTGCCGCTTGCCGACGTACATCGGCACGATGCGGTCGGCGAACACGTCGCCGGCGATCGCGCGGCAGGCCCGGCGATGCGACTCCACGGCGTAGGCGTCCTGCGCGTCGCGGTCGATGTCGAACTCGTGCGCCAGCACCTCCGCCGTCTTGCCCATGATCATGCCGCACGTGGGGTCCGTAAGCCCCATCAGCAGCCCTGAACGCGGGGCGAAGTGACGCGGACGCAGCGCTGTGACGGCTCGCAGTTTCTGCATCACGCCGCGCGCCTTGGCGATGTTCGCGATCGGCTCGCTGGCGTCGTCGGGGAACATCATCGGCACGAGGCTCATCGACTCGGCCCCGCCGGCCAGCATCGCCGTCGCCGCCCCGCTGTTGATGCGCGACGCGGCGATCGCCACCGCCTCCATGCCCGACGCGCAGTTGCGCTGCACCGTCATTGCGGGGATCGACAGCGGCACGCCCGCCTCGATGGCCGCGACGCGCGCGGGGTTCGTCGCGTCGGCCGGCATCACGACGTTGCCGAGCAGCACCTCGTCGAGTCGCGCTGCCGGCCAGCCCGTGCGGTACAGCGTCTCGGCCATCGCCGTGCGCGCCAGCTCCGTCACGTGCACCGATTTCAGCGCCGTGCCCGCCTTCGCCAGCGGCGTCCGCACGCCGCCGACGACCGCGATGTCCTTACGTGTTGATTTCGGGGCAACCATCAGTTCCGCTCCTTCCGTGCGCTGCCGTTGTCGGGTGTCTTCTTGGCGGACGCAGCGGGAGCGGCCTGCGTATCGTCGATACGCATCCGGTCGCTCCCGCTAACGTCCTGGTGATCCGTCATCGCCTCCTCGTCGAGGCGCGGCATATCGATTTCGTCGGCGTCCAGATCGAGGCTGTCACGCTTCTCCTCCGCGAGCCGGTGCTTCATCAGCTTGCCCAGCGCCGACCGCGGCAGCTCGTTGACGATCTCGAACCGGCTGGGCACCTCGTAGGGCGCCAGGTGCTCGCGGCACAGCGCCCGCAGCTCCTCGGCCAGAGCGTCGAAGCCGTCGACCGACTCGCTCGGCACCACCACCGCCGTGACCACCTCGCTGTACACCGGGTCCGGCCGACCGATCACCGCCACGTCCTTCACACGCGGGTGCATCGACAGGACACGCTCGACCTTGGCCGGCCACACCTTCAGGCCCGCGCGATTGATCATGTGCTTGCGACGGTCTACAACGTAGTAGAACCCGTCGTCGTCGACGCTCACCACGTCGCCCGTGTGCAGCCAGCGATGGCCGTCGCGGTCGACGTGCAGCACCTTGTCGGTCTCTTCGGGGTTGTGCAGGTATCCGCCGAACACCTGCGGGCCGCTGACGAGCAGCTCGCCCGACTCGCCCGGTGTGACGTCCTTCGTCGGATCGTTGAGGTCGACCACGCGCACGTCGGTATCGGGCATCGGCAGGCCGATCGATCCGCTGCGCGGGTCGTCGATCGGGTTCGCGTGCGTCACGGGCGACGACTCGGTCAGGCCGTAGCCCTGGACGATCTTCGCGCCGGTGAGCATCTCGAATCGCTGCGACGTGGCGAGCGACAGCGGCGCCGAGCCGCTGATCACGGTGCAGTGCTGCAGCACGTCGCACACGTCGGGCCGCGGGTCCGCCTCGATCGCGTCGCACATCGCCTCGGCGATCAGCGGCACGATCGGCAGCACCGTCGGCCGACAGCGTGTGATCACGTCGAGCAGCTGCTCGACCTGGAAGCGCGTCAGTGGCACGATCAGCCCGCCGGTGAAGATCGGCGCGAGCATGCAGACCGACAGGCCGAACACGTGGAACATCGGCAGCACGGTCACGACGCGTTCCTGGCCGTGACGCAGGTCGACCCACGTCGCCATCTGCACGACGTTCGACAGGATGTTGCGGTGCGTGAGGCGGGCGACCTTGAGCGTGCCCGTCGTGCCGCCGGTCGGCTGCAGCACCGCCACGTCGTCCGGGTCCGGCTGCACCGTCGGCGGCACCGGCGGCGCGGCCTCGAGCACGTCATTCATCGTCAGCTGGTCGTGACCGGCCGGCAGCTCCGGGTGCGACTGCCACAGCTTCACGTGATACCCCAGCCACTTCCACATCGACTGGTACTCGATCAGCGACACCCACAGCCACTTCAGCTTCGGCCGGTCCAGGCCCGCCGGGGTGATCATCGTCGCCTGCAGATCGAGGCCGACCACGACGCGCGGCTCGGTCATCTCGATGAGCCGCCGCAGGTCGTCCACGCCGATCAGCGGCCCGGCGTTCACCACCACCGCGCCCAGCTTCTGCGCCGCCATGAACACCGTGACAAACTCCGGGCAGTTCGGCAGGGCCATCAGCACGCGATCGCCCTTGCGAACCCCGAGGTTCGCCAGCCCACCGGCGACACGCTGGGTTTTCTGGCGCAGTTGATGGTAGTCCCAGCGCAGATCGCCGTACTCCAGGGCCGGCGCCTCGGGGAATCGGTCCGCGGTCTGATCGAGCACGCGCCCGATCGACGTCGTGGGATAGTTCAGCGAGCGCGGGATACGAAGCCGCTGGTAGGGCGTCTCGTGCACCTGTCGCCGCTCGGACGAACGGTTCACCTCCCGCGTCACGCGACTGCTGCGCGCGCCGTCGTCGGGGCCGCCTCCGCCGCTCCACCACCTACGCATTGCGTTCATCCGGTCAGACATGATGCCACTCCCGTCTCGTCGACGACGCCGTCCTTGAAGAACCGCCGAAGGATCGGCAGCACACACTGCGGACACTCCAGCAGCGGGTTGTGCCCCGCGCCGCGCATCAGCACGAAGCGGCTGTCGGGGATCTCGGACGCCATCTGACGCTGGTAGCAGTTGGGGATGAGCACGTCGTACTCACCGGCCAGCACCAGCGTCGGTGCTTGGATGTGATATTCCTCGTGATGCAGCTCGCTGCTCATCAGGCAGCGCAGCTGCTCGACCAGCACCTTGCGCGACACGGGCTGGTCCGGGTTCGGGTCGACGCCGATCACGTGCGGGTTCTCGTCGAGGTACAGCGGGCTCGACCCGAGGATGTCCATCGTCCGCTCGAACAGCTCCTTGGGGAACCGCCGCAGCGTATGACCGACCAGCAGCGCCATCTCGCGCAGGTAAGGCCCGAACCGGTGGGCGCACGAGATCAGCGTCAGGCGATTGACACGCGACGGGTGATCGACCGCCAGACGCTGCGCGATGATGCCGCCGAGCGAGATGCCCGCGACGTGCGCCCGTTCGATCTGTAGATGGTCGAGCAGTTCGATGATGTCCGCCGCGTAGTCGCGCACGCGGTGAGGCGTGCGGTAAGGCGTCGAACGCCCTACGCCCCGCATGTCGACCGCGAGCGTGCAGAACTGCTCGGACAGCGGCGTGACAACCGGGTCCCAGATCCGGCAGCTACAGCCGAGGCCCGGGATCAGCACGATCGGTTCGCCGCGGCCGTGCTCTTCGTAATAACACAAGACATCTGTCAACTGCGCCTGTGACATGGTGTCTCTCCCTCTGTAAGAAGTATACGCACGGACCAGAGGGAAAGATCGTGAAACGCGTAACGTATAGGTGTTTGTAACGCTTTTCACGGACCGGGCAGATCGCCCACGTGTAAAGATATGCGTCAGGCCAACCCGGGCTCGATCAATGCTCCGCCGACGACGCTTCCGCGACGAACAGGCGCGTCCACCTCCCGTCGCTGACATTGAAATAGATCCGCTTGCCGTCGGGGCTGAACGCCGGGTGCGGGTGCGACTTCCGCCACGACTTCGCCCCCTGCGCGTGATCGAAGCGATAGAGCATCACCGACTCACCGGTCTTGGTGTCGCCCACGAGGATCTGCCACCAGTCCTTCGGCGCGCCGAACTTCTCGGCCATCGAGTCGAGCGTGAACAGCTTGCCGTCCGGGCTGCACGACGGGTGATACGCGCCCTGTGTCGCGGGGAAGTTCGGGATCTTCGTCGCCTTGCCCGTCGTGCCGTCGATGAACACGCCGCCGTATTGAATGATGCGACACGAGTCGTTGCACCACGCCGGGTGCCCCCACCGCTCGGTCAGGCTCAGCACCTTGGCGTGTTCGAGGTCGTAGCAGATCAGGCCGTACCGGTTGCTCGCCTGCTTGCTGCGGAAGTCGCCCCCGGCGGGCGTGGCGACCTTGAAGATCACGCGGCTGAGGTCCGGGCTGAGTATCGGAAAGAATACAGACGTCGGCGCGTCGCCGAACGTCTTGCTGTACCACCCGGGGTAGGCCTGGCGCACCGCTTCGGTCGTAGCCGCTGTCCGCGTGATCTCGCCCGTCTCGACATTCAGCAGCGCCAGGTCGCGGTGATCGCCCGGGTTCCAGTGCGGCCCGTACATCGGCACGACGTCGTGCGTCGGCTGGCCGAAGCCGAGCTGCCAACCGCGCGCCAGGATCCGCGTCTCGCCGCTCGGCACGTCCGCCGTCATCACCACCCACTCGCCGCTGTCCAGCACGTTGTGGTACACGACGCGTCGGCCGCCGCTGATCCATTGCTGACACGCCGCACGGTGCGCGTCCTCGACGGTGACGCCGCGGGCCAGCACCGTCTCCCTGCCCGTCGCGCGCTCGATGATGCGCAGCTCGCCCTCGTAGCCGGTGTCGATTGTCGAGGCGTAGAACAGCACGTAGCGACCGTCCGGGCTCTCGGGCGACGTGTTGAAGTACGTGTGGATCGAGTGATGTGCACCGTCAGACACCGGCGCGATCTTCACGCCCTGCTTCCACAGCGTCAGCGGGCTCGGCGCGGCGGGCGGCGCCGCGGCGCGCGACACGTGCGCGGCGCACGCGATCGTCAACGTGAGGGCGGCGGCCCACACGACGTGGCATATCCCAGTGCTCGCGCGTAGGGTTCGTCGCGTCATCGGCGATCCTTGTCTCACGCAAACAGCTGCGGCACCGGCTTGCCCATGTCCGTGATCGGCACGGGGCGGTCGCCGTCGTGCAGCTCGGTGCTCGGGTCGATGCCCATCTGCGCCACGATCGTCGCGAACAGGTCCGGCACCGACACCGGCTGCTCGAGGATCTCCTTCGACAGCTCGTCGGTCTGCCCGATGATCTGCCCGTTGCACGCCCCGCCGGCCAGCGCGACGGTGAAGCACGAGCCCTGGTGACCGCGACCGCCGCCGCCGTCGAACTTCGCCGGCCGGCCGAACTCGCTGGTGACGACGATCAGCGTCTTGTCCAGCATCTTGTGCTGCTCGAGATCACGCACGAGCGTCGACAGCGCCTTGTCCATCTCCTGGATCAGCACGTGCTGGTTGAGGATGCCGCTGTTGTGGATGTCCCAGCCGGTGCCGTTGACGAAGTTGAGGTTGTGCGACACCTCGATGAACCGCACGCCGGACTGGCACAGGCGGCGCGCCAGCAGGCAGCGCTGGCCGAACTCGCCGCCGTAGCTGTCGCGCAGCGTGCGCGGCTCCTCGTCGAGGTTGAACACGTTCATGAACCGCGGCCCCGACAGGTTCGACGCCTTGGCGATCATCTGGTCGTACGCGGTGATCTGCTTGTCGACCTGCGCGTGCGTCATGTACCCCTCGCGGACCTGCGCGAGCAGCGCGTCGCGGCGGGCCTGGCGGTCGGCGCCGATGTTCGCGGCGCGGGTCAGCGCGGCCGGACCGGCCGACGTGTCGGTCAGGTACAGGTACGTGTGCGCCGCGCCGAGGAAGCCCGGCCCGCGCGTCAGGTTCGGGTAGCCGATCAGCACGTACTCCGGCACGCCCTTCTCCGCGGCGCCCTTCTCGTGCGAGATCAGCGACCCGATCGACGGGTACACGATCGTGCCGCTGGTCGGCCGGCCGGTGTGCATGCGGTTCGTCGCCGCGGCGTGCTCGTCGATCACGTCGTGATGCACCGTGCGGACCAGCGCGAAGCGGTCCAGCACGTTGGCGACGTTCGGCAGGTGCTCGCACACCTGCGCGCCCTTCACCGCCGTGTCGATCGACGCGTAATACGACCCGGCCTGCTTCTTCTTCGCGTCGCCCTTCGCCTTCGGGTCGAACGTGTCGATCTGCGCCATGCCGCCGCCCAGCCAGACCTGGATGCAGTGCTCGACGTCCCCGAGCTTCACGCCCGGCTTCGCGGCCAGCGCGACCGATCCACCCAGACCCGGCAGGCTCGTCACGCTCAAGGCGCCGGCCGCGCCCACGGCGGCGCCCGCGGCGAGGAAGTCGCGTCGGTTCATCTGATGCGTGTGGTTCTTCATGATTCTGCTCACTTCCGTAATCGCGCGGCGTGCCGCGCTGTGCCCAACAATCGTTCACTCATTCACGGCAGGTACACGAACTCGGGGCTGTTGATCAGCACCCACACCATGTCCTCGGCACGCTCGCGCCAGTCGGCCGCGAGGTGCGTCGTGGGAGGATCGCCCGCGCGGACCTCCTTCTCCAGATCGATCTTGATCCGGTTCGCCTCGGCGCTGAGGTGGTTCGACCACGACACCGCCAGACGCTTGTGCTGCTTGTGCTCGACCGGCTTGAAGTCCTTGTTCACGCGCGTGTCGAAACCCTCGCCGATCAGGCCCCCGAACAGCTTCACCTCCTCCGGCCGCGCGTGGCGGCTGAGGATCCGCATGTACATCGCGTCGATGAACGCCTGCGGGCTCTGGGCATCGAGCGCCAACCGCGTGAACGCGCTGTCGTCGGACAGCGACGCGATCGACCGGATCGCCACGCCGTTGGCCAGGATCGCCGGCTGCTGCACGGTCGGCGTCGGGTCGCGCTTCGACAGCGGGTTCTGCCGGCTCTCGCGCCAGCCGAACGCCTGCAGCACGTCCACCACCGACTGCGCCCGCGGCATCGCCAGCGACGGACGGTCACGCTCGTTGCTCAGCGACGTGAACTGCCACGCCCGCGTCGGCTTGCCGAAGTTCAGGAACGTCTGCTCGTCGAGCCGGTGGTCCACGTCCAGCGTCATCAGCTCGCTCTTGATCCGCTTGCCCGCCGTGGCGAACAGCGAGTCGACCACCTGCTCGGCGCTCATCCGCCGACGCGCCGGCGACGCGAACAGGTGATGGTGGTCGTCGTACGGCTCGTCCTTGCCCGCCACGACCTGCCGCTGGTACGCCGCCGAGCTGAAGATCAGCTTCGCGATGTGCTTCATGTCGTAACCGCTCAGCACGAACTCACGCCCCAGCCACGCCAGCAGCTCGGGGTGCGACGCGGTGGCGTCCTGCCAGTCGTCGACCGGGTCGATCAGGCCGAAGCCCATGTACCGCGCCCACAGGCGGTTGGCGATCACCTGCGGGAACCGCGTGTTGCGGTGCCACGTGATCAGCGCCGCGAGCTGCTCGCGCGGGTCGTTCTTGCCGCGGATCAGCACCGCCGGCACGTCCGTCGAACCGCCCTCGATCAGGTCGGGGAACGGCCACTCCGGATCAACGTCCGAGCCCGGCTTCAGCGTCACCTCCACCAGCAGGCTCTTGATCGCATCGGGGCCCAGCGGGATCGTGCTGGTCTTCGGCACGTGCTGCGGGCTGCGCTTGAGCATCGCCGCCATGCTGAACAGGTTCTGCTGCTTGACGTCGTGGAACGGCGCGTCGTGGCAGCGGGCGCACTTCATCTCCACGCCGAGGAACGCCTGGCCGATGATGTGCGCCTTCGCGGCCATCGGCACGTCGTTCTGGCTCGCCATCTCGAAGCCCTTCGGCCCGCCGAAGTACTTGCTGCCCTCCATCATCAGCAGCTCGGTGACGAACTCGTCCATCCGCTTGTTGTCACGCAGCGCCTCGTAGATCCAGTAGCGGAACGGGCCGGTGTTGTTCAGCGACGGCTTGAGGATGCCGGGGTTCTCCGCCAGCACGTCCTGCCAGTAGCCCGTCCACTCGTCCGCCCAGCGCTCGTCGGCCAGCAGCCGGTCGATCGCCTTCGCGCGACGCGTCGCGGCCGGCTCCGCGAAGAACGCGGTGATCTCCGCCGGCGTCGGCGGCACGCCCACCGTGTCCAGCGACAGCCGACGCAGGAACGCGTAGTCGTCCGTCATCGGCGCCGGCGTCACGCCCTCCTTCTCCAGCCGCGCCTGGATGAAACGGTCGATCGTGTTGAACACCGTCGACGCGTCCTTCACGTCCGGAACCTGCGGCCCCGGCGTCGCGGCGGTCTCCTTGCGCGCCAGCTCGCGGCGCGTCTCCCAGTACTTCGCCTCGTGCGCCTCGGCCACGGCGCGCCGATCGGTGCTGATCTGATCCAGCTCGCGTGTCTGCGTCGACTCGAACGCCTCCCAGCCGTCGTCGTTCACCGCGATCGCCAGATCGCTGCGCGGGCTGAGCATGTAGTACATGCCGTCCGACTTCATCATGCTCACCGCGAACTCGCCGGTCTCCGGCCGCAGCTTCTTGCCGCCGACGTGCATCTCGACGACCACCAGGTGCTGGCCGCCCTGGCTGTTGAAGGTCGCCAGTCCGTCGACGTGGCCCGCCGGCAGCATGCGGATGTTGTCGATCTCTTCGGTCAGCTCCGGCACGTCCTCGTGCGCCGAGCCGTTGGGACGCAGGAACCGGTTCGTCACGAGCACCTTGCCGTCGATGCTCAGCCGCGCCCCGTTCAGCGACCGCATCAGCAGCTTCTGCGGACCCGGCGGCAGGTCGACCATCGCCGACATCCGCACGAGCACGACCTCCTTGCGATCGTCGATCACGCCGGTGTTCGTGTACTTGTGAGGCAGGTCCACCAGGCCGAACGCGTCGACGGTGAAGCTCTCGGAGACCTTCGGGCGGTCGAAGTTCCACTGGCCCTCCGGCGCGCCCTCCATGACCTCCACGAGCACCCTGCCCGCGGGCAGGTCCACCGGCGCGGCGACCTCGACCTTCGGCGCGACGTAGTGGTAGTGACGCGCCACCGCGTCGGCGTCGAGCGCCTTGCGGTACAGCGCCACCTCGTCGAGGTAGCCGTCGAACGCGTTGCCCGTGTTGCCGCCGTTGCCCGCGCCGATCCACACCTCGTCGTTGTCCACGACCGGCGCGTCGTCCGACGCCCCGCCCATGTCCCAGTGACCGTCGCTCGCCACGCCGTCGATGTACGCCTTGGCGCTCGACGACTTGCCGAACGTGTAAGTCACCACGACGTGGTGCCAGCCGGTGCCGTCGGCGAACCCGGCGTCCGACGTCCAGCGGTGCCAGTCGCTGTTGGCGGCGTTGAGGTGGCTGCGGAACAGGAAGCTGACGCACGCCGAGCCGCCCTCGCCGCGCAGACGCAGCGACCAGTTCTGGTTGTCCTTCGCGAAGCCCGCGTTGCCCGTGCGGCCCTTGCCGATGATGTAGATGTTCGAGTTCTCGCCCACGCGACCCGTCGGGTTCACCCACGCCTCGATCGTGATCGCCTCGCCGTTGGTGAAGTCCAGCGCGCTGCGCTCGCCGGGGTCCTTCACGATGATGCGCCCGTTGCCGTCGAAACCGCCGGCCGTGTGGTCCGGCCGGAAGTCGACGTGCCCCGCGTCGCCCGGCGCGGGGCGCGGCCCGGGCTCGCCGAGCTTCACCGACTTCACCACGCCGTCCAGCTGCGCCGCGTCCGCGCCCGCCGCGCTGTTCCGCACGCTCGGACCCGCCGCGTCACCCAGCCGGTAGTACAGCACCGGCCCGTCCGACAGCACCGTCTGCGAGTAGCCCGGCGATGAAGCGCCGTCGGACTCCGCCCGCGCACTCGTCACCGGCGCCAGCGCCGCGAACGCCATCGCCACGGTCAGCATCCCCACCGCCACGGCGCTCCGGTTCGCGTGCGTCACCGCTCGTCTCGTCTGCGAAGACTTCCACTTCATTTCAAACACCTCGAATGAAAGTTCGTGCCCGTTCGACCGTCCGCCCGCGCGGCCGATCCTCGCGCCGTCACGCGCCTCACCGCATCGTGTCCATCTCTTTGTAGAACGCGGCCTGCGTGATCGTCGGCTGTCCGACATTGGTGATGTTGCTGGTCAGCTTGCCGGGGTTCGCCCACGTGACCGACCCGTCGCCGAACAGCATGTTGAACCCGTCGCCGCGGTGCGGCGCGTAGATGTAGTTGATCTGGATGCCGCCGCCCTTGAAGCCGTCGGTGCCCACGAAGTCGGAGTAGATCACCTTGTTCGCGTAGTCCCCGACGCGCCAGCCGATGATCTTGTTCGCCGGCACGATCTTCGTCTCGGCCTGGTCGCTGTACAGCAGCCGCGACGGGAACGCCGTGCGGAACTTGTCCGAGCCCCAAGGGTTGTCCGGCGAGTCGTAACGCAGCGCCTCGTCCTCCAGACGCTCCTTCCACGGACAGTAGAAGATGTCGGGCGTCATCGTGTACTTGCTCTTGGTCAGCAGGCCGAGGCTGACCAGCCCCTTGCCCGGATACGCCATCCAGTAGGTCGTGAACGAGGTGCTGGAGCGGAAGAACGTCGGCAGATTTTCCTGGTTCTCCTGCGCGTAGCCGAACGCCGAGACGCCGACCTGGTGAAGGTTCGTGCCGCACAGCACCTTGAGCGTCGTCTGCCGCGCCTCGACGAGGCTCGGCAGAAGGATCGCCACGAGCAGCGCGATGATGCTGACCACGACGAGCAGTTCGATCAGCGTGAAGCCGCGACGCGAGCGGCGGGTGTGTTGTGCGGTGATCAGTTGACCCATCGGTGTGCCTCCGAATCGGCGTCCGTCCAACGCTCAGTTCAGCTTGTCCATCGCCTGCCACCAGTTCAGCATCTGCGTCGCGGTCGGGGACGCGGCGGTCGGCTCGGCGAGAAACGCCGCGTCACGCAGCATCCGCACCGACCCGTCGCCGAACAACCGGTTGACCAGCTCGCCGCGGTGCGGCAGAAAGATCCGGTTGTGCGTGATGCCGCCGCCCTGAAAGCCGTGCGTCCCCGGGAAGTCGCTGTAGATCACCTTCGACGCGTAGTCGCGCGCCCGCCACTCGTAATACTTGCCCGAGGTCTGCGGCGTGCCGTCGTCGTTGGTGAGCATCCGGCCGAGGTACGCGCTGCGGAACTTCCATCCGTCCCACGGATTGTCCGGCTGGGCGTCGTACACAAGCACCTCGTCCTGGTTGACTTCCTTCGACACGCAATAGAAGAGCTGAGGGTCCAGCGTGTCGCGATACGTGTCCCATATGATGCCGAGGTTCACGTAGGGCTTGTTAGTGTTTTCCTTCATGAAATAGTTCGTGAACGGCGACGACGTGCGGTACGCCGTGGGCATCGCGTTGAAGTGGTCGATGTTGTAATCGAGCACCGCCAGCTCCAGCTGATGCAGGCCCGACGCGCAGTGAGCGATCCACGTGGCGTCACGCGACTTACGCATCGCCGGCATCAGGATCGACAGCAGCAGGATGATGATCGAGACCACCACCATCAGCTCCACGATCGTGAAGCCCCCCGAACGAACGTTACGCGACGTGCCCTTCGCGTCCGTCATTTCGCGCCCTTTCCCGTGAACGTGTCCGCGCCCCGAGCCGTGCCCGGGTCCGCGTCCGTCGCACCGGCCGACGCCGCCGACTCGTACACCCGCACGTTGCGGAAGTAGCTGTCGGCGTTGCCGTCGATGTCGTCGTCGTTGATGAAATACAACAGCTTCGCCGCGCCCTGACGCAGCTCGCCGATCGGGATCACGTAGTGTTTCCAGTCGGCGTCCGGCCGGTAGTTCCAGTACATGCGGTTGATGCGCGGCCAGGTCTCCACGCCGAACACCTGCATCGCCGGGTCGCCGTGCTCGCGGTCGAACACGACGTCGTCGTCGAAGCCGAACCCGTGGATCTGCCCCTCGCTGGTGCTGCGGAAGTCGAACGACACGATCGTGCGCTTCGTGATCGTGTACGGCAGGTCGATCATCTTCCACGCGTTGCCGGACAGCTTGAGCGTGCGGCCGTTGTCGAGCACGGCGAACGACGTCGGCAGGCCGTGCTGCCCGTCCTGCCAGCCGTCGCCCATCTTGCCGTAAGGCTTGATCGTGTAATCGTCGAAGTTGACCGACACGCCCGGCCCGGTCGCGGCCTCTTCCTCGAGCGTCGGGCCCAGCGTACGGCCGAAACGCTCGGTGTCGATCGCCACCGGCTCGGCCGTCTGCGCCGCGGCGTCCATCCGCAGAGCCTGCGACGCGGTCAGCTGCGTGACGCGCGGCGCGCCGCTCTTCGTCCGCAGCTCGGCACGCACGTGACCCTGGATTACGTGCACCTCCGCCGCGCCCGTCGCGTCGTCGACCGACACGCCGAACTCCGTGCCGAGGTCGACCACGTCGCCGCTGTCGGTCGTGATCGTGAACCCGTGCGCGTCCTTCGGCACCCACACCAGCACGCGGCCGGACTTGAGATAGCCACGCTTCGGGCCGACCACCCGGAACTCCGCGGGCCCCAGCACGTCGACCACCGCCCCGCTGGCGAACACCATCTGCGTCGCGCCGTTGGCCAGCTCGACCGTGCCGCCGTTGAGCTGTGCGCCGACCTGCGGCTCGTCGGACGCCGCCGCTTCACCGGACCACGCCGCGTCACGCACGTCGCTGATCACCGCGTACGCCGTGGGCTCGGCGGGCCTGGGCCTCGCGGTCTCGGTCGCCGGGCCGTTGTCGACGTTGGAGATCACCGCAATGAACACCGTCACCGCGACGGCGAGCACCGCGGCCTGCGCCAGCGGCGACCGCACGACCGCGCCGATCCGCCCGATCACCGTCGGACGCGCCGCAGCACGCGCCGCATGCCGCGTCGCCCCCGCCGCACGGTCCGCGCCCAGCACGCGGCCCACCAGCGACCGGCCCAGGCTGAACGACACGAACTGCTCCCGCGCCGCCGCGTCGTCGCGCAGCAGATCGGCCAGCTCGACGGCCTCAGTGCCCTCGAGGTCGTCCTCGAAGTACCGGCCGATCAGCTCCGCGACGCGAGCCTCGTGCTCGTCCAGCGGGCGGGATGTGTCGTGTGTCGTGTCCATCGTCTCGTCGTTCACCTTCGTGCTGCTTGCCGCGTCACTCAGCCGCCCCGGCCAGCGTCCGCTGAATGCACTCCGCCAGCGACTTATGCGTGCGCGTCAACGCGACGTACACCGTCGTGACCTTCCGCCCCAGCCGCTCGGCGATCGCCGCGGGCTTCGTCCCGTCGGCGTAACGCATATCCACCAGCTGCCGGGCGTACGGGCTGAGCTTCTCGACGCAGCCCCGCAACGCGTCGACCATGTCCGAGCTGCGCGCCGCGTCGTACTTCGTCCACTCGCCCTCGATCAGGTCCAGCAGCTGCCCGTCCAGCACCGCCGGCCCGCGCCCGCGCTGCCGCAGCGCATGCAGCGACTTGTTCCGCGCCGCCGCACGCACCCACGCCGCGAAGTGCGACTCGCCGTCGATCTCGTCGCGTTTGTTGATCGCCAGCAGCGACACGTCCTGGAACACATCCTCCGCCACGTGGTCGTCCCGCACGATCGCCCAGATGTAGGCGTGCAGCTTGTCGCGGTCGGCCAGCAGGAGTCGCACAATGTTGTCGTGGTCTATCGCCATGGCTCTACCGTTATTCCCCTGAGGTGAACGAATCGATACGTGCCCCGCACAGAAAATCTTTCTCCGCCGGGACCGGCGCGACGCAAAAACTCAACGCCCGATCCCCGCGCGATACCGCCGACTCCCCGCTCGCGCCACCCGCCCCGTCGGGCACGCAGCGACGGCACTTACGACGATTCTACCCGCTGGGGGCGACATAAATCGTTGATTTCCGTCCGCAATCAGGTAATTCGCCCGGTACATCAACGGGGCGCAAAAGGGGCGCGCATGGGCAGAATCGGGTCGTCATATCGCCGCTTCGGTGCGCGAAACGGGCCCTGATACACCCGATCGGAACCGTCAGGGCCGACAAGAAAACTCAATCGCCCGTCGGCTCTGTGCGCAGGAATTGACACGAGGCGGCACGCGTATCGCCGAAGTAGAATGCTCGTCGTTACGGGACACACCCCAACAAAGGAAACTCAGATGAACATGACGCAACCGCCTGTCGTGCGTGTCGCCGGTGAGGGCCGGCTGGTCTCGGTGGTCGGCGATGTGTACCGCTTCCTGGTCACCGGCGCCGAGAGCGATGGCCGGTACGCGATGATCGAGGCGCTGGTGCCGCCCGGCGGCGGGCCCCCGCCCCACGTGCACAGCCGCGAGCAGGAGACGTTCTACGTCCTCGACGGCGAGATCACCTTCAACATCAACGGCCAGACGCTCACCGCCGGCCCCGGCACGTTCGCCAATATGCCCATCGGCTGCGAGCACGCGTTCAGGAACAACACCGACGGCCCCGCCCGCATGATCGTCTCCATCGCCCCCGCGGGCTTCGAGAACTTCTTCCTTGAGGTCGGCACACCGATCGAGCCCGGCCAGACCCCGCCGACACCCACACCCGCCGACTTCGAAAAGCTGCTGGCGACCGCGCCGAAATACGGCGTCGACATCCGCGTGCCGGGGCATTGAGGCGGGGCGACGAGCCTGTACCCCTCGACGCCACAGGCGTCGCACAACGTAGCCCGGGGCAACGCCCCGGGTCCGCCGCCGCGCGAACCCGAAGCCCTGAAGGGGCGCCACAACGCGCCATTCCGTTTGTCGCCCCTCCAGGGCTTCGATCGGGATGAGCAACGGTGAGTCCCCGCCGATCACCCGGGGCGTTGCCCCGGGTAACCTGTTAGACGCCTTCAGCGTCATGGCGGAACCCGCGTGTCAGTGAAACTGCACTTCCTCGATCAGGATCCAGTGGTTGCCCGGTTCGGTTTTGGGTGCGCCGAGTTGGATCCAGTAGTAGCGTGACGCGGCGACGCTGGACTTGGGCAGCGGCAGGTCGTGCCAGCCGGTCTTTTCGGGCACGGGGGTCAGCTCGGCGATCAAGCGGCCGGGCTTGGCGTCGGTGCCGGTGTAGACGCGCACGAAGGTCGGCGCCTGCGTGCCGCCCACCGCGTCCTTGCACTGCAGGTACACCCGCACCTGCGTCGGCTTCACGACCCGGCCGAAGTCGAACACCACCGGGCACGGCTTGGCCTGCGACAGGTTCCACGCCACCGATTTGCCGTGATATTGCGGGCGGAACACGTTGTCGGTCAGGTGCGTGTAATCCGGGTCGTCGTACTTGAACGAGCCGGTGCTCATGTTCTGCTCGAGCCAGCGGTACTTCACCTTCGTGCGGTCCTTCTCCCAATCGACCTTTGCGGCCGAGGACGGCGCGCGCACCACGTTCGCCGCCGCGAGCTTCTCGAGGTCCGCGTTGATCGACTTGAGCGTCAGCGTCGAGACCGTCTTGCCCTTCAGGTCCTCGGCGCCGTGCACAGCGACGTACCGCTCGTAGTACCCCCGCGCGCGCTCGAGCGCCACGAGCTTGCCCCGGCTCGACGCCGTCGACGCCAGGTCCTGATACCACTTGGCCAGCTGCTCGGCCTGCGCCTCGTCGAGGTCTTCGGCGTCTTTCGCCGCGAGCGGCACGTTCGCCTTCAGCGCCGCGTCGTCGGTGAGGAACGTGTACTTGCGCGCCTCCTGGGGATCGTCCATCTCCACGACCAGCAGCCGCAGCAGCTCGTCGGCCCCGGCCTTGACCTGCGCCGCGTTCGACGCCGCCTGCGCCGCCTTGATGTTGTTGCGCAGCTGGTCGACCTTCGCCGCGAGCTGCTGGCGTTCCTGCACGAACGTCAGCGCCGCCTGGATGTCGCCCCGCCGCGCCGGATCGGCGCGCGACGCCACGCCCAGCGCCTGGCGGTACAGCGTCAGCGCCGCCGCCCAGTCCTCCGCGGCCACCTTCGCCTCGGCCACCGCGAGCTGATCGTCCAGCCACGCCTCGCCGATCGCCTTCCGCTCGTCGCCCCGCGCCGCGGTGTACTGCCGCTGCCGCAGCGCCAGCAGGTCCGTGTAGCGACCCTCTGCGTGATCCGGGTCGCGCTCGATCAGCAGCCGCAGCGCGTCGACCGCCGTCGCGAAGCCCTCCGGCGACGTCGACGCGAGCTTGTACGCCTGCTCCAGCATCACCGTCGACACCGCCGCGACCTGCGTCTGCCCCTGCGCCACCGACAGCATCTGCTGCGCGAACGCCACGTCGTCCGCCTTCGACGGCGTCCCGCTGATCCGCTGCAGCTCCGCGCCGAACGTCTGCTTGAACAACGCCTGCGCCTCGTCGGCCGTCATCGCCGCCTTGCCCGCGCCGTCCGCGCCAGGCGCGCCCGGCGCGCTCACCGCCGCGTCCGCCTGCGCCCACGCCGCGGCGTGCGCCGACAGGCACAGCGCCGCGCCCAGCACACACACACGCATCGTGATTCGATGGTTCTTCCGCTTCATCGCCGTCATGACCTGCCCCACGCGACCCGCCCGCCCCGGCGTTCCCGCGTCGCGCGATACCAGTGTATCGCGCATTCGATGCGGAACCAACGGAATCCGGCCCCGCAGCCAATCCGACGGATTATTGCGCGTTGGTCCGGTCACACCGGCTACAATTGGGCGACGGGCGAAAGAGACCCGCCATCCACAAGTTCGAGGGGTTGATCATGCAAGACGACAAGGAAGCGCAGAAGGAGATGCCGCCGGTGGAGCGGCCGAAGAGCGCGCCGAAGGAGGCGCACAAGTCGCTGCCGCCGGTCGAGGCGCCGCGCACGGTCGAGCCGCACGACGTCGAGCCGCTGGAGCTGGAGCCGGAGGACGACTGAACGCGGCGGCCCGGGGGCGGCATGCGTGGGCTTGAGTTGGCCGGATCGGTGGCGCGCCGCAGAAGGCTTGGGTGGGGTTCGTGCACGCGGTACCATTGAGTGCGGTGTAGCCGAGCGGCGTCGCGGGCGTCGCTTCCACATCGAAATCGCATCGACTCACACAACGAGGAGTGGCCATGTCGATCAACCGTTTCATCGTGAGATCAACGGTTGTCGCGATCGCTGTGGGTCTGTTGATGAGCGGCCCGTGCGCGGCGCGTGTGCGAGCGGAGGGGCTGCCAAGCGCGGTGCGCGAGCGGCTGCACCAGGCGACCGTGCTGATCGAGGCGCGGTACCGCCCGATCGGCGAACCGGACGCGAAGATGACAGGGTCGGCGCAGGGGTCGGGGTTCGTGATCGCCGGCGAAGGGCTGATCGTGACCAACGCGCACTGCGTCGATCCGACGATGGTGATCGACCTGAGCACGGGCAAGGCCGCGGACGGCGACACGCCGGTGGAGCGACGGATGGTGATGACGCTGTCGGAGGTGGAGGTTCGCCTGCGCAGCGGTCGACCGGACACGCGTGTCTACGCCGCGAGCCTGCTGTGCTCGCGACCGTTCCCCACGGACCTGGCGATCCTGCGGATCCACCCCGACGCGCCGCTGACGGCGTTGGAGCTGCTGCCGAACGACGCGTTCGCCGGGATCGCGGAGACGGACTCGGTGTGGGCGATCGGTTTCCCGCTGGGCACGGCGCCCGAGGCGATCCTCGCCGGTCAGCCGAAGCTGGATCGCAATCCCAACGGGATCGACCTGAGCTTCCGGGGCGGGTCGATCCGTTCGCTGCGGCTCGCGGAGAACGGCCAGGTCAAGGCGATCGATCACAGCTGCGAGATCACGCACGGCAACAGCGGCGGGCCGCTGGTCGACGCGCAGGGTCGCGTGGTGGGCGTGAACTACTACGGCGGCGCGACGTTCAGCTTCGCCATCCCGATCCCGCTGGTGCGTGAAACACTGAAGCGGTTGTTCGAGTACCGCCTCGGTGAGGGCGCGAAGGCCGACGAGATCGACGGCGCCGTTCACGCGGTCGCGCCCGGCGACAAGGCGTTCGACAGGATCCAGGAGCTGGCGTTGTCTCACAAGCTGGGCACCACCATCGCGCTCGGCGCGGGGGATTACCGCGTCGACCGCCTGCTGCGTCTATCGTCGCTGGGGATGTACCTGCGGGGCGCGGGCCGGGACAAGACACGCCTGGTCCTCGGACCGAAGGGTCGGATCGAGTGTCACAACTACTGCGCGGAGGTTTCCGACCTGACGATCGTGGTCGACGATCCGGCGGGCGACGGCAAGGCGCTGCGGGCGATGTCGGAGGCGGACCTGTACGAGATGCGATTGCGGAACGTGGCGTTCGGCGCGAGCGACGTGTCGCGCGTCCGCATGATCGGCACGAACGCCGCGAACCTCTTCCTGCACGACGTGACGATCGAGACGCAGAACCTGCCGGGGCTGGGCGTGGCCTGCAACAACGGCACGGTGGACGTGACCCGCGTCACGGCACGGATCGCCCACGAGGACGAGGCCAAGGCGGTCGTCGTCAGGGGCGTGGGCCAGAACGCTACGGACTCGACGCCGCGGTTCATCGGCTGCGACTTCGAACGGGTCGAAAGCGATGGCGCCGTGTCGCCGTCGTACCTGGCGTGCCGATTCTTCGCGAAGGGGTTGGGGCTGCCGGCACACGACGCGGCGTTGCTGAGCGCGTTGTCGGGAGCGCAGGCGACGGTGGACGGATGCTGGTTCGACGTGCCGGACCAGGACCCGGACACGGTGTTCGGGGCCGTGGGGTTGACGGTGCACGCCGCACGGCTCAACGCAAGCGACAACCTGTTCGACCTGTGGGCGGCGAAGCGTCTGAACGACGAGGGCGGCTCGGTGATCATGCCCGGCTTTCCCGGCGCGAGGGACGCGTGCGGGATCGACATCCTGCCGGGGTCGCGCGGAGAGATCCGACACAACCTCTTTCGGGCCCGGCGCGGCCCGAGCAGCGTGCACGATCTGCCGTGGCCGATCCGCTCGCGCGGCAAGGGCGAGGTCGGCGGGTATCGATCGAAGCTGCGGTGCTACAACTTCGCCTACGGCTTACGCGCCGACTTCGACGGGCGCGCCAACTACGTCACGCCGACGGACTGGGTCATCCGCGACAACCTGTTCGACAACGCCGGGTGGGTCAGCGTCCACAACCTCGACCTCCAATCGGGCGGCGACAAAGGGACGATGCCCGAAGCCGACCGGCAGGCGTGGTATGAGGCGATGAAGAACAACACGTACATCCGCACGCCGGTCGATCGTTGACCGGCGAGCGATACCCCGCGTTCATCCCCCGTAAACGGTGGCCCACCCACGTGCTGAAGACCTGCCCAAACTGCCAGACCCGCGTGGTGCCGATGACCGACGGCATCTGTCCGAGCTGTCGCCAGCCGATGGCGCCGAGCGAATGCGCGCCGTCGTCCGCGGTGTCCGCCGGCCCCGCGGAATCGGTCGCTGCCCCGCCGCTGCCCGCGACCGAGCAACCGACCGGCGACGCGACACCCGCAGCCAACGGCGCCCCGCCGGCCGCGCCAAAGCGACCCACGGAGGACTGGCCCCCCGCGCTCGGCATCGCCTGCCCCTACGTGGTGCTCCTCGTACTGGAGCTGGGGCTGATGGCGGTGGGCGCGTTGGACGGGCCGACAGTCGTCGGAGTGTTCTTCGCGGTATCGCTCTTCGCCGGGTTGATCAGCCGCAGGTTGAGTTTCCGTGAGCCGGCCGCGGCTTTCCCGGGCCTGTACCACGAAGAAACCTTCGCCAGCCGGTTCAAGCAGCACGCCGTCGCGATCCTCATCGCAGCCGTCCTTCTGATCGTTTACCTCGTGTTCTTCCACAAACCCGACGCGGAGGTCTCGCCGTAACGACGTCGGATCCGCGCGTGCGGATGACCCACCCGCGCTAGCGGTCAGCTGGCGCGACCCGCATCGGCGGCGGGGTTCGATGAGGGTGCCCCGCGATCGCCGGTCCCTCGCGCGTCACTTGTTCAACGCCGCGAGCTTCGCGCGGACCATCGCGGACTGGTCGTCGTCGAGCACCTGCCAGCAGGCCAGGCCGTTGCCGACGAGGTCGAAGTTGTCGAACGTCCAGACGACCTTCTTGTCGTGCGTGATCTCGAAGATCTGCGGATTGTCGGGCCCGGCGTGGCAGTTGCCGATGAGGTAGTTGCCGTTGGGCAGTTCCTGCAGGCAGGTCATCCAGCCGAGGCTGATCTTCGTGCCGGGCGCCTGGTCCTTGATCTCCCACGCGATCTGCTTGTCGGGCGTGACCTCGACGACGCTGTGCCCGTTGCCGGAGGCGACGAGCGTGTTGCCGTTGCGGAGGCGGATCGCGCCGTAGACGCGTGTCTTGATGAGGTAATCCCACACGACCTTGCCGTCGTTGTCGTACTCGGTGACGACGCCGGGGTTCTCGGCGGCGACGAGGTAGTGGCCGTCGTCGGTCATGCGCATCAGGCGTGTGTGCTGCGTGCCGCCGGGCGCAAGGGGGAACTGGTGGACGAGCTTGCCGTCGGGGTCGACGGTGATGATGCGGCCGACGCCGCTCTCGACGATGACCGTGTCGCCGTTGGGCAGGCGCTTGAACGCGTGGACGTCGACGCCCTTGCCGGCGTTGCCGTTGGCGGTGGCCGAGTCGTACGTCCACACGACCTGCTTGTCGAGCGTCAGCTCGCTGAGCTTCGTCCAACTGTCGTGGAAGAGGATGTTGCCGTTGGGCAGCAGCTGCACGTCGTGATGACCGGCGTGCCCCTGCTTGGGGCCTTCGGTCTGGTAGGTCCACAGCGGTTTCCCGTCGGCGTCGCAGATGGCGATGATGTTCTTGCCGTAGGACGCGGCGACGAGGACGAGGCGCTCGGCGCGGGCGGTGGCGGCGGTGAACAGGCAGGCGAGCGCGACGGCGAGGAGCGTGCGGTTTTTCATGGGCGTTGCGTTTCGTATGCGAGGAGGGTGTGGCGTGCCGGTGTGCGGCGCGGTCGACATGCCGCGCGACGCGAGCGCAGTATAGGGCGGCGCGGATGGGCGTGTCGCCGTGTCGCGCGATCGTTTGGTGTGTTTGAAAAAGCGGGGTGAAATGCAAACGGCGGTGACGCCGCGCCTCGCCCGTCGCGTGGTGTGCCGTACAATGGGGCAGGCACGACGTGGCCCCGTTTCGCGGTGTGGGACGGGGCGGGTTCCGAGACCTTCCATTCCCGTGAGGTGGTCGTGATGATTCGTCGTGCCCTGGCCTGTCTGCTGTTGTTGTTGTCGCTGATCACGCACGCGGTGGTCGCCGCCGAACCCGCGCCCGCGGCGAAGGTGGACACCCACTCCTATGACGTGCTGCGCGACGGGCTGAACAACTGCCGCGTGAAGTTCGAACAGGATAAGACCGGCCGCGTCGCGTTCCTCGGCGGGTCGATCACCGCGATGAACGGCTGGCGTCAGATGGTGATGGCGGACCTCGAGAAGCGGTTCCCGCAGACGAAGTTCGAGTTCATCGGCGCGGGCATCCCGTCGCTGGGCTCGGTGCCGCACGCGTTCCGGCTGGAGCGGGACGTGCTGGCGCACGGGCCGATCGACCTGCTGTTCGTCGAGGCGGCGGTGAACGATTCGTCGAACACCGGCGACCACCCCGAGCAGATCCTGCGCGGCATGGAGGGCGTGATCCGGCACGTGCGGACGGTGAGCCCGATGACGGACATCGTGCAGATGCACTTCGCGATGACGTCGCACTTCGCGGACTACAAGGCCGGGCGTCTGCCGGTGTCGATCGCGCAGCACGAACGTGTGGCGGAACACTACGGCAACGCGTCGGTGGACCTGTCGCACGAGACGTGCGATCGGATCAACGCCGGTGAGTTCACGTGGGCGGGCGCGTTCGGCAGCGTGCACCCCAAGCCGCCGGGCCAGAAGCTTTACGCCGACGGCATCGCGCGGCTGCTGGACGCGGCGTGGGCGCAGCCGGTCGGGCCGGTCAAGGCGCACGCGCTGCCGGCCGAGCCGCTCGACCCGCTCTGCTACGCGCGCGGTCGGTTCGGCGACATCGCCGACGCGAAGATCATCCAGGGGTTCAAGGTCGTGGAGAACTGGAAGCCGTCGCGCCGGGCCGGGACGCGCGGCGGGTACGTCAACGTGCCCGTGCTCGAGGCGACCGAGCCCGACGCCGCGTTCGAGTTCGCGTTCGACGGCACCGGCGCGGGGCTGATGATCGGCGCCGGGCCGGACACCGGCGTGATCGAGGTGACGTGCGACGACGGGCCGACGAAGACGATCGACACGTTCACGAACTGGAGCAAGGGGCTGTAACTGCCTTGGGCGTTGATCCTCGACGACGAGCTGAAGCCGGGCCACCATGTCGTGCGCGTCCGGCTGACCGGCGAGCACAACGCCCGCGGCTCGGGCACGGCGCTGTACGTGTATCAGCTGCTGGAGAACTGACGCAGCGAGACGCCCCGACGCCCACCCCCGCGGCGGCTACGGGCCATGCGTGCGGGGCTTGGGTTACAATGACGGCGTGACCGACGGCTCGTCCAGTTCGGCGACGGCGTACCCCGGGTGTGTGATCTCGGCGGTCGCGTTCTATTTTCCCAACAAGGTCGAGCAGGCGATCAGCGTCGAGGAGGCGTCGGACGCGATGGCGCGCGGCGGGTACGTGTGGGTCGACGTGACCGTCACCGACACCGCCGAGGCGGCGCCGACGCTGCGCGAGCTGGGGCTGGTCGACGCGGGCGTGATCGAGGCGGCGATGACCGGCGAGGAGGCGACGCTGCACGCGCGCCACGACGAGTTTTTGCACCTGGTGCTGACGGGCTGCCGGCTTGCGGGGCGCGACGTCGAGCTCGAGCGTGTCGACGCCGTGCTGCGACGCGGCGGCATGGTCACGCTGCACCGCGGACGCGTGGCGTTCATCGACGCGATGCACCGCGAGTGCTCGGCGGACTTCCACCGCCACGCCCAGACGCCCAGCTTCCTGATCTACGAGCTGTGGGACCACCTCATCGAAAACTACCAGCACGTGCAGAACCAGGTCGAGGACATGGTCGAGGCGGTGCAGCGCGACCTGATGACGGCGGTGAGCGAACGCGTGTTCACGCACATCGCCGAGCTCGGCACCGACATCCTGCACTTCCGCAAGATCCTCCTGCCGGCCCGGTCGGTGCTCACGGAGCTGGCGACGCGCAAGAGCGTGTTCGTCAGCGAGGCGACGCAGCCGTACCTGATCAACATGGTCGGCTCGCTGGAGCGTGTGCTGCAGGACCTGCTCGTCGACCACGAGGTGCTCAACAACGCGCTGAACCTCCACATGTCGATGGCCAGCCACCGCATGAACCAGATCATGCAGCGGCTGACCGTCATCTCCGTGATCTTCCTGCCGCTGACGTTTCTCTGCGGCGTGTACGGCATGAACTTCAAGTACCTGCCGGAGTTCGACTGGCGCTACGGGTACTTCCTGTTCTGGCTCGTCGTGGCGCTGGTCGTGATCGCGCAGCTGGTTTACCTTTGGCGGAAGCGCTGGCTCTGAGACGAACCCGTTGCCGCCATGTCGGCGGTGGCCCAACCCGGGAGGTGTGGCGTTGAATCAGTTCTGGGTATTGCCGATGGTCGTGACGTGGCTGATCGGCGCCGCATTGACGTTTCGGATGGTCAAGCATCAGCGGCGGGCGTTCGTGCTCGTGCCGATCGGGATGCTTGCGTCCGCGATGATCGCGCTCTTCACGGCGTACTACTACGCGGCCGTCCCGCAGATGGCCGAGAAGGGTCACTGGGACTTCGAGAAGACCAACGACGTCGTGCGGATGTTCAACATGATCTCCCACGGGCTGCACATCGGCGCGCTCGGGGTGTTGATCGCGGGCATCGTCCGCGGCGTACGGCCCGACGCGTCGACGCAAGACGCGTACCTCGACGACGAGCCGCTCGACGACCCGATGCGATGAACGCTGCGCCGCGGTCAGTGGGAAGGCGGGTACGCGGGCAGCGACTGCAGGCGCTCGGTCAGGGCGCGGACGACGTCGGGCTTCTTCTTCGCGACGTCGTGCATTTCTTCGGGGTCGCGGCTGTGATCGTAGAGCTCGACCTCGCCGGTCGACCAGCGTGTGAAGCGCCACGGGCCGAGCGTCACGCTCTGCGCGTAGGCCTTCGGGCCGCGGCTCACGAGCGTGAACGCGGCGTCCTTGATCACGGCGTCGGGGTCGCGGAGGATCGGCGCGAAGGACTTGCCCGCAAGATCGTTCGGCGGGGTCAGGCCGGCGAACTCGGCGACGGTCGGGTAGAGGTCGACGAACTCGACGATGGAACGCGTGGACTGCCCGCCCTTGACGCCCGGCGCGGCGACGACGAACGGCGCGCGGCACGAGCGTTCGAACAGCGTGTTCTTGTTCCACCAGTTGCGCTCGCCGGTGTGGTAGCCGTGGTCGCCGACGAAGACGACGAGCGTGCGGTCCCACAGGTGGCGCCTGTCGAGCGTGTCGAGGACGCGGCCGAGCTGCGCGTCCATGAACGTCGTGCCCGCGCAGTAGGCGCGGAGGAACTCCATGCGGTCGGCGTCGGTGAACCTGCCGAACGCCTCGCCGTACGCGCCGAAGCTCACGGCCAGCGGCGGCGCGGGCGTCGTGTTCTCGTCGTCGCGCCACAGCGTCAGCGAGCCGGGCGGGTACAGGTCGAAGTACTTCTTCGGCGCGATGAACGGGTCGTGCGGCTTCATGAAACCGCAGCCGATGAACCACGGCTTGTCGCCCTGCTTCTCGATGTCGGCGATCACCGCGGAGGCGATCTGCCCGTCGGGCTGGTCGTTGTCGTCGCCGTCCGCCGCGCCCCACGTGCACCACTTGAGCTTGCCCGCCGTGAGGTTGCGGCCCTCGATCATGCGGCGACCGACGTCGGTGGCCTTGTACGCCACGGCCTCGTCCCACGAGTTCGCCTTGTCGGACCACAGGTCGCTCGTCGGGCCGTCGTGTCCGCCGAGGTGGAAGATCTTGCCGAACGCCGCGGTGTGCCAGCCGTGCGTGCGGAACAGCTGCGGCAGGGTCACGACGTCGGGCATGGCCTGGCGCAGCGGCACGGTGTTGGTGACGACACCCGTCTGCTCGGCGCGCAGCCCGGTGAGCATGGAGCACCGGCTCGGATTGCAGACGGGGTACTGCACGTAGGCGTGTTCGAACGTCATGCCGCGGGCGCGCAGGCGATCGAGGTTCGGCGTCTTGACCACGTCGTGCAGGTACGCCCCGCCGAAGTCGCGCAGGTCGTCGGCCATGATGAGCAGCACGTTGCGCTGCGGCGGATCGGCCGCCATCGCACGCCCGCCGAGCAGACACGCCGCCACCACCAGTCCGATCGCACACCATCCGCGTCGCGTCATCGCCATGCCTGCCTCCAGTGTCTATCGCCGTTGAAACCCCGCGCGTCGTAACGTCAGCCGGCACAGGGTTATTGCACAGCATACACGCCGCGGGCCCCGCGGGGCGGCATCGCGTGCGGGATCGCAACAAGTTCGTCGCCGCGGGCGCTGCGCCGGTATAATCATCGAGTTCGATTCCCCTCACCTCGCTGGAGACACGGCATGTCCAATCCGCATCGGCCCGCGCGTAACGCCCACCGTCGTGACCTGATCGACTCGCTGACCCGGCGAGACATCCTCCGCAGCGGCGCGGCGCTCGGCGCGGTCGCGGCCGGACTCCCGCTCGTCACCGCCCCGCTCGTGCGCGCCGCCGCCCCCGCCGGTCCGCCCGAAACGCTCGTCAAGCAGTTCTACGACTCGCTGAGCGACGCGCAGAAGAAGGTCATCTGCTTCAAGTGGGACCACACCGAAGAGAAGCGCGGCCTGCTCCGCACACGCATCTCCAACAACTGGCACATCACCCAGCCCGCCATCTACTCCGACTTCTACACGAAGGATCAGCACGAGATGTCCCGCGCGATCTTCGAGGGCATCATCCAGCCCGACTGGCACAGCCGCATCGACAAGCAGCTGCAGGACGACGCCGGCGGGTTCGGCAAGTCGCAGAACATCGCGATCTTCGGCGAGCCCGGCGCCGGCAAGTTCGAGCTGGTGATGACCGGGCGGCACATGACGCTGCGCTGCGACGGCGACAGCGCCGAGCACGTGGCGTTCGGCGGGCCGATCTTCTACGGCCACGCCGCGTCGGGCTTCCACGAGAAGGTCGGCCACCCGGGCAACGTGTTCTGGCCGCAGGCGCAGGAGGCCAACAAGCTGTACCAGATGCTCGACGGCAAGCAGCGCGAGCAGGCGCTGGTCATCCACGGCCTGCCCGACGAGGCGTTCGTCGACTTCCGCGGCAAGGACGGCAAGTTCCAGGGCATCGCGATCAAGGACCTGACCGCGGACCAGAAGGAGCACGCGCAGACCGTGCTGTCGAAGCTGATCGAGCCGTACCGCCAGAACGACCGCGACGAGGCGATCCGCTGCCTCAACGCGCAGGGCGGGCTCGACGCGTGCCACCTGGCGTTCTACGACGAGGGCGACATCGGCGACGACAAGATCTGGGACTGCTGGCGTCTGGAAGGCCCGAGCTTCGTGTGGCACTACCGCGGCTCGCCGCACGTGCACGTGTGGGTCAACGTCGCGGACTCGGCAGACGTTGAGCTGAATGCGTAGCGACCCCGGGGCAGGCCTGCCCCGGGCTTTAGGCGCCGAGCGTTCGTATGTGGACGATGTACTTCTCGATACCCGACAGCAGCATCTGGATCGAGAGCGTGACGAGGATCATGCCCATCAGGCGTTCCATGGCGATCAGGCCGCGCTGGCCGATCCTGGCGCTGAGGGTTGTGCCGAAGTAGAGGACGGTCGCCGTGACGACCCACGCGAGCACCACGGCGCCGAGCATGGACAGCCAGTGGTCCGGCTCGCGGCTCATCAGCAGCATCTCGGTCGCCAGCACGCTCGGCCCGGCGATGTACGGCACGGCCAGGGGCACAATGAACGGCTCGCCGTCGATGTCCTCCTTGTACGGCCCGCGCACCGCGGGGAACACCATCCGCAGCGCGATCAGGAACAGCACCACGCCGCCGGCGATCGTCAGCGCGGGCTCGGAGATGCCCAGCACGCCGAGGAACCGCTGCCCGGCGAACAGGAACGCGAGCATCAGCGCGAAGGCGATGAGCAGCTCGCGCACCGTCACCCACCGCCGGCGTTCGGGCGACACGCGCTTCAGCTCCAGCGTGAAGTACAGCGTGTTGCCCACCGGGTCCATCACGAGCAGCAGCAGGATGGTGGCGGACCAGAGGGTCATGTCAATCCATACGTTCGAGGGCGTGATCTTACACGGCGTCGGGGTGCGTCGCGAGCGGCTTCCGTCTGGCCGCGCCCCGCGCGTTCGGGTATCGTATCACACGTACACACAATGGATTCGGCGAGGCGCCGGGCACGCCGCCGCCGACATTTCTGTGACGGGTCCCGCGCACGAGTCGACACGCGTAGCACCGTTCCGTCTGGGGTTTGGACAAGGGTGGTGTGATGCAGGAAACGCCGGAAGTTTCATCGAAAGCGCTGACGAGCCGCTCGAACTGGGAGCCGAAGGTGCTGATCGCATCGATCGGGCTGCTGGCGATCGCCGCGGTGATCGGCAACGTGTTCTACCTGATCCCCGAGATCGGCGACATCCTCGAGAAGTCGTTCAACTACCGCTACCTGTCGGACAGCACGACGTACTCGGTGTGCGAGGCGCTGGTCGCGGCGCTGGTGGTGTTCACGGCGATGCTGGCGTTCGAGCAGATCCGCGCGGGGCTGCCGGGCGCCGGGCCGATCATCGGCCTGACCCTCGTGTGGGCCGGCGCGACGGACCTGTCGCACATGGTGCTGACCGATCAGCTCCTTTCGGGCATGCCGAGGTCGGGCATCCCCCACCAGTTGATCGACGTCAGCTCGTGGGTGTGGGTCGTCTGCCGCACGTTCAGCGTGATGATCCTGATGTTCGGCGTGGTGGTCGTGCTCAAGCGGAAGCACGCGATCGCGACGCGCGCCGACATGGTGCTGATCTTCATCACCAGCCCGTTGCTGTTCGCCGTGTCCTACTACCTCGCGTGGTACGGCGCGACGCACTGGATCCCCGAGGCCCTGCTCGAGGGCGAGCCGATCCTCCGGCCGTGGGACCTGGTGCCGATGATGCTGTGGGTCTGCACGGCGGTGTTCGTGCTGCCGGTGTTCTACCTGCGCCGCCGCACGAACTTCACGCTGGCGCTGTGGCTCAGCGCCGTCCCGCAGATCGGCGCGCACGCGTACCTGGCGTTCATGTCCAACAACGTGTTCGACGTGCACTTCTACGTCGCCCAGTTCCTGCGTGTCATCGGCTACTTCACCGTCTTCGTGGGCATGCTGCTCGATCACAGCCGCGTGTACATCGAGCTGCGCGAGGCCAACGAGGACATGCTCAAGGCCGTTCTCGAACGCGACAAGGCCGAGACCACGATGGCCGAGACCGAGATCCTCTACGTCGGCCTCGTCGAATCGCTGCCGCTGGCCGTGTTCCACAAGGACCTCGAGGGCCGCTTCACCTTCGTCAACGACCGGCTGTGCCACCTCGTCGGCGAGGAGGAGGTTCAGCTGATCGGCAAGTCCGACGCGGACTTCTTCCCCGAGGAGCTGGCGCAGAAGTACCGTTCGGACGACCTGGCGGTGGTCGAGACGGGCGAGACGTTCGAGGACGTGGAGCGGTTCATCAGCCACGACGGCCGCGAGATGTGGGTGCACGTGATGAAGAACCCGCTGTACAACCCCGAGGGCCGCGCGATCGGCATCCGCGGCATCTTCTGGGACATCACCGACAAGGTGAAGGCCGAGAAGCTCGCCGCGGACGAGCGTCGGCTGCGCGGCGCCGCGGAGGATGCGCAGGCGAACATGGTGGCGATGTACTACGGGCTGATCGAGGCGCTGCCGCTGGGCGTGTTCTGCAAGGACACCAAGGGCCGCTTCACCTACGTCAACGACCGCATGGCCTCGATGGTCGACCGCCCCGCCGCCGAACTCATCGGCAAGACCGATCACGACGTGTTCCCCAAGGACCTGGCCGACCGCTACGTGTCGGTGGCGCGGAAGGTGATCGAGCTCGGCGAGACGCACGACATGATCGAGCCTTACCGCAGCGGCGACGAGGCGTCGGGATTCGTGCACTACGTCATCGCGCCACAGATGGACGGCGAGGGGCACGTCACCGGCGTGCGCGGGTTCTTCTGGGACGTCACGGAGATGATGGAGGTGCGTCTGACGAACGGCGGCACGGGCGACGTGCAGCAGGCGCTGATGGACGAGCGCACGAAGCGCGAGCAGGCCGAGGCGTCGAACCGCGACTTCGAGGCGTTGTACAGCTCGCTGGTCGAGACGCTGCCGCTGGCGGTGTTCCGCAAGGACACGCAGGGGCGCTACACCTTCGCCAACAAGCGGTGGTGCAGGTCGAAGAACGTGACGCTGGGTGAGGTGATCGGCAAGACGGACTTCGAGTTCCACCCGAAGGAGCGGGCCGACAAGTACCGCCAGGACGACATGCGCGTGGTCGAGACGCGCGAGGCGTTGGACGACATCGAGGAGAACACCGACGCGGCGGGCAACATGATCCACGTGCACGTGCTCAAGAGCCCGCTGTACAACGCCGAGGGCGAGGTCATCGGCGTGCAGGGCATGTGGTGGGACGTGACCAGCCAGGTGAAGGCCGAGGAGGCGGCGCACGCGATCGAGTCGCTGTACATGGCGCTGCTGGAGTCGCTGCCGATGGCGATCTTCCGCAAGGACGCCGACGGTCGATACACGTTCGCCAACAAGCGCTGGTGCGACGCGAAGGGCCTCACGCCGCAGCAGGTCATCGGCAAGACGGACTACGACTTCCACCCCGCCGACCGCGCCGACAAGTTCCGCGCCGACGACCACCGCGTCATGGCCTCACACGAGCCGTTCGAGGACACCGAAGAAAACACCGACGCCAGCGGGCACACGATCAGGGTCCACGTGCTCAAGAGCCCCGTGCTCGACCGCAAGGGCAACGTCACCGGCGTGCAGGGCATGTGGTGGAAGGTCGACGACACGGGTCACGTCGAAGAGCCCGACCCCTCCGACAGCGACACGGCCTAGCCGGATTACAACGTCATTCCGGCTATCTTCTCCAACCATTCAACGCTTCGCCGCCCCACCGCATACCAACTCGTGAAGCGGGTCGACGTGGCCCGCGGCCTGACGGCTCCCTCTCCCCGGCAGGAAGAGGGGTTGCCGGACCAGTCTCCGCGCCCTTCCGGGAGCGAGCGATGCTGTACGAACGCTTCGGCCTGACGCTGATGGTGACCCACGCCTGCAACCTGCGGTGCACGTACTGCTACACCGGCGCGAAGCTGCACAAGGCGATGCCGGCGTGCGTCGGCGTGCGGGCGATCGAGCGAGCGGCGTGGTCGGTCGAGGCCGGGGGTGGACTCGACCTGGCGTTCTTCGGCGGCGAACCGCTCGTCGAGGCGCCGCTCATCGAACGCCTCATCACCTACGCGCGCGGCGTCGCCGACCGGGCCGGCATCGGTCTCACCATGACCCTCACAACCAACGGCACGGTCACGACCGCCGCGGCGATGCGCGTGCTCACCGCCGACGGCATGCGTCCCGTCGTCAGCCACGACGGCCTGACCGACACGCACGACCGACACCGCCTCACCGTCGCCGGGCAGCCGACGTCGAGCCGCGTCGAGGCGACGATCGCTCGGTTCATCAACGCCGGCGTCACGCCGCGCGTCAACATGGTTGTGCGGCCCGACACGCTGGCCGACGCCGCGGCGGGCGTCCGTCACCTCCGCTCGCTCGGCGTGACGCACACCGACCTGTCGCTCGACCTGTGGACGACGTGGTCGTCCGGCGACACGGCGACGATGCGTGGCGCCGTCGCTGCGTGCGCCGACGTGTGGCGCGAAGGCCTGCCCACCTGCGGCATCAGCTGCTTCGACGAGAAGGCCGCCCGACTCGCGGCCGTGCCGCTCACGCGCACCGCACGCTGCGGGTTCGGCGCGGGCGAGATCGCCGTCGCGCCGTCCGGCCATCTGTACCCCTGCGAACGCCTCATCGGCGCGGACCTCGACGACAACCCGATGCGCCTCGCCGGGCACGCGATGGACGGCGGCGACGACTTCCTCCCCGCCGAGCGGCGCGACGCCGAGGCCTGCGCCGGGCGATCGCACACGTCGTGCGACGCGTGCCCCGTCGCGTCGATGTGCTCCACCACGTGCCGGTGCAGCAATTACGTCCGCACCGGTTCGACCGCCACGCCCGACCGGCTCCTTTGCCTGTGGAACGAGCTGGTGCTGCGCGAGACGCTCCGCGTGCTGCGACCGCTCGACGCCGATCGCGACACGGAATCAATCCCCGACGCGCAACCCGTGGCGCGTCTTTCCAATCCCAATCTGACGGAGGTGAGGACCCATGTCTGACGCAAACACACCGCAAGACACGCCGCCTGAACCGGCCGATACGGACCCGATCGAAGACCTGCAGGGCGAACCGCAGGCGCCGACCCAGGTCGCGGCGAAGGTGAACCAGGCGGTCGGCGTGCTCGGCGGAGGCGTTCTCGCGGCGGGCCTGCTGGTGGTGCTCGTCGGTGGAACGCTCAGCAGCACGGCCGGCGCGACCTGCTCGACGCGACTGACGTGGGAGCAGCGGCAGGCGGAGATCGACCAGGCGATCCGCGAGGCCGAGGCGTCGGAGGCGGCGGACGCGTCGCGCGACACGCCCGAGGTCGATACGTCACCCGACAACCCGGAGGCCGACACGCCGTGAGCGCAAGCGCGAACATTGCGGCCGCCACGTCAACGCCGCGCCGCTCGTGGTGGCGTCGCCTGCTGCGGTGGGCCGAGCGCGTTCTCGCGGGGTTCGGCGGGCTGACGCTGATCTATCTGTGCTTCTTCGACGTGACCGCGATCGTGTCGGAGTCGATGAAGCCGACGCTCGTCGGCACGCCCACCACGCAGCGCGACTACGTGCTCAGCGAACGCATCACCTACTGGTTCCGCGCCCCGCGTCGGTGGGAGATCGTGGGATTCACCAACCCCGACGGCATCCACGTCATGAAGCGCGTCGCGGCGTTCCCCGGCGAGACGATCGCCGTGCGCGCCGGCAAGCCGCTGATCAACGGCGAGCCCATCGACCGACCGGCCGCGATCGCGTCGCGGATCTACTACCCGTTCGGCAAGCTGCGCGGCGGTAAGCCGTACACCTGCGAGTCGGGCTACTTCGTGCTCGGCGACGACTCGCGGGATTCGTACGACAGCCGGTATACGGGGGAACTGGCGCGGGACGATGTGGACGGGCGTGCGGTGCTGATCGTGTGGCCGCCGAACCGGATGGGATGGATCACGCCGTAGTACGCCCATCTTCCGGGTCGCCGCCGGTGCACGACGGACTCGAGTGCTTCAGGATGTCACGCGCGATTCGCACCGCTTCTTCGGGCGAAGCGGTGGACTCGATGTGGTAGTCGTTGCCGGCCATGCCTTCCATCATGCGAGCCATGCCGTGATGCAGGCCGGGAGGCGCGATCAACACCGTGCCGAGCATACCTGCGTCGTGCTTGAGCTGGCTGAACTCCTCCCGCCAGACCGCGTACTCGCTGAATTGGATATCGAAGTCATCGATCTCAACGAATGAGACAACTTCCACGAATGGGTTAGGAACGCTTGGGTCACTCAGTATGCGCCGTGTGTATTCCGTGTGGTCGGAAACGGCGAGCGTACCCCAGACTCTAACGTGGACGATCGCGTACTTCGGGTCAACCGCGTACTCGAAGGCCATGCAGGTATTGTAACCGCAACGCGCCGAATCCGTGTGTTAATTTTCCTCGGGGCTTATCGGAATTGCTGCCCGGGATCACCCGCAGGCTATTTGGAGGCTTTCTTCGACGCACGCGGCTTGTGCTGAACCATCGGCCAGTTCGGGTCTTCCGTGCGGGCGTCCTTCATGTAAGCCTCGGCCTTGGCCACGAGGTCGGGTTGCTCGGCCGACACGTCCTTCGACTCGCTGACGTCGCTGGCGAGGTCATACAGCTCGATCGGTTTCTCCGGGCCGTTGCGCACGGCCTTCCAGTCGCCGAAACGCACCGCCTGGATCGACGTGCCTTCGTGCAACTCCCAATAGAAGTAGTCACGCGTCGGCGCGGGGCCGCCCTTGAGGAACGACACGAGCGAGTGGCCGTCGATCTGCGCGTCGGCGGGGATCTTCGCGCCGGCGAGTTCCGCGGCGGTCGGGAAGAAGTCCCAGAACGCCCAAGGCTCGTTACGCACCGCGCCCGCCGGCACCTTGCCCGGCCAGCGGACGAGCGCCGCCTGTCGCAACGCGCCCTCGTACATGCCGCGCTTGAACCCGCGGAGCATCCCGCCCATCGTCTGGTCGAATCGCTTGCCGATCGCCGAGCTCGGGGAGAACGACGAGCCGTTGTCACCAACGAAGAACACGATCGTGTTGTCGTCGATCTTCAGTTCCTTGAGCAGGTCGAACAGCCGGCCCATGTCGCTGTCGAGCCGCGTAACCATCGCCGCGTAGGTCTTCTCCTGGTTGGACCAGTCCTTGTCGGCGTAGATGCCCAGGTCGTCGATCTCGTACTTCCCGTGCGGCAGCGTCGTCGAGTAGAAAAAGAAGAACGGCTTGTCGGCGTGCTCGCGGATCCAGTTCAGCGAGTCGGTCTCGATCAGCTCGTCGGCGTAGGTTTCCTTCTTGCCGCCGGCGTTGCCCGGCAGGTCGAACCGCTTGTCGTTGTTGTAGAGGTAGGTCGGGAAGTAGCTGTGGGCGTGACGCTGGCAGTTGTACCCGTAGAAGTGATCGAATCCGAGCTTCAGCGGGCTGCCGGTGGTGTCGAACATGCCCATGCCCCACTTGCCGGTGCACATCGTGGCGTAGCCGGCGTCCTTGAGGACCTGGGCGATGGTGAGCGTGCCGGGCGGCAGCGGCATCTGGCCCTCGGGCTGGATCTCGCGGTTGGCGCGGATGGGGCTGTGGCCCATGTGGCGGCCGATCATCACGGACGTGCGCGACGGCGCACACACGCTCGTGCCGGCGTACGCCTGCCAGTACATCGTGCCTTCCTTCGCCATGCGATCGAGCACGGGCGTCTTGATCAGCTTCTGCCCGTAGCAGCCCAGGTCGCCCTGCGCGATGTCGTCGGAGAGGACGAAGATGATGTTGGGCCGATCCGCGGCGCGGGTGAACGGGACGAACAGGCCGCAGGCCACAACAGCGACAGCGAACCATGCGAAGCGCATGCGCAACTCCTTGGTGTGCTCCTGGGATTATCCGCTGGCGGACGTGCAACCGCCGTGGTGCCGGACCATTGTTCGTGCGCCGAGGCGACGAGGCAAGCGGTGCGGAAGTTTGAATGCCGGCTGCTCGTCAGGGCCTCACGCCTCGGCGATCGCGTCCTTGTCCTCGCGCCGGCGGCCGCGGATCAGCAGCTTGATCGGCACCTCCTCGAACGGCAGACGCTCGCGGAAGTTGTTGAGGATGTACCGCTGGTAGCGGTCGTCGAACAGGTCGGGGTGGTTGACGAACATCGCGATCGTCGGCGGCGCGACGGCGGGCTGGGTGACGTAGAAGATCTTCGCCTGCTTGCCGAGCCGGCCGGACGGCCCGCGCTGCTCGAGGATCTGCTTGACGACGCTGTTCAGCTCGCCGGTGCCGACACGCGTGTTGGCCTGCTTGTGCAGCTCGCACGCCATGAGCACCGCGTCGCGGATGCCGTCGTTGTCCTTCGCGGAGATGAACGCGATCGGGCAGTAGTCCAGCCCGCGCAGCGCGTCGTTGAGGTACTCGATGTAATCCTCGGGCGTGAGCTTGTCCTTGACCAGGTCCCACTTGTTGACTACCAGCACGCACGGCTTGTAGTGCTCGATGATCTCACCGCTGAGCTTCTTGTCGACCTGGCTCACCGCCTCGGTGGCGTCGATGACGAGCATCACGACGTCGGCGCGACGCACGGCCCGCAGCGCGCGGTGCATGCTGTAGTACTCGATGTCGTCCTGCACGCTCTTGCGCTTGCGCAGGCCCGCGGTGTCGATCGCGGTGAACGACCGGCCGTCGACCTCGAACCGCACGTCGATGCTGTCGCGCGTCGTGCCCGCCATCTCCGAGGCGATCACGCGCTTGGCGCCGGCCAGCGCGTTGACCAGCGTGCTCTTGCCGGCGTTGCGCTTGCCGACGATCGCGAGCTTCATCTCCGTCGGCTTCGGCGGCACGTGCGACAGGTCGTAGTCGATGTTGTCGGCGATGGCGTCGATGAGGTCGAACTTGCCGCGCTTCGTCGTCGCCGACACGGTGATTGGCACGCCGAGGCCCAGCGACGTCGCCTCCAGCGCGTCGGCTTCGAGCTTTTCGTTGTCGACCTTGTTGGCCACGAGCAGCATGCGCTTCGTCTTGCTCACGCGCTTACGCAGCAGCTGGGCGACCGTCTGGTCGAGCGGCATCACGCCGGTCTGCGCGTCGATGACGAACACGATCAACGCCGCCTCGTCGACGGCGTGGGCGATCTGCTGCTCGATGTCATCGGTGAGGATGTTGTACTCATCGTCGCCGGCGTAGACGCCGTAGCCGCCGGTGTCGACCAGCTCGCAGAAGCGCGGCGGGCCACCCTTCTTGGCGGGAGGCAGATCGAGCTCGTGGGTGACGCGATCGCGCGTCACTCCCGCGGTCGGGTCGACGATGCTGATGCGACGCCCGGCGAGCATGTTCATCAGGCTGCTCTTACCGACGTTGGGGCGTCCGACGATGGCGACTTGGGGAAGCATGGCGTGTCTCGATTCACTGCGTATCACGAATCGGCGTCTTGCGATCCGGCCGATTCCTTCGCTCGCCACACCTCTTCGGCTTCGGGTAGGCGGACATACATGGGGGTCAATTGTACGGCATCGACATACGCGTCGTTGGCCGCGGCGGCGCGACCGAGCGCCCACACCACCGCGCTACGCGGCGTGGCCAACACGCGGTCCAGCAGCGTCACCCGCGCCGGCCAGTCGTGTTCCGGCAGCTTGTCGGCGATCAGCGCGACCTCGCCGTCCACACGCTCGCACAGCTCGCCGGGCGTGAGCAGCGACGGTTCGATCCGCGTCGACCAAGCGCCGTCGTCGCCGCGGTCATACACGCCGGTGAAGCACTGGCCGCGCTTGGCGTTGAGCATCACGGCGACGCGCGTGCGGTCGGCCGGGGCGTTGCGGGCGACGGCGTCGAGCGTGGGTACGGCCACGAGCCTGGCGCCGACGGTCAAGCCCATCACTTTCGCAGTCGTGACGCCGATCCGCAATCCGGTAAACGACCCGGGGCCGACCGAAACGTAGACCTCGCCGATCTGCGCCGGGGTCACGCCGTGGCGTCGGCACACGTCGTCGATCGCCGGGAGCAGGTCGACGGCGTGCCGGCGCTGCTCGGGCAGGTCGACGGACTCGACGACGGTGTCGCCGCGGCCGAGGGTGACGCTGCCGTGGCGGCTCGACGTCTCGATCGCCAGGTTGTAGGGGCCGTCGGTCATGGGTGGGCAGTATAGCGAGGTCGGCCGCGATCGCACGGCCGGGGCGTGGTTGTTGCCGGTCGATCCTTGCGGTAAAAATGACGTACGGCGAACGGGGTGCGCCCGGTTCGGGTACAGTTCACAGCGGCGCATCCGTGGCGTTTAACAGGGAGCCGAGCGATGAGACACAGGTGTGCGGGTCTGGCGGTTGTGGCGATGGTGGTGCTTGGGTCGACCGGCTGGTTGGCGGCACAGGACAAGACGCAGACGCCGATCGAGTCGCTCCTGCCCGGAGATACGATCGCGGCGGTGATCGTGCGTGACATGACCGCGCTGCGCGAGGACTGGGACACGCACCCGCTGATGCGGATGTGGACCGACCCGGAAGTCGTCAAGGCCACGGCCCCGGGTCGCGAGGCGATGATGCTCGACAAGATGCCGACGCTGATCCAGGCCCGCCTCGGCCGGTCGCTCGCCGAGGCGTTGGACATCATCAAGGCGCAGGCGGCGATCGCCCTGCTGCCGCCGGCGGAGGGCGCGACCGGCCCGTCGAGGGTGATGCTCGCCGACGTCGGCACGGACAAGGACGCGGCCGGTCACACGCTGACCGCGATGCTGCAGTACGACCAGACGACCGCGCCCGAGGGCGTGAAGTACAGCGAGCGGCTCGACGACTACAACGGCCTGGCGATGCACGTGCGTGTCACCACGCAGGGCGGCAAGGCGACCGACGGTCAGGCGTGGGCGACCGTCGGGACGTGGCTGATCGTGGCCGACCCCGCGCCGATGCTAAAAAAGACCGTCGACCGTGTGCTTCAGCTCGAGACCGGCAAGACGCTGCTGATGACCGCGGGGTACAAGCAGGTGCAGGAGCGCGTCGGCAAGGTCGACGCGCTGGCGTACGTGGACCTTGCGCACGTCGGCAAGCTCGCCGGCGCCGCCGAGGGCATGATGGGCCCGATGCTCAACGCCCTGGGCGCCGACACGCTCGACGCCGGCTACCTCGCGCTGAACATCGAAGACAAGTACACCGACATCGACGCGGGCATGTTCTACCGGCAGGCCAAGGGGCTGGTGAAGCTGATGGCGTTCAGCTCGTCGCTGGCCGAGAAGCGCAAGTCGATCCCCGATGACGTGACGCAGGTCAGCGCGATGGCGTTCAGCATCAAGAAGATGTGGGCGGCGGCGAAGGAGACGGCGACGGCCGTGAACCCCGGCATGGGCGCGATGCTCGCCGGCGTGTCCGAGAGCATCGAGAAGGATGCCGGCGTCAACCTCGACACCGAGATCCTCGACGGGCTCGGCGAGCAGATCACGCAGGTCAGCCGCCTCCGCAAGGCCGGCTCGCTCGGCGGCGTCGACGAGGTCTACATCGTGCCGGTCAAGGACCCCGACCGCTTCGCCACGGCGTTCACCCGCATCATGGAACGCGCCCTCGGCCCGCAGGCGTTCGAGTCGCGTCAGCACGCCAACCAGACGATCCACACCGCCAAGGTGCCCGGCATCAACCTCCGCGGGACGGTCGCCGAGCAGAACTTCAGCTACGTCATCACCGACGACGACCTGCTGGTCAGCCTCGGCTCTGACAAGCTGCTCGAGGATATCCTCGCCGGCGACAAGTCGCCGAGCATCTGGGACCGCCCCGACGTCAAGGCCGCGCTCGCGGAGCTCACGCCCGGCTCGGCCATCGGCTACACCGACGCCGGCGTGGCGATGGCGACGATGATCCAGGCCGCCAGCCAGTCGATGGGCAACGCCAAGCTCCTCGATCCGGCATCGCCGATCTCGCTGAAGACCTACGACAAGTACCTCGGCCCGATCGTCAACACGTGGAACGTCCAGCCCACCGGCCAGCACGGCAAGACGCGGCTGATCCATAAGTAATCCCGCGCGGACCGGGCGGGATGAAACGAAGCGCGGACCCGCGTGATTTGATCGCATATCATGTCCGCGTCACCGACCCAGGCACACCCCCTTTGACCCACTCGCGAGGGCACACGATGTCAAACCCCGATCGCCCCACCGATGCCGCCACGTCGTCGCAACGCAAGCCGCACACCCACTCGCGCCGTGACCTGTTCGCCGCCGCGGCGGGATCCGCCATCGGCCTGACCGCGCTCGGCTGCGCGCCCGCCCCCGAGGCGCGCGCCGCCGACAATGCGCCGAAGCGTGACCCGTTCCGCTACGGCCTGAACACCGGCACGATCCGCGGGCACAAGCTGCCGCTCGATCAGCAGATCGACGTGGCGATGAAGACGGGTTACGACGGCATTGAGCCGTGGCTCGGCGACATGGCGAAGTACGCCGAGTCGGGCGGGTCGCTCAAGGATTTGGCCAAGAAGTGCGCCGACGGCGGGTTCGAGGTGTACAGCGCGATCGGTTTCGCGCAGTGGATCGTCGACGACGACGCGAAGCGAGCCGCCGGGCTCGAGTCCGCGAAGCGCGACATGGACCTGGTCAAACAGCTCGGCGGCACGCACCTTGCCGCGCCGCCCGCCGGTGCGAACAAGGGTCCGAAGATCGACCTGTGGGTCGTCGCCGAGCGCTACCGCGCGCTGCTGGAGATCGGCCACGACATCGGCGTGATCCCCGAGGTCGAGGTGTGGGGCTTCAGCACGAACCTCACGACGCTGGCCGAGTCGACGTTCGTGGCGATCGCCGCCGGTCACCCCGACGCGGTCGTGCTGCCCGACGTGTACCACCTGTTCAAGGGCGGGTCGCCGGCCGAGGGGCTCAAGCTGCTCGGTCGCAACGCCGTGCGCGCGATGCACGTCAACGACTACCCGAAGCTCGACCGCGACAAGGCGTCCGACGCCGACCGTGTCTACCCCGGCGACGGCGTCGCGCCGCTCGACTACATCTTCACCACGCTCGCGGCCAACGGCGTGGGCTGCTACCTGTCGCTCGAGATGTTCAACCGCGACTACTGGGCCCAGCCCGTCGAGCAGGTCACCAAGACCGGCCTGGCGAAGTCGAAGGCCGCGGTCGCCAAAGCGCTCGGCCTCTGATCACCGCGCACAACGCCGCGCTCCGCACGCAACGCCGACACGCCACGCGCATCGGCCGCATGTTCGCGCGCCAAAAAAATCTCGCCGCGAGCCTCATTTTTAACAATTCGGCCCGACGTTTTTAATAACATTGCATGAGGATCGTGTTTTGATTGTGTTAGCGATCCGTCACGTCACTCTGGCGATAAGGAGATCGCGGATGGGAGTAATCCGTACCTGCCTGGCCGTAATGGTGCTGTGCGCATCGATGCCGTACGCGATGGGCTACAGCATCACGCGGCGTGGTCTGACCGACCACCCCGCCTCGGCGCACAACCAGGAAGTCGCGTCCGCCGACACGCAGCGCGCCCCCGTGTACTACCCGACCGATCGCGAAGAGATGGGTTACGGGCGGATCGACACGGCGCCGCGCCACGTCGACTGATCACGACTGCCGCGCCATCACCGGCACGAGACGGTAACGCTGACCGTGTGCGTCGCTGTACACGCCGTCGCCGATGTCGGTGAGCACGATGGACTGCCGTGCCGCGGTCGCACCCGCGTCTGTCTGCGCGACGTGATCGTTGTCGATCAGCGCGTTGTCATCGGCGAGGTCATCCTGTTCATCCAGATCCGACTTGCTGATCCGGCGCAGGATCGGCATCGCCACGCTGCCCAGCGCGACGAGGATCGCCACCGAGGCCATGATGCGGTAGAACGCCTGCTCGCCGATGATCCGCTCGATCGCGTTGAAGTCGAGGATCGCGAGGCTGAACATCAGCGCGAGCACCGCGGTGGTCAGCACGACGGCCAGTTGCGGCAGCATGAAGCGGCGATGCAGCCGCATGCCGAGGATGAGGAAGCCGTGCGTCAGGGCCACGCCCCACGTCGTGGCGATGCACGCCAGCTTCCAGAACGCTTCGGAGCGCACGTCGCCCCACATGCCGATCATCAGCAGCGTCGCGGCGGTCACCACCACACCCGCCCCGCCGATCGACAGCGGTCGCAGCGACGTGCGGCTCGCGAAGTTCACGCACGTCAGCAGGCACGCGCTCGACACCGAAACGATCGCCGCGGTCAGCAGCACGCGCGCCTCCAGCCAGCCGAAGTGACCGGTCAGCACGGTGATGATCCCCCACAGCGCCCCCAGCGTCAGGAAGCCGATGAATCCGTAGAGGCTCGTCTGGTGCAGACGGTGCAGCAGGGCTCGCGTGTCTTGGTCCTGATCGTGAGTCTGTGCGTACATGGCGGTCTCCTTGTGGGGGATGACTCACCTGTCGCAACGACGATGCCACAAGATCGCTGCAGCGATTATTCAGGCATATACAGACACTTACGAAATCAGGCCGTGTGACTGGCGACACGTCGACGTCTTGCATCGGGGCGTTGAATGTACACGCCGCGGACACCGGCTGATCGCTGTGTGACAGACGACGATTACGCCGGGCGCGGGCCCATCGTCGCCCGCAGCGTGTCGGCCATCGCGTCGCCGGTCTGCACCTCGTCGCTGCGCGCCGGGCAGAACACCGCGACCAGATCGAAGTGCCGGCCGTGCAGCGCGTCGTCGAGCAGGTCTTCGGCGGCGAGCGTCATGCGGCCGGTCCGCCGGGTCAGCGGCAGCGACACATCGCCGAGGCCGTCGTAGGCGCGATAGACGACCTCGGTGCACACCAGACGATCGCTGCGTGTGAAGTCGAAGTCGTAGTCGTAGGGCTTGCCATCGTGGAACAGCGCGCGGGCGAGGCCCGTGGCGATGTCACGCTCGCCGAGGCGCGGGCGGATGACCGCCACGGCGTCGGACGCCAGAGGCGAGGCGACCGAGCGCACCCACACGCCGTCGCCCAGCGCCTCGACCACACGGCGCGGCGGCGCGGGCGGCGTCAGCGGCACCTCGTCGTCCGGCACGCCGGCCACCGGCTCGTCACCGACCACGCGCGGCCAGCGCGGGCGCACGTGATCCACCTCGTGCACGCCCAACCGCGTCAGTTCGTCGGCGGTGCCGATATACAGCGCGCCGTGCGGCCAGTACCCCGGCAGGAAGTAGTTCGTCAGCGCGTGCTCCTTGCGCGTGATCAGCACGTCGCCCGGCCGCAATAGGTCGGCCAGGCATTGCGCGACGCCGGGCGGCAGCGCGTGGCGGTGGCCCGGTGACGTGCTGATCTCCGAGACCAGCCGCGACCCGGCCTCCTGCACCGCGTACAGCGCGCGGCGCAGCGGCGACAGCGTCGTACTCTCCGCGAGCCCGCGCGCCGTGACGAACGCCAGCGCCGACGCATAGGCGCGCTTCGACACGTCGAGCCGGTCACGCAGCCGAGCGATCACCGCCAGCAGCCGCGCCGTGTCGTCGTCCGACGCGCCGAGCGTCGTCAGCACGTCGCGGTGCGTGTCGTAGTAGACGTTGGCCTGGTGGAGCCGGTAGACGTGGCGCGGGCCGGTCAGCGAGTCGTTCACCGCGTCGTAAGCGCCGGCGGGGATGCCGAACGCCGGCTCGGGCTCGTTGAGCTTTGCCCGGACAACCGGGTTGTCGTCGAACTGATCGCGCAGGAAGCGTGCGGCGTCGACGAGCACCGCGGCGGCGGCGTACGCGGCGACGAACGCGCGCCGGCCGGCGTCGTCCTCCGCGGTCACCGCGCGGCGGTCCAGTTCCGTCGACGCGATCAGCTCGAGCAGCGCGGCGCGCGTCGACGTGTACGACACGAGCATGTGCCGCACGGCCTCGTCCTCGGCGGGCGTGAAGTAGCCCCGCCCGCTCGCCCGAGCCTGCGTGTCCAGTTCCCGCGCTGTGGATTTGAGCCGCTCGAACTGCTCCGCCGCCCCGACCACCGTGCGCGCCGCGACCTTGATCCATGGGTCCGACATGCACGGATTGTACGTGTCGAGCGGCCGGCGTGCGACGGCGTCAGAGCTTGAACGTCGCCTCGCCGGAGCGCCGGACCGATCGCGCCTTGCGTGTCTCGGCCCGGTCGAGCGCCGATTCGGGCTCGAGCGTGAATCGCTCGTTGGAGCCCTCGGCGGCGGCGAGCGCCACGGCCATGTCGGTCAGCAGGTGGCCGTAGGACTGATAGCGGTCGTCGGGATCGCGACGCAGCATGCGCGTGACCATGTCGTCGGTCGCCACGCCGAGCCTCGGGTCCGAGGCGCGGATGCGCGGCGCCGGTGTTTTGAGCCGCGCGCGACACGCCTCGCCGATCGTCGAGCCCGTGAACGGGTACTTGCCGGTGAGCAGGTGGTAGAGCATGCAGCCGAGGCTGTAGATGTCGGCTCGGTGATCGATGCGTGTCTTGACGACGACCTCGGGCGAGACGTAGTACGGGGTGCCGACGACGTCGGTGGCGCGCGTGGCGCGGTGACACGACAGGCCGAAGTCCGTGACCTTCACCACGCCCCTGGACGTGAGCAGGATGTTGCCGGGCTTGATGTCGCGATGGACGATGCCGCGCTCGGCCGCGGCCTGGAGCCCCTTCGCGGCTCCGATCGCGTAGCGCAGCGTCGCGATCTCGCCGAGCTTGCCGTGCCCGCGCAGCTGCTCGCTGAGCGCCCCGTTGTCGACGTACTCCATGATCACCATCGGCACGCCGCGGTGGAAGTCGACGCCGTGGATCGCCACGACGTTCTCGTGCTCGATCCGCGCCATCGCCTGCGCCTCGGTCGCCAGCGCCTCGTCGATCAGCCCCTCGCCGTAGCTGTCGGGCTGCAGCACCTTGATCGCCGACAGCCGCATCATCAGCCTGCCGTAGCCGAGGTACACGCGGCTGTAGCTGCCCGAGCCGATCTGTCGGAGGATCACGTAGTCGCCCGCCCGAACCGGCACGCGCACCGGGTGATCGCACTCCGGGCATCTGAAGATGCTGAATATCTCGCGCTGCGACACGTTGATCTTCAACTGGCAGCCCGCACAGCGGACGTTGTTCACCCGCTCCGTCACGAAACTCATGGTGCCCTCTCCAATCCACGCGGCCATCCCTGGCCCAACGGCTCATCCATCCATGCCCTCCACGGCCGTTCTTTCTCCCCTCCGCCTCGTTCTCGTCCCCCCTGAGAACAAACGCGAGACGCAGTCATTCCCTGCTGGCATCATGCAACAAGCGTGCCAACACCGGCACACCCTATAGCGAGCTCAGAAAGGTCGATACGGGGTAAATACCGGATTCGACTCGCCCTATTTCTCGGCAAAGGATATTTCCATGCCTGCGTAGCACGCGATGTCAACCACACTGAATCGTTAGATTTAGGTGAATCGCACTTGAGCGATTGCTCAGAGGCGTTTGTCGGACAGCTCACGCAGCACCTGCGCCTGCTGCGGCGACATGCGGATCTGCTCGGCGATGATCTTTTTCTTCACCCACCACCACGGATCGTACGGCTGATCGATCCCCTCGATCGGCTTGCCGGCGCCCTCGAGGTTGTCGAACTCCCCACGCCGCATCGCGTCGCCGATCATCTGATCCGCAACCCGCTGCGCGCCGTCCATGAGTTTGTCGGGATTCGGCATGCCGGGATTTTATCCGGCGACCGCCGCCTGTCACCACGCCTTGCCGTTCTTCTTCGTGCCGCAGACGTTGACGCTGATGCCCAGCGCTGCGGCCATCGACGCCTTGGCGAACAGGGCCTTGTCGGCGTCCTTGTCGTTCTTCGCATAGACGACCTGCACGTGGTTGGACTTGTGCTTGGCCATCATCTGGTCGCGCGACACGCCGTAGGTCACGGCGTGCATGATCGGCCACTGCGGCGTGGTGCTGTTCCAGCGACGCTTCGTCTCTTCGAGCGGCAGTTCGACGACGCCGGCGCGGCCGATGTCCATGTGCAGCGCGTCGTCCTCGACGTAGATGCGCGACCAGACGATCTCGCCGGGCCTGGAGATGCCCTTGACCGTCGAGCCGCCGAGGCGGAAGTACATCACGGGCTGGCGCTCGCCGACCGTGCCCTTCCAGCCGCCGATGAAGTGCGCCGGCGGGGCCGCGCCGCTGATCTCGAAGACCCACACGTATTCGTCGGTCGTGCCGCTGCGGTCGGCGTCGCCCCAGCGGATGTCGTGCAGCGTGTTCTCGACGGGCTGGCCCATCGCCTTGTGCACGCGGTAAGTGATCAGGCCGTCGAGCCCGGCGCACTCATCGACCTCGTTGAAGTGCGGCAGCGGATTGCCGCGGTAGAGCTGACGATCGCCCTGCGCGTGCGTCGCGGTGACCGGCGGACGCTCGCTGTTGTTGAGCATGCCCTCGACCAGGTCGCTGGCGGGCAGGCAGTCTTTGAGGCCCTGCTGGTACTGGATGCCGATCGTGTCGCACCCAAACTCGTCGGCGATACGCATCGCGGCGATGTACATCTTGCACTGCGTGAGGATCTGCCACTCGGTCAGGTCGGTCTCCTCACGCCGGCCGGTGCGGAACTGCATGCCGTGCTCGAGCAGCCAGCGGTACACGCGCTTCGCCTCGTCGTCGCCGACGCGGCCGGTCTCGGCGAACAGCGCCGACTGCGACAGCCGCTCCTTGTACACGCCGGTCGGGTTGAGCAGGTGATCGGGGATGATGGCGTTGAACATGCCCATGCACCCCTCGTCGAACACGCCCATGATCGCCTTCTCGCGCAGCATCTGCTCCGCCAGCGCCTCGCCGAGCTTCTTTTCCTTCGCCGGCGTCTTCACCTTCGCCAGCGGCTTGACGTGATCGAGCTTGTGCGTGACCTTCCCCTTCGTCAGCCACGTCTTGAGGTTCTTGCCGAACGCCTTGTCGTTGAGGAAGTCCTCTGACCAGAGCGTCGAGTACTTCACGCCCGCCTTGGTCAGCGAGCCGTTGAGGTTGAGCATACCGACGAGGCCCGGCCACTGGCCCGACCAGTTCGCGACGGTGAGGATCGGGCCGCGGTGCGACGCCAGGCCGTGCAGCACGTGGTGCGAGTACTGCCACACCGCCTCGGCGACGACGATCGGCGCGTCGGGGTGGATCTCGGCGAAGACCTTCATGCCTTCCTGCTGCGAACCGATGAACCCGTGGCCCTGCGCCTGCTTGTACGGGTGGGCGCGCACGAGGTCGTAACCGCACGCCTTGACCGCCGCGGTCAGCTGCTGCTCCATCGCCTCCTGCGCCGCCCAGCAGACCTTGTTCGCCGACTGACGCAGGTCCCCCGACGCCACGAGCATCACCTGTTTCGCCTTGGGTTTGGTCAGCTTCGCGAGCTTCGGCAGTTTGTACTCGGCCATGTCGAACGGCTCCTTCAACACCGGGATCGAACACAGGGATCGCGCCGCCCCCAACGACGCGGCATCAGCGTGACAGACCCCGCGCGGGTCGTCAACCCGGCGGACGCGTCATCGTCATGCGTGATTTCGTCAGGCCGTCGGCGGGCCCGATCACCGCCGCACCTTGGCGAACTCCGCGTCGCTGAGCGTCTCGACCTTGCCGTTGGTGTACGCGACGACGCGACGGCCGTGGTGCGACTTGGCGGTGGCCAGCAGCAGTGTGTCGGTCTTGTCGAACGCGTCGTACACCTTGCCCGCGCCGTTGTATATCCACGCGTCGCCCCAGTGGTCGACCAGCGGGCGACCGCCGATCTGACTCTCGGCCAGGGTCTTGGGGAATCGCTTGTCGTTGCGGACCGCCGCGATACGCAGGCCCGACAGCGCGGATCGCGCGTCGAACTCGGCGCGGGTCAGCTCGCTGCGCTCGGTCGGCGACAGGCTGTTGTCGAACGCGGCGGTGCGCGGCGCGGCGGGCGCGGCCGGGGGAGACGTGTCGGCGGGCGGCGCATCGGGCGCGGCGCCGGGCGCGGTGGCGACAGCGGGCGGGACGGCGTGCGCGGCCGGCGCGGCGCTGTTGAGTTGCGCGAACTCCGCCTCGTCGATCGCGTCGACCCGGCCGTTGGTGTACGCGACGATCCGCTGCCCGTAGTGCGACTGCGCCGAGGCGATTAGCAGGTCCGGCTCGGCGGTCAGCCGCGGCACCGTCTTGCCACGCCCGTGATAGTCCCACGCGTCGCCCCACGGGTCCGTGCGTTCCTTCGCGTCGAGATTGGGCACGGTTTCGAGCGACACGGGGAACGGATCACCGGTGCGCCGGCCGCGACGGATCGTCGTCATCAGCCGGCTCAGGTCGGACCTGGCGCCGAACAGCTCGCGACGCTGCGTCGGCGTGGGCGGCGCCGCGGGCTCAGCCGGCGCGTCGACGGCAGCGGGCGCCGCAACCGTGCCCGGCGCGACACGACCGGCCGGCGCGGGCGTGCCCGGAACCGTCCGACCAACCGCAGCAGGGACCGGCGGCGTGGGGTCCGCCTCTGGCGCAGGTGCGCGCGTGGGTGTGGGTGTAGGCGATACCGGCGGCGTGGGCACGGGTACCGCGGCAGGGGACGGAGCGGGTTGGACGGCGGGCGTCGCGACGCGTGGCGTCACCGGCGCGGGCGTCGGCGCCAACGTTGTCGGCTTCGTCGACGACGGCTCGCGCGGAGCGGGCGGACGCACCGCCGACGCCACCGCGACGGCCTCGACCGGCTCGTCCAGACGGAACGACGACACGAGCGCCTTCGACTGATCGGCCCCGTCCGGCACGTCCCACACGCTCGTGATGCGGTAGACGTTACCGTGCGCGACGAACTGTCGGATCCACACGGTGATCGGCGTGCCGTCGTAGTCGCCCTGCCCGCGGCCGTCGACCACTTCGCCGATGCCGGGCGCCACCGAGCGCTCGATCGTCGGCGTGATCTTCTGCGCGTCAAACTTCGCCTTGAGCTCGGCTTCACCCGTCGTCGTGAGGTACGCCGCGGCATCGACGCCGCTGGGCAGGCGGGACCACTGCACGAACGTCGACGCGTAGCTGTGCACGCCGACCTTCATCCACGTCTCCGTGCCGGTATCGGTCTGGACCTCGTCGCGCTTCAGTTCGGAAACCTGGTGCGCGGGCACGTCGAGATGAAAGCCGCCCTCCGGCGACGCGTACCGCTCCTCGACCGCGCGCGGCGTGTCGAGCAGGCGGAACGAGTCGATGATCCGGCGGGCCTCCTGTTCGCCCTCCTTCGTGCCGAACACCGCGAGCATGCGATACATGCGGCGGTCACGCTGGATCGCGCGCGACCAGAGCGTCAGCTTCGTGCCTTCCCGCCGCAGCGACCCGCGCGCCTCCAGGGCGCGATCGCTGCCGGCGACGCTCAGCGGCTTCACCTTCGTCCCTTTGTCGGCGTCGTCGTACAGGTCGAGCAGGTAGGTTTCCATGTTCTTTGCGAAGAACGCGTCTTCGTCCACGCCCGCCGGCGTCTCGACCGTCAGCAGCGTAAACGCGCACTGCTCGTCGCGTTTGATCTCGCAGTTCAGCGTATTCGTCGCCGTTGCGATCGTCTCCATCTCGGTGTCCCCGCGCTCGCTGCGCGGCGGACGCGGCAGTTCGACGCTGTAGCCGAGCTCCGCGAAGTCGTGGCGGGTCCACGTCCCGGACGACGCCGCGCCATGGCGACCGACGTCCGGATCGAGCATGCCGCCCACCGCCATGAGCAGACACAACGCTCCGGCCGGGATCGCCCAGAAGCGCACCGGGATGAAGAACAGGTCGTGCGCCTCGTTCGGCTTGTGCTTGTGGAGGTAGTGGCCGAACAGCCCCGCGAACAGGGCGATGCCGAGGAACCAGGCCGCCGCCATGCCCCCCGCGGGCTCGTGACCCTTCTCAAAGATCTGCCTGGAGATCATCACCACGATCCCCATCCAGCCCAGCGCGAACACGGGAACGATAATGCCCAACCCGCGGTAGATGATCATGCCCGAAACCCCCTGCGATCTGTGTGTCCTGTCGATGCCCGGTCCGTTACGAATTGAGGCCTACATCATACCCCGACCTAGTAGAACCAACAATCCAAACGCGCCGCCCCGTGCGCAGCAAAACGCCCGGGTTCATCGCCCGGGCGTGGGTGTGCGAAAGTTGTGAAGCGCGCCTCGCTCAGCGTCCGCGGGAGTAGACGTACAGCGCCAGCCGCAGGATGTACCAGAACAGCAGCGCCAGCGACGCGAACAGCGCCAGCGACGCGACCACGTGTTGATCCGTGCGGTAGTGGTGCATCACGTTCGAGGTGTAGTACAGGACGTAGAGGCTGGCGAAGAGGACCATGGCGAGCGTAAACAGGAGGCCGAGGTCGCGGCCGTAGATCAGGTAGACGACGATCAACCCGACCGCGCCGAGGCCCGCGACACGCAGGCCCGCGCCGAGGAATGAGAAGTCCTTGCGGGTGGTGAGGACGACGATCGTCAGCACGCCGAAGATCACCAGCGTGCCGACCGCTGCGGGCAGGAGGATGCTCACGTCGAGCCGCTCCTCGAACAGCCGGGCGACGTAGATCAGCGGCACGAACAGGATCGCCTCGGCGAGCACGTAGATCGTCAGCGCCAGGTACTGCGTGCCCAGCGACACCGCCGACCGCGCGATCAGGTCGACCACGCGACCGACCACCACGAAGCCGATCAGCACGCCGATCCAGCTCAGCGGCGTGCGGACCATCGTCGACACCAGCCCCTCGACGCCCGGCGTCGCCTGGATCGCCGCCTCCAGCGCTACGAACACCATCACCGCGCCGACCAGGTGCGCGTACGTCCGCCGGATGAACGCGACGCGCTCGTCCCGCGGCGCGTCGATCACCAGGCCACGGAAGTCCGCGGGCGTGTCGGTCGCGCGGACGAGGTCGTCGGGCGTATCGATGGTTGTGTCGGTGGCGGTCTGGCTCATCGCGGCGTCCCTGCGTGGATGGCTCCGGATCGGCGTGCGCAGGCTTCCTGCTCGTCTTATCGGCGATCCGGGACCCGGGTGTTGAGTCGTTTCCGCGCCGATCGAACCCCCGACCCGCCCGCGTTGACGCACCGGGCCCGTCGATGCTACAAGGACCACCTTGCCCTCATCTGGACGACGAACCACCATGCGCAGATGCGCGTTTCTCACGCTCGAAGACCCCACCGGCTTCTTCATCTACGACCAGCTCGCGTTCGAACCGCTGCGCGACCTCGGGTGGGACACCGTGCAGATCCCGTGGACGCGGCGCGACGCACGCTGGGGCGACTACGACGCCGTGGTGATCCGTTCGACGTGGGACTACCAGAACGACCCGCGCGCGTTCCTCGACACGCTCGCGACCATCGAGGCGTCGGGCGCCACCCTGCTCAACCCGCGGTCGACCTGCACGTGGAACATGGAGAAGACGTACCTGCGTGACCTCGCGGAGAAAGGCGTGCCGATCATTCCGTCGTCGTGGCCGCAACGCCTCGATAGAGGCCAACTCGAGGCCGCGTTCACCGAGCTCGCCGCGACGGCGATCGTCGTCAAGCCGATCATCGGCGCGAACGCGGACGACACGTTCGTGCTGCACCGCGACGACGTCGACGGCTGGGCCGACGCGCTGCGTGTCTTCGCCGACAAGCCCGCGATCGTCCAGCCGTTCATCGAATCGATCCGCGACACCGGCGAGTATTCGCTGTTCTACTTCGGCGGCGCGTACAGCCACGCGGTGCTCAAGACGCCCAAGCGCGGCGACTTCCGCGTGCAGGAAGAGCACGGCGGGCAGATCCAGACCACCCACCCTCCCGACGCCCTGCTGCGTGTCGGGCAGTCCGCGATCGACGCGATCGACGACACGCTGCTGTACGCGCGCGTCGACCTCGTCATCATGCCCGACGGGTCGCCGGCGTTGATCGAGATCGAGCTCATCGAGCCGTCGCTGTACTTCAACTACGACGCCGCCTCACCCGTACGCTTCGCCGAGGCGCTGCACCGCATGATGTCGGTCGGCGGTTGATTCTCCCCGCACCTGTGCTACCCTCACGCGCGTCATGGCTCATCCCTCTCCGCTTGAAGCCGCCCTCGAGGCACGCGACGCGTCGTTCATCCCGTACGGCGAGGCGCGCGTGGTCGGCGTGGTGGAGTCCGTCGAGCTCGAATACGCCGCGATCCGCAAGCGGGTCGCCCTGTTCGACGCCCCGCAGCGCGGGCTCATCCGGCTCACCGGGGCTGAGCGGCAGGACTTCCTGCACCGCATGCTCACGTGCAACGTCAACGCGCTGCAACCCGGCGACGTCACGCGCGGCTTCCTGCTGAACGTCAAGGGCCGCATCATGGCCGACATGCTCGTGGCGCACTTCGACGACGCGACGTTGATCGACCTGGACCTGCCCGATGCGCCGGCCGTCGCCGCGGAGCTCGACAAGCTGCTGTTCGGCGAGGACGTGCAGATCGCGGACCTGTCCGACTCGCACCACCGCGTGTCGCTGCACGGGCCGATGGCCGGCGGCGTGGTCGAGTGGTGGCGTGACACGGTCGGCGGGGGCGGCGAGCAGGCCGACGCGTGGCATTTCCGATACGACGAGACCGGCGAGACCGGCGTGCACCTGTGGGCCCCGGCCGAGCGGATCGCGCCGATCGGCGAGAAGCTCGACGATCTGGCCGAGGTGTTCAAGCTGCGACCGATCGGCTGGCTGGCGTACAACATCGCGCGGGTCGAGGCGGGCATGCCGCTGTTTCACGTCGACTTCGGCCCGAGCAACCTGCCGCACGAGACCGGCTCGCGGCTGCTGGCCGACGCGGTGAGCTTCACGAAGGGCTGCTACCGCGGCCAGGAGATCGTCGCACGCATGCAGAGCCTCGGGCACCCGGCAAAGATCCTCGTGGGCTTCCGCGCCGACGGCGGTGAGGTGCCGGTGTCCGAGACGCCGCTGCTCGATGCCGACAGCGCCGACGCCGCGACGGTCGGCGCGGTGACCAGTTCGACGTATGCTCCCATGATGTCGCAGACGCCGGTCGGTTTCGCGATGGTCAAGTGGGGCAAGCACGCGGACGGCTCGACGCTGTTCGCCCCGACCGAGTCCGGCTCGCGCCTGCCCGTGACCGTGCAGGACATGCGCTTTTACACCCGTGGTTAGGGGCCAGAAACCAGTGGCCAGGCTACTGAAACCTGACCACTGATTGCTGACTACTGACTAACAAGGACGCAACGATGAAGATCGCCCTCGGCACCGACCACGCAGGCTACCTCTACAAGGAAGCGATCAAGAAGATGCTCACGGAGATGGGCCACGAGGTCGTCGACTTCGGCACGAACAGCGAGGAGTCGGTCGACTACACCGACTACATCCAGCCGGCCGCACGCGCCGTGATGACCGGCGAGGCGGACCGCGGCATCGTGCTCGGCGGATCGGGCAACGGCGAGGCGATCGCCGCCAACCGCTTCCGCGGCGTGCGCTGCGCCCTGTGCTGGAACCTCGACACCGCCAAGCTCGGCCGCGAGCACAACGACGCGAACATGATCAGCCTCGGCGCCCGCCAGGTCGCCCTGCCGCTGGCGCTGGACATCGTGCGGACGTGGCTGAAGACCGACTTCGAGGGCGGCCGCCACGAGCGGCGCATCCGGAAGATCGACGAAAACCTCGACTGATCCGTTCGACCCGGTCGACGCGCTATAGTCCCACGCGGATGCGCGGACACGTTGTCGCGCGTCCCGCGATGCACCTCCGAGAGAGAGTCACGCCATGAGATCGTCCGCGTTCGCCCCGCTGTTCGTCGGCGCCGTGCTGCTGACCTGGATGCTGCTGCCGACGACGCACGCCGCCGACACGCCGCACCCCGTCAAGGTGTTCATCCTCGCCGGCCAGTCCAACATGCAGGGCCAAGGCGTGGTGTCGATGGACGACCCGAAGAACTACAACGGCGGCAAGGGCAACCTCGTGTGGTCGATGGAGCACTCGGCCAGCAAGGACATGATGCGGCACCTCCGCAACGCCGACGGATCGTGGGCCGAGCGCGACGACGTGACCATCCGCTACAAGGTGAAGGACAAGGTGCGTCAGGGCAAGCTGACCGTCGGATACACCGGCTACGGCGGGTCCAGTCACATCGGGCCCGAGCTCGAGTTCGGAAACGTGATCGGCGACTTCATCGACGAGCCCGTGCTGCTGATCAAGACCGCGTGGGGCGGCAAGAGTCTCTACGTCGACTTCCGCCCACCCAGCGCCGGCGGCGACACCGGGCCCTACTACACGCAGATGATCGCCGAAGTGCGCGAGGGGCTGGCCGACCTTGGCGATCGGCCCTACGAGCTGGCCGGGTTCGTGTGGATGCAGGGCTGGAACGATATGATCAACAAGGACGCGACCGCGGAGTACGCGGCCAACCTCAAGCATCTCATTCACGACATCCGCGCCGAGTTCAAGTCGCCGGACCTGCCCGTCGTCGTCGGCGAACTCGGCAACGGCGGCCCCGCGAAGCCCGGCACCGGCATGGACACGTTCCGCAAGGCGCAGCGGGCCGGCGTCGAGGGCGTGCCGCACGCGAAGTTCGTTGAGACGCAGACATGCGCACGCCCCGCGGAGATGTCACCGAACGTCGGCCACGGCCACCACTGGTTCGGCAACGCCGAGAGCTACTTCCTCGTCGGTGACGCGCTGGGCCACGGCATGATTGAACTGTTGAAGAAGTAAGCTCAGCGACCGGTCGGCGCGGGCGTCGCGGCCAGCTCGCCGAACAGCGTCAGCGGCTTGGCTTCGTGCACCTTCACCGGGACGATCTGGCCGACCAGGCTGGGCGTGCCGTCGAACATCACGATCAGGTCGCCGGGCGTGCGCCCGCTCAGCTGCACCGCTTCGTCGCTCGCGCCGTTCAGACGCAGCTCGACGCCTTCTCCGTACTGCTTGCGCGTCCGCTGACTGACACCCTCGACGAGCACATCCAGCGTCCGCCCCACCTGCGTGTCGGTGATCGACTGCGACACCTCGGCCTGGACAGCGAGCAACTCGACGTTGCGACGCTTCTTCACGTCGTCCGGCACGTCGTCTTCAAACTTGTCGATGGCGAGCGTGCCGGGGCGCGGGCTGTACTTGAAGATGAAGCTGTTCTTGAACCGGCTGCGGCGGAGGATCTCGACGGTCGCGGCGAAATCGACGTCGGTCTCCGTGGGGAAGCCGACGATGAAGTCGCTGGCGATCATGACACTCGGCACGATCGCGCGGGCGCGGTCGATGAAGTCGTTGTACTCCGCGACGGTGTAGCCGCGGTTCATCAGCTTGAGGATGCGGTCGGAGCCGGACTGCGCGGGCACGTGCAGGTATTCGCAGATGCGCTCGCACTCGGCCATCGCGTGCAGGATGTCGTCGCCGAAGTCGCGCGGGTAGCTGGTCACGAAGCGCAGGCGACGGATGGCCGGGACCTCGTCGTGGATGCGCCGCAGCAGGTCGGCGAAGGTCGTGACGTGGCGGCCGACGTTCAGGTCGTGCGCCGTGTCGCGGAACGCCACGCCGCCGGGCCCGACCTGCGGCTGCGTCACGCCGTTGACGCTCACCGACGCGCCGTGGTCGTAACGATAATGATTGACCGTCTGCCCGAGCAGCGTCACCTCGATGACGCCCGCGTCGGCCAGCCGCCTGCACTCGTCGACGATGTGGTCCGGCGGGCGGTGCACCTCGGCGCCGCGCGTGAACGGCACCACGCAGTACGTGCAGAACTTGTTGCACCCGCGCGTGATCCGCACGTAGGCCGAGCCGCTGTGATCCTCCGCCGCGATGCTGCGCGACAGGTCCAGCATCTCCAGGTCGTCGCCCGCCGCGGCGAGCGTGCTCGACCGTCGGCTCGTCGTGCCCTGCAGCGCGACCTGCGGCGACCGCGTCTTGACCGCGTTGTCGATCAGCTGCGGCACCTTGTCCAGCTCGCCCGGCCCGCACATCAGGTCCACCTGCGGATACCGATCCATCAGCGTCGCGCCGTCGCGCTCCGCCATGCAGCCCATCACGCCGATCACGACGTCCGGCCGCTCGCGCTTCAGCTTCTTCACGTCGCCGAGCCGGGCGTACACCTTGTCCTCCGCCGCCGCCCGCACGCTGCACGTGTTGAACAGCACGACGTCCGCGTGGTCGCGATCGTCCGACATCTCATACCCCAGCGCGCGCAGCGACCCCGCCACCAGCTCGCTGTCCAGCACGTTCATCTGGCAGCCGAAGGTTTCGAGATGCACCGTTGTTTTCCGCGGTTCGGGCATAAGCGGGTGATTGTATCGGTGGAACATGAGAGCGACAATGGAATCATCGAAATGCGACGCTAAGCGTTCGTGCTCAGTAGTAGTTCGTGACGCGTTTCGCATTAACGACTTTGCCATGGTCGAGCGCGAACCAGTACTCGTATATGCCATCTGGATGGCGATAGGAGTTGGACAATGTCTCTTCAAACCAAGTTCTTCGGACAACATGCCAGTACGGAAATGTATTGATTGGAAACGACGAAGTTGTGCATCGCTTGAAAACTAGAGTGGGTTTTGTAATACCCCCCGTTGTGACTTGAATCTTTTCACTTGGCGTACCCAGAATTGCCTCTGCATTGAGTTGGGTCATATTCGTCGTCACTTGGATCCATCGTTCCTGTACCCGCCGATAGTCTGCCGCGTACTTCATGTCTATCACGATAAACACACTGACCCAGATGACGCCGGCCGACATCACGCCGGCGCCCCACCAGCGGGTGCGGCGGAAGAACAGCATCCCCAGCCCCGCGACGAGCGCGAGCAGCCAGCCAAGGTTCAGCAGGTAATACCCGAGCGTCCCCAGGAAGTAGAGCACCGCGTCCATGACCACATTGTATCCCTGTTTAGCGACGGCCCGCAGGGCCGTGCGATATTGTGCACTGGGGTGGGTCAAAGCACGGCCCTGCGGGCCGTCGCTAAACACGCGAGCGCGTGTCATTTGAGCTTCGACGCGGTGAACGCCGTGTGATCCTCTTCGGTCCACTGCTGGGCCGGGCCGACGTGGGACTGGTAGTCGCCCCACAGCTCGAACCAGTACGCGAGGAACTGGTACGGCGCAAAGCCGTCGTAATGCTTGTGGGCGATCTTCGCGATCTCGGGCAGCTCGCCGTGCACGTCGTGGGTCTGGCGGAAGTGGCGGACGGTTTCGGTGTCGACGGGCAGGCGGTCGTAGTGCCCGAGCAGTTGGAGCATGTTCGCCGCGGCGTACGGGCCGATGCCGTGGATCGCCAGCAGCGCGTCGTAGAGTTCGTCCGTGGTGCGGTCGACGTGCTCGAACCACGCCAGGTCGAGCCGCCCGGCTTCGACGTCGCGCGCGAGGCGGATGATGCGCTCGGCGCGGTAGCCGACGCGGCAGACCTTCTTGAGCCGGGCGGGCGTCCACTTCGCCAACTCGCCCGGCGTGGGAAAGTCACCGCCCGTCCCGACGTGCGCGCACAGCAGGCGGTTCATGTTCACCGTGTTCGGCCAGGCGACGTTGCACGACGTGATCGTCTTGACGATGTCCTCGAACAGCGTGGGCGAGCGGTAGGTGCGGTCGAACTTCGCCCTCGCCGCGGCGGGGTTGAGCCGGCGCCACGCGGCGAAATCCTCGTCGAGGCGGAACACGCGGGCGACCTGCTGTTTGAGCACGGCGTGATCGGCCCGCGCAACGGTCACGTCACAGGCGACGCGCAGCGTGCGTGCGGCGGGCTGGGTGATACGGGCGTGGACGACGCGGCCGGCGCGCGTGCGGAGCGGGCGGTGCAACGTGCGCGTGTCGTTGTCCCACACCGTCGGCGCGAGGATGAAGTAGCCGTAGCTGCACACGGCGTGGGCGAGGCTGAAACGCGGCGGCAGCGGCAGCGTGAGCGTGGTGGGCATGGGGAGAGTATACGGACCGGCAATGACGAACGACGAAATTCGAATGACGAATCAATCACCAATGACCGAACGTTCAAGTCAGATCAGGCCGAGCGTGGCACGTTTGGAGCATTCGGGATTTGAGCACTGATTCGTCATTCGAATTTCGTCATTCGTCATTCTCGTCTCGCCGCGCCTTGCAGCCCGTGCATGGACGAATGACAATGCAATCACCACCCTCCCGGGAGCACGCCGATGACCGACGTACGCATGGAACTGTCGCGGATCCTGATCACCGAGACGCAGGACTACCAGCTGATCGAGCTGCGTGAGGTGGACGGCGAGCGGAAGTTCCCGATCGTCATCGGCATCTACGAGGCCGCGGCGATCGAGCGCCGGCTCAAGCACCTCGAGGTCTCCCGACCGCAGACGCACGAACTGCTCGCCAGCGTCATCGAACACCTCGGCGGCCGGCTCGACCGCATCGTCATCACCGACCTCAAGGAACACACGTTCTTCGCTTCGCTCGTCATCGACCAGGACGGCGACGAGGTCGAGGTCGACAGCCGCCCCTCCGACGCGATCGCGCTGGGCATCGCCAACAACGTGCCGATCTACGTCGCCGAGCATGTCCTCGACGCCGCGGCGACCTAAACTCCCGCATGCATCACCCCATCTCCAATCGTCAGGCACTCGTGGTCGCGAGCGTCATGCTGCTCGCGGCGCTCGCGTCGATCGTGAACGCCCAGCAGCCCAACGCGCACGATCGGCCAAATCTCATCGTGATCTTCACCGACGACCAGACGTTCGGCGGGATCGGATACAACAACCCGGACCTCAAGACGCCGCACCTCGACGCGCTGGCGCGTTCGGGGCTGATCATCGAGCGAGCGTACGTGGCGAGCCCGATCTGCGCCGCGAGCCGGGCGTCGATGATGTCCGGCGTGTTCCCGCAGCAGCACGGCGTGATCTCGCTGGCCAGGGGCAACTTCAAGCGTTACCACACCGGCGGCGACCGCGCCGACCTGACCCTCGCCCATCAGCTGCACGCGCTGGGATACACCACCGGGTTCTACGGCAAGTCGCACATCGGCAAGCCGACCGATTACGGATTCGACGTCGGCGAGGAAATCGGGCAGCACGATGACGTGCCGACGTTCGCGAAGGCCGAGCAGTTTCTGCGCGACCGGGCGACGAAGGACAAGCCGTTCTTTCTGTGGGTCGCGCCGCACCAGCCACACGTGCCGCTGCTGCCCGATCAACGCTGGCTCGACCTGTACGACCCGGCGAAGCTGACGCTGCCGGGCAACTTCCGCGAGCAGCCCACGGCCGAGAGCATCAACAACCAGGGCCGGCCGGGTGAGGACTACTACCGCGACTCGAAATACACGAAGAATTACAAGAACCTGCCCGCAGGCCCGCCGCGCGACGAGCCGACGATCCGTGAGTTCATCCACGCGTACTACGCCGTGATCAGCCACCTCGATGACCAGGTCGGCCATCTCGTCAAACAGCTCGACGAGTCGGGCCTGCGTAAGAACACGGTTATCGTGTACCTGGCCGACAACGGCTACCACCTCGGCAGCCACGGCCTGGGCAACAAGATCACGATGCACGAGGAGTCGGTGCGCGTGCCGATGTTCATCACCGGGCCGGGCGCTCCCGCGGGGCGGCGGACGAAGGCGCTGGTGTCGAGCCTCGACGTCTACCCGACGCTGCTCGAGCTCGCGAGCGCCAAGACGATGCCGGAACAGCTCATGGGCAAATCGCTCGTGCCGCTGCTGCGTGACCCCGACAGCCAGGTGCGCGACACGGTGTTCAGCGAGTGCGTCGGCGTCGGCGGCAAGCCCGGCGAGGGCCACCGCATGGCGCGCGGCGACACGTGGAAGTACGTCCTGACCGGCGCCAACGAGCCGTACGTTTTCAACGAGCGCGACGATCCCAGCGAGCTGAAGAACCGCATCACCGACCCCGCCGGCGCCGAAGCCGCCTCGGCCCTGCGCGCCCAGCTCGTGAAGTGGATGGGGCAGATCAGCGACCGGTCGGTGCCGCAGAACTGATATGCCCCCGCGACCTCGGCGGCTCAGCTTACTTGTTCAATGCTTCCTTGATCACCCGCGCCACCTCCGCGCCGAGCTTGGCGTAACCGTCCTTGTTGTAGTGGACGTTGGCGGGCAGCTGGATCTCTTTGAGGATCGGCATGGCGTAGCCGTAGAGGTCGTGCGTGGGGATGTGGTGCTTCTTCATCACCGCGGCGGCGGCTTCGTTGTACTTCGCGACGTCGGCGGGGACGCGGCCCTTGGCGCCCTCGGGCACGGGCGTGGTGTTGCGCCAGATCAGCTTCGCGCCGGTCTTCTCCATCCGCTGCACGAGCTTCTCGAGGTTCGCGGCGTACTGATCGACGGGGACCTGCTGATGGCCCTTGTCGATGTCGGTGATGGTGCCCTTGTCGTCGCAGTACTTCAGGTCGTGCAGGCCGAAGTTGAAGTGGATCACGTCCCACTTGCCGGCGGGCGTGTCGGGGTCGCCGAGCCAGGCGTCGATGCCTTCGAGGCCGCGCGTCGTCGGGCCGCAGTTCGTCGGCGGGCGGTGGACGTTCGCCACGCCCTTGAGGTCTTCGCGGACGTCGAGCGTGTAGCCGATCGAGATCGAGTCGCCGATGATCATGACGCGCGGCAGCTTGGGGTCGTCGGTGATGGGTGCGTAGGGGTTGGGCTTCTTGTCCGCGGCGTGAAGCGGCGCGGCGGTCGCGGCGATGAGGGTCAGCAGCATCGTGAGCACGACGAGGGTCGAACGGGTCAGCATCGGTATCTCCGTGTGGGGATGAGGAATGTCGCGACCACAGTGTAGCGCGATCACGTGGCGTGTCACGTGGCGTCGGTCGAGTCGGGCGGCGTGTCGGTCGGGGCGTCGGGCATGCCGCCGAACGCGAAGGCGTTCTTGCCGCGGTGTTTGGCGTCGAGCAGGCGGATGTCGGCGATCTCGATGAGCTGCTCGGCCGAGTCGGCGTCGTCGGGGAAGCGCGCCAGCCCGCCGGACACGGTGAGCGCGCCGCGTGCGTTTCGCCCGAGACGCGGGAAGCGGTGGTCGGCGATGGCGCGGCGGAACCGCGCGGTGGCGCGGTAGACGTCGTGCGGGTGGGCGCTGCCGGTCTCGCGGCGCGGCTCGGCGTCCCAGAAGATCACCGCGAACTCGTCGCCGCCGATGCGTGCGACGATGTCGTGCGCGCGGACCGACGACTGCATCAGCAACGCCGTGTCACGCAGCACCTCGTCGCCCGCCGGGTGCCCGTACGTCTCGTTGTAGTCCTTGAGGTTGTCGACGTCGAACAGCAGCAGCGTGACGCTCCGGCCCTCGCGGCCGGCGAAGTCGACGAGGCGGTGGAGCTCGGTGTCGAACATGCGGCGGTTCCACACGCCGGTCAGCGCGTCGCGCTTCGCCTCGGCGTTGAGCCGCTCGATGCGGTCGGCGAGCTGGAGCCAGCGGGTCATCCAGGCCGCGTGCGCGCGCAGCGTGTCGGCGGGGATGTCGTCGCTGGCGAGGTAGCCGTAGCGTGCGGCGCCGTCGATCAGCTCGACACACGCGGCGGCCGAGGCGTCGTGCGTCGCAACCCACCGCGCCGCGCCACCCGCGCGTTGTGCGATCGTCGCCACGGCCGCGTCACGCAGCCTCGACGGGTCGTTCAGCAGCGTCGCGACGAGGTGCTCGTCGCCGGGGGTGTTGATGGGCGGGTTGGTCATCGGCGAGTGCATTGTATAAGAAGTTGGAGCTCGGAACGCGGATCTCAGAACCGGTGCGTGCGTACGCACGCCGCGCGCGGTTTGGCGTGGAGACGGCCGGGTTCCGCGTTCATTCGACGATCCGTTACAATGATCGCCGCACGACACGAACGACCGAGATTTTTCGCATGACCGCACCGCGACGCATCTACATGGACAACGCCGCGACGAGCTTCCCCAAGCCGCCGGCGGTGCACGAGGCGATGGCGCAGTACGCCGCGGAGCTCGGCGCGTCGCCGGGACGCGGCTCGTACCGCGAGTCCGTCGAGGCGGGCAAGCTGCTGGACCGCTGCCGGCAGCGCATCAACACGCTGATCGGCGGCGCCGACCCCGACCACGTCGTCTTCACGCTCAACTGCACCGACGCGCTGAACCACGCGATCCGCGGCATCGTGTGGGCCGACGCGTCGCGCCCCCGCCACCTGATCACCACCGATCTCGACCACAACTCGATCCTCCGCCCGTTCAACGCGCTGTGCCGCCACGATCACATCTCACAGACACGCGTGCCGGTCGATCCGCGCACGGGCCTGGTGGACCCCGATGACATCCGCCGCGCCATCACGCCCCACACGTGCCTCATCGCCACGCTGCACGGGTCGAACGTGACGGGCGCCGTGCAGGACATCGCCGCGATCGGCGCGATCGCGCGCGACCACGACGTGCTGTACTGCGTCGACGCCGCGCAGACGCTCGGGCACACGCCCGTCGACGTCGACGCGATGCACATCGACCTGCTCGCCGCGCCCGGTCACAAGGGCCTGCTCGGCCCGCTCGGCACCGGCTTCCTCTACATCCGCCCCGGCGTCGAGCGGCACATGACCACCATCCGCGAGGGCGGCACCGGCTCGGTCTCTGAGCTCGACACGCAGCCCGACTTCATGCCCGACCGCTTCGAGCCCGGCAGCCACAACACCATCGGCATCGTCGGCCTCGACGCCGGCGTCGGCCACATCCTTGCCGAGTCCGTCGACACGCTGCACGCGCACGAGCAGCGACTCGTCCGCCTGTTCCTCGACGCGCTCGACGCCGCTGACACGCCCGGCCTGCACCTCTACGGACCGCCCACGCCCGACCACCGCTGCGGCGTGTTCTCCATCCGCATCGACGGCTACGACGCGCCGGTCGACCTGTCCGCCGCGCTCGAGGCCGACTTCGGCGTGCTGACACGCTCGGGCCTGCACTGTGCGCCGGGCGCGCACGCGACGATCGGCACGGCGTCGCTGGGCGGCACGACGCGCCTGAGCTTCGGGCCGTACCTGACCGACGACGACGTGCGCCACGCCGCGGACGCGATCGCGTCGCTGTGCCGGCTCAAGGCGACCGCGGGCGTGTAGCGACAACTCCCTCTCCCGCCGGGAGAGGGTTGGGGTGAGGGTTGAGCCTATGAACGCGCCGTCAGTTTCACCGACCGTTGCGGCATTCGATGAACCATCCCCCTCACCCAGCCTCTCCGCCACTTGGGGGAGAGGGTTTGTGAGAGCGACCGCGTGAATACACCGGAAAAAGGCCAATTCGATCAGCCACCCAAGCCACGCCCGAAGGTCGTGCGCGGCCGCACCGAATGGGACGACGACGCGCCGTGGGAGCAGCCGACCGACAAGCCGACGCCTGACGCCGCGCCGCCCGCCGACGCCGCACCCGCCGACGCGCCCGCTGCGCAGTCCCACAGCGATGGGCCCGACACCGCGGACACCGGCGGCGCCGGCGGCGGCTTCAACTGGGACGCGGTGTCCAGCCCCAACGCCGCGCAAGCTGCGCCCGACAAGGACGCCACGCCCCCCGCGGCTGCGAAGCAGACGGCGCGGGATCACGACACCGCCGCCGATCCCGCCGACGTCTTCGTCCAGCCCACCCCGCCCGACGGCCCGCCGCCGCCGACGCCGATGCCGCTCAAGCGTTCCGCCCCACCGCCGTCCTACGACGACGCGGACAACGACACCGACTCCAACGACGCCGCGCCGGTCAACCCGTCGCTCCCCCCGCCGGCGATCTATCAGCCGGACTACGACACCGGCGCGGCGCGCCCGGTGCAGCGCACGGACTGGTCGGCGCCGGAGAACGCCCCGCTGCCCGCGCCGCAGCAGATGCCCGAAACCGCGTACGACCCCGAGCGGTACGGCGGGTACGTGCCCGAGGTGAAGCTGCCCAAGCGCGAGATCGAGGGCTTCGTGGTCTGCCCGTGGACGCTGGCCGAGACGATCGGCTGGCTGGTCTGCTCGTGGCTGGTGCTGTTCGCGATGTTCTGGTTCGCGTGGCTGGTGCAGGCGGCGATGCTGCTGCTGTTCGACGCACGCGAACTGCCGCTGGGCATGGTCCTGTTCATCAACACCTGCGTGTTCGCCCTGCTCGCGCCGATGTCCGCCGGCCTGTCGATGATGCGCGGCTACACCGCCAGCGAATACCTCAACCTCAAGTGGCCGACGTGGAAGCAGACCGCGGTCGGCGTCGCGAGCATCGGCCTGATCTTCCTCGCCGCGACGCTCCTCGTGCCCGACGACGCGACGCAGGCCTCCGACCGCGTCATGCGCAAGGTCCTCCAGTGGGACGGCGTGCTGCCATTCACGCTCTTTGCCGTCCTCGTCCTCGCGCCGGTGTGGGAGGAGATCTTCTTCCGCGGCTTCATCTACAAGGGCATCGAGGTCTCGGCGCTGAAGTGGCCCGGGGCGACGATCATCACCGCCGCGGCCTGGGCCCTGGTGCACATCGACCAGCACGCCGTCGGCATGGCGCTGATCTTCATCATCGGCCTCGCCCTCGGCGCGATCCGCGCGTGGACCGGCTCGACGCTGCTGACGATCGGCCTGCACGTGCTGTGGAACACGATGGTCGCCGCCGCGTTCCTCTTCTTCGGCGCCTGACGCCGCGCGCCTGACCCGCGCCCGACAAGCGCATTTGCCTTGACCCCCGTCGGCCCGCGCCGGACAATCGGGGTTTGCGGAGGCCTCACCTCATGACCGACCCCGATTCCTCACGACACGAAGACGACGACACGACGCCGATCGGCGCCGACGCCAGCCCCGGCGACGACGAGGACTTCGACCTCACCGAGACCACGCACGAGCCGCCCGACACGTCGGACGACACGATCGAGTTCAAGCCGCTGCGCGACGACGAGGACGAAGACGAAGACGACGACATTTCGGCGAACGCGTCGGCCGACGGGTCCGATGAAATCGAAGTGGCCGCCGACGACACGGTCGACGACGATGACGAAGTCGACGACGACCCGGCCGTCGCCGCGCAGGCCGCGATCGACGAGGACCTCGACGAAGCCGCCGCCGCGCGGGCCGACGCCGACGCGAACGCCGACGAGCTCGGCGACGCCGCGGCCGACGCCGACGCCCCCCGCCGCAAGCCGCGCCTCGAGATGTCCGGCTCGCTGCCCGCCGCCGTGCTCATCATCCTCCTGCTGATCAACATCGGAGCCCCCGCGTTCCTCAGCTTCAACATCGAAGTGGTCGACCTCGCGTCGAACGCGACGCCGGAAGTCGAACCCGCGCCCGCCGCCCCGGCCGTCCCCACGCCGCAGTCCACCGCCCCGCGCCCGGCCCCCAGGCCGCGCCCCGCGCCCACGACGCAACCCAAGCCCGCCGACAAACCCTCCGGCTCCGGCGGCGGCTTCTTCGGCATCCCCACCAACTGAGATACGTCCGCACCCCGCACGCACGTCCGCACCCCGCGCAAAAATAAAGCCCGGGGCAGGCCTGCCCCGGGCATACACGTTCGCACCTCAGCGCATCCCCCGCGCATCACTCACTCCTCCACCCGGTACAGATCACCCCCCACGCGCATGATCAGCGCGTCGCCCGTCACCGCTGGCGTCGCCATGAACGCGCCGTCCAGCTTGTTCTCCGCCAGCACCTTGAACGTGTCGCCCGGCTCCAGCACCGTCGCCACGCCCTCGCGGCTGAACAGGTACACGCGCCCCGACGCGTACATCGGCGAAGCCGCATACGCCCCGCCCATCCGCTCGCGGAACAGCTCCTCGCCCGTCTTCGCGTTCAGGCACGTCAGGATCCCGCCCTCGTCGCTCACGAAGTACAGCCGCCCATCGACCAGCAGCGGCGACGGGATCTTCGACACGTTCTTGTTGTAACGCCACGCGATCTCCGGCGTGCTCACGCCGCGGTAGCGGATCGCCAGGATCTCCGACCGCATGAACCCCGTCGACAGGTAGATCATCTCGTCGTCCATCACCGGCCGCGCCACATTGCTGAACCCCAGCGTGCCGTAGCTGACCTTCCACAGCTCCTGCCCGCTCGCCGGGTCGTACGCGTACAGCCAGTCCGCCGCGGGCGACAGCACGACCTTCCGCCCGTCGATCTCCGCGACGAGCGGCGTGCAGTACGCCTTCTTGAGCTGCGGGTTCTCACGCATCGTGCCCGAGCGGTCCGTGCGCCACGCCGTCTTGCCCGTCTTCGTATCCAGCGCCGCGATGTACTGCTTGTCGGACCCGTCGCAGTGGATGATCAGCCGATCGCCGACGAGCACCGGCGAGCTGCCCGGACCGTTCTCGTGCATGATCGGGTGCTCGCGGTTGGTCCACAGCACCTTGCCCGACGCCGTGTCGACGCACGCGGTGCCGAACGTGCCGAAGTGGCAATACAGTCGGCCGGGCTCGATCACCGGCGAGGGTGACGCGTAGCTGTTGAGGCGGTGCACCCACTGCGGCCGCTCCTGCTTCAACAGCTCGATGTCGTGCAGCACCTTGCCGCTCTTCGCGTCGACGCACACCGCGAAGAAGCGCACCTCCGCGGCGAGGTTCAGCGGCTGGTTGCCCGTGTTCACCTTCAGCCGCTCCTTCGCGTCCGCCTCGTCCGCGGCGACCTCCTCGCTGGTCGTCACCCAGATGCGATCGCCCTCGATCACCGGCGACGAATAGCCCGTGCCGTGGATCGCGGTCTTCCACGTTACGTTCTTCGACGCGCCCCACTCCAGCGGCACGTTCGCCTTCGGCGTGATCCCCTGCCCGCCCGGCCCGCGCCACTGCGGCCAGACCACCCCGCGCGCCACCTCGTCCGCCGCAAACACCGACGCCGCCCCGATCGCGCCGACCATCACCACACACACCAGCCAATGCTTGAGACCCATGTCGTGCCCTCACCTGTAATAAAACTCCAGATCGGCGGATTGTAGCCGCGCACGCCCTGTAAAGCCCGGGGCAGGCTTGCCCCGGGCCTCCCGCGCAAACTACAATCGTCTACATGTCCGGGCCCAACCCAAACGCGTGGAACAACTGGTATCACGGTGTCGGCAGCACCTACGGGACGTGGCTGCGCGGGGACCGGCGCGGGTTCCGCACGTTCCGTCACCGCGCGCACGTCGACGGCGATTACCGCAACCCGCCCCCGCCCGGCGTGTTCGAGCCCGTCTTTGAAGAGTCGAAACGGAACCTGCGATATCCGCCCGTCGCCCTGTCGACCGAGCAACGCCGCGTGGCGTGCGAGGCCATGATCGACAAACTGACGCGCGACGCCGTCGAGGTGATCGCGCTGGCGGTGATGTCGAACCACTGGCATCTGCTCGCCCGATACCCGCAGCTGACCGACGAACAGCGACGACGTGCCAGCAAGTCGATCATCCACGACGGGCGCGATCCGGCTCCGCGGTACTTCACCGGCCGCGCGCGTGCACACGCGTCGTTTGAACTTCGCGAACAGAGCCTCAAACCCGCAAGTCCCGTGTGGGCAAAGCGACCGAAGTTCGACCCCGTGCGCGATCGGAAACATCAACTCAATATCGCGCGGTACATCCGGAACCATCGACATCAGGGCGGTTGGGTGTATCACCTGCGTAAAGGGTTCCTCGCGCCGCTTTCGTAGGGATGCCCCGGGCCGACAACCGCGCGCCCCGCGCATTTCACAACACGCGCGACCGACGCTAACCTGCTCGCGGGTGGATGTGGGAGCTGAAGGAATATGAATCTCAAACCCATCATCGCCGAAGGCGTCGCGACGTTTATGCTCGTGCTGGCGGGGTGTGGCGCGATCGTGGTCAACGACGCCGAGGGCGGCGTGATCACGCACGTGGGGATCGCGCTGACGTTCGGGCTGATCGTCATGACCATGATCTACGCGGTCGGCGAGACCAGCGGCGCGCATCTCAACCCGGCGGTGACGATCGCGTTCTGGGTGGCGCGACGGCTGCCCGGGCGATCCGTGCCGGGCTACATCGCTGCGCAATGCCTCGGCGCGATCGCCGCGGCGGCGCTGCTCAAGCTGCTCTACCCCGACCACGCCACGCTCGGCGCGACCGTCGCCGACGCGACCGTCTGGAAGTCGTTCGTCGTCGAAGTCGTCATCACCTGCATGCTGATGTACGTGATCCTCTCCGTCGCGACCGGCGCGCAGGAAAAGGGCATGATGGCCGGCGTCGCCATCGGCGGCACCGTCGCGCTCAACGCCCTGTGGGCCGGTCCACTCTGCGGCGCCTCGATGAACCCCGCCCGCTCCCTCGGCCCCGCCCTGCTCAGCGGCCAACTGTCGACGCTGTGGGTCTACCTCATCGCCCCGATCCTCGGCGCCGCGCTGGCCGTCGTGCTGTGCCGCCTGTCCCACGCCCCCGGCGCCTGCTGCGCCCCGTCGACGGGTTGCGAGCCGGGCAAGTGCTGACAGGCTATGAAGCCACACTGCGCATCACATAGCTCCGGGCTTGCCCGGGGAAGCCGTCCGTATGTCGAAAGGTATTCGTTGTCGGAGGATGACCCCCGGTGAACCGGGGGCTATATGCCGCGCTGCGCACGAATCCCCGTTGACCCAACGCGGATCGGACCACGTCGCGCCTCGCGACGGCCGAATCGAAGCGACCACCGGTGGCGTCGCCACAGCGACGGCCAGCGATAGCGCGGGTAGAGGTGCGCCCAGCGGCGCTGCTCGGGCGGGATGTGCAGGTAGAGGACGAACGCGACGATCCAGCACGTGGGGAAGAACAATGCCGCGAGCATGTATTGATTCGTGTGGATGACGTCGTCAGCGAGCCGATCGATCAACAGCCAGATCAGCGTCAGCCGAACGCCGGCCCACACGTTGCAAATGACGCCGAACAGGCGGCACAGCCAGTGGCGCACCCGCATGGCGTGAAGCGCGAAGCCGAACGCGAAGGAAAAGAGGATGATCCACGGGACGTAGCCGGCGCCGTAGTAGTAGCGGCTGACCGACTGGATCCACAGCTCGCCGATCACGATGAGCACGAGCGGCGACAGCGCGATGAGGTGATAGCGTGTCGCGCGGCGCATGGGCAGGTAGCGAACGCCGGCCCAGGCGCAGAGGCACATCGTCGCCGTGGCGATCACCTGCGGGGTGTGCAGGTCGTTGTCGGGATAGTAGAGGCTCGCCAGTTCCATCAGCCGTCACTACGCGCGTCGGACGAGCGGCGTTGAATCGTCGACGACTCGCGTCAGGTTTGTGCGCACGGCGCGACCGGCAAAAAAGCGCCTATTGCACGTCGAATAGCGCGCGTTTGGCGCTCCGAAACGGACTGTTGCGTGACCGCGTGCGCCCATTGGTGTCCCTTTCGCGCCCCATTGGCGCACCATCAGATCGGGTCGTGCGGGACGTAAAACAAGGACTTGCGCCGGGGTGACGCGAGGAGGCGGTTGTAAGTCACGTGATCACGTCGCGGATCGGCGCGGCGGACTGAATCGCGTGTCAAGGTCACGGTGGCGCGCACGGATGGGCCGGCCGGATTTGACAACGCGCAACGTCGGGCCGACCTTTGCGGAGATGTACGACCCGACAACATTGCTGATGATCGCGTTGCTGGGGCTGGTGGCGGGCACGCTGGGCGGGATGCTGGGCGTGGGCGGCAGCCTGATCATGATCCCGGGTCTGGTGTTCATGTTCGGCCAGGGTGACCAGCACGCGGGTTTCAATCAGCACCTGTATCAGGCGGCGGCGATGATCGTGAACGTGTTCGTCGCGGTGCCGGCGACGTTGCGGCATTACAAGGCCGGCGCGGTGGTTAAGCCGGTGATCAAGGCGATGCTGCCTGGCGCGATCGTGGGGATCTTGATCGGCGTGTATGCGAGCAACCTGTCGGTGTTCACCGAGGGCGTGGGCGGCGTGCGCGGGCCGGTGGTGCTGGGCCGCGTGATGGCGGTGTTCATGCTTTACGTGATCGCGGTGAACGTGCGAAAGATGTTCGTGAAGCCGAAGCCGCATGACGATCCGGTGGACCTGACGCACGTGACGCCGTCGCGGAGTGGCGCGGTGGGCAGCGCGATGGGATTCATCGCGGGCCTGCTGGGCGTGGGCGGCGGTGCGATCGCGGTGCCCATGCAGCAGGTGCTGCTGAAGCTGCGGCTGCGGAACTGCATCGCGAACAGCGCGGCGGTGATGTGCCTCAGCTCGGTGGTCGGCGCGGCGTACAAGAACGCGTCGCTCGGCGCGCACGGCCTGGCGGTGTCCGACAGCCTGACGATCGCCGCCCTGCTGGCGCCGACGGCGATGATCGGCGGGTACCTCGGCGCGAAGCTCACCCACGTGCTGCCGGTCCGGGTGGTCCGCGGCGTATTCATCTTCGTCATCGTCGCGGCGGCGTGGAAGATGGCCGGGCTCTGACCGCTGTGGCCCCCGCCGCGGCACGACCGCCGTGGCAGGCCCAAATCGCCCGCCTGCCAGCCTGACAGACCGATCGGCCGGCTCTGACAGGCCCCGCGGCGGCGTCAAATCTCAAATCACTCTGATTACGACACTTGCGCGACACGTCGAATCGCCCTTCCGAGACGGCTGCTGGCACGGCGATTGCCCCTCTCGCTGGCTGTGGGTCCCGCGTAGGGCCCACCCGAGATGCGTCGCCGGCGGAGCAATGGCCGTCGCGACCCTTGAACGAGCAAGATATTTAACCCGGTATATCGTGGAGGTTCACCGATGCCGAAGGTTCTAGCGTTTGACGCCGAGGCTCAGCAGGCGCTGCTGCGTGGCGTATCCAAGCTGGCCAACGCCGTGAAGAGCACCCTGGGTCCCCGCGGCCGCAACGCCGTGATCGACAAGGGCTGGGGCAGCCCGAACGTCACGAAGGACGGCGTGACCGTGGCCGAGGAAATCGAGCTGCGTGACAAGAACGAGCACATGGGCGCGTTGCTGGTCAAGGAGGCCGCTTCGAAGACCTCCGACAAGGCCGGCGACGGCACGACGACTTCGACGGTGCTTTCCGAGGCGCTGTTCCGCGAGGGCCTGAAGATGCTGACCGCGGGCGCCGACGCCAACGCGCTGGTCCGCGGCATGAAGAAGGCCGTGGGCGTGACCGTCGAGCAGATCGCCAAGCTGTCGAAGCCGGTGGACGACAAGAAGGATATCGCCCGCGTGGCGTCGATCTCCGCGAACAACGACGACGCGATCGGCAAGATCATGGCCGACGCCCGCGAGAAGGTCGGGCGTGACGGCGTGATCACGGTCGAGGAAGGCAAGTCGCTGGAGACCTACGTCGAGGTCGTCGAGGGCATGCAGTTCGACCGCGGCTACCTGTCGCCGAACTTCATCACCAACGCCGACGAGATGGCCGTCGAGCTCGAGAAGTGCCTGATCCTCATCCACGAGGAGAAGATCGAGTCGGCGCAGAAGCTGATCCCGCTGCTGGAGAAGGTGCAGAAGGCGAAGAAGCCGCTGCTGATCATCGCCGAGAACGTCGAGGGTGAGGCGCTGTCGACGCTGGTGATCAACAAGATGCGCGGCGTGCTGCAGGTCTGCGCCGTCAAGGCGCCGGGCTACGGCGACCGCCGCAAGGCCATGCTCGAGGACATCGCCACGCTCACCGGCGGCACCGCGATCATGAAGGACCTGGGCCTCGAGCTCGACAAGATCGAGATCAGCCACCTGGGCCTGGCGAAGAAGATCGAGATCGACGGCGACAACACGACCGTTATCGAAGGCGCCGGTTCCGACGCCGCGATCAAGGGTCGCATCCAGCAGATCAAGAACGAGATCGCCGGCACGACCAGCGAGTACGACCGCGAGAAGCTGCAGGAGCGTCTGGCGAAGCTGTCGGGCGGCGTGGCGCAGATCTTCGTCGGCGCCGCGTCCGAGGCCGAGATGAAGGAGAAGAAGGCCCGCATCGAGGACGCGCTGCACGCCACGCGTGCGGCCGTCGAAGAGGGCATCGTGCCCGGCGGCGGCGTCAGCTTCATCCGCGCCATCACGGCCGTCGAGAAGCTCGCCAAGACGCTGAGCGGTGACGAGAAGCACGGCGCCGATCTGGTCGCCAAGGCGTTGGCCGTGCCGACGCAGACCATCGCCGACAACGCCGGCGTCAAGGGCACCGTCGTGGTGTCGAAGGTCCGCGAGGGCAAGGGCAGCTTCGGCTACGACGCCCTGAAGCTCGAGTACGGCGACATGATCGAGAAGGGCATCATCACGCCCGCGAAGGTCGACCGCATCGCCATCGAGAACGCCTCGTCGGTCGCCACGCTGCTGCTGACCGCCGACTGCATCATCACCGAACTGCCCGCCGACGAAGACGAAGGCGGCGACCATCACCACGACCACGGCATGGGCGGCATGGGTGGCATGGGCGGCATGGGCGGCATGGGCGGCATGGGCGGCATGATGTAATGCGTGCAACATGATGGGTGCCACTGGCGGCTCGACCGCCAGTGCCCCGACGAAGATCCACACTGGCGGACAAGCCGCCAGTGGCACCCGAGACACACGACACAAAAACACAAACCGTTCGACAACGGAGACACAGACATGGCAACCGCGACGAAGACCAAGAAGAAGAGCATCCGTCCCCTCAACGACATGATCGTGATCGAGCCGGCCAAGTCCGAGGCGCAGACCTCGGCGGGCATCGTGCTGCCGGAGTCGGCGCAGGAGAAGCAGCTGCGCGGCACGGTGGTGGCGGCGGGCCCGGGTCGGGTCAACAGCGACGGCGAGCGCGTCGCGCCGCAGGTCAAGAAGGGTGACGTGGTCATCTACAGCCAGTACGCCGGCACGGAAGTCGAGCTCGACGGCGCGACGTACATCGTGCTGGGCGAGGGCGAGCTGCTCGCCAAGATCGAGAAGTAAACCGCAACCGCGTCCGTCCGCCGGCCCCGCCGCGACGCACGCTCGATAAGAGGTATCACCAATGTCCAGCAAGCAGATGATGTTCGACGCCAACGCCGCGGTCGAGATGAAGAAGGGCCTCGACCAGCTGGCCCGCACCGTCGCGGTCACCATGGGACCGACCGGTCGCCACGTCGTGATCAACAAGTCGTTCGGCGGCCCGACGGTCACGAAGGACGGCGTGTCGGTCTCCAAGGAGATCGACCTGCCCAACCCGTTCCAGAACATGGGCGCGAAGATGGTCAACGAGGTCGCCCGCCGCACCGCCGACAAGGCCGGCGACGGCACGACCACCGCGACCGTGCTCGCGCAGGCGATCTTCGAGCAGGGCCTGCGTCACGTGACCAGCGGCGCGAACCCGACGGTCATGCAGCGCGGCATCCTCGCCGCCGCCGACATCGCCGCCAACGCCATCCGCGACGCGGCCACCAAGTGCAAGGGCAAGAGCGACATCCAGAAGGTCGCGACGATCTCCGCCAACTCCGACGCGCAGATCGGCGAGCTGATCGCCGAGGCGATCGACCGCGTGGGCGCGACCGGCGTCGTCGAGATCGAAGAGGGCAAGGCCGCGGTCACCACGCTCGACTACGTCGAGGGCATGGCGTTCGACAAGGGCTACCTGTCGCCCTACTTCATGACGAACCCCAAGACGCAGGAGTGCGAGCTCGAGGACGTGTACATCCTCATCCACGAGAAGAAGATCGCGAACCTGCCGGAGCTGATCCCGCTGCTGAACAAGATCGCCACGGCCGGCAAGCCGCTGCTGATCATCGCCGAGGACGTCGAGAACGAGGCGCTGGCCGCGCTCGTCGTCAACCGCCTCCGCGGCGCGCTGCAGATCTGCGCCGTCAAGGCGCCGGGCTTCGGTGACCGCCGCCGCGCGCTGCTCGGCGACATCGCCACGCTCACCGGCGGGCAGTTCCTCAGCGAGGACCTGGGCATCAAGCTCGACACCGTCGAGCTCGAGCACCTCGGCCGCGCCAAGAAGGTCATCATCGACAAGGACTCGACCACCGTCATCGAGGGCGGCGGCAAGAAGAAGGACATCAAGACCCGCACCGACCAGATCGAGATGCAGCTGGACAAGACCACCAGCCAGTACGACAAGGAGAAGCTCCAGGAGCGCCTGGCGAAGCTGACCTCCGGCGTCGCGATCATCAACGTCGGCGCCGCGACCGAGGTCGAGATGAAGGAGCGCAAGGACCTCGTCGACGACGCGCTGCACGCGGCGCGTGGCGCGGCCCTCGAGGGCTACGTGCCCGGCGGCGGCGTCGCGTTCCTCCGCGCCATCGAGGCCGTCGAGGCCGCCCGCGCCAAGGCCAAGGGTGACGAGAAGCTCGGCTACGACATCATCGCCGCCGCGCTCGAGGCCCCCTGCCGCCAGATCGTCGAGAACGCCGGTCACGACGGCGACATCGTCGTCGAGAAGATCAAGGAGAACAGCTCCAAGACCTTCGGCTACAACGCCGGCACCGGTGAGTACGTCGACATGGTCAAGGCCGGCATCATCGACCCGTCGCTCGTCGCCCGCTCGGCGCTGCTCAACGCCGCGTCCGTGTCCGCCCTCATGCTGACCACCAACGTGCTGGTCACCAACCTCGAGGACGATCACGACGTGCTCGACGGCGCCGTGGCCTGATGACCCGGTCCGTCCCGATGTGTTGAACGAAACCACAAAGCCCAGGGACGACCAACGTCCCTGGGCTTTTCACCTGAAACGCGACATGACCATGGCCACCCAACGCGACTACTACGAGATCCTCGGCGTCGAGCGCACCGCCACGACGGAGGAGATCAAGCGCGCGTACCGCAAGTCGGCCATGAAGTTCCACCCCGACCGCAACCCCGACGACCCCGAGGCCGAGAAGAAGTTCCGCGAGTGCTCCGAGGCGTTCGAGGCGTTGTCCGACGCCGACAAGCGCCAGCGCTACGACCGCTACGGTCACGAGGGCCTGCGCGGCACCGGCACGCACGACTTCAGCGGCATGAACGCCTCGGACATCTTCTCGATGTTCGAAGAGGCGTTCGGCGACATGGGGTTCGGCAGCTTCTTCCGCGGCGGGGGCGGCGGCGGGCAGCAGCGACGCGCCCGCGGCTACGACCTCGAGACCGAGATCGACATCAGCCTCGAAGACGTCGCCACCGGCGCGACCAGCCAGATCGAGTTCACCCGGCAGGACCTCTGCGAGACGTGCAGCGGCTCCGGCGCCAAGCCCGGCACCACGCCCGAGACCTGCTCGACGTGCGGCGGGCAGGGCAAGGTCGCGATGCGTCAGGGATTCTTCCAGATGGTCCGCCCGTGCCCGGCGTGCAAGGGGCAGGGCAACATCATCACCGACAAGTGCGAGACGTGCAGCGGGTCCGGCCGCCAGCCGCGCCACCGCAAGATCGAGGTGAAGGTCCCGGCGGGCATCCACGACGGGCAGATCGTCCGCGTGCCCGGCGAGGGCGAGCCGGGCCACAACGGCGCTCCGCACGGCGACCTGCACGTGCACGTCCGCGTCAAGAAGCACAACCTGTTCGCGCGGCGCAACGACGACCTGATCCTGCACATGCCGGTCAGCTTCACGCAGGCCGCGCTCGGCGCGAAGCTCGAGATCCCCCCGCTCGGCGAGGGCGAATCGACCCCCGCCGAGCTGGTCCTCAAGCCCGGCACGCAGCACGGCCAGACGTACACGCTGTCCGGCCAGGGCGTGCCGAACCTGCGCACCGGTCGCAAGGGCAACATGATCGTGCAGGTCATGATCGAGATCCCCAAGAAGCTCACGGCCCGCCAGCGCGAGCTGCTCGAGGAGTTCGCCGCGACCGAAGACCACGAAGTCCTGCCGCACTCCAGCGGTTTCTGGGATAAGATCAAAAGCTACCTCGGCGGAGAATGACACGCAGTGAGAGACGCCACGATATGAGTGACGCCAGCGAACAACACGAACGGATCGACGACGACGAGCTGAACGCGGACGCCTCCGGTGACGCGCCGGAGGGTGACGCCGAGGACCGCGAGGCGGCGGAGGTGATCGCGGACCTCCAGAAGAAGCACGACGAGCTGTTCGACCGCCTCCAGCGCACCGCCGCGGACTACCACAACTACATGAAGCGCTCGGAGCGCACGCGGCTGGAGGATCGCGCGCGCGACCGCGCCGACGTGCTGCGTGCGTTCATCCCCGTCGTCGACACGATCGACCAGGCGCTCAGCGCGCACAAACCCGAGCACGACGAGGCGAAGAAGGTGCTCGAGGGCGTGCGGATCGTGCGTGACGAGCTGCTGAAGGTGCTGACCAGCCAGGGCGTGACGCGGATCGAGCCGCGGGTCGGCGAGGCGTTCGACCCGCACCTGCACGAGGCGATGCTGCAGCAGCCGGCCGAGGGCGTGAAGCCCAACCACATCACGCTCGCGCTGAGCCCCGGCTACTTGTACAACGATCGCGCCCTGCGACCGGCCAAGGTCGCCGTCGCGCCCGGTTGATTGAACTCCTCTCCCCACCGGGGAGGGACTGAGGGAGGGGCCAAGGGTCGTGCTAGTGACCCGCGTGCTTCCGAAGGAGACCGACGATGCCTACCTACGACTACCGCTGCGACAACTGCGGACACGAGTTCGAGCAGTTCCAGTCCATCACCGCCAACGCCCTGCGCAAGTGCCCCGAGTGCGGCAAGCTCAAGCTCAAGCGCCTCATCGGCACCGGCGGCGGCGTCATCTTCAAGGGCTCGGGCTTCTACCAGACCGACTACCGCTCCGAGTCGTACAACAAGGCCAAGGCCGCGGACGCGCCGAAGAGCGAGTCGACGTCGTCGAGCGAGTCGAAGTCAGAAAAGAAGGCCGAGTCGAAGCCCGACACGAAGAAGCCCGCCGACGCCTCGACGTCGAAGAAGTCCGACTCCAACAAGAAAGCGTCGTGACAATCGACTAAAGCCCGGGGCAGGCCTGCCCCGGGGTTCGTCCGCACACTCACGCGCCAAGCGCCGCCCACAACTCCCCGATCGTCCGCCCCAGCACCGGGTGCACCACCCCCGCCGCGATCTCCCGCAGCGGCCCCAGCACAAACGCCCGCTCCGCCATCCGCGGGTGCGGCACCGTCAATCCCTCTTCATCGATCACGCGGGCGTCATAAAGCAGCAGGTCCAGGTCCAAGGTGCGCGGCCCCCACTTCTCGCCACGCCGCCGCCCCGCTTCCTGCTCGATCGCCAGCAACGCCGTCATCAGCGCACGCGGATCCATCGACGTGTCCAGCCGCGCCGCGGCGTTGAGGTACATGCCCTGCTCGCCGGGCCCGACGGGCGCCGTCTCGTGCAGACTCGACACCGCGACCACACGCGTGCCCGGCAGCGCGGCCATCGCCTCGACCGCGCCGTCGATCAGCGCGGCGCGGTCGCCGAGGTTGGAGCCCAATGCCACATACGCATCGCTCATGCGGGCAGTGTTACGACTCAGGGTGGCGCTGACAAGCGCAGCTTGTCAGTGGACGTGGACTTCGGGGTGCCACTGGCGGCTTGCCCGCCAGTGCATTGAGGTTCCCCACGAATGGTGGGCGCGAGTATATCGCTAGGCGGCGGATTGTTCATACTCGACGGGGCTGAGGTAGCCCAGGGCCGAGTGACGTCGTTGGGGGTTGTAGTAGTTGTCGATGTAGTCGGTGATCGACGCGA
>WGMA01000067.1 GCA_016125285.1 Phycisphaera sp.
TCGCGTCGATCACCGACTACATCGACAACTACTACAACCCCCAACGACGTCACTCGGCCCTGGGCTACCTCAGCCCCGTCGAGTATGAACAATCCGCCGCCTAGCGATATACTCGCGCCCACCATTCGTGGGGAACCTCAAATGCACTGGCGGACAAGCCGCCAGTGGCACCCGGCGGCAGCTTCCGTATTTCGTCCGCCAGGTCTCCGATACGCTTCCACCAGTTGGCACACGCCCCGACCAGTTCGGGAATGCCGCACCTCTCCAGCACACGCAGCGACTGACGCCGGGCGCGCGGCTCGACCGTCAGCAGCCAGCCGGTCAGCTCGCGCAGCGCCGCCGGGAGCTTCGGCTCGACCGGCGTTCCCGTCAGCGGCTTGCGACGCTGCCGCTGCATCGCCACGGCCTTGGCCAGTTGCTCGACGTACCTGCCGCCGCCTTTTGTCGACGCCGTGTACGTCTCGCGCAGGCTCAGCAGCTCGACCAGCGGCGCGACGCGCTGCGGGCCGATGTCCACCGCGAGGTGCGCCAGCTGCAGCACCAGCGGCACGGCCTCCGCCTCGGGCGTCGCTTCGAGGATCCGCACGATCCGCTCGTCGTTCGACTCGTACCAACTCAGATATTTCTGCTCGACGCCGATCCGCGCGCAGGCCACCCACGACGTCGCCGCGATCACGCGCGACAGCTCGGGCGCGCGCTCGCGCAGGCGCGCCGCCCGGCGACGCACCGCGTCGCTGTACCGGCCGGGCGTTGCGAACAGGTCCGCCAGCAGCGGCTCGCCGTGATTGATGGGCGCCTTGAGTCGGTCGAGCTGAAACCCGACGGCGTCGCGCCACGCGTCCGCGTCGCCCACGAGCCGGGGCAACGCCCGCGGGAACTCGCCGCACAGCTTGGTCGCCGCGTAGGTCGCCTTGCGCAGGTGCGAGCGATCCAGCTCCAGTGGCTCGCTCCCGCGCGATCCGGCGTAGGGCACGACAAGCCACCGCACGCGATTTCCCGCTAGCTGCGGATACCCGGGAAGCCACCAGAGCTTCGCCTTCATCAACAGCTTTGCGCTCGCGAGCCCCGTCGCCTTCGACTTCACATTCGATTGATGCGGACGCAAGTCGACTTCCCCAAATCAAATCACCGGACCGGCTCACCATTATCACCATCGCCGCGCCGATTCCAATCGACCCGAAGTCCATAGGCAGTATCGCTTGGACGGGCCCCACGCGTTCAGTCCAGAATCGCGTAGCTCTGCGCCGGGTCGAGCATCGCGGCGTGGTAGAGGTCGTAGAGCTTTTGGGTGATGGGGCCGATGTCGCCGTTGGCGACGGGGTGATCGTCGAGGGTGGTCACGGCGATCGGGCCGGACATGGTGCCCATGATGAACAGCTCGTCGGCGGCGGCGACGTCGTCGCGGGTCAGGTCGGCTTCGGCGGCGGGGATGCCGTGGGCGGCGCAGAGTTCGAGGATCACCTTGCGGGTCACGCCCTCGGGGCAGCAGCGCACGTGCGGTGTCAGCAGCTTGCCGTTGCGGACGATCCCGGCGTGCGAGGCGAACGCCTCGGCGAGGTGGCCCTGGGCGTCGTACATCAGCGACGTGGTCACGCCGCGGTGTTTCGCTTCGTAGCAGGCGCGGGCGGAGGCGTTCTGGTTGTTGTCGTGGCTGCGCTGGTCGACCATCTCGGGTCCGGGGCGGAGGTAGCTCGACGTGATGGCGCGGATGCCGCTGGGGTCGTACACGGCGGTGCGGTACTCGGGCGCGATGATCAGGCGCGGCTCGCTGGGCCGGCCTTGCTCGTCGATGACGTTGGCGATGTCCATGCCGGCGGTGATCTGGTTGCCGGCGGTGAGCAGGATGCGGATGTGCACGCCGTCGGTCATGTTGTTGCGGATGAGCGTGTCGCGGATCGCGTCGATGATCTGCTCGTCGGACGGGATGCGCGGCCAGAAGTTCAGCTGGGCGGAGTGGCGGATCTTGTAGAGGTGATCGTGCAGTCGAAAGACGCGGCGCTGGACGAGGCGCGGCGAGCTCCACACGAGCTTGCCGTGCATCAGGCCGGCGTCGTAGACGGGCACGGCGGGGGCGTAGCGGGCGACGAATGCGCCGTTCACCCAGTTCACGACGTCATTGTTTCTCGGGTCAACGGTTGGAGCCAATGCGGACCTCGCTGCCGGGGCGATCGACGGACCGTGCGCCTGCCGTCGTCGTCGGGCCGGGGGCGATTCTACAGGAGTGGGGGCCGTTTTTGGCGTCGGTCAGTTTTTGCGTGACCGGGCGGCGTAGCGGGCGATGTTGGACAGGAGGCGTCGGGCGGAGTCTGTGGCGTAGCCGTCGACGCCCCAGCGGCGTACGCCGAGGCACGCGAGCGACAGGTCGTCGAGGGAGACGATGACGCGCGGCTCGCCGTCGATCTCGACGGTCATCAGGCGCGGCGCCTCGACGCCCGCGCCCTGTCGCAGGAGCGTGAAGCGGCGGTAGTGCACGTTCGTCACGTCGTAGCCGTTGAAGCCTTCGCCGGTGATCATCGGGATGCCGATCGAGATCGGGCGCAGGCGGTCGTCGCGGAACACCTGGGCGACGAGCATCATCGCGGCCTCGCCGAACCGCGACTGCCCGCCGCCGGCCTCGACCAGCAGGGTGCCGCCGCGCTTGACGTAGTCGCGCAAGGCGTTGGCCTGGTCATCGGTGGGCGTGATGCCGTCGGTGACGATGAGGTGCGCCAGGGGCGCGTTGGCGCCGGCGAGCTTGTCGAGCTCGACGTCGGCGACGTTTGTGTCGACCTTGGCGTCGGTCTCGCCGAGCGTCTGCCAGACGAGCGACTCGGCGTTGCGGTTGCCGTCGTAGAGCACGCGTGCGACGTCGACGGCGTCGCCGCGTTCGGCCTTGCCGCCGTCGGCGTGCGCCACGCCGCCGCGTACGGGCGCGCCCTCCGTCGCGACGTAGCTGAGGTTGGCGAAGAACTGCCAGAGCGGGAGGTGGCTCAGGTCGCGCGCGTGCAGGGGCCAGGACACGTCGGCCGGGAGGTGGATGGCCAGCTGCCGCACGCCGTTGCTCAGGGCCTCGGCGCGGAAGGTGGGATCGATGTGGTAGATGGCCGAGTAGAGCGGGTCGTCCGGGGCGATCTTGGCGTAGGTCAGGGTGGGGAACAGCTCGGTCATGAGTTCCTTGACGCTGAGGTTGAAGGCGTTGGAGTTGGAGTCGGCGGAGGTGACCAGCAGCCCGCCGCGCATCAGGTACTCCTTGAGCTTGGCCTTCTGCGTGGGGTTGAGGTCGAGCGGTTCGTGGCTGGCGAGGTACATGATGGGCGCGTCGAACCACGTGTCGACGGGCGTGGTGATCGGCACGCGTTGCCAGAGCATCGGCGTCTCCATCTCGTCGGAGACCCACTGCGTGAGGTGCTTGACGTCGAAGGGGCGGTTGTTCCACGCGTAGTCGGGGACCTCGAGCTTGTTGATGAGCACGGGCTGGCCGCCGCGGATGAGGAACATCAGCGCGAACGAGGCGCTGATGATCTGGTTGCCGACGTTGGCGTCGGGGCCCTTGCTGTTGATGGCGCGGCCGGGGTCGAGGGCCTTGTCGTCGATCTGGTCGAGGATGACGCGTGCGCCGCTGTCGAACCAGGGCTTGTTGTTGAAGTACTTCACGCCGCTGGCCACGCCGGTGCGTTCCACGGCGTAGAGGTAGTAGAACACGTTGCTGTAGCCGCCCTTGGTCCCGCCGACCTCGGGCACGTGATCGGGCACGTAGTTGCGGTCGAACCAGGCGAGGCCCTTGTTGATCGGCTCCTCGATGGGCAGGTGCTTGCCGACCTGTCTGTATTCGGGGGCGTGGAGGTAGTCCTGGATGACGTGGAGGCTGACGAGGCCGGCGGCGGTCATCGAGCCGCGGGAGTGGTTCCACTGCTTGACGTTGTATCCCCAGCCGCCGTCGTCGAGCTGGGTCTTGGTGTAGTGCTCCTCGACGCCGGCCCACAGGTCGCCGGGCACGGGGTGGCCGCGCTTCGCGCCCTGCCAGAGTGCGAGCATGGCGAACTTGGTGCGTGAGTTGGAGTAGGCGCCGCCGCCGGTCTTGCCGCCGTCGCCCGGCTGGGTGTAGCTGAAGACGTATCCGCCTTCGGGGCCCGGGCGTCGGTCGTCGACGAGCCACTTGACGTCCTCGGCCAGCTGCGGTGCGAAGCGGTCGGGCATGACGGCCCACATCTGCGCGCGGATGGACCGCGCGTAGGTGCCTTTCATGTCGACCTTCGAGAGAAAGTCGATCGCGCGCTCGAGGCGTGGGTCCTGGTACGACACGCCGGCCTCGAGCAGCGCGAGCGTCGCCAGCGCCGTCGTCCCGCCGAACTGCACGCCGTGGATCGAATCGTCTTTCGGGAACGCGTCGACCCACAGGCCGTCGGCGTTCTGCATCGAGAACAGGCGATTGGTCAGCTTCTTGATGCCGGCGTGGATCTCGGCGTCGGTGACGGTCGGCGTGGCGGCCTTGTCGGCGGGGCGATCGGCCTTGTTGGCCTTCTTGTTGCCGGCCAGCATGCGCGTCGGTGCGACGCCGAGGGCGAGCAGCGTCGTCAGCAGCAGGGCGATGAGTTGGGCACGGTCAACGGTCGGGTGCGATCGGTGGCACTTCTTCACGGGAGGATCTCCACGTTTCTGCGACGGCCTGTTGCGGGTCAGGGCGCGTCGGGGCGAGAGGGGTTCCTGCTCCTGACGCCGACGACGGTGAACGCGAGCGCCGAGTCGTTGAGCCGTGCCTGCTCGTTGTGCGACCCGGTGGCGCGCCACGCGATGCGGATGCGATCGCCGGCGTCGAGCGCGAATCGTCGGCGATCCAATGGGATGGAGACCTGCTGGTCGTCGTCGCCGATGGAATCCAGCAGCACGGTCCAGCGCTTGGCCGAATCGTCAAAGATCGCCACGACGATCTGGCTGCCGGGGGCTTCGTTCTCGGTGGGCGAGCCGATCTGCGAATCGAGCACGCCGTCGTTGGCCTTGAGCTCGAGTCCGTCCTGCGGGCAGACCCAGTCGGCGATGGCCCAGCGTCGCTCCTGGTATCTCAGCGGGCCGTTGATGCGGATCGCCGTGCGGTCGACGATGGGGTAGGTGACGGGGCGCGTGGAGTTCTCGAAGCGTTCGCGCTTGGCGCTCCACTCGAGCGGCGAGCCGAGCGAGCGCCACGCGTCCTGGGGGTCGGGGCCACCCTGGCGGCGGAACTCCCAGTTGGTGCTGGTCATCGTGCTGGCGCCGAGCCAGTCGGCGGCGCGCGAGATGACCGCGCCGGTGCGGAGCTTGCCGGCCTCGCGCGTGATGCGGATCGGGCTGTTGGGCACGACGCGCGCGATCGAGTCGGCGACGAGTTCGTAGGCTTCGCTGCGGTTGGGGCGCTCGACGCGGACCCGCCCGCGGAACACCTCGACGTCCGACGCGTCGCTGGGCAGGACGGACACGCGGAAGCGGGTGCCCAGGTCGACGACACGCACGCCGTCGGGCAGCTCGACGGCAAAGCCGTGCGCACGCTCGGGGACGTACACGTCGATCGATCCGGCGGACAGGCGACCGGCGTTGTCGCCGATCATGTCGAAGTCGCACGGGCCGCTGAGGCTCACCACGGCGCTGGAGTTGAACATCACCTGCGCCGTGCCGGACGTCAGCCGCAGCGGCCCGGCCGTCAGCGTGTCGCCGGACTGCGGCGCGGACGCGCGGTCGGCGAACTCGGCGTCGCCGGTGTTGAGCATCGCGGCGACCGTTCGCCCCGCGGGCGCGGCCGTGTCGGCGGGGTTCGTCGTGTCGCGCTGCATGAGCGTCACGACGACCGCCGCGGCAATAAGTAAAACGGCGGCCGCGGCGTAGCGAATCGCTTCGCTACGCACGCGACCTCCGTGGGCACGTATGGGATCACGCGGCCCGAGCTGCGCCACGGGGATCGGCTCGGCCTCGATGATGTCGGACTCGTCGTCGGCCGCCGCGACGCCGTCGGGCGCGACCACCGCGGCGATGTAGCCGGCGTGGATCGTCATCGCGATGAACCGCGAGCGGAAGTCGGCGTCGTCGTGGAGCCGGGCCTCGAGCGCGGCGAATTCGTCGTCGGACAGCTGCCCGTCGAGGTAGCGGAGGATCAGCGCGGTGTCCGCGTCGCGGGGGTTGGTGTGGTCGTCGCGGTCAGACATCGGCCACCTCCCCGGCGAGGCGGCGGCGGACGCAGTCGGCCAGCGCGTTGTGGATCCGCGACAGCTGCACGTACACGCTGGCGGTCTTGCGTTTTACCGCCTCGGCGAGCTGGTCGCCGACGTGTCCCTGCTTGTAGCGGGCGTCGAGGATCGAGCGCGAGTAGGGCGACAGCCGCTCGACGCATTGCTCCAGCGCGTCCAGCGTGTCGTTCGACGCGGCGGTGTCGTGCGCGGCCCAGTCGGCCTCGATCAGGTCGAGCGTCTTGTCGCCGAACGCGCGCGGCTGACGCGACCGCTTCGCCAGCGCGTTCATCGCCTTGTAGCGAGCCGCCTGACGGACCCACGGTAGCAGGTGGTCCTCGCCGTCGATCGCGTCGGACTTCTGGATCGCCAGCGCCGACACGTCCTGGAGGATGTCCTCGGCGAGATGCACGTCGCTGACGATCGCCCGGATGAAGGCGAGCAGCTGGACGCGGTGCCGCATCAGCACGCGGACGATCTGGTCGTGGGGCAATGCCATGGTCTACCTTAACTCTTGCGCCGGGGTGTGTGACTTAACATCGCCGCGAAAAAAAGTCGCGGGCGGGCGGATGGGCGACCCGTCCCTTTCGGGCGGCGATGCGCGTAACAGTCTGGCATCAAGCGGGTAATCGATTTGGATCGGCCGGGGTCGTACGGAGAGTATCGGCGCGCGTTAACATCGGCGGCGGCGGTCTATTTCCTTGTGCCGGAGCCAACTCATGAACGAAGCGGACACCCGACAGCTCGTGCTGGACCTCACGCAGATGCAGACGCGGCTGCGGGCGTTCGTCATGTCGCTGCTCGGCAGCGTCGACGCGACGGAGGAGGTCGTGCAGGAGACGAACGTGGTGATCTGGTCGAAGCGTGAGGAGTTCAAGGCGGGGACGAACTTCAACGCGTGGGCGTTTCAGATCGCGCGGTTTCAGGTCATGGCGTACCGCAAGCGGCGGGCGCGGGACCGTCACGAGTTCAGCGACGCGCTGGTCGAGCGGCTGGGCGACAAGGCGACGCGTCGCGCGGGCGCGGTCGACGAACGCCGCGAGGCGCTGCGCCGCTGCATGGACAAGCTGCCGGTGCCGCAGCGTCAGCTGATCGACAGCGCGTACGCCGGGCACGAGTCGGTCGTCGACATCGCCGAGCGCACGGGGCGCGCCAAGACATCGCTGTACCAGATGCTGTACCGCATCCGGCGGACGCTGATGACGTGCGTCGAGCAGACGCTCGGCGCGGAGGGCACGCCGTGAGCGATCACGATCCCCAGGTCGAGTTCGAGCGGCTGATGCTCGGCATGTGCGAGGGCGACATCACGCCCGAGCAGCTGGCTGAGCTGGGCGCGCTGCTCGAGGCCCACCCCGAGCTGGACGACGCGTACCTCGATTACGTCGCGACGCACGGCCTGCTCCGCGAGATGCTCGAGACGCGGTCGACGCCGATCGCGCTGGACGTGCCGGAGGTGCTCTACGACGACGAGCGGGACGCGCCGGACGACGCGCCGCACGCACCGGTCGGGCGTGTGGGGTTCGCGTGGAAGCGTTACGCGGCTGCGGCGGTGTTTGTGATCGTCGCGGGGGTGGCGGCGGCGGTGTACTGGTCGGCGGCGCACGGTCCGACGTACACGCCCGCGGCCCGGGTCGGGTCGGTCGCGACGCTGACGGACACGAATCGCGCGACGTGGACGGACGACGGCGGCATGCTGCAGCCCGGCGTCGAGCTGGGCGTCGAGACGCTGCGGCTGGAGTCCGGCACGGCGCAGGTCGCGATGCGCAGCGGCGCGGTGGTCGACGTGGTCGGCCCCGCGGAGTTCGATCTGCGTGACGGCAACAGCCTCGGCCTGCGGCGCGGCCAGCTGATCGCGCACGTGCCGCACGCCGCGGCGGGCTTCCGCGTGTTCGGCACGGGCTACACCGTCACGGACCTCGGCACGCGTTTCCTGCTGATCGCACACGCCGATCGCTCGGCCGACCTGCTGGTGCTGGAGGGCAAGGTCGAGCTGGCCGCGGGCACAACGGACGCGGTTGCGCTCGTCGCGGGTGAGAGTCGACGGATCGGCCCGGACGGCGCGGTGACCCCCGCGCAACTCGCGCTGGGGACGGTCGACGTGGACTTCGACGTCAGCAACGGGCCGATGCCCGGCAAGGGCGCCGAGGCGCTCGGGGCGGACAAAGACCGGTGGAACAGCGTCGCCGTACAGAGCGGACGCATCGACGCACAGGCGCTGGACAAGACGATGGTCGACGCGGCGGGGCGGCCCTCGCCGGTGCGGCTGATCGTGGAGTCGAACGGCCGTCTCAACGCGTATGCGGAGCGCGGGGCGTCGAAGCCCGTGCGGCGTGACGTGGTGTTCGTTACGCGCGGCGACGTTCAAAAGCGGAAGGACCCGATCGCCTGGCGGATCGAGGGCCTGCTGCCGAACACGCCTTACGAGCTGGCGCTGCTGGGGCAGTGGGAAGACAAGCGCGGCGGCGCGGTCAACCCCGCGGTGTTCACGGTGCAGGGCGTCACGGCGGAGCTCGACGCGAACAACGACGCGGTGTTCACCGGCGACTCGCCCAACGGGCACGTGGTCTCCGATGCGCACGGCGTCATCCACGGCACGCTCGGCCTGCGCGACGGCGAGCAGTTCGCCGGGTGGTCCGGCCTGCAGGTCCGCGGCCCGATCGACTACGCACCCATCCCGACAAGCAACGATGCCGCGCCCAGCGCCGCGCCCGACGGAGGCCCGCGATGAAACGGTATGCCCGTGGTTTTACGGTCGTCGAGCTGCTCGTGGTCGTCTCGATCATCATCCTGCTGATCAGCGTGCTGATGCCGAGCTTCGAGCGGGCGCAGTACGACACGAAGAAGGTGGTGTGCAGCTCGAACTATCACCAGTGGGGCGTGGCGACGCTGAACTACGCGAACGATTTCGAACGCGCCCTGCCGCGCTTCGACTACGGCAGCAGCGGCCTCAACACGTGGGACGTGGGCAACGGGTTCACGCAGAGCATGATGGACTACGGCGTGCACTGGAAGCAGTTCTTCTGCCCGTTGAGCTGGCAGGACGGCTGGCACCGCACGAACTGGTGGGGCGTTGGTCACGTCGCGCCAAAGAACGACGCCGAGACGCTGCAGTTCTTCCACAAGCTCACGCCGAACTTCGAGCTGATCCGCTACGACTGGTGGGTGCCGCGGCACGCCAGCGGCAAGATGTTCCCGTTCGTCGCGCCGTACTACACCGACGCGATGGCCGCGTCCGACGGGTTCCCCGTTTCGGTCGCCGACCGCCGCGCGGCGTTCCGGCCGATCCTCACCGACCAGATCGGCTCGCGCGGGCCGGCCAGCACGGACCCCACGAGCTCGACCGTCACCGGCGGACATCAGTGGAAGGGCAGGCTCGAGTCCACCAACCTGCTCTACGTCGACGGCCACGTCGATCAGCACCAGCTCGATCAGATCGAGCACCGGTACAGCGGCAACTGGGGCAACTTCTATTGAGTCGACGTTAGCGGAGAGGGCACATGGCACGGCACGTACACCGCACACATCGTCGCGCGTTCTCGCTGATCGAGATCCTGATCACGATGGCGATCATCGTCGCTCTGGCCGGCGTGCTGCTCGCGGCGCTGTCCAAGGCGAAGCAGACAGCGAAGAACCTCGTCGGTGATGTGCACGTGCCCACCGAGCACCTCGTGCTGTTCACGGCGATGCAGGGCGAGGAGATCCAGGCCAACCGCGGCTGGGGCACGGCGCGGTACGTGAACGACGAAGAGCTCGACCGCCCCGTGATGGAGTTCGACGGCAGCTTCATCCTCGGCCTGACGATGCCCGAGTTGCAGGACCGCGTGACGATCATGTTCTGGGCGAAGGGCGACGCGATCCTGCCGCAGGCCACGAGCCTGTTCTACGCGTACAACAGCGGTGGCGGGCGCGTGCTGAACCTGCACTTCTGGTCCGACCGGCGTGCGTACTTCGACGCCGGGGCGAACTACGACCGCGTCAACACCAGCCCGCTGGCCGACGATCTGCTCAAGGGCAAGTGGGTGCTGTGGACGCTGACGAAGGACGCGGTGAAGGGCGAGATGAAGGTCTACGCCAACGGCGAGCTGCTGGCCAGCGCGACGGGCAAGGTCAAGCCGATGGGCGGCGGAACGTGCCTGTGGGTCGGCGGTTATCCCACGTTCGACGCCGACGGGCGTTGGACCGGCCAGTGGCCCTGGCGCGGTCGGCTGCACAGCTTCGCGGTGTATGACACGGTGCTTGACGACGAGCTGATCGCGCAGTTCAAGGACGCGAACTTCGGCAAGGTGCAGACCTACACCAACAGCGTTGTCGACCGCGTCAACGCCGTGGACCGCGACACCGATCCGTTCCGGTGATCGCCGTCACCCGTCCCGGGCGCGCCTCGCCGGTCCGCCTGAACCCGCATGAATTTTGCCCGGTATCGCCGGATTTCAGGGATTAGAATCCGTGCGTAGACCGCCGTTGCGCACCCGAGGTGTGTGATCTTCGTGGCGTCGACTCGGGCCTTGTCTGCGTGTTCCCCACACGCGTTTTTGGGCGCTGAATGATGGACGAGTCAGGCGGGCGGGATGTGTGGTGGATGGGTTCTTTGTTCTGTCGGTATGGAAAAGGAGTGCGGTCATGACAATCAAGGCCATGCGGTATGTCTGCGCGGCGGCTTTCACGTTCATCGCGATCGGCTGGAGCGGCCCGTCGGCGCTCGCCGCAAAGGCCCCGCCGAAGCCGACGACGATCCCGCTCAGCGACGCGGGGCAGAAGCTCGAGGCGCGGTACGCCGAGATGCTCAAGGCCCTGAAGGCGGAGATCACCGCCGCGCTGCCGGACGTGAACGACCGGGCGAAGGCGGCTTACATCAAGGCGATCAAGGACGAGGACGCGGCGAAGAAGGCGCTGGACGAGGCGCAGAAGAAACTCGGCGCGGTCGGCGGCGCGAAGGGGCTGATCGGACACGCGAAGAACTACTGGATCCCCAAGGCCGACAAGGGCATCGCCGCGGCGAAGGCGAAGCTGAGCAAGGCGAAGACCGACGCCGAGCGCGACGCGGCCCAGAAGGAGCTGGACAAGTGGCAGCTGGATCGCGAGGCCGGCGTGAAGGCGCTGGCTGAGCGGACCGCGGCGTACGAGAAGGCGCAGCAGGACGAACCGAAGTTCAAGAAGGACGTCGAGCAGGCCAAGAAGGCGCTGGCCGACGCGAAGGCCGACATGGCCGCGGCCATGACCGCGCTGAACATCGGCCCGCTGACTACGAGCGACAGGCTGGACGCGAAGCTGGCGCGGTTCGTGGTGCTCAACGAGGCGACGCCCAACGGCCTGGCGGCGTTCGCCGAGAAGGGCCCCGAGCAGCAGAAGCTGATCGACCGGATGCTGGCCGACGACGCGCTGCTGTTGCAGATGGTCGTGGCGGACGGCGCGGCCGATGGTCACTACGCCCGGGCGATGGAGATCTACGACCAGATCCAGCGGACCAGCGCCAAGGCGAAGGACGGCGTGCTGCAGCGGCTGGCGCTGGCGATCGCGCTCGAGCACGCCACGCCCATCGCGCAGGAAAACCCCAAGGCCGCGACCGACGCGCCGAAGAACGTCGATCCGATCGAACGCTACAAGCACTACGAAGCGGCCTACGCCAACGGCGAGCTGGACCCGTACTTCAAGGACCAGACCGTGTGGAACCTGCGCTTCGTGGTGGACGGCAACGAGCCGAACGAAACGCTGGCGTGGGGCCGCGAGATGCTGCGGAACTACCGCCCCGACCACATCGTCACGAAGGACGACCGCTGGCGTTATGTCGCGTCGGTCCGCACGGAGATCCGCTACGGCTCGGAGGAGAACAAGTACGACAAGCCGGAGCTGCAGAGCTACCAGAACATCCTGATGAACGGCGGGGTCTGCGGCCGCCGCGCGTTCTTCGGCCGCTTCATCCTCCGCGCGTTCGGCGTGCCGACCATCGCCCATCCGCAGAAGGGCCACGCCGCGCTGTCGCACTGGACGCCGGACGGCTGGGTCATCTGCCTCGGCGCCAACTGGGGCAACGGCTACACCAAGACCCTCTACAAGAACGACTTCGACTTCGTGGCCACCACCCAGGCCCGCGCGCTCGGCGATCGGTTCATGCAGGTCAAGCGCGCCCAGTGGATCGGCGACGTCGTCGGCGAGAAGCGTTGCTACGGATTCAACGAGAAGACTCCGCCCGCGTTCTGGAACGGCGTGGCGCTGAACATTCAACGGCAGCTCATCGAGCAGGCGGGTTCCAAGACGCTCGACGCCGTGGGCGAGGAGCTCGGCGAGGCCAACGAGGGCAAGATCGAATACCCGTTCGAGTCGCCGGAGGTCACCGAGGCCGACCGCAAGATCAGCGTCGACGGCAAGGGCGTGATCACGATCCCCGCCGCGGCGACGAGCAACCCGACCAAGAGCACGCGTGACGTCCATTTCATCGACAGCGTCCTGGGCGGCAAGCAGTTGCTCGGCGGCGCCAACGCGGAGTTCGAGTACACCTTCGACGCCCCGGCCGACGGGTCTTACGCGCTGACCATGAACGTCGTGACGCCCAGCTGGAAGCAGTGCATGAACCTCACCGTCAACGGCGACAAGCAGCCGACGCGCATCGAGCTGCCCCACACCGTCGGCCTGTGGCAGACCACCGAGCCGGTCACCGTCAAGCTCACCAAGGGCAAGAACGTCCTGAAATTCACCCGCAAGGGCGTCAAGCACGAGGTCGCCGTCAAGGGCTTCAGCATCAAGGAATTCACCCTGACCCCGAAGGCGGGGATCTGAGCGACGACCGACTGATCGGGCGCACGCGAGCGGCCCCCGCTGAATGTCATTCGGGCCGTCGCATCTTCACCTGACCGATCCAGCTCACTCGGCGTCGCGGCGCAGGGCGTCGGCGGGGACGCTCTGCCGGTCGATGCCGGGGCCGGACCACTCGAATTGGAGGGTCGGCGTAGCGGTGTCGCCTGGCTTGCGAGCGTAGTACAGGCGGAACGGGTGGGCGCCCTTTTCGAGGTGGACGGCGCCCTCGGCGGTGCCGCCGGGCTTGTGGCCGAAGTCGCCGTCGACGACCTGGCAGTTGTGGATACGCAGGAAGCTGGCGCCGTCGCTGGTGACGTAGAAGTGGTACGTGCCGGTGGCCGGCGCGACGAGGTACCCGGTGAACATCGCGCCGTTGTGTTTGGCGGGGTTCACGTCGGCGAGGTCGGGGCGATCGGCTTTGCCGGTGTCGTCGGGCTTAACCATGTCGAACTTCGGCAGCCAGGGCCAGTCGCCGGTGAAGGCGCTGAACGTGACACCGGGCGCGGCGTGCTTGAGCGTGACGGCGGGGATGGGCGTGTCGTCGTAGGGCCGCTTGGCCGAGTCGTTGGAGATGCGTTGGCGGAGGGCTTCGGTCTGGAGTTTCGCCTGGAAGTCGGCGTAGTCCGGCTCGTCGGCGAGGTTGTGGGCCTGCTGCGGGTCCTCGGTGACGTTGTAGATCTCGAACGGGTCGTTGACGGACTTGATGTCGTACCGCACGCCGAGCAGGTCGCCGAACCGAAGGAGCTGCATCTGCCCGCGCATGCGGCCGCGGTGGGCGGGGACGAAGTCGGTGAAGCTCGGCGTCTTGCCGCGCTGGTCGTACTCGATGTAGACGGTCGAAGGGGTCTGTTTGCCGGTGTGCGTGAGGGCGGGCACGAGTGACACGCCGTCGCTGCGGGTGGGGCCGGGCAGACCGGCGAGGTCGGCGAAGGTCATCAGCCAATCCCAAGAGCCGCAGGGGGTGTGGTCGATGGCGCCGGCGGGGATGTGCCCGGGCCAGCGCGCCATCGTCGGCATGCGGACGCCGCCTTCCCAGCAGTCACGCTTTATGCCGTCGAACGGGCCGTACGAGTGGAAGAACTCCGGCGTGTAGCTGTTGGAGTAGCCGTTCTTGTCCTTGCCGCTGAGGTACGACTCGATGGACGGCCCGTTGTCCGACGTGAACACGAGCACAGTGTTGTCGTCGATCTTCAGGTCCTTGAGCAGCTGCATCAGATCGCCCACGGCGTCGTCGATGCGCCGCACGTCGGTGGCGTAGCGCTTGTTGACGTCGGGCCAGGGGCGCGGCGGGGTGGCGGGGTTGTGGTCGTCGTCCCACGTGGCGTCGGCGTAGTCAGGGTACTCGTAGCTGTCCATCGCGCCGGTGGCGGTGTTGATCATGTGGCCGGGCTCGCCGATCCACTGCAGCCCGCCGTGCAGCCCGGCGCCGTCGGGGAACGGGCAGGGCGGGTTCTGCAGCTTGGCGTGCGGGGTATCGAAGGCGAGGTAGATGAAGAAGGGCTGCTCGGCGTGGTCGTGGACGTGGTCGACGATCCACTTCTTGCACCGCGCCGCGAACAGGTCGCTGGTGTAGCAGAGCTTGAGCTTGTCGGCGACGTTGGTGTAGTTCTCCCAGACCTGGCGGCCGTCTTCTTGGGGGTAGTGGAAGTGGCCGTCGACGTGGCGGATGTAGCCGAAGTAGTAGTCGAAGCCGCGCTGCAGCGGGTGGCCCGGCCACTTGTGGGCGTCGGTCACCTCGAGATCCTTCTTCACGCCGCCGTCGACCTGGCCCTGCAGTCCCCACTTGCCGAACGCCGCCGTGGCGTAGCCCGCGCCCTTCATCGTCGAGCCGAGCGTGTAGTTGCGCGCGATCTCCTTGTCGAACTGGTTGTCACGCACCACCGCGTGGCCCTGCGTGACGCCGGTCAGCAGCGACGAACGCGACGGGGCGCACACCGGCGCCGCGGTGTAGTTGTCGCGCAGCTGCATGCCCTGCGCCGCGAACGCGTCGAGGTGCGGCGTGAAGTGCCACGGCTCCGCCGCCTCGTGCTTCTGACGACGCAACTCCTGGAAAAACGCCCCCACGTCGCCGTAGCCCAGGTCGTCGGTCAGGATGAAGATGATGTTCGGCTTGGCGGCGCCCCCGGCCGCACGCACATCGCCCACCGCCGGGCCCAGCGTCGTGACGACAACGACCGCGGCGGCCATTGCGAGATAAGCGATTACGCGGGTGACTGCGGCGTGGGGGTTCGTCGGTCTCGCCATGCTCAGGACCTCGTCGGTTCGGGGTGCGGGGTTCGATTCAATGATGCGACACGGTGATGATACGGAGCGCCCGCCTTCGAGGCGACGTTCGCCGCAATCCTATTACGCCTCGTTGGTGGTCACACCCGACGCCGCGCCGCGGAGGGGACGCGGAGGGTTCTTTCGCCCGTTGACCTATTGGCCTTCGATCGGCCCCGCCCCGATCAGGCGATCGATGACCGGGACCAGCGCGTCGGCCATGACCGTGTAGCCCTCGGTCGTCAGGTGCGTGCCGTCGGTGAACAGGCCCGGTTTCTGCTGGCCGTCGGCGTCCGCGAAACGATCCTGCAGATCGAGGAAGACGACTTCGTCCTTCGGGTACGCGTACCCGGCGAGGATGCGGTTGGTCTGCTGACACTTCGCCCACTTGGCGCGCTGCTTGACCGGCAGGATGCCGATCAGGATCACGCGCGTGCCCGGCAGCTTTTTGCGGAACGCCTGCGCGACCGCGCGGACGCCGTCGGCGACTTGCTCCGGCGGCGTGTCGATGCCCAGGGCCCACTTGACCTTGCCCGCGTCGCTCTGGGTGACGGTGTAGTTGTTCGTCCCGCAGAGCAACACCGCGACGCGCGGCGCCTGACCTTTCGGGAAGTCGAGGTTGCCGCGGTTGACGCGGTAGAGCATCACCGGCGTGATGTCGCCGGAGTTGCCCATGTTGATCGGGTTGTACTTGCCGAACCGCGCGTCCCACACCGGCTTGCCCTTCGCGGCCAGGTGCGTCCAGCCCAGCGTGATCGAGTCGCCGAAGAAAACGACCCGGCAGTCTTTGGCTTTGGCGACCTCGTTGTTCACACGCACGAACTCGCCGTGCCAGTACCCGTCGTGGATCTCCTCGGGCATCGTGGTGCTCGACGACTCGGCGATCGGCCCCATGAAATCCGGCCGCGGCGTGTCATTGGCCCCGCGCGATATCGATACGCAGGCCAGCACCATCAGCGCCAGCACGCACACGATCGATCGAGTCGAACGGCCTTTTGTGTGATCGCGATTCAAATTGTTTGCCTCCCGCATGTCACGGCGCGGCGTTCGCGTCCGAGTGTTGGGCCGTGACGTCGGAGCCCGTCTCCGCGTGCCACTTTTCGTACGCGGCTTTGAGGCGGGCGACGATGTCGGGGTGGGCGGCGGACAGGTCGTTGTCTTCGTGGATGTCCTTGCTCAGGTCGTACAGGCCGAGCGTCGGCTCGGGCTTGCCCTTGGGGGCGATCGCGTTGGCCAGCTTCCAGTTCCCGTCGCGGATGGCCCACTGCTGGCCGTTGGTCGGGCAGTACCAGTAGAGCATGCGGTCGGGCAGCGGGGCGTTGGCGGTCAGGTGGGGCATGAGGTCGACGCCGTCGATGGGCCACTTCGCATCGGGCTTCTCGCCGACGATGTTGAGGGCGGTGGCGACGAAGTCCATCTGGATGACGACGGTGTCGTCGGTGGCGCCGGGTTTGATGTGCCCGGGCCATTTCATGATGAACGGCACGCGGATGCCGCCTTCCCAGGTCTCGCCCTTGCCGCCGCGGAGGGGCGTGTTGGTCGAGGCGTTGGGGGCGTTGTGCGTGATGGGGCCGCCGTTGTCGCTGATGAAGCAGACCAGCGTGTTCTGCTCGGCGCCGGTGTCGTGCAGGGCCGCCAGCACCTTGCCGATCATCACGTCCGTCGCGCTGAGCATCCCGGCGTAGGTGCGCCGCTTGCCGTCCCCGATCGAACTGAACCGGTCGATGTAATCCTTCGGCGCCTCCATCGGCTGGTGCACCGCGTTGAACGCCAGGTAGAGGAAGAACGGCTTGTCCTGCCCCTTGCGCCGCTCGATGAAACTCACCGCCTCGCGCCCGAACGCGAACGTCGTGTACTCCGTCTCGTCGATCGGCTCGCGCTGGCGGACGATCTGCTGGTACGGCTTGGTCTTTTCCTCGCTGCCCTTGATCCAGTACGTGCGCCCGCCGCCGAGGAATCCGAAGAACTCGTCGAACCCGCGGTTCAGCGGGTTGCACTCCTCGGGCTCGCCGAGGTGCCACTTGCCGACGAGCATCGAGTGATACCCGGCCCGCTTGAGATAGTCGGCGATCGTCGGCACGCCGGGGTTCAACGCGTGACTCGCGCCGGGGCGGACCCAGTCGGTCACGCCGTCGCGCTGCTGGTAGCGCCCCGTCATCAACGCCGCACGCGACGGGCTGCACACCGACCCGCTGACGTACCCGTTGGTGAACCGCACACCCGCCGCCGCGATCGCGTCGATGTTCGGGGTCGGAATATCCTTACCCCCCTGCACGCCGGGGTCACCGTACCCCATGTCGTCCGCGACGATGAACACGATGTTGGGCTTGTCACCGGCGAAGGCGGGCGAGATGGCGAGGAGGCAGACGAGCAGGGCGATGGCGTGTTTCATGGTGTGTGTCTCGCGAGGTTGGGCTAAGCTCCGTCGGGTGCGTCACGGCGTGTCCCGCTTGCGGGCAAGCCGTGCATGGGGGCATGATAGGCGGCAACTCGTTGACGTGTCTTGGCATCGGGCGATCAGCACGGTTTGCCCGATGCGCGGGGCAAGCCATGGTAACCGGCGTTCAATCCTTGTTGGAGAATGATAATGACCAATGCTGTCTATGTGTTGTCGCCGATACTCGATGATCCACGATTCGACGGCTTTGGTTTCGTCGACAAGTCATCAATCTGTGGCTCTTACGACATCAATGACGATTTTGCCGCTTGGGACGGCGTTGCAAATCAGCTTATGCCTGTTTGGAAGCCTCGAACGCTCAGTGGAGTGGTGGGACCACACAACGATTATCCCGCCGCAGGGAGCATTCCCATCTTCAGTGAGCGGGCAGTATCCGCACTGAAGGATCTACTTGATGCGAATGGCGAACTCTTGCGATGCGACCACCCTTTGGACGCTGGATCCTACTGGGCCTACAACGTCACTACGGTGTGCGATACGCTCGATCTCGAGAAATCGACTATCGATCCTCGTGGCGCCCAGAACATCAGGCATCATGAATTCCACGCGGGCCGTCTCGCGGGGAATTCGATCTTCAAGATCCCTCAGAGCCCATTCGACGTTTATGTTGCACAGCCTTTCGTCAACAGAGTTGTCGCTCACAACCTTGAGGGCTTTTGGTTCAAGAAAGTCTGGCCGTTGTCACATGGGACGAACTGGCGACGACATGCGCGCGAGGAACTCAAGAAGCATTCCGCAGTCGAAACGTCGCGAGTTGCAGAACGGCCTCGCGGTACTCCGGTTAACAAGATCAGCTGCCGTCCACCCGCCGTCGGCGAAGAGCAGGGTTCGCTCAACGAGGCTTTGCGCGAGTACGAACGCAATCTAAGCCTAGATGTACAGGCGATGACTTCGAGTGACATTCAAACTCGTGTCGCCGATGAGTTGGACACCATCCGGCCATCGAGAATGGGGCGAGAACAAAAGGCAAGCCGCGCCTTCTGGTGCGCCGTGGCTTGGGGAGAGAGCATCAATCGAGAGCTAGGGTGGGAGTGGGCCATGTTGGTGAATGAAGGCGGGGGGAAGACTATGGGTGTCGTTAGCCCAAATCGCTCGTATGCGGTGGCGGTGTTTCAGTTCATCGAGACACTCGCTACAGATCAGCAAGTAGATAACACGTCGCTGTTGCTCTTCAACTTGATCAAAGAGCAATCTGTGCCACCATCCAGCCCCGGCGAACTCCTGCTCCTGTCCTGAGGAAGAGCCGCGCGGATAGCAGGCCGTGTGTTAATCGGCACCCATCACTTCCCCTTATTGAACAACACATACGTCCCGCTCTTACCGGCTACCGCGATGTCGAGGTCGCCGTCGCCGTCGAGGTCGGCGGTGCGGATCTGCAGGCCTGTGCCGACGTGGCCCTCTTCGATGACGTGTTTGGTGAACGTCGTCGTCTTCTTGTCCCACGTGTAGTAGTAGATGCAGGGCTGCTCCTTGCCGCCGGGGTCGTTGCCGTTGTGGGCGTAGACGCGCTTGCCGGTGATCAGTTCGTCGACGCCGTCGCCGTCGAGGTCGGCCATGTGCAGGCAGTGGGGCTGGGAGAACTTGTCGTCGATGAGGTGGACCTTCCACTGGAGCGTGCCGTCCGCGGCGGGGGCGAGTTGCTGCCACCAGTGCAGGCCGAAGCCGTGGCCCTGGCCGATGATCATGTCGCTGCGGCCGTCGCCGTCGAGGTCGCGGATGATGCACGGGGCGCTGAAGTGGCAGCCGAGCTCGGGGATCGGGTGGAACGGCCAGTTGCCCTTCTCGGCGTCGGTGGCGGGGCGCTCGTACCAGCCGAGTCCGACGAGGATGTCGGCGCGGCCGTCGTTGTTGAGGTCGCCGATGGCGATGCCGTGGCCGTTCTTGTCGGCGCCGATCTGGATCTTGTTGAGCGTGGGGACGGTGGCCTTTTCCTTGACGGCCTTGTTGCCGCGTTTGACCTCGACCTCGCGCTGCTCCGTGCCGAACTGCCAGACGATGGTCGGGTTGCCCTTGTTCCACGAGTTGGCGATCCACTCGGGCTTGTCGCCGATGACGGGGGTGAGCAGTTGCCCCTCGTTCTGGCTGAGCTTGGTGTCGACGAGCAGGTTCTTCTGCCAGAGCTGGCCGAGTCGCAGGCCCTCGGCGCCGGGGTTGCGGTACCAGTAGACCTGCGTGGGGACGAACGACCCTGCGATGACGTCGACCCAGCCGTCGCCGTCGACGTCGTAGGCGAAGTCGCCGTTGGATTCGACGTAGCCGTTCCAGTCGTCGATGTTGCGGAGGGGTCGCGCGACGAAGTCCGGCCCGGCGTACCAGTTGCGACCGGCGACGATGTCCGGCTTGCCGTCCTTGTTGACGTCGGCGATGTCGATGCCCTCGTTGGCGTCGACGCACAGCGGCTTGACGGTCCACTTCAGCGACTGGGCGCGGGCGGGGGTCGCGCCAGCGAGCGCGGCGAGCGCGAGCACGGCGGGAACGACGAGACGTGTGACGGCGAAGGGTGCGGGACGATTCATGGATGTTGAACTCGTGGCGAGGTTGGGATGCGGGAGGGATCGCCGGTCGATCATGCCCGCCACACGGTAGCTGCCATGCGGCCGCGGGGCCAGTAGTGCGAACGAAGGAAACCCACCGGGCGGAACCCGTGGGCTTGGTGGGGGTTGCGCGACGGGTCAGAACTATTTGATTGATTTTTCGGCGTGCGCGTCCGATCGTGGGCGATTCACCCGTATTGGAAGTGAGGCGGATCATGGAAACGCGTGACATCGTTCAACAGCTGCTGGCCGAGCGGGGTCGGATCACGACCTACGCGATGGCGATCCTGCCGCGTGGCAGCGAGGCGGACGACGTGTTTCAGGACGTGTGCCTGCGGGCGATCGGCGAGCCGGAGCGGTTCGCATCGCCCGAGCACCTGATGCACTGGGCGATGCGCGTGGCGCGGCACCGGGCGATCGACACGCTGCGCAAGAGTGGGCGGTCGACACGCCAGCTCGACAACGCCGTGCTCGACGCGCTGGAGCGCGAGTTCGGCGCGGGGCGCGGTGTCGACCGTGACCTCGAAGAGGCGCTGGAGCACTGCACCGACAAGCTGCCCGACGATCACCGCGCGATGCTGGACATGCGTTACCGCGGCGAGATGCCCGGGGCGGACATCGCCGAGCAGACCGGCCGGTCGCGCGACGCGGTGTACAAGGTGCTCGCCCGCATCCACGCGGCCCTCTACGACTGCATCACCGGACGGCTCGGTGACAGCGGGGCGGAGGTGGCCCATGTCTGACCGCACCCCCGAAACCCCGGCGCGCGTCCCCGAAGAATTCGCCGAGCTGGTCGTGCGTTATCTCGATGACGCGCTGAGCGAGGCGGAGTCCGCGGACCTCAACCGCCAGCTGGCCGAGAGCGAACACCTGCGGCGTTACTTCTGGTTCGCGTGTCGCACGGCGCGTCAGCGTCACGACTTCGGTCGCGACAAGTCGACGCTGCCGTTCGCCACGGCGACGGAGATCCGTGACGACGTCGACACCGCTAGCGCCGGGCCGCGCGACGCCGACAACGCGTCGCCTTCCACGTATTCCATCCGTCGTGCCCGCGGCGGCCGCACGCGTGCTTTCCGCTACGCGGCGGCCGCCGTTTTTCTGATCGTCGCGGGTATCGCGGCGACGCAGATGTGGCGCGGCGGCACGACGCCCGACGGCGGGGCGACCGCGGTGCAGGCCGGCAACGAAACGCTCGCGACCGTGACGGACGTGCGCGGCGCGACCTGGTCGGACGATCACGCGATGGCCGACCTCGGCGCGGCGCTGCCGCAGGGCCCGCTGCGACTGACGTCCGGCTCGGCCGAACTGCTGATGCGGTCGACGGCGCAGGTCGCGCTGCTGGGCCCGGCCGACGTGGAGATCCTCGGACCCAACCGCTGCCGGCTGACACGCGGGCGGATCGTCGCGACCGTGCCGCAGATGGCGCACGGCTTCGCCGTTGAGACGCCGACGCACGAGGTGGTCGATCTCGGCACGCGGTTCGGCGTCGAGGTCGACGACATGGGCCTCACGCACGTGCACGTGTTCGAGGGGCGGGTCAGTGTCGTCGAACGCGGCGGTGCGGCGCTGCCGACGCTCGTCACGGCGGGACGCGCGGTGCTCGCCAGCGACGGCGCGATGCGCGAGGTCAAGGTCGACGAACGGCGCTTCACCGTGCCCGGCGCCGCCGAGACGCAGCTCGTCACGATTGACGGTGCGACCACCGACGCGGCGACGCCGGCGTCGGTCGTGCCGGGGCGTCACGAGGGCCCGAAGGCCGTGCTGTTCCGCGAGCGGACGGTCACGCTCGACAAGCCGCTGCGTGTGCTGCTGGCGGACATCACGCAGGTCCACGCGGGCGACCCCGCGGAGCTCGAGCCGACCGCGGCGGAACTGCCCGCCGGGACAACCGTCGTCAGCTATCTGCTGCACTTCGATCCGCCGGGCGACGCCCCGCTCGCGCGCAACGTCGTGACGATCCGCTTCAACGAGCCGGTGCTCGGCGTGATCGCGGACCACGACACGCTGATCACCACGCACAAGCAGTTCGGGCTCGCCGCGGTGCAGTATCCCGTTCGCGGCTCGCGTATGCAGACCGGCCTCGAAGGCCCCGAGCACTCCGTCGCCGACACGCTGTCGCTCGACGCCGACCGCCGCACGCTGCACGCGGACCTCGTGGTCAAAGGCCCCAGCTGCGACACGGTCCGCATCCTCGTCGCCACACAACCCTGAGAGACACACGCCATGCACGCCTCACGCCGTACCGCCACGTTCGTCCGCCTCGCCGCCGCTCGCGGATTCACCATCGTCGAGCTGTTGGTGGTGATGTCGATCCTCGTGCTGCTGGTGTCGATCCTGATGCCGGCCCTGAACAAGCACCGCGAGATCACGCGCCGCGTGGTGTGCGGGTCGAACCAGCGTCAGATCTTCGTCACAAGCATGGCCTATGCGGGCGACTTTGCGCGGTGGCTCCCGCCGGGCTCGCGGGCGTACGAGTCGGGCAACCAGTCGAACCTGTTCCGCAACAACAACAACTGGGACCTGCGCAAGGAGGTCGGTGATTACGTGGGCAGCTGGGCGGTGTGGGTGTGCCCGGCGTCGGAGGCCGCGCCGCTCGACGACCCGCGCAACACACGCGGCCAGTGCTACTTCAACTACCGCTACTTTGTTGGTCGCCAGTGGCCGACGATGGACGGACAGCGTTCGCCCGAGCGCATCAGCCAGCCGCACGCCACCGCGAAGCGCACGATGCTCCAGGACCTGATGTGTGACTGGTTCAACGCCGACCGTGTCGAGTACTACCGCTTCAACTACAACCACGGCGATGGCATCGCCGGAGAGTGGTTCGACAACAGCGCCGACGTCAATCCCTCCAACTTCACCAAGACGTCGTACTCGAACGAGAACGACAAGTACACGTTCGGCGCGAACCTGCTGTTCTACGACGGACACGTCGCGTGGCTGAACTACGGCGATGCTGACCTGCTCGGCTGGTCCAACAGCCTCAAGCGCGGACGTGACTTCGGGCAGATGCCGTGAGTCACCGGCTTCGGGCCGGGTAGCGCCACAACGCAATCGATATGCGCCGCCGGACCTCGGGTCCGGCGGCTTTTCGTTGTCGCGGGCCCGTCGGGTTTGCGGCGCATATCCTATGGGGTATGTTTAACCGTGAGCTTTAGGGAGCCACTCGATTATGAAGATCAACACGCGTGCGATCGTTGCGCTCGTCCTGGCGTTGGCGGGACTGGTGGCGGCCGCGGACAGGCGCCCGAACATCGTCTTGATCATGGCCGACGATCTCGGCTACGGCGACCTCGGGTCGTACGGGCAGAAGATCATCCACACGCCGACGCTCGACCGCCTGGCGCGCGAGGGGATGCGGTTCACGCAGCACTACGCGGGCAGCCCGGTGTGCGCGCCGTCCCGCTGCGTGCTGCTGACCGGCAAGAACCCCGGCCACGCGTTCGTCCGCGGCAACAAGCAGGCCGGTGGGGATTGGTACGACTTCAACGGGCAGGTCCCGATCCCGCAGACCGAGGTGACGATCGCCTCGGCGCTGAAGGCCGCGGGCTACACGACCGCCGCGTTCGGCAAGTGGGGCCTCGGCGGCGTCGGCTCGTCGGGTGATCCGCTGCGGCACGGCTTCGACCATTTCTTCGGCTTCAACTGCCAGGCCCACGCGCACAACTACTACCCGCAGTACCTCGTCGACGACGAAGGCAAGTTCGCCCTCACCGGCAACACCAACGTCTCGATCAAGGAGGGCCTGTCCATCCCGAAGGGCGCCGACCCGAACGATTCGGCCAGCTACGTCAACTTCATCGGCAAGCAGTACGCGCCCGACCTCTGCCGCGAGCGCGCGATCCAGTTCATCCGCGACAACAAGGACTCGCCGTTCTTCCTCTACTACCCGACCACCGTGCCGCACCTCGCGTTGCAGGTGCCCGAAGACTCGCTCGCCGAGTACAAGGGCAAGCTCGACGACAAGCCCTACCCCGGCGGCAACGGCTACCTGCCGCACCAGTACCCGCACGCCGCCTACGCCGCGATGGTCACGCGCATGGACCGCGACATCGACACGATGCTCAAACTCATCAAGGACCTCGGCCTCGAGGACAACACGATCGTGATCTTCACCTCCGACAACGGTGCGGTGTATCCGCTGTCGGGCTTCGACCCGACGTACTTCGAGTCGAACGGCAACCTGCGCAACTACAAGGGCGCGATCTACGAGGGCGGCATCCGCGAGCCGCTGATCGTGCGCTGGCCCGGGCACGTCCCGGCGGGCGTGACGTCGGACTACGTGTGCGGCTTCGAGGATTGGATGCCCACGCTGCTCGACCTCGTCGGCGCCAGCGAACAACTCCCCAGGTCGATCGACGGACTCAGCTTCGCGCCGACCCTGCTCGGCAAAACGCAGGCGCCGCGCCCGTTCCTCTACCGCGAGTTTCAGGGATACGGCGGCCAGCAGGCCGTGCGCGTCGGCGACTGGAAGCTGCTGCACCGCGGACTGCTGGCGAGCAAGAAGAAACCGGCGACCCCGACCACCGAGCTCTACAACCTCGCCACCGACCCGACCGAGAGCGAGAACGTCGCCGCGGCGCATCCCGACATCGTGGACCGGCTTCAGAAGATCATGGACGGCCAGCACGAGGCGTCGACGGAGTTCCCTATCCCCGCGCTGGACAGGCCGAAGGCCAGCGCCTCAGCGAGCCGGTAATCGCTTGGCGCGGATCCGCGCCTTTGCCGTGCGCGCGGCTATCATCCGGGCATGATCCGAATCACAATTGACGTGCGTGCGGTGTTGATCGCGGCGGTGGTGTTCCTGTGCGGCGCGAGCGGGGCGCTGGCGGAGGTGCGACCGGCGCGGATCTTCGCGAATCACATGGTGCTGCAGTGTGACCGGCCCGTGCCCGTTTGGGGACACGCTGACGCGGGCGCAGCGGTGACCGTGGCGTTCTCCGGGCAGACCGTCGAGACGAAGGCCGACGCAGCGGGGCGGTGGCGCGTGGACCTCAAGCCGCTGCGGGCCAGCGTCGTCAGGCAGCAGATGACCGTGCGGTCCGGCGACGACCGCGTGGTGTTCGACGACGTGCTGGTCGGTGAGGTGTGGCTCGCCGATGGCCAGTCGAATATGGAATACCGCGTGGCGCAGATGGCCAAGGCGTTGCCCGAGGGCCAGGCGATGGCGGACATGGCGGATCTGCCGGCGGTGCGCTACCGGAAGATCCACGACCGCGACGCGCCGCAGCCGGTCGACGACCTGAAGGACGCGCAGGACTGGGTCGTGTGCACGCCGCAGACCGTGGGCAACTGCTCGGCGGTGGCGTTCGTGTTCGCGCGGCGGGTGCACCTGACGCTGGGCGTGCCGGTCGGGATCATCGACTGCTCGTGGGGCGGCACGCCGATCGAGCCGCACATCCCGATCGAGGCGTTCACCGGTCACCCGACGCTCGAGAAGCTCGCGGCGCTGGCGAAGGCGAATGACATCGACGGCATCAAGGCGCTGCCGGGCGGCACGTACGTGCGCGGGTCGAACTGGCTGCCGGCGACGATCTACAACGGCCGCGTCGCGCCGGTCAAGCCTTACGCGATCCGCGGCGGGATCTGGTACCAGGCCGAGTCGAACTGCGGCCACGGCGAGGACCCGCGCGACTACGAGCAGAAGATGCGGGCGCTGATCCGCGGATGGCGCAGCGTATTCGAGCAGCCCGACCTGCCGGTCTATTTCGTGCAGCTGCCGCAGTGGAACAGCTACGCCTGGACGTACGCGCGCGAGGAGCAGCGCCGCGCGATGGCCGTGCCGAACACCGGCATGGCCGTGACGATCGACCTCGACAACGCGAACAACATCCACCCGCCGAACAAGATCGACGTGGGCGAGCGGCTCGCGTGCTGGCCGCTGGCGCAGGTGTACGGCAAGACGATGGAGGTCAGCGGGCCGCTGTTTCGCAACGCGAAGGCGAAGGACGGGGCGATGGTGGTGACGTTCGATCACGTCACGCACGGCCTGCTGATCGGCGGCATCGAAGGCGTCGGGAAGATCGTCGCGGCGACGGGCGACGACGCGGTGCTGCACGGCTTCGAGCTCGCCGGCGCCGACGGCGTGTGGCACGACGCGCAGGCGACCATCGAGGGCGAGGCTGTCGTCGTGCGGAGCGCCGAAGTGAAACAGCCCGCGGCGGTGCGCTACGCGTGCGCGCCGCAGGCCGCGAAGGACAAGCCTTGGAATCTGTACAACGGCGCGGGGATGCCCGCGTCGCCGTTCTGCTCCGACTGGTCGCTGATGCCGTACGACCCGGCAAAGAACCCGATGAAGTGATTCACTCGACCGGCAGCGTGACGATCGTCTCGCCGCTGACCTTGTCGCCGCTGACGCGCTGCACGACGTAGCGCGCCTTGCGTGCGGGCGTGTTGGCGGGGACGTCGACGTGCAGTGACACGCGGTTGTCGCCGGCCTGTTCGAGCTTCGTGTGCCACAGCGCCGGGCCGACCGCGCGGAGCGACGCGGCGGTCAGGCCGGGCGCTTCGAGCGTGATGACGAGCGGCGCGCCGGGGTGCGCGGCGGCGGGGGTGTCGACGGGGTGGATCGTCGCGGCGGGCAACGCGTCGGGCAACTTGTCTGTCATGGCCGCGGGGCCGTCGTGCATCAGCACGATCGGTTCGTTGTCGACGGTCAGCGTCACCGCGCCGTCGCGCGGCGTCAGCGTCGCGCTCGACCCGTCGATCAGCAGTCGATTCACCGGCCCGGCGTTGTCACCGAGCGGCAGCTGCACGTCGAGCCGGCCCGCGTCGCGCCACAGCACGGTCATGCGGTGCCCCTTGTCGTCGGCGAAGCGGTACGCCTGCACGCCCGTGTCGTACTGCTTCTCGGCGACGAACTTCTTGTCGAGGAAGCTGTTGATCAGGTGGTACTCGGTGATCGCGTCGAGGCGGGGGTTGTAGCGGCTGTACTGGCAGTCGAACACGCAGTGCGCATTGCCGAACGTGCCGCGCGCCTTGCCCTCGCCGTCGGGGTACTGGATCGTGAACCAGCTGACGGTCGAGCCGCCCTCTGCGAAGAACACCGTCAGCTTCTTGACCATCTCGATCGACACCGCGCGACGTGTCTGGCCGAGGCTGTTGAGGCCGAGCTCCGTGGAGTGGATCGGCTTGACCGCGTTGAACTCCTTCATCAACGCGCGGTACTCCTGCATCGTCTTGCGGACGTTGGTGTAATGCTCGTAGATGTGAAAGTCGTACGCGTCGAGGTAGTTGTAATACCCCGCCTCGAAGTACTCGCGGTTCGGCTCGACGCTCGTGCCCATGACGAACACGTTGGGGTCGTACGCCTTGGCCGCTTCGTACACGGCCTTATAGGCTTTGACGTTGTCGAGCACCTTCTGCCCCGTGCCGTGCGGCTCGTTGCCGAGGCAGACGCCGATCATTCCGCGCTTGCCGTACGCCTTGAGAAAGTTCGTCATGCCTTCCCGCAGCGACTCCTCGGAGTACTTCTTGAAGCCGTGGTCCTCGATGTTCGACGCGGGGGTGCCCACGAGCCAGCCGGCCTCGAGCTTTTCGATCTCGTCGATGCCGTTGAGGTGCGCGTCGTACGGCGCCTTCTCCGACCAGCCGCCCCACAGGCCGATCTGACGGATGCCGAGTCGGTCGGCCATCGCGTAGTACGCCGGGATGCGTCCGTCCCAGTTGCGGATGGTGAACGGGATCTCCGCGGGTTTGTACCGCTTCGACGCGGCGATGGGCAGGAGCGCCAGGCCGGTGAACTCCTCGGCGGGCTCGCCGGTCTGCGGCACGAGCGTGTGCAGCTGATAGAACCTGCCGACGGCGAGCCGGTCGGCGGGCAACGTGATGTCGGCGCGGTACGTGAATGCGCCGCCGGTGCGGATGAACTTGTCGGCGTCGTCGCCGGACTCGGTCAGCGTGATCTCGCCGGGCGCGATCGCCTCGGCGCCCTCGGCGTCGCGGAGGCTGTAGCGGACGACGCGCTCGGTGTCGGACAGCGGGCGCGACGCCTCGATTGTCGCGTGGATCACCACCGGCGCGCCCGGTACGAAGAGGTTGCCGACCGCGTCGGAGTCGAGCAGCGTACGGTTGACCTTGCGGTCGAGCACACCGAGGCGGACGGGCGACGCGGTCAGCTCGTCGAAGCAGAAGCTGCCGTACGTCTTGTTGAGCGCGATGCGGACCGACGCGGTCGCCGCGCCGGCGGGCAGCTCGACGGACTTCGCGATATCGGTCCAGCGTGTCTTGCCGTAGCCCAGCGCAAGCGGCAGCGTGTCGAGCTTCCTGCCGGCGGAGTCGAACACGTCGAGCTCGACCGGGGCGTTGTACGAGTTGTCGGGCGAGTGCAGATCGGCGCGGACGCCGAACCCGATGCGCCACTGCCCGGGCGCGACGGCGAAGCGCGGGCCGGTGACGGCGGTCTTCGTCTCGACGTTGTCCAGCGTGCGCGTCAGCTCGAGCGAGCCGGGCGTGCGGCGGTGGCCTTCCTTGGCGACGTGCACGTCGCCCTCGCCGCGCCATCCATCGGGCAGGGCGTCGGGCGTGTCGACGTTGTCGAACGCCGCGGACACCGCGCTGGGCGCGACGCTCGCGACGACGCGCACGTCGAGCGACATGTCGGCGAAGTCGAGCTCGGCCTTCTTGTCGGACTTGTCGGAGTAGTCGGTGACCATGAACTCGATGTGGCGGACCGGGTCGTGCCAGCGCCCGTTGTTGGCGCCGCCCCAGTGCTCGCCGCCGGCGATGTTGCGCGGCTCGAACGTCACCTCGTGCCACTGGCCGTCCGCGGTGATCTTCACGTTACGCTGCTGATGCGTCTGGCCCGACCCGTCGACGAGCCGCACGGTGATCGTGTCGGCGTCGGTCGAGCGGAGCTTGAGGCGGATGGCGTCGAGGGCGGTGTTCGGCAGGTCGAAGGCCTTCTTGATGCCGACGTAGCGCCCGCCGCCGGTGAAGTCTCCCCACAGGTGCATCGCGTTCGTGCCGGGCTGCGGCTGATCGGGCAGCAGCGTCAGGTCGCCCTTGGCCCCTGCGTATTCGACGCCGAGGTTCAGCTGCCAGTCGGTGCGGCGGTGGGCGAGCAGCTCGTTGATCGGCAGGCTGGCGCGGACGACGCTGGTGCGCACGTCGTAGGGCTGCAGCTGCACGTCGCGGATGAGCAGGGCCTTGGGTTCCTTGCCCATGTCGCGCGTCGCGAGGATGGTCATCAGTCGGCCGGGCTGGTGCCAGCGTCCGTCGTTCGCGCCGCCCCAGTTCTGGTACTGCGTGGTGAGGTTGATCGCGTCGGGCGTGCCCATCGTGTCGAAGAACGCGCGGACGGGCAGCACGACGCGTTGCCACTCGCCGGTGGGCTGGATGCGGACCTTCAGCTGGTGCGCCTGACCGGTGCCGTCGACGAGGCGGATGGGCAGGCCGTCGACGCCGGCGGGGGCCTTGAGGTGAAACGTGATGGTGTCGAGCGGGGTGCGCGGCAGGTCGACCCCGGCGTCGATGTACGCGCCGCCGCCGGTGAAGTCGCTGTCGAGCTTCAGGACGGGGCGGCCTTCGAACGGTTCGGCGGCGAGGTCGAGCGAACCCTTGGCGCCGGGGAACTCCTGGCCGAGGTTCAGCTTCCACCCGCCGCGGGGTTTCTTGGCGTCGATGAGGTCGATGGGGTCTGCGGCGTGCGCGCGCGGCGTGATCGCGGCGGCGTAGAGCAGGCCGAGCATCGCGGCGGCGCATAGCGGGAGATGTCGCTTCAACGTGTGCCCTTTCGTCGATGCGTGGATCGTCGATGAACGCACCGTCTCGCTGCGCGTCGCGTTCAACGACGCGAAAGAAGCGTACGGGTGCTCCCCTCCATTTGTCGGAACGCGGCGTGCGGTAACGGTCGGCGGCGTGGGAATCGGACAAATCGCAGATTGTGCACCGCGGGTACGGAGTCGCGACGTCAGCGTTGTTCGATGGAGACGCGGTCGAAGTGATAGGTGGTGTTGGGCATGGCGATCAGGCCGACGGCCTCGCGCCACGCGGGGTTGCTGCGGGCGCGGAAGTAGTCGGTGTCGAGCGTGTTGGCCGGGCCGGACCAGTCGACGATGGGTTCGTCGTCGATGGTGGCGGAGATGTGGACGGCGCGGCTCTTGCGGTGTGTGTCGACGGTGATGACGAGCGTGTGGGCGGTGTTGTCGAGGGCGTAGTCGTGGCGGGTGGGGTTGTCGGCGTGGTTGGCGGGGAGCCGCTTGATGCGCGAGAGGCCGGCGATCTGGCCGGGGTATCCGCCGACAACCAGCGCGACGCCGCGGTCGCCGCCGAGCGGCAGGTAGACGGCGATGCCGTCCTCGCCGGCGGATCGCTGGAACGTGACCGACACGTCGTAGTTGTCGCGGACGATCATGGGGACGACGAGCTCGGCCTGCAGCTTGTCGGGCGCCTCGGCGAACAGCCCGTCGCCTTCGTAGCCCCACTCGCCGGACTGCGCGTGCCGCCTGGGCTGGACGAGGTTGAGCAGGTTGATCGACGCGGGGTTGAGCCGCGTGGACAGCAGGGGCGCGGCGACACGGGGCACCCTCGGGTTGGTGGTCGTTTCGGGGGCGGGCGGGTCCGCGGCGACGACGACGGCGGCGGCTTCGCGGACCTCCGGGTCGAACCAGCCGGACGCGACGGCGAGGCTGAACATCGCGACGATGCTGGCGAAGACCGCGGCGACGATGGCGACCTTCATGACGCGGATGAGGCCGAGGCGTTCGGCGAACCCGGTGGCGACGGTGGGCTTGCCGCTGAGGTAGCTGTGCAGGTCGCGGGCGAGGTCGCCGGCGGTGAGGTAGCGATGCTCGGGGGACTTGGCCAGGGCCTTGAGCGTGATGGCCTCGATGGTGGGCTCGATGTCGGGTCGCGGCTCGCGCCACTCGAAGCGTAGGAAGCTGTGCTTGCGCGACTTGTCGGGCCGCGACGCGTTCAGCGCTTCGTTCATCGGCGTGGGGATCGCCTCGGTGATGTTGCGGAGCACGTCGGGCATGTCGCCGTGCACGACGTAGGGGAACGCGCCGGTGAGCATGCGGTAGAGGACGATGCCGAGGGTGTAGACGTCGGAGCGGATGTCGACGGTGTTGGTGTTGCCGCGGACCTGCTCGGGGCTGGCCCACGGCATGGTGCCGACGAACTGGCCGGTCATGGTCATGTCGTCCTCGATCATGCCGTCGCCCGCGGCGCGCTGCTTGGCGTGTCGGGCGAGGCCGAAGTCGAGGATGTGCGGGTTGCCGCTGTCGTCGATGAGGATGTTGGACGGCTTGAGGTCGCGGTGCATGATGCCGCGTGCGTGGGCGACCTCGACGGCGTCGGCGATGCGCTTCATCAGGCGGAGCTTGTAGTCGATGGTCAGCGGGCCGAGCGGGTTGTCGAGCGACGTGCCGAGGTAGTGGTCGAGCTGCTTGCCGGGGACGTAGTCCATCACGAGGAAGAACTGTCCCTGCGGGGTGCGGCCGGTCTCGATGACGCCGACGATCGCGGGGTGATCGAGCGAGGCGAGGATGTTGCTCTCGCGTCGGAATCGGGCGAGGTCGGCGCTGGAGAAGATCGGGCCGCTGCGCAGGACCTTGACGGCGACGCGCTTGTCGGTGGCCTGCTGGATGGCGAGAAAGACGATGGCCTGACCGCCGCGCCCGATGACCTCGCGCAGCTCGTAGCCGGGCACTTCGGGCGTGGCTTCGAAGTCGCTGTCGATGGGGATCTGCGTCTTCTGGTTGGCCCACGAGTCGTCGGGCCGCGAGGTTTTGCTGGACTGTGTGGCCATCGGACGAACTCAGATACGGCCCCGTTCGCACGGACCGGGGCCTCATCACCACATCGATACCCGTCTGAGCCTCATCGACACAATGGGGTTCGAAAGGGTCTCCCACTCACGCGGCCCGATTATAGCCGGGCGGGGCCCCGGTGTAAGGGCCGCGTGGCCGGTCGGGTGATGCCCCGATGCATGCTGGGGGTCGCTCACGGATTACGCATCGCCAAGAGTTGCTAGAATGCGGGTGTTGACCGCATAATGTGCGGCGATTGGATTGGCGCGGGCTCGTCGCCTGGCCGATCAAGAGGGGGCGTAGCCATCAGGGAGATGTCCGATGTACGCAGATCGTGAGTTGCGGGTAGTTGCGGGTGTACGCGCCCATCGTGCCGTAGGGCTTTTGGCCCTGGTTTTGACGATGGTGCTGGGGATCCTTTCGGGCCCGGCGCGTGCGGCCGACGACGCGAAGGCCGCCGACACCGACGCCGCCGCCGACAAGAAGATGGCCGAGAACCCCGACGAAGCGCACCTTCAGGTGTTCCTCAAGGACCGGTTCCCGTCGGCCACCGCGTGCGGCGATTGCCACCCCACGCAGTACCGTCAGTGGTCCGTCTCGCAGCACGCCTACGCCCAGATGAGCCCGGTCTTCAACGCCATGCACGGCAAGATCCTCAAGCTCACCAACGGCACCAACGGCGACTTCTGCGTCCGCTGCCACACGCCGGTCGGCATGAACCTCGAAGAGCCGGAGTTCATGTCGAACATCGACCGCAGCCCCACCAGCCGCGAGGGTATCACGTGCATCGTCTGCCACCGCCTCAACCAGTCGTACGGCAAGCTGTCGGGTCGGCTGGCGATCGTGGAGGGCGACCTGACGCAGCCGATCTACGGGCCGAAGGGCAACCCGGCGGAGCTGAAGAAGACGATCGAGAAGGGCGGCCTGGTCACCGACAAGGACAAGGCCGGCCGTCAGGTCCACGGCGACGTCAAGAAGTTCTTCCAGCTCAACACGTCCGGTTTCTGCGGCATCTGCCACGACGTGACGCTCGTCAACGGCTTCCGTCTGGAGGAGGCGTTCAGCGAGTTCAAGAACTCGCCGGCGGCGAAGGCGGGCATCAGCTGCCAGGACTGCCACATGGGCAAGGAGCCCGGCCGCATCGTCGCGGACATCAACGACCCGGACTTCGACTACAAGAACTACGCCCACGGCCCGGCCGCGAAGGTCGGCTCGCTGGAGACCAAGCCGCGCAAGCTCACGAACCACATGTTCGTCGGCCCGGACTACTCGGTGCTGCCGCCGTCGCTGTTCCCGCTGAACCTCGCGGCGATCCGCGAGGAGTCGGAGAAGGACGACCCGGCCGCGCACGGCATGGCGACCATCCGCAACTGGCTGGACTTCAACTGGCGTGCGGGTTGGGGCACGGACAAGTTCGAGAACGAAGCGCCGAAGGACTACAAGTTCCCCGCGCGGTGGGAGTCGATCGACGACCGCTACGACGCGTACGAGATCGTCGTCCTGCCGAACCTCAAGCTGTTGCTGGAGATGAAGAAGCAGCGTCTGAAGCTGCTGCGTAACGGCTACAAGCTCGGCGAGATCGAGACGGTCAAGGCCGACGACGGCGGCATCAAGTTCAAGGTCGAGGTCCGCAACGGGACCAACGGCCACAACGTGCCGACGGGCTTCGACGCCGAACGCCTCGTGTGGCTGCACACGACCGTGACCGACGCCGACGGCAACGTCGTGTTCGAGTCCGGCGACCTCGATCCCAACGGCGACCTGCGAGACCTGCACTCGTCGTACGTGCACAACCACGAGCTGCCGCTGGACGATCAGCTGTTCAGCCTCCAGAGCAAGTTCATCACGCGTAACATCCGCGGCGGCGAACGCGAGCAGGTGCTGGCGGTCAACTACAGCCCGAGCCCGCTGCCGTTCCTCCGTCCCGAGACGCGTCCGACGATCCTCTACGGACGTCCGGCCGGCGCCCGCAAGCACAAGATGGGCATCGAGCCCGACGGCACGCGCATCGCGTCGTACTCCGTCGACGGCAGCAAGCTGTCCGGCAAGGGGCCTTACAAGGCGGTCGTGCAGCTCAAGGCGGGCATGGTTCCCGTGAATCTGCTCAACGAGATCAAGGATGTGGGCTTCGACTACAACATGTCGGCCCGCCTTGTCGCCGACAACCTGGTCAAGGGTTATGTCGATAAGGAAGGCAAGCCGATCATCTGGAACCCCGATTCCAAGGACCCCGAGGAGAACGTGGTCAACGGCCACCAGGTCGTGTGGGAGCGCGAGGTCCAGTTCAACGTACACGGCACGGCGGAGTGAGTTGCCAGCCGCATAAGCAACCGGCGCCCGCTGCGAGGGGAACGATCAGCGGCGGGCGTGCGGGCATTCACGAATAAAAGATCGATCGATAGGGTCAAGACATGTATAAGCATCAGGGGTGGTGGAACATCGTTTGGAACAAGCCCGGTCGCGTCGCGGCGCTGAGCACGGCGATGGTGCTGGCGCTGGGCGTGTGCGGTGGGGCGGTACACGGCGCCGACGAGAAGCCGGCCGACGACAAGCCCGCCGAGGCCGCCGAGGCCAAGCCCGCCGAAAACACCGACACGCCCAGCGAAGAGAAGGCGATGTACGAGGAGCACGCGATGGACGGTGACCACGGTCACCCCATCGCCGGCCCGTTCGGCATCTTCCTGACGCCCGAGCAGCGCACCAGCCGCATCTCCGACGCCGCGGTGGTCGACGTTCAGGCCGACCCGCGCATGAAGCGGCCGAAGCCGATCATCGAGCTCGGCAACCCGTTCCTCGGCTCGGGCAACATCGGCCGCGGCATCGAGATGCCCGGCGGCTCCGTCTGGCAGCCCTCGCTGCTGGTCTTTGGTCAGTACCGCTCGGCGATCCAGGCGTTCAACGACGGCCGCGACACCTACGCCGAGTGGGCCAACAGCCTCGACATCTTCGGCAACATCCAGCTGACCGGCACCGAGCGCGTCGTCGTCGGCTTCAACCCGCTGGCCGAGGACGGCCGGTTCTCCGGCTACGAGTTCAGCCCCGACTTCAACAGCGACGACTGGAAGGACGCGACCAACGCCGGGCTGACCACGCTGTTCTTCGAGGGCGACCTCGGCGAGATCTTCAGCGACCTCGATCCCGCCGACCGCAAGAGCATCGACCTCGGCTTCTCCGTCGGTCGTCAGCCCATCGTCGTCCAGGACGGCATGCTGATCAACGACACGATGGACTCGATCGGCATCATCCGCAACACGCTGCTGCCCCCCGGCGGCACCGACCTGCAGGTCACCTTCCTCTACGCCTGGGGCGACATCGACCGCAACGACAACCGTCAGCACGACGGCACGCACCTGCTGGGCATGTTCTGGGCCGCGGACTATCCGTTCAGCACGATCAACGCCGACTTCGTGTACGTGATCGACGCCGACGGCAACGACGACGGATTCTTCAAGCTCCCCGGCGCCGACGAGGGCTCGGGCGACGGGTTCTTCTGGGGCCTCAGCGGCGTGCAGCGTATCGGTCAGTTCAACACCACGCTCCGCGCACTCGGCTCGCACGCGATCAAGGGCGAGTCCGTCGAGGTGCACGACGGCTACCTGTTCTTCGGCGAGCTGTCGTGGACGCCCGCCTGGACGCACGACAACGTCTACGTCAACGGCTTCGTCGGCATCGACGAGTTCTCCTCCGCGGCGCGCGGCCCGACCGCCGGCGGCCCGCTCGGTCGCACCGGCGTCCTGTTCGCCGCCCTCGGCCTCGGTCGATACGGCGCGCCGCTCGGCAACCGCGCCGACAACTCCTACGGCGGCGCGATCGGCTACCAGTGGTTCATCGACGAGCAGGCGCGCAAGCAGCTGCTCGTCGAGTTCGGCGGACGCAACGGCTACAGCGACGACCAGAACGACGGCCAGATCGCCCTCGGCGCCCGCTACCAGCAGGCCATCGGGCAGCATATGGTGTTACAGTTCGACACCTTTGGCTCGCTGAACGAGGGCCGCGACCCGGGCTACGGCGGGCGTGTCGAAATCCGCGTCGACTTCTAAGCAACACGAGTTTCGGAGCAGTGCATGCAGTCTCTTGCCGCCAACCTGTGGATCGTCGGCGCGATCGCCGTGGGCCTGGTCATGGTCTACGCGCTGGTGGCGCTGGTCGACGTCGTCGGTCGCGTCTACGGCGCCAAGGCCCAGCGCGAACGCGAGCTGGCGCTGCTCGAACAGCGTGTCGCCGCGGCGCGCAAGCAGCGTGACGCCCAGCAGCAGCAGTCGCTGTCGTGGACCGGCTGGCGCAAGTTTGAGGTCCGTCGCAAGTTCGTGGAGACCGGCGACAACCAGCTGTGCTCGTTCTACCTCTACCCGCACGACGGCAAGCCGATCCCCACGTTCGCGCCCGGCCAGTTCCTCACGTTCCAGCTCAACATCCCCGAGCAGTCCCGCCCGGTCGTGCGCTGCTACTCGCTGTCCGACGCGCCCCGCGCCGACCACTACCGCGTGACCATCAAACGCGTGCCCCCGCCGCGCAACAACCCCGACGCGCCGCCCGGCGTGGCGTCCAACTTCTTCCACGATCAGATCAACGAGGGCGACCTCGTCGACTGCAAGGCGCCCGGCGGGCAGTTCCACATCGACATGGCGTCCAACACGCCGGTCGTGCTCATCGGCGGCGGCGTCGGGCTGACCCCCGTGCTGAGCATGCTCAACGCCATCGACGAGGCCGGCACCGACCGCGAGGTGTGGTTCTTCTACGGCGTCCGCCACAAGCTCGAGCACGCCATGCGGACACACCTCCGTGAGATCGCGCAGCGTCGGCCCAACGTCCACCTGCACGTGTGCTACTCCAACCCCGAGCGCGAGGACAAGCAGGGCAAGGACTACGAGCACGCCTGCCGCGTCAGCGTCGACCTGTTCAGGAAGGTCCTGCCGTCGAGCAACTACGAGTACTACATGTGCGGCCCGCCGCCGATGATGGAGCAGCTCGTCAAGGACCTCGAAGAATGGGGCGTCCCGGCGAACAAGATCCACCTCGAGAAGTTCGGCCCGGCGTCCGGTCGGCAGGGCAAGAAAGAGATCAAGCCCACGTCCGGCGGCCCGCAGATCGTCTTCAAGAAGTCCGGCGTCACCGTGGGCTGGAGCGCCGAAGCGAACAACGTCTGGGAGTTCGCCGACGCCAACGGCGTGCGGATCGACTGCGGCTGCCTCGAGGGCAACTGCGGCACGTGCGCCACGGCGATCCTGAAGGGCGAGGTCGAGTACAACAAGAAGCCGGAATTCGAGGTTGAGGCCGGTTCCTGCCTGACCTGTTGCTGCAAACCGAAGGGCGACCTCGAACTCGACGCCTAGCGCAAACGTTATATTTGACACGGCCGCACAAGGGCCGATCATGGCTGAGTCACACCGATGGGCAATTGGCGAATTACGACACGATAAGGAAGGGATTACCATGGAAACGGGTAAGCGGATGATGAGTGGTGGCTTGCTGGCGGGGATCCTCGGCGGAACGCTGCTCGCGGCGGGGCTGACGCTGTCGCCGGCCGCGCACGCCGACGAGAAGGTCGACGCGGCGCGTGCGGCGATCACGCTGTCGGCGACGCTGACGCCCGAGGAATACGAGAAGCGCGCCGAGGACGTGATCGGTCCCGAGAAGTTCGATAACAACTGCGCCTCGTGCCACGCGCTCGAGGCCGAGGCCTGGCAGCAGACCACGCACTACGCCACGTTCCAGACGCGTCACCGCACCGACGAGGCCGAGAAGATCCTCAAGGCGATGGGGCAGCGTTCGATGAAGCGTGCCGGCGAGTGCATGCACTGCCACTACACCTCGGTGCTGCAGCGCGGCAAGGCCACGCCGACCTGGGGCGTGTCGTGCGAGTCGTGCCACAGCCCGGCGAAGAACTGGGTCAACATCCACAACAAGGTCGGCGGCGTGGCCAGCGGCGAGACGCTCAAGTGGGGCAAGGGCAAGGACGAGGCCCCCGACGCCCGCGCCAAGCGCATCGGCGCCGCCGAGGCCGCGGGCATGATCCACGCGGGCATGATCTATGACATCGCCCGCAACTGCTTCAGCTGCCACACGGTGCCCAACGAGGAGATCGTCAACAAGGGCGGCCACAAGGCCGGCAGCGACTTCGACCTCGTCGCCTGGTCGCAGGGTCAGGTCCGCCACAACTTCGTCACGTCGCCCGGCGCGCCGGACAACGCGACCAACGAGCCGGTCAGCACCGAGCGTCGCCGCCTGTACTACGTGGTCGGCGCCCTGGTCGATTACGAGACGACGCTGCGGAACCTGTCGAACGTCAAGGAGAAGGGCGGGGCGTTCCACAAGGCGATGGTCGAGCGTGCGAACAAGGTGCGCGACAGGCTCGACGCGATCGCCGGCAAGGTGGACCTCGGCGACCTGAAGGCCGCGATCGAAGCGGCGCCCAAGCCGATGACCGAGGACACCGCCGTCTCCGCGGACCTGGCCGACAAGCTGGGCGCGGCGTCGAAGAAGTTCTCGCAGATGCACGACGGCTCGAAGCTCGCGGGCGTGGATCCGCTGATCCCGACCGAGGTCAAGGGCGACGTGTACAACAAGAAATGACGCGCCGTGTCGGCGCGTTGTGAACAACCCAACAGCCACGGTCGAAGGCCGGACCGCACACGCCGGCGCCGCGCCGAGCGGTGATCCGACGCAGGGGACTCGATGCCCGGAGCTCAGACCTTCGAAAAACCCGAGCGGTGGGACCTGCCCTTCAGCCAGGACCTGCCCAATCCCGACGAGCGTCGGGACATGACGGAACACGACATCGGTCGACTCATGTCGATCGAGCCGTTCTGTCACATGGACCCGGCCAACTTCCCCGACCGCCTGCCGCTGCGGGGCATCCTCGCCAACGACACGCGCATCCGCCGCTACAACAACGGCGACGTGATCGTGCGGCAGGGCGATTACGGCAACTCCGCGTTCCTCATCCTCAACGGCAAGGCGCGCGTCATCCTCGAGACGCTCGACCCGAAGCTGGTCGGCCGGCAGGTCACCAAGAAGCGCACCGCGTGGGAGTCGCTGGTCAGCGTGATCACGCGCCCGCGCATGCCCGAGGTCCGCGACACGAGCAAGTACCCGCAGGGCCACCGCGAGCGTGAGCAGACCCAGCAGCGCGGCGCCAACGAGGTCGCGTTCGTGCAGGACGTCAGCAACGTGCTGCGGGTCGACTCCGACCTGTTCAACAAGGCGCGCAGCGAGGTGATGCAGACCGGGCAGGTGTTCGGCGAACTGGCGGCGCTGGGGCGCATCCAGCGCTCGGCGACCGTCGTCGCCGACGGCGAGGCCGTGCTGCTGGAAATCCGCTGGCAGGGGCTCCGCGACCTGCGCAAGTTCGACGAGACGCTCCGCAAGCACATCGACGATCGCTTCCGCAAGCGGGGTCTGGCCGCGACGCTCCGCGCCGCGCCGCTGCTCAATAAGCTCACCGAGGGCGCCGTCGCCAAGGTCGCCCAGGCCGCGATCTTTGAGACCTACGGCTCGTACGACTGGTACGGCTCGTACCAGCAGCTGCGCAAGCGCGACGAGGACCCGCTCAAGAACGAGCCGGTCATCGCCTCCGAGGGGCACTACCCCAACGGCCTGCTGATCATCCGTGCCGGGTTCGCCCGCCTGTCGCACCGCCGCGGCAACGGCGAACAGACCTACAGCTACCTCGGCAAGGGGCAGGTGTACGGCCTGGCGGAGCTGGCGTACAACGCGAAGAACCCCCACAAGATGGTGCCGCTGAGCTCGACGCTCCGCGCGGTGGGCTACGTCGACGTCGTGCACATCCCCACGAAGCTCTTCGAGCAGATGATCCTGCCGCACATCCCCGCCGACGAGATCCCGCCGCTGCCGGCCTGGTCGACGACAAGCGACACGCCGCCGGTCGCCGACAACGTGCCCCCGGCGCGCGGCGGATCGGCCGCGACGACGAGCAGCAAGCAGCTGAACCCCGGCCTGACCGAGTTCCTCGTCGAGAACCGCTTCATCAACGGCACCGCGACGATGGTGATCGACCTCGACCGCTGCACGCGCTGCGACGACTGCGTCCGGGCATGCGCCACCGGGCACACCAACAACCCGCGGTTCATCCGCCACGGCGTGGTGTTCGATCACTTCATGGTCGCCAACGCGTGCATGCACTGCGCCGACCCGGTGTGCATGATCGGCTGCCCCACGGGCGCGATCCACCGCACGGCCGAGGGCGGCGTCGTGGTGATCAACGACGTGACCTGCATCGGCTGCGGCACGTGCGCCGCCAGCTGCCCCTACGACAACATCCGCATGGTCGATATCCGCGACGAGGACAACCCCGACGCGCTGCTCGTCGATCCCCGCGCCGGCAAGCCCATCGCCAAGGCCACCAAGTGCGACCTGTGCAACGAGCACCACGGCGGACCGGCCTGCCAGCGGGCCTGCCCCCACGACGCGCTCAAACGCGTCGACATGCGTGAACTGGAGCCCCACCTGCCATGGCTGAACCGGTGATCGCCATCACGAAACGACGGGCCCTCGGCGGCTCGCTCGCACTCGTCGCGATCGTCGCGATCGGCGTGCTCATGCTGTCGCGCGGCCTGGCGCTGCGCGACACCGCGTTCTTCAGCGGCTGGCTACTGCTGCTGATGTGCCTGTTCCTCGCCCTCTACAACCTCCGCAAGAAGCTGACGTATCCGCCGCTGATGCGATCGGCGACGTGGCTGCAGCTGCACGTGTACGTCGGCCTCGTGTCGATCGCCGTGTTCGTCATGCACAGCGGGTTCAAGTGGCCCACCGGCGCCTTCGAGACGCTGCTGTGGCTGTTCTACACGGGCACCGCCGCCAGCGGCCTGCTCGGCCTGTACATCACCCGCACCTTCCCGCCGTTCCTCACCCGTCGCGACGAAGAGATCATCTTCGAGCGCATCCCGCGCCTGCGGCGTGAGGTCCGCGAGCAGGCCGAGGCGCTGATCGTCGAGTCGGTCAAGCAGGCGGACACCACGACGCTTTCGGACTTCTACGCCAAGAGCCTGGCCACGTACTTCGCCACGCCGCGCAACTACTGGCACCACGTGTTCGAGTCACGCGTGCCGGTCAAGCGGATGTGCGCCGACCTCAAGCGGCTCGATCGCTACCTGTGCGACAAGGAGAAGGCGATCGCCGCGCAGCTCGACGAGCTGATCCGCGCGAAGGACAACCTCGACTATCACTGGGCGGTGCAGGGCACGCTCAAGGGCTGGCTGTTCATCCACATCCCGCTGACGTACGGGCTGCTGCTGTTCGCGGTGGTGCACGCCGTGCTGGTGCACGCTTTCGACGGGAGTGTGTCGTGAGGCATCCGCTGCAACAGACCGGCTACAAGGACAGCGCGTACGAGCGTCCGAACCAGAAGTACCAATGCGGCTGGGCGGAGGACGGCCGTCCGTGCCGCGCCGGCCCGACACGCAAGGGCGGGTGCACCGCTGCGGCGCAGGCGTCCTGCACGCCGCGCAAGGAAGGCGACCGCTGGCACTGCGGCCGGCTCGAGGCGTTCGGCGGTGCGTGCGAGCACGGCCCGATGCCCGACGGCGCCTGCTGTCACCCCGAGCCCGAGCACCAGGTCTGTCAGCCCCGGCTGTGCCACCGCGCGCGGCGCGGTCGGCTGACGCTGCTCAGCGCCGGCCTCGTGCTGGCGTTCCTGACGATGATGCTCGCCGGGCCCTGGTCGCTGGCGTTCGTCTCGCCGGGCAAGCTGACCGCGGCGCACTCGGCGATCGAGCCCGCGCCAGGCGACGCCAACAACTGCAGCGCGTGTCACAGCGCCGCAGACGGCTCCTCGGCGAACTTCCTCGCCGCGGCGTTCCGCGATCCGCCGGCGTCGCACGAGGGCATGGCCGGCGACAGCACCAAGTGCGTCGCGTGCCACTTCACCGCCGCCGGACGCGACCGCGCTCATCTCATGGCCGCCCACAGCATGGACCCCGCGCAGCTCAAGCTGCTGGCCGAGTCGCACCCGGCCGCGAAGCTGCTCTCGGCCGCGCCGGCCACCGGCGACCAGGCGCTCGCGGCCTTCACCGGCGCGCCCGACCCCGCGGCCCTCGCCTGCTCGACGTGTCACCACGAGCACCGCGGACGCGACTTCGCGCTGACCGCCATGTCCGACACCTCGTGTCAGGTCTGCCACAGCGGTCGCTTCGCGTCGTTCAACGACGGCCACCCCGAGTTCGGCCTCGTGCCGCGCCACCGCTCGGGCATCGCCTTCAATCATCAGACCCACTACGAAGCGAACTTCGGCGACACCAAGTTCGACTGCACCCGCTGCCACGTCGCCGACGCCAAGGGCTTCAGCATGCTGGTCAAGCCGTTCGAGCAGGCGTGCGCCGGCTGCCACAACCAGGGCCGCGACGACCATCACGGCGACGAGATCAAGAAGAACTCGATGATCGTGTTCCAGCTGCCCGAGATGGAGGTCGCCGAGGGCGTGTACTGGCCGAAGGACACGGCGGTCGGCGAGCGGATCAAGCCGCTGGTCCGCCTGCTGCTGGCCGGCGACGAGAAGGCCCGCCCGGCGTTCAAGGCGTTCACCGAAGACCTCGACGCGGCCGGTGTGCCGCTGGACTGGCTGCCGAAGGATCCGAAGCTCGCGACGCAGCTCGCCGCGGCGATGAAGCGGCTCGTGCTCGACCTGACCGACCCCTCCGAGGCGCCCACCCGCATCGCCGAGCGGCTGGCCATCGCGCTCGACACCAAGCCCGACGACCCCCGCGTCGTCAAGCTCGCCGAGCAGCTGGCCACCATGCAGTTCCCGCTGACCGCGTGGCAGACCACCTGGCTCAAGCAGGTCGCCGCCGACGCCGACGGCAAGAAGGTCGACCTCGACGAGAAGCCCGAAGAGCCGAAGTGGGACCCGGCCGATCTGCCCGCCGGCTGGTACGTCGACCCCGCCGACGTGTCGGTGAACTACGGCCCGACCGCGCACGCCGACCCGCTGCTGCACAACCTGCTCGACCTGCTCGCCGCCCACGCCGATCCGACCTCGCTGCCCAGCGACCCCAAGGCCGAGATCCCGCCGTCGAAGAACGACGCCGAGTTCCTCGCGCGCGTCCGCACGATCGCGTTCCAGGACCTGGCGTCGAAGGACTTCGGCGGGGCGCTCTACGCCTCGTGCGTCCGCTGCCACACGCTCGATAAGGTCGGCGCCGGCTACCGCATCAACTGGACCGTCGTCGGCCGCTACCCGCTGACCACCGGCTTCGGCAAGTTCAACCACTCGCCGCACATGTCGATCCTCACCGAGCCGGACAACTGCCGGCACTGCCACGAGATCGCCGGCAAGGACGCGGCCCCCGCCAGCGTGCAGCACGGCTTCGTCGCTCACCGCAGCGAAACCTGCGCCGCGTGTCACGCCCCCGACAAGGCGCCCAACAACTGCGTCACCTGCCACTTCTACCACATGAACCGCCCGTGACGCCGTGACCGCGCGTCGCACCTGCTGACACCGCAGCGGTGATCCGGCACGTCGCGCCACGCGCTCGGCCCGCCGCGTCGATCGGTCGCGCGTCGCCCCGTGCTCCGCGAGAGCCGTGCCGCGTGCCGCCTTCACGCCGCTCACCACCGCGCAAGAAAAACGCCGGCCGACACGCGTGTCGACCGGCGTCTTGTATTGGCGTGTTGTCGCGCCGCGTGCGCTTACTGGGTCGGGATCACGTTCAGGTCCGCCGGGGCGTCGGAGATCCAGCGGTAACCCTGCGCGGGCACGAGCTGGCCGCTGTCGGTGATCAGCACGTTCGGGATCGCCTCGACGCTCAGGTCGGTCGGGTCGGGCGACACCCAGCGGTAGCCGGGCGCCGGAGCGAGTGCGCCCTCGGCGTTGACGGTGTAACGCGGGTCGCGCTGGACGGTGTAGTCGCCCTCGCCGGCCGACTCGTCGGACGCCCACATGTAGCCGACCGCCGGACGCAGCTGACCGTCCGCCGTCGCCACGACGTTCGGGATCATCTCGACCTGCAGCGAACTCGGGTCGTCGGAGACCCAGCGGTAGCCCAGCGCCGGCACCCACTGGCCGTCTTCGGTCGACAGCACGTTGGGGTTGTCGGGCAGCCGGTCACCCGGCACGGCCTGCACGCCGAGGTTCTCGTCGTTGGCGTCGACCCAGCGGTAGCCGGGCACGGGCACCCACTTGCCGTTGCCGTCGGCGACGACGTTCGGCGTGCCGGGATACGTCTCGGCGGTCGGCGCCGGGCCGGGCTTGGGCTGAATCGAGCTCAGCTTCATCGACTTCGACGCACAGCCGAATCCCAGCGTGCACATCAGCACGCACGCCAGCAGCAGGCTCCACTCGTTGCGATTCATCGGGAAGTAGCGCATGGGTTCTCCTAGCAGAAGGTTAGCCTTGGAGATTCTACACAAAGGATTCTGGAAGTGCACTGCGACGGGCCACATTCGTCGCGTCAGCCGATCGTGTCGTCCGCCACCGGGGCGTGGCCGTGCACCTTCACCGGGTTGATCTCGCCCTCGATCTGCACCGATCCGTCCGCCTCGACCACGCACACCGGGATCTTGCCCGCGTCCCAGTCCGCCAGCGGCAGCAGCGGCCAACGCTGCGAGCCGTGCCGGTCCGGCTTGACCGCGAAGTACTCGCCGTCCAGCCGGTCGATCTGCAGCCGCGGCCCGGCCAGGTAGTACCCCAGCGCCGTCGCCCCCCGCGGGTAGAACGCCAGCTCGTTGCCGATATACGTGTCGATGTACCCGAAGCTGTTCGACCCCGTGTTCGCGTACACCAGCAGGTCCCAGTAGTTCGGGTCCAGCACCATCAGCTCCACGTCGAGGTAGCGCCCGGTGAAGTCACGCCAGAGGTTCGACGAGATCCAGATGTTGGTCGAGTCGCCCGACGTGTGCCCGCAGCCGTAGGGGCACAACGCCTCGCGCTGGCTGTTGACCATGTCGACGGTCAGGCGGTTCTGGTCGAAGGCGATGGGCTGGGCGATCAGCTGCGGCAGCAGCAGCCCGTTCGAGGTGTAGATCGAGTAGTCGTCCCAGCCGACGAGTTCCTGTGTGGGCATCGCCTTGCCGGTCCACGAGTCGATCAGGCCGCGCGTATCGCGGTCGACGGACACGACGTAGTGATCCTCGATCCACGCCGCGTGCTCGATCAGCGGCACCGACTCCGCCGAGGCGTTGCGGCACAGGTCCGCGGTCTCGCGGTCGCCGGCGCGGCTCAGCAGGTCGGCCGCGGCGTCCAGCGCCGCGACGCGCTTGATCGCCAGGTACGTCTGCTTCCGCGCCAGCCTTACCGCGTCGGACCCGTCGAGCGTGTTCGACGTGCCGTGGTCGCTGAACCCGTCGCGGTCGCCGTCCGACCACAGCAGGTACATCGCCAGGCGGCGCAGGAACGCCGCGTGCTTCGTCAGCGGCTTCGTGTCGCCGGTCCAGTGCGCGTACGCCTGCATCAGCAGCAGGTAGTTGGCGTTCTCCTCGACGGGCATCGAGTAGTCGGGCTTGCGGCCGTTGATCCGCAGCCCGCGCCCCGTGTCGTGATTGAGGATCAGACCGCCCGACTCCTTGTGCTCCGTCGAGTGGCTCGCGTGCGCCCACTCGTCGAGCTCCACCGCGAGCAGGCGCGGCCAGAGCGTCAGGTAGAACAGCGACACGTTGTACTCGACGTCGACCGTCGAGTGGTACATGCTCGAACCCTCGGCGACGCTGAACCACTCGCGCGGCTCACCGCCGGGCCCGCCGCCCACCTCGCACCAGAACGTGTTCGCCAAAAAGCTCTGGAACGCCATCGTTAGCAGGTGCGCCTGCGACTTGCTCAGCGGCGCCTGCTGCAGGAGCTTCTCGAACCGACGCGACAACGCGAGGTATTCGTCGCGGTTGGCCTCGGCGTGCGCGAGCACCTCCTCGGCCGAGTCCCAGTGACGCGTGTAGCGGAACCGCGCCGGTGTGCCGCGCACGTCCATCACCGCGTCCGACGTGTGCGCCGCCCACACCAGACGCCACTTCACGCCGCTGCCCTCGTCCGTCACCGGCATCCGCAGCGTCAGCCCCGCGGCGCCGTCGGCGTCGGTGAACGGCTCGGCGCCCTCGTTGAGGCTGCGCAACCGCTCCGTCGCCCGCGCCGTGCCGATGCTCGGTTCGTCACGCACACCCGCCCCGGCGCCCGTCGCCGCGGCCTTCGCGCCCGTACGCGACTTCCTGGCGCTGACCGCGATCGTGCCGTTGTCGCTGCACGCCGGCTTGTACCGCGGGCACAGCTCCACGTCGTACCGCAGCGACAGCTCGTCCGGCCGGGCCTCGATCACCGTGTCCCCGCGCTTGAGGCGGATGAACAGGTCGACGAACTCCGGCGGGTTGGTGAAGCGGCGCAGACGCACGCGCGGGGCGGCGGTCACGCGCAGCTCGACGTACATCGCCGGCATCACGCAGAGCTTCTCGTTCTGCGGGTAGAACGGGCTGTGGATGTTCATCTCGAACCGCAGGCCGTGCTGCTCGCTGTAGCCGCGGAACGTCATGGAGTTGATGCGTTCGAACTGCTCGACGCCGTAGAGGTCGGTCATCGACGGGTCGGCGGTGAAGGGCAGCACGCGCCGCGTGCCGTCGGGCTCGACCAGTCCGACAGCCAGATCGAGCGGGGCGTCGAGAAAACGCCCGAGCGTCGAATGCATCACCCGCCGCTTGCCGGGCTCGAACAGCAGGCCGAACCGGCTGCCGAACCGCGCCATGGGCCATGTCATCATCAGCATCGCACTACCACTCCGCCGTCACGCCCGAACCGCGTCGGCCGCGCTCATTCTGCGCCCCTGTCGCCCCGACGTCTATACCTGTCTCGACATCGGGTACTTAAACCCGCGACTCTTTATGCGGTGACCTTAACCGCGAACGGGGGCGGTTCACAAGGCCTTGTGGGGCGAGCGGCCCGCCGGGTACAATCTCGGCGTCTTTGTGGTGGTGCGAGTGACACGGGAGAAAGTCGGCGGGTCTGTGCCGCCGAGCAGACGTTCGTGCTGGCCGACGTTCAGCGTATGACGACGGTGGGCACGGGTACCTCGTCCGCACGGATGAGTGGGGAATACCCAGCAACAGAAAGAGGCGACGATGAAACGGCACGTGTGTGTGGTGGTGTTGTTGTTGTGCGCACTGACAACCCTGGCGCCGCGGGCGCGGGCGCAGGATGCGCGCGAATCGGCGATCGTGCAGTCCTACCGTGACGCGTTCGGACGCGACCCCAAACGCGATCCCAACGGCGGCGAGGTCGCCTACTGGAAGAGCCGGCAGGACTGGAAGACCGCGCAGGACCTGACCAACCTGCACATGATCGGACTCAAGACCAGCGCGGAACTGCAGCAGGAGGCGATCATCAACGCCTATAACCGCCTGCCGCGACGCGATCACCTGACCTACCCGCCCAGCCAGGCGCTGGTCGCCTATTGGAAGACGCAGCTGTCGCAGCGGGCGCGCCCCCAGGCGCAACTGATCAACGACATCAATAGCTGGCACTTCACGCGCACCGGCTGGATCGTCGAGGCCTACACGAACGCCTTCGGCCGCGCCGCGACGACCGACGAGCTGAAGTACTGGCAGACCCGCGCCGACTACGGCTCGGCCGAGGCGCTGACGAACCTGCATCGCCAGTACATCCGCGCCAACCCCTCGGTCGGCGACGCGGTCATCCGTCAGGCGTTCCTTTACGAGATGAAACGCGAGCCGCAGACCGACGAGTACGCGGCGCGCCGAAAGGAAACCGCCAACGGCACGACGTATCTCGAGATCGTCACCTCGCTGCGTGTCTGGAAGGTGCAGAACGCCGGCAAGCTCCTCGCCGCCGCGAAGGCGAAGGGCATCGCCTGGGACGACAAGGGACGCTTGCTGCAGGTCAACCCCGGTCAGGGCGGGCAGCTCGTCCGGGTGTCGGGCGGCAATATCGTCGCGGCGGGCGGCGGCAACATCGTCGCGGCCGGTGGCGGCAACGTCGTGGCGCACCCCGGTGCGTGGGTCGTCGCCAACGACGGCGCGGGAATCGTCGCGGCCGGTGGCGGCAACATCGTCGCGGCCGGCGGCGGCAACTGACGCCGGCGGATCAACCATCATCAGACTGCAAACACCGAGGAATCAACATGAAACCACTCCGTATCATCGCCGTGCTGCTCACCTGCGCGGCCGCGGCTTCCGTCGCCCACGCCCAGCAGGACCTGCACGGCAAGCACCTGAGCAACCGCGACCTGCGCACCGAGGACTACGAGGGCGCGAACCTCTCGGACGCCAACCTCGACAAGTCCGACCTGCGCGACGTGAACCTCAAGAACGCCAACCTGCGCGGCGCGTCGCTGCAGATCACCAACCTCACCGGCGCCGACCTCAGCGGCGCGGACCTGCGCGACACCCTACTCAACGTGTCGATCCAGACCGCCAACCTCTCGGGCGCGAACCTCGAGGGCCTCGACCTGAAGGGCACCAGCCTGCAGAAGGTCAACCTGCGCGGCGCGAACCTCCGCAAGGCGAAGGGCATCAGCGACCTGACCAACGCCGACCTGCGCGACGCCGACCTGCGCGGCGCTTACCTGCTCAACGCCAAGGACTACGCCGGCGACAGCATCCGCTGGACCGGCGCCAAGTACGACAAGAAGACGCGCTTCCCCAAGGGCTTCGACGCCGAGAAGGCCGGCGTCGTGCTCGTCGAAGAAGAAGCCCCCGCGCCCAACGCCGACGCACCCGCCCCGAACGGCGATGCGCCGGCGCCCAACGGTGACGCGCCGGCGGGCGGCGCGGCGCCCGCCGGCGGTGCGAACCTCGTCGACGCCCCCAAGGACGCGCCGAAGGACGCCCCCAAGGACGCGCCGAAAGACGCGCCGAAGGACAAGCCCGCCGACGCCCCGAAGGACGCGCCCGCGGCCAAAGGCAACGCCGGCCCCGACGAGGTCGTCGATCCGCACAAGGACGCCAACGCGCCGAAGATCGCCGACATCACCGCCGCGTTCGAGGCGTTCTGGGCGCAGACCGGCGTGAAGAACACGTTCCACTTCAAGAAGGTCCAGTACGGCGCGGCGCGCAAGGGCGAGTACCGCACCGACGGCGTCCCGGCGAACACCGACACGATCGTCTACCCCGTGCTCGCCACCGCCGACCAGACCGTCGAGTTCTCCGACGGCGTGTCGCGCACCGAGGCCAAGACCGTCAAGTCGATCTTCTTCCGCGACGAGTTCGGCGAGTGGACCTTCCGCGTGAAATGACGGCATTTCCACGCGCGTGCAGCATTTGCTCATCGGGCATGAGCGGGTGGTAAAAGATGTCCGGCCTGGCGCAGACGAGGTGGTGCTGCGTCGGCCGGACATTCCCGTTCATGAAAGGATGGCAGATGCAACGAAAGATTCAGCAGGGTTGGCCCGCGGTGTTGTCGGGCGTGTTGGTGATGGTCGCGGCGGGGTCCGCGTGTTCCACGGCTTCGGCCGCGTCGGACGAGCGGATCGACCTGAACGCCGGCGTGCTCAGTGAACTCGTCGCGATGACCGAAGCCAACGCCAACGCCGGCGGATCGACCGGCGCCGAGGGCGACGACGGCACGCCGGGCGCCTCGCAGGCGACGTTCCCGGCCAAGACGTGGCAACTGCCCCCGACCGTCGTGCACGGCAGCGAGGCCGGTCCCGGTCAGCTCAAGCAGGAAGAGCGCATCGGCAGCTACGGCCAACCGCGCTGGACCGCGCACCGCCGCTTCCCCACCACGCGCGTGTACGTCCGGCCCGAAGGTGAAGTCGAGGCCGAGTACTGGCTGCGACTCAAATCCGACCGTGACGGCCACAAGAAGTTCGAGCACCGCCAGGAGCTCGAGCTCGGCCTCGGCCACCGTCTCCAGCTCGACGTCTACATGATCGAGAATCACGAGGACGGCGGCGACGAACTCTACTTCGATCAGTCCATCGAGCTGCGCTACGCGCTGGCCGACTGGGGCGAGCTGCCGGGCAACCCGACGTTCTACATCGAGTACAAGTTCCAGGAAGACCGCGCCGACGTGCTGGAGATGAAGGGCCTGTTCGGCGGCGAGATCGCGCCGCGCTGGCACTGGGGCGTGAACCTCGTCTGGGAGCAGGAACTCGCCGACGCCGAAGAGACCGTCTTCGAGCTGACCAACGGCATCAGCTACAGCCTCAGCGACGAGATCGCGATCGGCCTCGAGGGCAAGTTCGAGATCGCCAACGAGAAAGACAATCGCAGTGACTGGGGCGAAAACCTGCGCCTCGGCCCGAGCTTCCAGTGGTCGCCCGTGCCGCAGATGCACATCGACGTCGCGCCGCTGTTCGGCCTGACGCACGACTCGTCGCTGATCGACATGTTCGTCGTGCTCGGCTGGGAGTTCTGACCGACGCGTAACAACGACTGCATGTGGCCGTGTCGTGGCGGCTACTCCGAACGCAAAGACCCCGTCGCGCGGTGCGACGGGGTCTTTGTTATGGGTGAGGTTGTCGCCCGGTGGGGCGAGCGTGTGTTACTTCGTGGCCTTGTTGCCGATGATCTGCTCGGCGACGTTGTTCGGCACCTGGCGGTAGGTCTCGGGCTCCATCGAATAGTTGGCCCGGCCCTGGCTCATGCCGCGCAGCTGCGTCGCGTAGCCGAACATCTCGCTCAGCGGGCACTCGGCCTCGATGATGATGGTGTTCGACCGCTTCTCCTGCGACACGACCATGCCGCGGCGGGAGTTGATGTCGCCGGTCACGTTGCCGAGGAACTCCTCGGGCGTGGTGACCACGACCTTCATGATCGGCTCGAGCAGCACGGGCTTGGCCTTCTTGACCACTTCCTTGAAGCCGATCGAGCCGGCGGTCTCGAACGCCGCCTGCGACGAGTCGACCTCGTGGTACGAACCGTCGATCAGGCAGACCTTCACGCCGACCATCGGATAACCGGCGAGCACGCCGCTCTTGGCCGTCTCGCGGACACCCTTCTCGACCGACGGGATGTACTCCTTCGGCACGGCGCCGCCGACGATCTTCGACTCGAAGGCGATCTGGTCGGTGAACTTCAGGCCGTCTTCCTTCGCCTGCTCCTCGGTGAACGGCTCGATGGTGAGCTTGACGTCACCGAACTGGCCGCGACCACCGGACTGCTTCTTGTGCACGCCGCGGGCCTCGGCGGTGCCGACGACCGTCTCGCGGTACGACACGCGGGGCTTGCCGACGTTCACGGGGACCTTCATGTCACGCGAGATCTTCGTCACGACGATGTCGAGGTGGAGCTCGCCCATGCCCGCGATGATGGTCTCGCCGGTTTCCTTGTCGACGTGGAAGTAGAACGACGGGTCCTCACGGTTGATGACCATCAGGGCGTCGGACAGCTTGTCGGAGTCGCCGCCGGACTGCGGCTCGATCGACATCGAGATCACCGGGTCGGGGAACTCCATGCGCTCGAGCACGATCGGGGCGTCGGGGTCGCACAGCGTGTCGCCGGTCACCGAGCTCTTGAGGCCGATCAGCGCCACGATGTCGCCCGCCTGGGCCTTGTCCATCGCGATGCGGTTCTTGGCGTGCATCTGGTAGATGCGGCTGACGTTTTCCTTCTTGCCGTTGACGGGGTTGATCACGCGGCTGCCCTTGTCGAGCGTGCCGGAGTAGATGCGGGTGTAGGTCAGGTCGCCGTGCGAGTCGGACACGACCTTGAACACCAGGCCGGAGAACGGCGCGTTGGGGTCGTGCGGACGGGTGACCTTCTCTTCGGCGTCCTTGGGGTTGACGCCCTGCACCTCGGGCACCTCGGTCGGCGCCGGCAGGTAGTCGATCACGCCGTCCAGCAGACGCTGCACGCCGATGTAACGCAACGCCGACCCGCAGAACACCGGGTGGCACTTGATGGCGATCGTGCCCTTACGCAGCGCCGCACGCAGCTCATCGGCGGAGATCTCCTCCTCCATGATGAACTTCTCGGTCAACGCCTCGTCGAGCTCCGCGGCCTTCTCGACCAGCTCGTGACGCCACATGTCGGCCTCGTCCTTCAGGTCGTCGGGGATCGGGATCTCCTCGACCTTCGAGCCCATCTCCGAGGCGTCGAACTTGTAGGCCTTCATCTCGATCAGGTCGACGATGCCCTCGAACGTGTTGGCCTGGCCGATCGGGATCTGCACCGCGATCGCGTTGGCGCCGAGGCGCTCGCCGATGGTCTTGAAGCTGAAGTTGAAGTCCGCGCCGAGCTTGTCCATCTTGTTGATGAAGCAGATGCGGGGCACGTGGTACTTCTCGGCCTGACGCCAGACGGTCTCGGACTGCGCCTCGACGCCTTCCTTGCCGTCGAACACCGCGACCGCGCCGTCGAGCACGCGCAGCGACCGCTCGACCTCGATCGTGAAGTCGACGTGCCCGGGCGTGTCGATCAGGTTCAGCGTGTACGGCTTCTCGTTGCGCTCCCAGAGGCACGTCGTCGCGGCGGACTGGATCGTGATGCCGCGGTTCTGCTCGTCCTCGAGGAAGTCCATCGTCGCCGTGCCGTGGTGCACCTCGCCCATCTTGTAGATCTTGCCCGTGTAGAACAGGATCCGCTCGGTGACGGTGGTCTTGCCGGCGTCGATGTGCGCGGCGATCCCGAAGTTGCGGGTGTGATGCAGACGTTCGTCGCGGTTGGTTTCAGGCGTCGGGGCTGTTTCGGCGGTGCTCATGATGGCTACTCAACGGTATGGGTTGCACGAAAAACGATCCGTCCGGGTCTTACCGGTCCGGGTGGGGCGATGGAGCATTGCTGCGGGTTTGGCTTTGGTCGTGTCGACCTGCTCCGTCATCCCACGCCGACGGGCAGGCCGTTCGGGAGGGAATGCTTAATCAGGCAAGGCGGTGTTCAAGACGACACGCTCCTCCGGCAATCCGAGCTTCTCTCTCTCCTCGCTGCGGGATTATACGCGTCCGTTCGCCTTTATCGGCACGTCCGACGCGATGGCTTTGCCTTTTGCACCCGCGCGAAAAGGGTGAAGGCGATAAGGATAGTCCCCAACGCCCGCCAGTCAACCCTATTTGCGAAAAATGATGGGGGTTCATACCCCGACCAGCCCCCCAATCGACCGCCAAGGCAGGCCGCCCCGATTCATCTTTCTCCGCTCCGCCCGGTCTTTCATACGGCCGCGCGACCGGGCCTGTTCGCGCCGGCTCGTGCGCTGGGGGGGAGGGGTGGTCATTTTCCGTTTTCCATTGGCCATTTTCCATTTTGGAGACGGGGACAGTGCTCCGTGCGCAGGTCCGGTCCCTCGCAAGCCCGGTCCTGCGAGCGCCGCGAGCCGGGCGGGGATGCGGCCGCCGCCCACGCCGTGCGATTTTCGGGGGGGGGGGGGTAGGTCACCGATCGCCTGTCTGCCGATCGTTTCGCCCCGATTTGTGCTGCTCTTCCTCCCCAAAACCCACCTCCGCGCACTCAGACAGCGGCCGCGACGCGCTGCGTGCGACCTCGACACCCCCGTGGAATACGGGCGGATTGTTACGCAGGTCATTGTATCCGATGGGCGGGCGGAAGTCCAATCAAAAACCGAACATCAATGTCGGCGGCGGGGTGCGGGTTTCGGCGTGCGGGGCGTTGTTGTTGTTGTTGTTGTTGTTGTTGTTGTTGTTGGTGGTGGTGGTGATTTCGATCCGCAGGGGTTGCACCCCTGCGCGACCCCGCTTAGATCGTTGGCGCGAGGTTGGTCCGAGCCGCGGAGCGGCGGAAGAGAATAGCGAAGGGCGCAAGCCCTGGAATGGAGGTCGCGCCTGCGCCGCCCGCGCACACCGCCGCGCGCTCCGATCGTCGAGCCCCGGAAGGGCGGCAGAGGTGATCGCGTGGCGTGTAGGCGAGTCTCTCCGAGACGCGGTGCGAGTCTCGGAGAGACTCGCCTACGCGCGCGAGTCTGTCGCCCCTTCGGGGCTCCCGTTGATTACGCGTCACAACCCGGGGCTCGCGCCCGGGGCTATTGGCGGGCGCCCGCGTTGCGGGCTTGAGCTCGCGCACGCGATCGAACACGGCGGACGCTCCACGCCGCGCCCGATGCGCCAAGCCCGAGCGGGGTCGCGCAGGGGCGGCGAGCCCCTGCGGAGCGAAGCAAGGTGCAAGGATCATATGAACGCATCCCGACGCACTCGACTCGAACAATCAAGCTACTACAATGAGCCTGTTCTCGTCGCCTCCCAAACCTTCCGGCCACGTCACCCGGATGGCGGCGCAAGTGAATCAGAGGTATCCCGCTATGGGCGACCCGACAAAGAAACCGTTTAGTCTTCGTGCTGAGCAGATTCGCCCCCTCGCGACCGGGTACGGTGGATGCATCGCGACTGACATGATCACCTGCGACGGACGTAAGGTTGCGTTCATGTATCGTGAAGCAACGGATCGAGACGTCGATAGTGGCTGGCGTTTCATGTCTGGCTACGAGTCGGATGACTACATGAATGATCCGGACAATCACGCGGTGTACGATGTGAACACGATCGCAAACTACGACTCCGAGATTATTCCCCTTCTCGACGCGCCTGTTGGCTCCGCGTTCGAACGCGAGAATGGAACCGGCCCTTTCGTGGAGGTCCACGATTTCGGTCCGCCAACCGAGTAGCACGATAACCAACGGCCGCAGCTGACCGGCGACGCTCGCGATGGAAAATGAAGCGGCCGCTTGAACGCCTGCTCCCGCGGGCGGACTGCAATTGAGCCAATTTATTTTAGGCGACTATGCACCCTTGTCCTGCATGTGGATTTCTGGTCTTCGCACAACTGCCAGGCAGCTACGACCTTTGTCCGATCTGCAACTGGGAGGACGACGACGTGCAACTCCGCTTCCCCATGATGCGAGGCGGTGCTAATGGCGAGTCGCTATTTGAGTGGCAACAGCGCATCGTGAAGCAACTTCCACTTTCGCTCACCAAGCACGAGGCGTATATCCGTGACCAAGGTTGGCGTCTGCTCCGGTTGGATGAGTGCCAAGATCCCTCGGGCATGCCGCAAACCGGTCGTGAGTATTTCGATGCGATCGACGCGCAGCCAGTTCATTACTATTGGCGTGAAGAACTCACTTAACCACCGTCAGCGGTTGACCGGCGATCGGGGCATTGGGGTAATGCGACGGCGGCGCTTGCATCTTCAGGCGGTTCGTCCCACACTCCCTCGCTATGGCAAAATCAAAAAAGCAGCGTAGTCGTCGTCCGGATCAGCTTCGCCCGTTGAGCATCGAGCGCGGGTTTCCTACGAACGCGGCGGGGTCGGTGATGATCGCGATGGGGGAGACGCGTGTGTTGTGCACGGCGTCGATCTCGAGCGACACGCCGAAGTGGCTGCTCGACAAGGAGACGGGGCAGCCGGCGCGGGGGTGGGTGACGGCGGAGTACAACATGATGCCGGGGTCGACGACGGACCGGAAGAAGCGGGGGCCGGACTCGCGCGGGACGGAGATCCAGCGGCTGATCGCGCGGTCGCTGCGGGCGGCGGTGGACCTGGACAAGATGCCGGGGCTGATGATCACGTGCGACTGCGACGTGATCAAGGCGGACGGCGGGACGCGCACGGCGGCGATCACCGGCGCGTTCGTCGCGCTGGCCGACGCGATCGCCCACGCCCGGGCGGGCGGGCTGATCAACACGAACCCGATCCACGGCCCGATCGCCGCGGTGTCGGTCGGCGTCATCGACGGCCAGGCGCACCTCGACCTCGACTACGCGCTCGACGTCCGCGCGGAGGTCGATATGAACGTGGTGATGAACCACAAGGGCCAGTTCGTCGAGGTGCAGGGCACCGGCGAGGCGGGCACGTTCACACGCGGTGAGTTGGACACGCTGCTGGACCTGGCGGGTAAGGGGATCAAGAAGCTGATTGGGGCGCAGCGGAAGGCGTTGAAGAAGTGATGGGTGGCACTGGCGGCTTGTCCGCCAGTGAACTGCATGTGTCCATGCACTGGCGGGCGAGCCGCCAGTGGCACCCGCGCGGTTTGCCGTGTGACCGGCGTGATCCCTCACCCTAACCCTCTCCCGGTGGGAGAGGGGAAAGAAAAAACCGCGACGATTGTCGCGGTTTTCGTGAGTCATTCATGTTCGCGGTGATCAGCCGGTGGCCTGGGTCTGCTTCTTGAGCAGGGCGATGTCTTTTCGGCCGCCGAAGCCGGCGTCGGTTTCGTGCCAGTGGGCGATCTTGTCTTCGCCGGCCTTCCAGCAGAGGTAGACCTCGCGGCCGTCGTGCTGGGCGGGGAAATCGATCAGGCCCTGGTCGTAGTCCTTGAGCTCGACGCCGACGGCGGACAGCTCGTCGACGTAGGCGTTGAGGGTGCGGACGAGGGCGTCGTACTCGCGGCGGATGCGTTCCTCGGCGGCGAAGTCTTCCTCTTCGGCCTGCGTCGGTTTTTCCATCCGCTGCTGCTGCGCCATGGCTTTGCGGTAGGTGGCGACGATGTCTTGAACCACGCGGGAGACGTACGGCAGCGCGCGCTCGGCTTCGGCGAGCGTGAAGTACCTGCGGCCGGAATCCGCGACGCGTTGTGTCTTCACGGGTGTGGTCATTTTCTACGTACCTCCAGGACATGCTTCCGTGCGACCTGTGTGTTCATTATCCGTGACAATTGCGCGCAGTCAAACGCAAAGAGTTACACGCGACAGGTCGCCGCGACGTTAATACGTCTTGACAACATCGGCGGTTCCCGTCGCCGCTTTAGATTCACACGTTGAACAGGAAGTGACACACGTCTCCGTCGGCCATGACGTAGGTCTTGCCCTCGGATCGCATCTTCCCGGCGGACTTGATCGCGGCCTCGGTCTTGTACTGCTCGAGGTCGGCGACGTTGTAGACCTCGGCGCGGATGAAGCCGCGCTCGAAATCGGTGTGGATGACGCCGGCGGCCTGCGGGGCGGTGGCGCCGATGGGGATCGTCCAGGCCCGGATCTCTTTCGGGCCGGCGGTGAAGTAGCTCTGGAGGCCCAGCAGCTTGTAGACGCCTCGGGCGACGGTGGCGAGGGCGGGTTCGGTCATGCCGAGCGACTCGAGCATTTCGGCCTTGTCGGCGTCGTCGAGCTCGGCGAGCTCGGATTCGATCTTGGCGCAGACCTTGACGACCTCGCCGCCGTTTTCCTCGGCGTATTTGCGGACCGCGGCGACGTGGGCGTTGTCCTGGATCATCGCGTCCTCGTCGACGTTGGCGACGTAGAGGACGCGTTTGGCGGTGATGAAGCCGAGCGACTTGAGGGCCTTGGCCTCGTCGGGGTTGAACTCGAGGGATCGGATGGGCCTGCCGGCGGAGAGGACCTCGAGGCAGCGTTCGAGCAGGGCGACGCGGGCCTTGGCGTCCTTGTCGCCGGTGCGGGCGTTGCGGCGGGCCTTGTCGATAGCGGACTCGACGACCTGCAGATCGGCGAGCATGAGCTCGGTCTCGATGATGTCGATGTCGCGGAGGGGATCGACCGAGCCGTCGACGTGGATCACGTCGCTGTCCTCAAAGCATCGGACGACGTGGGCGATGGCGTCGACCTGGCGGATGTGGGTCAGGAACTTGTTGCCGAGGCCTTCACCCTCACTGGCGCCCTTGACGAGGCCGGCGATGTCGACGAGGCGGAGCACGGCGGGGAGGATCTGCTCGGTCTTGATGTGCTCGTTGATGGTCTGCAGCCGGCTGTCGGGGACGGTGACGACGCCGACGTTGGGCTCGATGGTGCAGAACGGGTAGTTCTTGGCCTCGATGCCCGCGGCGGTCAGCGCGTTGAACAGCGTGCTCTTGCCGACGTTCGGTAATCCGACGATTCCTGCTTCCATGGGGCGGGAATCGTACCGCAGCGGCGAGCGGGATAGCAAATCGGCGGGGAGGTTGAACCACAGGGGCACGGAGAAGCAGCCTCTGTGTCTCTGTGCCTCTGTGGTTCAGTTCGGGCTTCACCACGTCGCGTCGATCTGCAGGGCCTCTTCGAGTCGGCGGAGGTAATCCTTGCGGCGGATGTCGACGGTGCCGAACTGCGACATGTGGGGGCTGTTGATCTGGGCGTCGAGCAGCGTGAAGCCGCGGTCGTTGAGGTGGTCGACGAGGTGGGCGAGGCAGACCTTCGAGGCGTCGGTGCCGCCGAGTTCGGGTCGGTGGAACATGGACTCGCCGAAGAACGCGCCGCCGAGGGCGATGCCGTAGAGCCCGCCGACGAGCTCGCCGTCCTTCCACGCCTCGACGGAGTGGGCGAGGCCGAGGTGGTGCAGCTGCGTAAAGGCCTCGACGATGTCGTCGTTGATCCACGTGTCGGGGTGGCCGGGCCGCGGGTGGGAACAGGCGGTGATCACGTCGCGGAAGGCGGTGTCGTGCTGGACGTTGAAGGCGCCGTTGCGCAGCTTCTTGCGGATGTTGGTCGAGCAGCGGAAGCCGTCGAGCGGCAGCACGGCGCGCGGGTCGGGGCTGAACCACTCGACGCCCCGGCTGTGCCGCGTCCGCGCCATCGGGAACACGCCCTGGCAGTACGCGGCGACCAGCAGCTGCGGCGTCAGCTCGAGGTCCTCGGGTTTTTGTCGCTTTCGGCCGAGCATGACACGTCATTGTACGCCACGGCGGGCGGGGGTCGCGGCAAAACTATTGAATCGCCGGGGCCCCGGAGCTAGCATGGATCAAAGGCTTTTCCTGGCGAGGTGGAGGCATGTTTCAGGAAAGCGAAATCATCTGTCTTATTGTCGCGGTTCCCCTGAGCGTCGCCACGCTGGTGATGTGTCGGCGGACGGACGCGCCTTACGCGCGGGTTGTGCTGCTGGCGGTGGTGTTCGCGCTGGGCGCGGCGACGTTCACCGTGCTGGAGGACGTGATCTGGGGTCCGGTGTTCAATGCACTGGAGCACGTGTGCTACGCGCTGACGGGGCTGAGCCTCGCCTGGGGATGCTGGCTCGCTGTTGGGGTCGAGCCGCAGCAGGGGGACACGTGATGCACGCCGACTGGGTCGCGGTGCTGGACGTGTTCGCGGCGCTGGCGTCGATGGCGGCGATGGCGACGATCCCGTTCATCCCCGCCGAGCGGTTCGGCGTGTCGGCCCGACGGATCCTGGCCGTGGCGGTGACCCTCTACACGTTCGTCACCACGGCCAACGCGCTGGAGCACCTCGGCGTCACCGCGGCGTTCGATCCCGTCGAGGACGTCGCCGAGGTGATGTTCTTCCCGTTCGTGCTGTTCTTCTTCTACGCGGTGCGGCTGTGGTCCGAGACGCAGCAGCGGCTCGCCGCGGAGCGCCACCTGCGTGAGCTGAACGGTGTGCTGGAGTCGACCGAGCAGGTCAACCGTCTGCTGGCCGACCAGGCGGACCTGATCCAGGAGGACTTCTCGCGCGCCGCGGAGATTCATCGCACGCTGCTGCCGCGCGACGCGCCGGACATCGCCGGCGTGTCGGTCTGCGCGATCTACCGGCCGTCGCACCACGTCGGCGGCGACCTGTACGACATCGTCCGCCTCGACGACCGCTACGTCGGCATCTACGTCGCCGACGCGACGGGTCACGGCGTGGCGGCGGCGATGCTCGCGATGATGTTCAAGAACCGCCTGCGCCTGTGGGACGCCGACGCGGGCGTGCCGCTGCCGCCGGCGCGGGTGATGGCGGACGTCAACGTCTGGCTGGCCGAGCGGTGCCAGGGGCCGGGCATGTTCGTCACCGCGGCGTACGGCGTGCTGGACACGCGGACGCACCGGCTGACGGTCGCCTCCGCGGGGCACCCGCCGGTGGTGCTGCACCGCCGATCGGGCGACGGCGAGGTGTTGGAGGTCCGCGCGACGGGTCCGGCGCTGGGGCTGTCGAGCGACGCGTGGTTCGGCGAGGTGCAGGTCGACCTGAAGCCGGACGATCGGCTGATGATGTACACCGACGGGTTGAGCGGCGTGAACGATCGGCGCGGCGCGACGGCGGTGGAGCGGGTGACCGACGCGTTGAAGCGCCGGTCGCTCGACGGCATGGAGGTGCTGCACGCCGTGCTGGGGTCGTGCAACGGCACGTCGGGCGACGACGTGACGCTGCTGCTGGTGGAGCTGCGGTCGGCGCCGTCGCGGATGGACAACGTCGAGCCGGTCGCGCCCGCCGAGCCGGTCGCGGCGAAGCAGGCGGACTCGGCGCGATGCCGCATCGCCACGGGGCGTTCGGAACGCGGGATCATGGTGCGGCTGGAGGGCGTGGGGCAGTGGACCTACGCCGCGCGGTTCCATGACGTCGGCATGACCGGCATCCGCGAGGCGCTGGACGACGACGTGAGGCTGATCTTCGAGTTCGCCGACTGCGTGCACCTCGACAGCACGTTCCTGGGCACGATCCACGAGCTGGCGGCGTCGGCCGAGACGTGCGGCGTCGAGGTCATGATGCAGGACGTCTCGCCGTGCCTGCGCGGGCTGTTCGAGGAGCTGGGCATGGACCGCGTGCTGCGACACGTCACCTCGACCCGCACGCCGATGCCGACCGAGATGACGTGGATCGAAGACGCCGCCGACATGCAGCGAGGCCAGCAGCGTGTGCTGTTCGCTCACGAAGCACTGGCGGCGCTGAACGAAGGCAACCGCGAGCAGTTCGGCAAGCTCGTCGAAGCGCTGCGTACCGAGATCCGCGGGCAGTCGGGCAAGCTGATGCACTGAACTGATGCACTGACACGTCAGCTCCGCCGGGAGCGCCAAGGCGTATGGATGAGGCAATCCGGAAGGCAGGAATCGAGCGATTCCTTTCCAAGCAAATGATGATTGAGCCCTTGGCGCTCCTGGCGGCGCTGGCGGTCAGGGGCCGGCGACGCGCTTGCGGTAGTCGAGCGGGCTCTCGCCGTGCTCGCCGGTGAACGCGCGGTAGAAGGTGGACAGATCGCCGTAGCCGCACTCGAAGGCGATGGACGTGACGGTGCGATGGGTCTGCGCGAGCAGGCGACGCGCATGTCGCAGGCGCAGCGCCTTGACGTGGTTCAGCCAGGTCGCCCCCGCGTGACGCTTGAACAGCTCGGTGAACCGCCGGCGGCTCATGCCCAGACGCTCGGCCTCGGCGTCGAGGCTCGTCGATTCGTAAAACCGGTGCTCGAGCTCGTCGATGTAACGGCGCATCGCGTCATCCGGATCGTTCTTCGGTGTTGGCGTGCCTGCTGTTGTTATTGCGTCGCGCGCGGCCCCGGTCGCTTGCCTCTTCGCCCCCCGCACGCCCAGTTGCTCGATCAGCGCCAGCGTCTGCAGCGCGAGTCCCGCGAGGTGCGCCCGCCGCCCCGGCGTGTCGGTCGACTGCACGTACAGCATCCGCCGCAGCAGGTCGCGCAGCCGGCCGCCCGCCGAGTCGCCCGGCGTCACCGTGCCGCACGGCATCCGCTCGCCCAGCGCCGCGTCCGCCGTCGCCCATACGCCCGGCCGAACGCACATCGCGTACAGCGACATCGCGGCGCGCGGCGCGTCCTCCACGCGGTTCGTCCGCCCGATCGGCACGATCACCACGTCGCCCGCCGCGCACGCGTGCGGCTCACCGTCGATCCACACACGCCCGCCACCGCTCAGCACGTACAACGCCTTGGCGAAGTCGTGCCGCCGGTCCGCCATGTGAAAGTCGTCGGCGTGATGGCTCTCGAACACGCTCACGCCCCAGTCCGGCACCCGCTCGTCCCGCGGCCCGCTCGTTCTCCGTAACTCACCCATCCATCATGCCTTCCTAAAGCCCGGGGCAGGCCTGCCCCGGGGGTTCCCGTCACCCGCGCCGCCCGATTCTCAACCCTCACCCGCCCGATTTTCAACCCAATCCTGCCCGATCCGCAAAGCCATCAATACACGTCATATCAATAATATACACATCACAAGCGTGAAACACGTCACTCGTTTCACCAAGGAGCACACGATGGCGTACAAGCGGATTGGACACCTCAAGACCGTCGACGCGTTTCGGGACTACATGACCGAGCTCGGCCTCGATCTGCCGATGGATGACGCACCGCTGTCCGCCGCGGAGGGCTCGCCGCTCGCCCAGCCGATCGACATCGGCGGGTTCACCGTCGGCAACCGCTTCGCGATCCACCCGATGGAGGGCTGGGACGCGACCGACGACGGCCGACCCACCGACAACCTCCGCCGCCGCTGGCGGCATTTCGGCCGCAGCGGCGCGAAACTCATCTGGGGCGGCGAGGCGTTCGCCGTGCGGCGTGACGGCCGGGCCAATCCCCATCAGCTCTACTACACGCCCGGCTGCGAAGACGACATGCGCTCGCTGCTCAACGAACTGCTCGACGCCCACACCGAGAGCTTCGGGCCGGGCGCGACCGACGACCTGCTCGTCGGCCTGCAGCTGACGCACTCGGGTCGGTTCTGTCGGCCGAACCGCAAGGACACGCTCGAGCCGCGCGTTGCGTATCACCACCCGCTGCTCGACGCGAAGTTCAACATCGCCCCGGACGATGACAGCGTGCTGTGGTCCGACGACGAGGTCCGCGAGCTGATCGACGCGTACATCACCTCCGCGAAGATGGCGTGTGATGTTGGCTTCAAGTTCGTCGACATCAAGCACTGCCACGGCTACCTCGGCCACGAGTTTCTCTCGGCGTACGATCGGCCCGGCCCGTACGGAGGCGACTTCGCCGGGCGGACGCGCTTCCTGCGCGAGATCTGCGAAGGCGTCCGCGCCGCATGCCCCGACCTGCTGATCGGCGTGCGCCTCAGCGTGTTCGATCGCCCACCGTACAAGCCCGACCCCGAGCAGACCGGCGACGGCAAACTCGGGCCGGGCATTCCGGAGGAGTACGACGGCAAGGCGTACCCCGGCTTCGGCCTCAACCGCGACAACCCGCTCGAGCTCGACCTGACCGAGCCGATCAAGCTGCTCGAGCTGATGCGCGACGAGTTGGGCGTGGCGGTGGTGAATCTCAGCGCGGGCTCGCCGTACTACAACCCGCACATCCAGCGGCCGGCGTACTTCCCGCCGAGCGATGGGTACCAGCCGCCGGAGGATCCGCTCGTCGGCTGCGTCCGCCAGATCAACGTCGTGCGCGACATCAAGTGCGCCGTGCCGGGTCTGCCGATCGTTGGCACCGCGTACACCTACTTCCAGGAATACGTGCCGCACCTTGCCCAGGCGATCGTCCGCAAGGACTGGTGCGACATCATCGGCCTCGGCCGGCTGGTGCTCAGCTACTGGGACCTGCCCGCCGACGTGCTCGCGGGCAACGAGCTGCAGGTCAAGAAGATCTGCCGGACGTTCAGCGACTGCACCACCGCGCCGCGCAACGGCATTGTCAGCGGCTGCTACCCGCTCGACGATCACTACAAGAAGTCGCCGGAGATGGGTGAGTTGAAGGACGCGAAGGCGGAGCTGCGGAAGCGGCTGACGGTGTTGAACGCTTGAGGATTGAACCACAGAGGCACAGAGACTCAGAGGCCACATCAAGGCGTTTTTAACCACGGATGACACGGATGGCGCGGATTTGTGTGAGACGTGCCGTGGCGGCGCGCAACTATCCGTGACTTTCGTGTCATCCGTGGTCGAAAATACGAACGATCTTTGCGCGGCCTCTGTGTCTCGGCGCCTCTGTGGTTAACTACGCTCACGTAGTTTTTTCTTGCGATCCCGGAACCGGCGCACATCACGCTCGTCTAATCGACCTGACAGTGAAACACGGGGATACAATCACGCAGTCGAAAGGCGGGACGACGATGATACGTTCGCAGATGACGGGGCTGTTGGTGTGGGTCGGCATGGCGGCGATGCTGCTGGGCGCGGTGTCCACGGCGTCGGCGCAGCTCGGTCGCGCGGGGCGCGGCGGGGCGGTGGCGTTTGATCCACAGGGCGTGTTCATCGATGCGGGCGGCGTGCTGCGTGTGCGGACGGAGGGCAACGGCCCGCTGCACAAGCCGGTGCGTGCGACGTCGGCGGTGAAGCGTGACGGCGAACTGGTCTACGTGTCGCTGCCGCGTGTGTTCGCCGAGGCGCGCAAGGCCGCGGAGGCGGGTCAGCCGATCCCCGACGAGCTGTTTTACCTGGGCGGGATGACGAAGCTGCGATACGTGTTCGTGTACCCGGCGGCGGACGGCAAGCCGGGCGACGTGGTGATCGCCGGGCCGGGCGAGACGTTCGAGCCGAGCGAGAGTTTCCGCGTGACCGGCAAGACGACGGGCCGACCGGTGCTGCAGCTCGACGATCTCGTCACGGCGATGCGCACGACGGGCCCGGGCGCGAAGGGCGGTTCCGGGGGCGCGGGTCAGCCGTTCGGCTGCACGATCGAGCTGACGCAGGAGAAGATGAACGCGATCGTCACGGAGCTGAAGCGCAGCGAGGCGATCGTCGCGGCGCACCCGGGCGAGCGGCGCAAGGTCGCCGACGCGATGCAGGACGCGGCGGGCGAGCAGAACGTGCGGTTCCTCAACGTCGAGCCGAACACGCGGTTCGCGTTCGTGTGCGTCGAGGCGGACTACCTGCTCAAGCGGCTCGCTCTGGGCCTGGACCGCTCGCCGGTGCCGACGGTGCGCAGCTACCTGTCGATGCAGAGCGGCACGGACGTCAACGCCAATCGGTTCTGGTTCGAGACGCTGTACGACCAGCCGCTGCTCGTCTCGCCGGACGGCACGGCGTACGAGATCCGCGGCCAGTCCGTGCAGATCAACACGCGGCGGTCGTTCACGCAGGCGGACGATCCGGACAACGTCAGTCCCGCGGCGAAGCTGTTCACGTCGCAGGCGACGAAGCTGTTCGAGCCGCTCGCCGCCGCGATCCCGGCGTTCGCGGACCTGGAGAACGTCAGCGACCTGGCGCTGCTCGCGGCGCTGATCGGTCAGGACAAGCTGAATGACAAGGCCGATTGGGACACGTCGTGGATCACCGCGAAGGACGGGTACCCGGTCGCGGCGTTCCCCGTGCCGCAGGTGGCGCAGACGCTGGTGAACTACACGCTCAAGGGGCGCACGGTGCTGTTCGCGGGCGGCGGCGTGATGCTCGACATGTCCGCCCCCGTCAAGCCCGAGGCACGCACGAGCGACGGCGCGGCCGACGTGTCGAAGCTCGCGAAGCGCCCCGAGGGCGCGGTGGCGCGCTAACGGGCGTTACTCGGTGTCGGGCGCGTCGGGTGGGTCGACGCCGAGCCATTCGAACGCGTCCTGCGGATTCGAAAACGCGCGCACGTTGTGTCCCCGCTCGCAGCTCGCCAGTTCGTACATACGCACGAGGCCGAAGATCAGCGTGTCGGGCGCGATGGCCGCGCGGCGCGATTCGGCGGGCCAGGGGTTCAGTTCGACCAGTTGACGGACGCACCCCGACGTGACGCGCACCTCCTCGACGGCGGAAAAGTCGAGGATCTGCACCCACGCGGCGTCGATCTCGCCGGACGCGACGAGTTCCCTGATCCGCTGCATGTGCGTGTTCATGTCGTCGTCGTGCAGCACACCCCACGCACGCGAATAGACGACGCGGGCCTCGATATCGAGCTTGAAGTCGGCAGGCATGCGCGCCCCTTCTTGTCGGACGCCCCGTTCGTGTCCGCCCCTTTCGCCGAAATGTCCGACGACGCCATTGTACCATCGGGCGCCCCCGGATCTGCGCGAATCCGGCGTGTCATTGCATCATCCGGCAAAGGCGTTGCGGGTACACTTGCGTGTGACCGATGACCTCTCGGGGAACGCTGCATGGAAGTGCTGCTGCTGGTGTTGATCGAGGCGATTGTGCCGCTGGTGGTCGTGGCGGTGATGTTCGCCGTGGAGCTGGCGTTCACGGCGTTGGCGCTGCTCGGCGAGACGGCGTATCACGTGCTGTCGCGGCGTGCGGTTGGCGCGCCGCAGACCGCGACCGCTGAACCGACCGCAACCGCCGGCGCGACCGAAGCGGCCGCGGCGCCGAAGCGTCGCGTGCGCTGGCTGCACCGCGCGGCGATCGCGGCGGGGGTCGGGTTTGTGCTTGCGACGATCGGGATCGCGCTGGTCGAGACGGTGTGGTATCAGCCGACGCTGCGGTGGCTGCTCGATCGCGCCGAGCGGAAGACCGGCATCGCCGTGACGTACGACGCGGCGACCGGCAGCTTCATCTGGGGCACGGTCGACCTGACGAACGTGCGCGCCGCACGCAGCGGGCACGACGTGAGCAACTTCGATCTGACCGCCGAGGCGGTGCACGTCGACGTGAAGATCGCGGCGCTGATGCACAAGTCGATGGCGTGCGACGTCGTGGAGCTGCGCGGCGTGCGCGGCGCGTACGAGCGCGTCACGAAGACCCCGCCCGAGCGGCACAAGCGGCTGCTGATCGACGAGCTGACGCTGCGTGACGCGGAGATCGAGATGACCGACCGCACGGCGCGCGGCGGCGTGGCGACGTACACGCTGGGCGTCGACACCTGGACCGCACGCGACTTCGACAGCACCTACGCGGTGTACCACGTGCTGCTGCGCAGCGAGGCGGCGGGGCGCGTGGCGGGGCAGCCGTTCACGATCACGCAGGCGGACGGCGGGGATGGGACGAACGTGACGAAGTGGCGTGCGGAGGGGTTGCCGGTGGAGGTGCTGGGGCCTTACATGGGCGGGCCGGTGGCGTGGATCAGGCACGCGTCGCTGGACGTGGACGTGACGAGCACGTGGGCGGAGGGCGCGCCGGACATCGCGATGCGCTGGGACATGACGCTGCGTGAGATCAAGGCCGAGGCGCCGAAGGACGCGTCGCTGGCGACGAAGGTGCTGTCGACGCCGATCGTCGCGTTGATGAACGCGTCGGCGAAGCGGCTGCCGCTGAGCTTCGACGTGTCGCTGGACCGGCAGATGTTCCGCGACGCGTGGTCGCCGGAGTCGACGGGGCTGTGGGACGTGGTGGCCGACGGGGTGTCGGGCATGCTCGCGCGGAAGGTCGGCCTCGACGAGACGAAGACGCGCCAGTTCGGCGACAAGGCGGTTGACCTGCTCAAGCTGTACATGGACAAGAAGAAGACGAAGCAGGAGGCCGAGACGAAGCCATGAGCCAGACCCCCACGACACCGCCGCCGCCGACCGGTTCGCCGATGACGCGATTCCTGCGCGGGTTCTGGCAGCCGCTGATGGCGATGCGCCTGCTGCTGAGCACGCGTGGCGTGAAGCGCTGGGCGGTGTTGCCGCTGATCGCCAGCGTGGTGGTGTACACGCTGATCGTCGTCGGCGCATTCTGGCTGCTTTGGGACGTGGAGCTGCGCGTGCCCGAGTGGGACTTCTGGTGGCGGATCGGCGCGTGGCTGAGCACGGTGATCAACTGGCTGCTGGTGACGCTGAAGTGGGTGATCGCGCTGCCGGTCATCGCCGGCGCGTGCTACTTTACGTTCACGACGGTGGGCATGGTGATCGCCGCGCCGCTGAACGACATCCTTTCGGAGAAGGTCGAGAAGGTGATCTGTCACGGGCGCGAGGGCTCGAAGCTGCCGCTGAAGCTGACGCCGATCCTGATGGTGCACGGCGTGTGGGACGCGATCAAGATCGCGGTGCGGCAGCTGTTCTGGACGCTGCTGGTGCTGCCGCTGCTGCTGGTGCCGGTGGTGGGCTTCGTGCCGCTGTTCGTCGTCGGCGCGTACTTCGCGGGACTGGGGTTCGTGGACGTGCCGATGGCGCGGAACTTCCTGCGTAACCGTCACAAGCAGCCGTACTTCGATCACCGCCGCTGGGAGATGCTCGGGCTGGGCGTCGCGATGCAGCTGCTGTTCTACATCCCGTTCGCGGGCCTGCTGATCCTGCCGCTGGGCGTCACCGCGGGCACGCAGCTGTACTGCGACGAAGACTGGCCGAAGCTGCTGGCGTCGAAGAGCATGGAGCCGCCGCGCGGTTTCGTCCCGCCGCAGCGCGATTAGCGTAGTTGTGGTCGCGCGGAGGTTTGCACGGGGGTCAACCGTTGATATACTTGGGGATTCCGGTCTGGGTCGGGCCGGACGGTGTGACCACGTTGTAGTGGTTGTGCTGACAGGTGGGACTGTTGTTGGTTTGACCCACAAGCGCCCATGTGCCAGGCAATGGCTCGCGGACGAGATGTGTCCGCGGGGGTGACCCCCGTGCCTCGCCGGTGTCGCTGACAAGCAAGGATTGAGCGTAACTATGGCCGATTCACTGGTAAAGCAGCTGCTCGAAGCCGGCGTCCACTACGGACACAAGGCCTCGAACTGGAACCCGAAGATGCAGCCGTACATCTTCGGCAAGAAGAACCGCATCCACATCATCGACATCCGCGAGACGATCAAGGGGTTGCTGCTGGCTAAGCAGTTCCTCACGCGTGTCGTGGCCGGCGGCAAGGACGTGCTGTTTGTCGGCACGAAGCGCCAGGCCCGCCCGGCGATCGAGGCGATCTGCGAAGAGATCGAGATGCCTTACGTCATCGAGCGCTGGCTCGGTGGCACGCTGACGAACTTCCGCACGATCCGTTCGCGACTGAAGCGCCTCGACGAGCTGGACACGCTGATGGCCAGCGAGGAGTGGGAGAACTACTCGAAGAAGATGGCGTCGCAGCTCGGCCGCGAGCGTCGCAAGATCCACCGCAACCTGTCGGGCCTGCGTCGCATGGACAAGCTGCCGGGCGCGCTGGTCGTGATCGACGTGCACCGCGAGTTCAACGCCCTGGCCGAGGCCCGCAAGCTGGGCATCCCGACGGTCTGCCTGATCGACACGGACTCCGATCCGGACCTGGCCGACATCCCCGTGCCCGGCAACGACGACGCGATGCGTGCGATCGAGATCATCCTGCGTCAGCTGGGTGAGGCGGTGACCGAGGGCAAGACGGGTCGCGCTCAGGCGGCGATGGAGCGCAAGGCCGGCGCCGCCGCTGGCGAGGAGCGTCCGCGTAAGCGTTCGAGCCGCGTGCGATTCCGCGCCGACGAGGAAGGCGCCGACGCGCCCGCCGGCGAGGCTGCCGCGAGCGACGACGCCGCGGCCCCGCTCGCCGAAGCCGCCTCGGCCGCGCCTGTGGCGCCCGAAGCGACCGAGGTCGCCGAGGCCGATGTCGACGCCGAGGCCGAGCAGACCGCCGAGAAGGCCTGAACGCTCGCCTGACGTCAATCAAACAACACGCTGATACCGTTACGTTGACCGAATGAACGCGGTCGGCCCCGGGTGGGTCGCCGACCCGAACCAGGAGTTTGAGCAATGCCGATTTCCGCCAAGGACGTGATGACCCTGCGCCAGCGCACCGGCCTGGGCATGATGGAGTGCAAGAAGGCCCTGACCGAGACCGACGGCGACATGGACGCCGCGATCGAGAAGCTCCGCGAGGAGCTCAAGGGCAAGATGGATGAGCGCGCCGATCGCGCCGCCGTCGAGGGCGCCCTCGCCGTGGCGACCGACGGTGACAAGGCCGTGGCCATCATCGAGCTGGACACCGAGACCGACTTCGTCGCCCGCGGCGACGGCTTTGTCAGCGCCGCCGACAGCGTCGCCAAGCACGTGCTGGCCGGCGCCGCCGGTGAGCACGCCGCCGACGACACCATCACCGGCGTCATCGACAACATCCGCATCACCAGCAAGGAAAACGCGTCGTACGCCCGCGGTCTGAAGCTCGCCGCCGAGGGCAACCAGAAGACCGGCTACTACCTGCACCACAACCGCCAGGTCGGCGCCGTGGTGCTGGTCGAGGGCGACGTCGACGCCGAGACCCTCTCCGGCATCGCGCAGCACATCACCGCGCATCAGCCCACGCCCTCGGCCGTGGACGAGTCGGGCCTGGACGCCGACGAGGTCGCCGCCGCGAAGGCCGGCTTCGTCAAGGAGGCCGAGGAGTCCGGCAAGCCCGCCGAGATCGCCGAGAAGATCGCCGGCGGCCGCATGCGTAAGTGGGTCGACGAGCGCACGCTGCTCGGGCAGATGTACGTCAAGGACATGGAAGGCAAGAGCCAGGTCCGCGACATCCTGCCGAAGGGCGCCTCCATCAAGGCGTTCGCCCGCTACGAGGTCGGCGTCAAGTAACCCACGGGCTCAACCCCAACGATCCAGGCCCACGGGTTCCGGCCCGTGGGCTTTTTTATGCATTCGCGTTTGCGCGACGACGCGTTCGCAACACGATCAGGATCGCTATCGTTGAGATGGCGATGCCCAACAGCCCGATGATTCGCCATGGCGGTTGACGGTGGTCCGGCATGTTGGAATATATCGCGTACACTGGCGGCGACACAGGCTTGAGCGGGTCTGGCGTAGGCGGCTTAGCTTTAGAAATCGGCGGGACGGCGAACGGCTCGCGATTGATGATTGCGCCATCCTTGAAACGGATATCAATACTCTCTCCGCAGAACGTCTTCACTCTGACGACGTCGTTGGCAGCAAGCGGTTCGATATTGAACACCCAAGCGCGGAAGTCGCCAATCGGTGGAGGATCGAAGAGGCCCTTGGAACTCGGTGGATTCGGACAAAGGTCCGCGGCGGTGTAACTCTTGATCAGGCCGTCACGGTTCCAGAATCGAAGAACGGGATGCGTTGTAACGCTGTCGGCGGGAACTTCAAAGTCTGCGTGGGTCGCCACATACTCACCATCGTTAGAGACACAGGCGAACAGGTCGCTCGACTCAAAGCTCCAAATTGGCTCGGATAAGCGCATCTCGCGTGCCGGGTCGTACGGCTCAGTAAGGCGGTAGACCGTGACGCTGCGTTCGTAGGCCCCCCGAATCTCCCGCGTCGTGACAGCGAAATGCTTATTGCCCGACAGGGTTGATTGCGGGCCGAAGTCGATGCTCGTAGCGCGCGCCCGTGTGCCGAGAGCCACCATGAACATCCCGGCAACTGTCACGGTGGTGCTAAAGCAACGCATCTCCAGATTATACCCCTTCTGTATTTGTGCCACGTGCCGGATTCCTTAGGCTTCTGAGCCGCGCTTGCCAGTTCACCCGCCTTGGCGGATACTTCGTGGGTCGGTCCGGCGGCATTTCTCGATCTGTGCGGTGACGGGTGTGACATGGCCGAAGCGGCGAGCGAAAAGCAGGAAGAGACCAGGCCCGCGGTGATGCGGTTGCGCATCGTCAGCGATACCGGTGAGGAGACCACGGCCGAGCCCACGCGGCAGCCGGTGGTCGTCGGCCGCGCCACGACGGCGGACGTGCGGGTCGAGTCCGCGCACGTGTCACGCAAGCACGCGGAGATCTACCGCGACCCCTTCGGGCGGTGGTGGGTGCGCGACCTGATGAGCCGGGCGGGCACGAAGGTGAACGGCCGCGAGGTGCCCGAGGCGCTGCTGACGGTGGGTGACGAGATCCTGATGGGCGAGTACACACTGCGGGTGGAGATGCTGCAGGAGGCCCGGCGGGTCGACCTGCGCCGCGGTGAGACGCCGACGCCGCGATCGCGCAAGCCGGGCAAGAAATCGAAACCGACCGCAGAAGCGCCGCCCTCGTCTGACCTGCTCGGGCCGGACGCGACGATCGGCAGCCTCGGCGAGATCGACGGCGACGACGAACCGACCGATGTCGCGTTCGACGACGCCGCGTCGTCCGTCTCCAGCCTCGACAAGCTGCGCGGCGCACGCATCGAGTCCGTGCACCTGGCCACGCTCAAGGAGTTCGGCGACCGCCTGCTCCGCACGCCCGATCACACCGACCGCCTCCGCCAGCTCTGCCGCCTGCTGACCCGCCGCGACTTCCACGGCCAGGCGGCGATCGCGCTGCGCCTCGAGCGCAAGGACCCGCGCCTGCGTGACCCCAAGCCGGCGCGCCTCTGCGAGATGCAGACGCTGGCCGGTCGCGAGCAGGACATGCACCTGTCTCGCGGCCTGCTGCGCAGCGTGTTCGAGTCGGGCCTGCCTATGCTCGCGACGCGCGACATGTCGTCCGACCCCGGCGCCGTGGAGCTGTCGATCACGTGGTCGAACTCGCCGATCGTCGCGATGGCGTGTCCGCTCAAGTCGTTCGAGAAGGGCATGGACGTGGTGTACGCGACGTTCCCGCTGGCGTACGGCGACGCGCAGTGGCTGACGCTCGTGGCGCTGGCGGCCCAGCAGTTCCAGCAGGCCGAGACGGTGCTCGACGCGCAGAACGTGGCGCGGGAGCAGGCGAAGATCGAGGAGGACCTCAACCAGGCCCGCGATATTCAGCGCCGCTACGTGCCGCGCGAGCCGTCGACGACCGGTCTCGACGTCGCCATCGGCTTCGAGCCGTGCCGGTGGGTCGGCGGCGACCTGGTCGATCTCGTGCCGCTCGACGGCGAACGCCTGGCGCTGGTCATCGCCGACGTGTCCGGCAAGGGCCTGCCCGCGGCGCTGATCTCGTCAAACGTCTACTCGATGACGCGCGCGCTGCTCCGCGCCGGCGTCGATCTGCGCACGACGATCGAGCACGTCAACGAGCACCTGCGTGAGTTCCTGCAGTCGGGCGCGTTCGTGACGCTCGCGGCGGTCGTGTTCGATCCGGCGGTCGGCGACATCCAGTCGGTCAACGCCGGGCACCCCGCGCCGTTCATCATCGGCACGGACGGCCGCGTGCGCAAGCTGCCCGACGGGCCGAACATGCCGCTGGGCATCGTGGAGCAGGAGATGGAGTGCATCGCCGCGCCGCTCGAGCCGGGCGAGACGCTGATGATGTTCACCGATGGCCTCAGCGAGCTGCGCGACGAGAACAACGAACTGCTGGGCCTGTTGCGGCTGATGGAGGCGTCGGGGTCGATCATCCACGGCGGACGCAACGACGACATCGACACGGTCTCGCAGCGTCTCATCGATTACCTCGACGAGACCCACGGCGACCACCTGCCCGACGACGACCGCACGTTCCTGCTCGCCCGCCGCGTGTAACCCCGCGGCCCGGCGTGCGGCTGGCTCGGCTCACCCGATCACACCGCCTTGTCCTTCAACGCCTGCTCGTACTTCTCGAGCGTGGCCTTCAGCCCGGCCTTGCGCTGCGGCTGGTCCTCGGCGTCGACGGCTTCCTTCTGGATGGTCACGGCCTTGTCGATCTGACCCTTCTCGAAGTGCACGCGGGCGAGCGTGTCGAGGATCGCGCCGTTGCCGCGCTTCGTGATCTCCACCGCGCGCTCCGCCATCTTCATCGCCACGTCGAAGTCGCGTTTCTCCACCGCCGGCTCCGTCGCGATCGTCCACGCCAGCTGGTTCAACGCCATCGCGTTGTCCTTCAGCGGCCCGTCGACCAGCTCGCCGCCCAGCTTGTACGCCGCGTCGAAGTCCTTCTTCGCCGTCAGCAGGATCATGAACTTGAACGGCCCGTACTGCTCGAGCGTCTTGGGGTCCGCGGCGACCTGCTCGTCGATCAGCTTCAGCAGCGTGTCGTTGTCGCCGGCCTGCATCGCCGCCTGCATCTTCGCCTGCGCCGCCTGCATCTTCGCCTGACGCTCGGCCTCGGCCTTCGGGTCGTAGGTGCCCGCGACCAGACCCTCGACGACCTTGTCGAGCCCCGCCATCGGATGGCCGACCCACGCCAGCTTGCCTTCCTTGTCGACCACGAACGAGCACGGGATGCCGTTGCGACCCGCGGCCGCGAGCCACGTCTCGGCGGTCTTGCCCTGCCGGCCGCCGTCGTCGATCGCCACGCGGTAGTTCAGCTTGTCGCCCATCTTCTCGACGAACTTCGCGACCTTGCCCGGCGCGTCCTCCCAGACGTTCATGCCGATGAACACCACGCCCTTGTCCTTGAACCGCGTGTTCATCTCCGAGACGTGCGGGATCGCCGCGACGCACGGGCCGCACCACGTCGCCCAGCACTCGATGACGTAGATCTTGCCGGACTCGAACTTCTCGACCGGCTCGCCGTTGAGCCACTTGCTGACCTGCAGCTTCGGGGCCGGGTCGCCGACCTTCAGGCTCTGCGCGGACGCGAACGAGGCGACCGTCATCAGCAACGACAGCGCACACACGATGGCAACTCGATTCAGCATGTTCTCTCCAGTGGGGTTGGTCCCTAATGCGGTTGAGGCTTTCGCCCCGGACTGCTGTCTCATCGTGCCCGCACGGTGGCCTTCACCGCAATGTATAACACGTCGGATCGGCCAGGATTTGTTCATCCGACGTTCAATCATATCCGCGATAAGCCGCCCGACGCAGCGAAATGTCGAGCGGTGACACGCGACCGTCGGCCCGCGTCGAGAGGCCGGCGTCGCCGACCGAAGCCGGCGGCGTGCCGTTGATCGTGTCCTGCAAAGAGATTGCGGGTATCTTGATGGATATGCAGCAGCTGATTCTCGAAGAGCTCTCGCCGATCATCGGCCTGACCCTGACCACGGCGCGCCGGGCGGCGAACATGCGGACGGTCCAATTCGGTGGGTTGCGACCACCTGGACGCGGATCGGTCGGCGACTACGCGCTGCAGATCCACTGCCCGTGGCGGATCGACTGCGCCGACGGCATCGTCACCGGCAGCAACGACCTGTGGGAACCCGCCGAGCGCGAGCCCGACTTCGACTACGCGGACTGGGACTACGACAGCTCGCTGAACGTGCAGGACATGCAGATGCACCTGCTGCTCACGCGCCTCGGCGACGCGCTGCGTGTCAACGCGATCGACGCCGACAACCTCGGCGGCCTCGAGGTGATGTTTGAAAGCGGTCACACGCTGCGGCTGTTCCCCGCGGGCACGCGCGGCGAGGACTGGCGGTTTTTCCGGCCGGGCAGCGAAGAGCCTCACCTGGTCATCGCGGGCGGCCGCATCGAGCAGGAAGCCGAAGACGACTAGCGCACCCGTCGCGCCCGGCTTACCGTAACCGGAGGCACGCCATGGCAAAGGGCGCGGCGATCGGATTCGGCTTCGCGGTCGCGGTACTGCTGTTGACCTACGCCGGTGCGCCGAGCATGCCGGGCCCTTTCGAGGCCGGTCTGCAGGCCGTGGGCGTGGCGGTCGCGACGGGAATCGGGGCGGCGATCGGGGCGTCGGCGGGGCGGAACCGCCCGAAAGGCGACAAAAAACCGTAGCGCAGCGGGAACCCGACGCCGGGCGACGCGTCTATTTCAGTGGACAGCGGCCTGCGGAATCGCTTATCGTTAATGCAGGCCCGGGAACTCTTCCGGGAAGGATGCACGTCATGAACACACGCTGGATAATTGCGGGATCGATGGCGCTGGCGATGGTCGCGGGGATGACGCCGGCGCGGGCGCAGTCGCTGCAGGATCGCATCAAGAACGTCCGCGAGAAGCAGCAGCGCGAGGTGGCCGTGGCGCAGGTCCGCGCGGCGCAGAAGCTCGCCGTCGCGCTGCCGACCGCGCAGCTCGAAGACATCACGGCGAAGGAAGCGTTCGAGTGGTTGCAGGTCGCCGGGCAGGTGCCGATCGTCGTGAACTGGAACAGCCTGGCGGCGCTGGGCATCGACGAGCACTCGCGCGTGCGGTTGATTACGCAGGGCCTGACCGTCGGCCGGGCGCTGCAGGTGCTCACGCAGCAGCTGAGCGTTGACGGCGAGCTGATCATCGAGCCCACGCCGTGGTACGTCGAGGTGATGACCAAGGAGCAGGCCAACCGCCGTCCGGTCACGCTGGTGTACCCGATCGGCGACATGCTGCACGAGATCCCGCGTTTCGACGACGCGCCGGAGTTCGACCTCGCGGCGATCAGCAGCGGAGGCGGCAGCGGCGGTGGCGGGCAGAGCCCGTTCAGCGAGTCCAGCAGCGAAGACAAGGGCAAGTCGAAGGCGGAGCACGCGCAGGAGATCGCGAACCTGATCCGCGACACGATCGAGCCGGACATCTGGCGGCAGAACGGCGGCCTGGCCGGGTCGATCGCGGTGTACCGTGAGAGCCTCGTGATCCGCGCCCCGGCTTACGTGCATCGTCAGATCGGCGGCTACAGCCCGACGCCCGACGCTTCGGGCATCGAGGGCGCGGCCGCGGGCGCCGCCGGCGCGATGGCGCCCGCCCAGCGTGCGCTGCCGCAGGGCAAGCTCAACGTGAACCAACTCGTCAAGCGTCCCGGCGTGAAGGCCGAAGCGCTCGCCGCCGCGAAGGCCAAGGCCGACGTGGTGACGCCGAAGGTCGCAACCAAGTCGACGCGCGACGCCAACACGCACGTGCACGCCACGTCGACCGAAGTACCCGTGTCGCTCACCAGGCCCGACGCGCGGTGACCCGCACGCGGTGACCGCAGCACGTTCCGACGTTTTCCGATTCAACACGACACACCCGGCCGGGGTCCATTTGCGGGGGCAGTGCGCACGTGTTGTGCGCCTGCTACCCGGCCGGGCCAACCGCACTCAACTTCCCTGGCGGACCTCGACCGACGCGAACCCTCTCCGGGGGCGCGTCGGCGAGGTCGTTCAATAGATGAGTGGGGCACGCGGCGATCGCCGGTCACAGGCCGCTGAGGCGCAGCAGCGTCGCGGGGCTTTCGAGTTCGCCGGTGCGCGTGCTGAGCGACGCGGCCTGACACGACGCGATGATGCGTCGGACGTCTCCGTGCTCGATGGCGGCGGGGCGGTCGCGCAGCAGCCGCCACTGATGCGTGATCAGGTCCGCCGGGTCGGTCGACACGTCGAGCGACACGTGCAGCGATCGCGGCGGGGCGTCGGCGGGCGCCGGCGCGGCGTCGTCGGCGGACTCACGCTGCGGCTCGCGCGCCACCAGGTCGAACGCGGTGTCCGACACGTGCAGTTGGCCGCGATCGCCGAGGACCGTGACGAATCGATCGAACGTGACGGCGCGGTCCGCGACCTGCACAACGGCGGACGCGCCGCTGCCGAAGCGGAGGTGCGCGGTGAGATGGCCGGTCATGCCGCGCAGGTCGGCGGGGGGTTCGGTGAGCGGGCCGGACAGCGTGGCGTCGATGGTGTCGGCGGTGCCGAACAGGTGGTGGACGATGTCCATCGCGTCGAATAGCCGCGCGTACACGCCGCCGAGATCGGTCGGGCCGAGCACGCTGACCGCGACGGTGCGGACTCGGCCGATCATCGCGATCGCGTCGGCGTCGACCGCGGCGCGCCAGCCGGGGCTCGTGCGCAGCAGCGGCGTGACCATCACGCGGCCGGACTGTCCGGGCGTCGCGCCGGGCGCGCTGGTGTCGGCGGCGTCGGTCGACTCGGCGGGCGGTGTCCACAGCGTCGCGTCGGGCGGGCCGACCTCCGTGAGCGGCGGCTCGATCATCAGCACGATCGCCCCGGCCGCGCGTGCCGCCTGCACGTCGCCGCGCCCCACGCTCTCGGTCGTCGCCAGCAGCACCACCGACGTGGGGTGCGCCACGCGCATCTGTCGCAGATCGTCCATCACCGGCAGGTCGAACGCCTTGCCGAACTCGCTGAGCCCCGCACGCGTCGGCCCGCCGATCGCCGCGACCGTCACGCCGTCCGCGACGAGACGTCGCAGCACCGCCTCCACAAGCCCCGCGCGCTGCGGGTCCGTCCACGCCAGCACATCCGGCGCGGTTTTTTGCGGTTCATCGGTCGGCTTATCGTCGCGTTTGGCCATCGCTGCGCAAGGTAACCTGTGGCGTGGGGAATGACCAATGCCCATGCTCCAATGACCAATGACAGCGCGCTCAACATGCCGATCTCTCTGCGTTGGGCATTGGTGCTTGGTTATTGGTCATTCACCACGCGGTGCAACAAAGTCGCGGACGAGTCGTTGCCTACCTAGAATGAATACGGTGCGTGGGCGAGGCGATCGCCGGTCGGCCTTCGGGTCGGCGGGAGGAAAGTCCGAACACGACAGGACACGGTGGTGGGTAACGCCCACCCGGCCCGCTCCGACGGGTCGAGGGAAAGTGCCACAGAGATCAGACCGCCGATGGCCTCGCGGACGTCACGAGGCACAGGCAAGGGTGAAAAGGTGCGGTAAGAGCGCACCGCCCGGCTGGCGACAGACGGGGCACGGTAAACCCCACCGCGTGCAAGACCAAGCAGGGACGAGGATCGGTCCGATCCGCTCGAGTCCCGGGTAGGTTGCTTGAGGCCGTCGGTAACGACGGTCCTAGAGAAATGGTCGCCGCCCTTCGGGGTAACAAAATTCGGCTTACGACCCCACGCACCAACACAACCGACCCGCAACACGCGGGTCGGTTGTGTTTTCGGCTGAACCTCACCCGGTGTCGTCCGTCTAACCTGGCATGGATACGCGACACACCTTTCGACAGATCAAGCCGTGGCTTGCCGCCTTAGCGATTCACGCGATCATGCTGGTCGTGGTGCTTGCGGCATGGTGGTGCATGATCAACAACGCGGCGCCTGCGGCGCCGGTTCATGTTCCTTTGGTTGATCCGGCGTATGTCCCACCGAAGTTGCAATTGCCGGTGGTGCGCACGTGGGACAGGCGTGCATTCGGCACCGAGGTAACCTTCTTCGGCGTCACACGACACGCGCGGCGGATCGTCTTTATCATCGATGCCTCGGGGTCGATGGCTCCGTATATCGACTTCGTGATGTCTGAGGTACGTCGCTCGGTTTTCAGGCTGACCCGGGAGCAGCAGCCCGCCGTGGTGTTCTATCAGCAGCAGGATCTGATCCTTCCGGAGGTTGCCGGCGAGGGGTATTGCGAGATCGACCCGCTCGTCGATTGGTTGCGGCAGGACACCTCTTACGTCGCCGCTCACGGATGGGCCGACCCGCGCGACGCGATCTCTTTTGCATCGAGCCTCAAGCCGGAGCTGGTGGTCTGGATCACCGATCATCCGCTCGGCCATGGCCGACACGAGATTGATCGCGACGCGCTGCTCGACCATCTGTGGCGAAAGCTCACGCCGGGACGTGTGGAGATCTGCACGATCTGTGTGGGAGATGACGCCGACGCCTTCTTGCGAGCCGTTGCTCGAGACAACGACGGCAGATTCAAGTACGTCCATGGTTTGGGCATGGTCGATTAGCATTCGCGGAATCAATCTCATGCTTTTTTAAACTCTGAAACACGCGCCCGGCGTCACCCGTACAATCGCGGGATGATCACTCCACACAACGAAACGGACCACCACACGCGGCGCGGTTTCGTACGCACCGTCGCGGGATGCGCCGCGGCGATCGTCGGCTCGACCGCGCTCGTTCCGTCAACATCGCACGCGGCAGACACGGACGCGAAGGCCGCCGCGCCGTCGAATCACATCGCGGTGTCGACGTACTCGTTCTGGCGGTTCCGCAGCGACAGTCGGCTGCCGATGGATCGCTGCATCGAGCTCGCGTCGGACATGGGCTTCGACGCCGTCGAGCTGCTGGAGATCCAGATGCACCGCAAGGACGCGGCGTACCTCCGCCAGCTCAAACGCCTGGCGCTGACTCGTGGGATGGCGCTGTGCGGCATGTCGACGCATCAGGACTTTGTCGACCCTGACGAAAAGGAACGCCGCAAGAACATTGAGAAGACGATCGCGAGCCTGCGCCTCGCCGCGGACCTGGGCATCCCGACGATCCGCGTGAACACCGGCCGGTGGGGCACGAGCGCGAACTTCGACGTGCTGATGAAGAACCGCGGCATCGAGCCGCCGATCGAGGGGTTTACGGACGACGACGCGTTTCCGTGGGTGATCGACGCGTTCGGCGAGCTGGTGAAGACCGCGGAGGAGTTCGGCGTGGTGATGGGCCTGGAGAACCACTGGGGCCTGGGCCTGACGCCGCAGGGGGTGTTGAAGATCGTGGATGCGGTGAAGTCGCCGTGGCTGGGCGTGACGCTCGACACCGGCAACTTCCTCGAAGACCCGTATGAGCGTCTGGAGCAGCTCGCGCCGCGCGCGACGTTCGTACAGGCGAAGACCTACTACGGCGGCGGCGTGTGGTACACGCTCGACCTCGACTACCCGCGCATCGCCGCGCTGCTCCGCAAGCACCACTACCGCGGCTACATCTCGCTGGAGTTCGAGGGCAAGGAAGACCCGATGACCGCCGTGCCGAAGAGCCTGGCGATGCTGCGCAAGGCGTTCGGCGGGGTGTGAGCCTTATCGTTCGCCGTATCGCCGTTTCCATCTCCTCGGGTGGCGGCTCGCATGCATGACGGCAACGATGCTCACGGTATCACCCTCGAAAACGTAGAAAACGCCGTAGGGATACGTCGCCATGTTGGCGCGTCGCATCTCGTGGTGCACGAGGGGATATGCGGTGGGGTATTCGCGGATGGTTCGGAGAAACTCTCGAACTGCGGCGATGAACTCGCGTCCAAGGCCCGCGCGCTGCTGCTCGTACCACCGGCTGGCTTCTTCGAGGTCTGCCTCCGCAACCGCACGGACGATCAGGCGACTCATAGCTTGTCCAGCAACCTCGCCTCGACGGAATCCCAGTCGGACCCTTCGCCGGGATTGGCGCGATATTCCTCAAGGCGGCGATCGAGTTCAGCCAATTGCTCATCGCTCAACTCGTTGGCAACGCTTTCCCACAGCCGATCGGCGAGGTCGGCGCGCTCGGCGGGGCTGAGCTGCATGGCTTCGGACAAGATCTGCTTGCTGTCCATGGTGTCATTCTACCGGCGTCGCGCGGGGCGCTCCATCGAAATCACGCCCGGGTCGCGCTGCGTTTGATGAGTTTGTCGTAGAGGTACGCGGCGATGAACACGGCGCAGAGGACGGCGACGATGCAGGCGCCGGGGCTGAGGGTGCCGACGGCGAGGGAGATGAGCAGGCCGGCCGCGCTGCCGCCGAGGCCGATGAGTCCGGCGACGGTCAGCACGCGTGACATGCGCTGGCTCATGAGCAGGGCGGCGGCGCCGGGCACGATGAGCATGGCGCTGACGAGGATGAGGCCGACGAGCTGGATGGACACGACGATGACCAGCGCGAGCAGGACCATCAGCAGGTAGTGCAGCACGGTGGTGGGCACGCCGAACACGCGGCTGACGGTGGTGTCGAACGCGAAGAAGGTGAGCTCCTTGAACAGCGCGGCGCAGGTGCCGAGGACGATGACCATCATGATCAGCGCGGTCCACATGCCCTGCTCGCCGACGTTGAACAGCGATCCGAAGAGCACGGTCTCCCACTTGGGCGTGTAGGTGGCCGGGCCGACCCATTCGCGGTAGGCGGGCCAGCCGTCGATCTGATCCATCCAGGCGACGCGTAGGTTCTGGGCGAGGATGCCCCACGCCATGGAGGCGGTGAGGAGGATGCCGATGGCGGTGTCGGACTCGACGCGTCGCGAGCGTGTCATCAGGCCGATGAACAGGGCGGAGCCGAGACAGAACGCAAGGACGATGAGGTTCTGCTGCCAGTAGTAGACGGAGATGTTGCCGAAGCCGAGGAGGATGGCGGTGCCGACGCCGCCGAACCCGGCGTGGCTGATGCCGTGGCCGACGAAGGCCATGCGTTTGAGCACGACCAGGACGCTGAGCAGGGAGCAGACGAGGCCGACGGCCAGCGCGGCGACGAACGCGTGCTGGACGTACCCGCGGTGGGTCAGTTCCGTAAAGATCTCCGAAGCGTTCATCGCGGACCATGTTACGAGTTGGCTGGTCGGCGGGCCAGCGCACGGATTGCGATGCGGTGCGTAAGTGTCCGGTTACACAGCGTGTAGCGTGTGGGTATGCAACCTGTTGGATGGCAGACGGGTAGGAGGGGAGAAGGCGTTGTGCGCGCGGGATGCGCCGGCGTGTGGGCGGACGTGTAGATCGTGGCGAAATAAGCCGTTTAGGGTATCAGGAGCCCGTATAATCGACCCCTGACGCCCCAACGGCCGGCCCGCCCGGCGTGCACTTCGCGGAGGAATCAGCGATGAAAACCCTGACCCACATCACCCGAACCGGCGCGGCGGCGATCGCCGTGGTGTTGACCTGCACCGCGCTCGCCCCGGCCCAGCAGCAGCAGCAGAAGCCCCAGCAGCGCGAGAGCCTGCGTGACATGTACCAGGAGCTGCAGGAGAAGCTGACGCAGCGTTACGACAAGGACGGCGATGGCCAGCTCAGCCGCGAAGAGCGCGGCGCGATGTTCGAGCAGGCCCGCAAGGAATACGAGGCCGAGCGCAACAAGCGTTACGACACCGACGGCGACGGCAAGCTGTCCGAGGCCGAGCAGCAGGCGATGCGCGACCAGTGGCAGCAGCGCGCCAACGAGTGGCGCGACCAGTGGCAGAAGCGTCGCGAGCTGGAGCAGTGGGACAAGGACGGTGACGGCGTGATCAGCGACTCGGAGAAGGCCGCGAAGGAAGCCGCGGAGAAGGCCGAGGCGGATCGGCTCAAGAAGGCGAACGAGGAAGTGATCGCGAAGTACGACACGAACAAGGACGGCACGCTGGACAACGCCGAGGTCGAGGCGATGAAAAAGCAGATCACGGAGATGGTGGACCACCTCAAGGCGGTGGAGGGCCTGGCCGACACGTGGGCGGAGGAGAAGCCGACGCTGCTGCGTGAGGTGGAGTCAGTGATCCGCAACTACAAGTCGACGCGTGGCCGCGACAGCCGGTGGGGCGGCGGCTCGTCCCGCGGCGGGTTCAGCGGATTCAGCGGCGGGCCCGGCGGCGGACCCTCGCGCGGCGGGCGCGGTGGACCGGGCGGCCCCGGAGGCCCCGGCGCACCCGGCGGACAGAACTGATCGCACGAAACAGACACTCATTGTCACGGCGTTTCGTCGTGACTTGCGGATGAAGTAATGACCGGCATGGTCGCGACAACCCGAGCCCGCACGCCGTGGATCGCACACACGCACGCCGTCGCAGTGACGACGGTGTTGCTGTTAATCGCGATCGCCGCCGCGCTGCGCGCCGCGACACCGGACGCGCCCGACACGAGCGCCGCCCCGGCCGGACCCGCCGCGGGCCTGCTGACCAAGGCCGACCAGAACAAGGTCTGGTGGACCCCGCAGGGCACGAACGTGATGATCTACCAGGCGGACCGCGGCGGCGAGCCGGTGATGATCATCGACAAGACCGCCCTCCAGCACGGCTCGGTGACGTTCGACATCCGGTCCGACGCCAAGGAATACATCGTGCAGTCGGGCAGCGTGTCGATGAAGGTGGTCTCGGGCGAGCGTGACACGCTGGCGCTCGACGCGACCGACAAGACGCCGGGCATCACGCTCAACGGCCGTCGGCAGGAGCAGTACCAGCGGTTCTGGGAGGCGGCGGTGCAGGACCCGACGCGCACGGCCGTGGCGCTGCACTTCAGCGGCGCGAGCCGGGCCGCGGTGACCGTCAAGGACGCCGCGGGCGCGCCGGTGCCGATCGAGGGCGAGAAGCCCGCCCCGGTGGTCCCCGCGCCGGAGACGCCGCCCAGCGGACAGTTCGCGATCAAGCCCACGACCATCACCCCGAAGACCGAAACCGACGCGATGCTGCTCGAGGCGCAGCGTGCGGTGTTCCGCCTGCGTGTGCAGACGTCGAACCGCGGCGTCAACGCGCTGGGCACCGGTTTCCTCGTCGGCGACGACGGGTTCGCCGTCACCACCTTCCAGGTCGTCAAGGGCGCCGAGAAGGGCTGGGCGTTGCTCGACGAGTTCGCCAAGCCGATCCCCGTCGAGCTCTGGGACGTCCGCCCGGACCTGAACCTCGCGCTGATCCGCCTGCGGACCGAGACGCTGCCGGCGGGCACGATCCTCAAGCACCTGCCGATCGTCGGCAAGGACCCGACGCGCGGCAACGAGACCTGGACGCTGAACTTCTCGAGCTACGGCCAGCCGACCGTCTCCGCCGGCGCGGTCTACGACGTGCTGCCCTACACGAAGCTGCCGCCGGAGGCGCGGTCGGCGCTGGCGTACAACAACCTGTCGCACTGGGTGCTGACCACGGCGCCGGTCACGATCGACAATTCCGGCGGGCCGATGGTCAACAACAAGGGCGAGCTGTGCGGCGTGACGACGTGGGTCTGGCCGCAGGAGATGCAGCACACCCAGTCACGCAGCGGGCTGTCGCGGACGTCGAGCCGCGACGGACGCTCGAGCGTCGTGCAGACGTACTACACGCTGCACGCGCAGCACATCGTGCACATGCTCGAATCGAAGCCCGCTCAGCCGCTGACCTTCGCCGGGGCGCTGGCGCAGTACGGCATGGCGCGCACGCCGCACAACGCGCTGCCGCGTGTCGAGGTCGAGCTGTTCGGCACCGCCCAGCAGCTGCAGGCCGCGGCCAACAACTTCAACGCCGTGTCGATCTGCCCGCTGTGCAAGGGCGAGACGGAGATCGTCGACGTCGCCGCGACCCGCGCCAAGAAGGCCGAGCAGGAAGCCAAGCAGCGCGAGGAGCAGCAGAAGCAACAGCAGCAGCAGGGCGCCGCGGCGCAGTTCCTCCGCGCCGCCCAGCCGACGAAGCAGACCGACGCCGAGGACCCGACGGTGTACAAGACCTGTCCCAAGTGTGACGGGTCGGGGTTCCAGCGGGCCGAGTCGGTGTTCAAGCTCGGCACGAACATGGTGCTGGCGCTGGCGGGGCTCAACCGCGCCGACCCGCGCGTCCAGCCGATGATCGCCCACCTGCAGATGGCGCTGTTCCAGGTCGTCGAGCGCAACCCCCAGCGCCTCGTCCGCAGCCTCAACAACCAGACCATGCAGTACCTGCACCAGACCAGCCTCCAGGTCGGCACGCCCGTGCTGCTCATCGGCATGGTCGATCAGAACGCCCAGACGCCCGGCGACCCCAACCAGCTCACGCTCGTGGAGGTCGGCGACATCGGCTCCAGCGTGCTCGTCGCCGAGCCCGACCTCGCCAGCCCGCGACTCGATCAGATCGTGCTCGTCGGCGGCATCCTCGCCGGCTACCTCGACGACGACAACGGCGTGCCCATCCCCATCATCCACCGCGGCTTCATCTTCAACGTGCCCAAGGAAAAGGACGACGCCAACACCCAGCCGGGTCAGCCGGGGCAGGGCGGCGCCGACAACAAGGCCGGCGGCAACGACGCCCAGGCCCGACAGGACGCATGGAAACGCTGGATGGAGTCACGCGGCAGCAGCGGCGGCGATCACGGCCACGGCCACGGCCCGCCCGGCGGCTTCGGCGGGTTCCGGCGGTAGTCGCAGCCGCATCAATCAGATCCACTGCATCAACACCAGCACCGCGATCACTACCGCGATCACCACGCGGTAGTAGCCGAACAGCGCCAGGCTGTGCTTGTTGAGGTACGCGACCATCCATTTCACCGCGAGCACCGCCGAGACGAACGACAGGGCGAAACCCGCGGCGAGCGCGGCGGGGCTGTACGCGGCGAGCATCGCGTCGCCGTGCTTGAGCCCGGCGTAGGCGGTCGCCGCGCCGAGTGTCACCACGCCCAGCAGGAAGCTGAACTCCACCGCCGCCGGCACGCTCAGCCCGACCAGCACGCCGCCCACGATCGTCACCAGCGACCGGCTCACGCCCGGCCACATCGCCAGGCACTGGATCACGCCGATCAGCAACGCCTGCTTCGTCGTCAGCGTCATCATCGCGCGCCCCTCTTCGGGCGGCTTCTCCAACTTCATCCAGTGCACCACGAGGATCGCCGCGCCGCCGACGAACCACGACCCGATGATCGGCCACAGTCCCCACTCGCCGCCCATCAGGTACGCCTCGATGTACTTGTGTACCGTCAGCCCCATCACCGCCGCGGGCACGAACGCGACGATCAAATTGATCAGCAGCTTGCGCCCCTCGTCGTCGCGCCCGATCAACCCGAGCGTCATCTGTTTGACGTGTCGGAAGTACAGGCCGAGCACGGCGAGGATCGCCCCGGCCTGGATGCAGATCGCGAACGCGTTGGCCGCGTCGCTGTTGGGGATGCCCATGGCGCGCTGCGTGACGACGAGATGGCCGGTCGAACTGACCGGCAGGTATTCCGTGAGGCCCTCGACAACGCCGAGCGTCGCCGCCTGCGTGACGGTCATGTCTTCGGATTCGGGTCGCGGCTCGCTGGACGGCGCATCCTGCGCGTAGACGACACCCGCAATGAGAAGGGGGGCGATCAGCAGCATCCGTGCGAATCTCACAGGCGATCCTTCCGTGTATAAGACTTGGCGGAAAGTCTACCATGGCACGCGTCACGCCGTCCCCGCCTCGCTTGCCTCTTCGCGACACCCCGCCACCAGCGGCGTGCTGTTCCCCTGTCGCTTGCCTCTTCGCGCCCAACCGTGCTATCATTCGTCCATCCGCATGAACGGATGTATTTAAGACGTCGCCCCGCGGGGTGCGTCGTGGAGGTGGCAGCGGTGGCAAGCCGGTTTTTGGACGAACTGAACAGACGCGTGTTGTTCCTCGACGGGGCGATGGGCACGAGCATTCACGAGCTCGACCTCGACCTCGAGCGCGACTACCTCGGCCGCGAGAACTGCACCGAGGCGCTGGTGCTCGGCGCGCCGCACGCGATCCAGGGCATCCACGAAACGTTCCTCGCCGCGGGCTGCGACGCCGTGGAAACCGACACGTTCAACGCCAGCATCCACACGATGGCGGACCAGGACCTGTCGGACCGCGTGCACGAGATCAACGTCAAGGCCGCGCAGATCGCCCGCGCCGCGTGTGACAAGTTCGCCACGCCCGACCGCCCGCGCTTCGTCGTCGGCTCCATGGGTCCCGGCACGAAGCTCATCACGCTCGGGCAGATCACGTGGGAGGAGATGTTCGACAGCTACCGCGAGCAGGCGCGCGGCCTGATCGAGGGCGGGTCCGACGTGCTGCTCATTGAAACCCAGCAGGACCTGCTCGCCGTCAAGTGCATCATCAACGCCACGCTCGCCGCGATCGAAGACTGCGGAAAGTCCGTCGCGGTTGAGCCCGGCGACGGCGGCGACATCCCGATCATGGTCCAGGTCACCATCGAGCAGCAGGGCACCATGCTCACCGGCTCCGACATCGCCGCAGCCGCCACCGCGCTGCGCAGCTACCCCATCATGTCGATCGGCCTCAACTGCGCCACCGGCCCCAACGACATGGCCGAGCACATCGCCTGGCTCGCCAAGCACTGGACCCGACGCATCAGCGTGCTGCCCAACGCGGGCCTGCCCATGCTCGTCGAGGGACGCACCGAATTTCCGCTCAAGGCGCAGTCGTTCGGCGAGACGATGGCGCGCTTCATCGACGAGTACGGCCTCGCGGTCGTCGGCGGTTGCTGCGGCACCACGCCCGGCCACCTCAAGGCGCTGATCGACCTCGTCGGCCGGCACGCCCCGGCCGTCGTCGCGAAGGAGCCCGCCGCGCCCGCGTGCACGTCGCTCTATCAGCCCACGCCGTTCCGCCAGGACACGTCGATCCTCAACGTCGGCGAGCGCTGCAACTCGTCCGGCTCGCGCGCGTTCAAGCGGCTGCTCGAAGCGGAAGACTGGGACGAGATGGTCAGCCTCGCGCGTCAGCAGATGAAGGAGGGCTCGCACGTGCTCGACGTCAACGTCGACTACGCCGGGCGCGACAACATCGCCGACATGGCCGAGGTCGTCAGCCGGTTCGTCCGCCAGGTCGACGCGCCGCTGATGCTCGACTCGACCCAGCCCGCGATCATCGAGGCGGGGCTCAAGCACTCCGGCGGCAAGTGCATCATCAACTCCGCGAACCTCGAGGACGGCGAAGAAAAGTTCGCCGAGCTGTGCAAGCTCGCGAAGAAGTACGGCGCGGCGCTCGTGCTCGGCACCATCGACGAAGACCCCGAAGAGGCGATGGCGCGCACCGAGCAGCGCAAGATCGAAATCGCCCACCGCATGTTCAAGCTCGCGACGACCAAGTACGGCCTCGACCCCGCCGACATCTTCTTCGACCCGCTCGTGCTGCCCGTGTCGACCGGCATGGACAAGGACCGCCGCTCCGCGCTCGAGACCATCGCCGGTGTCCGCCGCATCGCGACCGAGCTGCCGCTGTGCCAGACGACCGTCGGCCTGAGCAACGTGAGCTTCGGCCTCAAGCCCGCGGCGCGCCAGGTGCTCAACAGCGTGTTCCTCTACGAACTGATCGAGGCGGGGCTGACGTCGGCGATCATCCACGTCAGCAAGATCCTGCCGCTGAACCGCATCGACGAGAAGCTGCGCGCCGCCGCGCTCGACCTGATCTACAACCGCCGCCCCGAGGAGAAGGTCGCGCTGGCCGACGGCACGCTGACCGACGACCCGCTGCAGATCTTCATCGACCTGTTCCCCGACGACGCGTCGGAGGTCACCACGAAGCAGGACATCGCGGACCTGCCGCTCGAGGAGCGCCTGCAGAAGCACATCATCGACGGCGAGAAGAAGGGCCTGCTCGAAACGCTCGACGAGGCGATGACGAAGTACCCGCCGCTGGAGATCATCAACGACCACCTGCTCGCGGGCATGAAGGTCGTCGGCGAGCTGTTCGGCAGCGGGCAGATGCAGCTGCCGTTCGTGCTGCAGTCGGCGGAGGTGATGAAGATGGCGGTCGCGCACCTCGAGCCGCACATGGAGAAGGTCGCGGGCCAGACGAAGGGCAAGATCGTGCTCGCCACGGTGAAGGGCGACGTGCACGACATCGGCAAGAACCTCGTCGACATCATCCTCTCGAACAACGGCTACACGGTGTACAACCTCGGCATCAAGCAGCCGATCTCCAGCATCATCGACGCGTACAAGGCGCATCAGGCCGACGCGATCGGGCTCAGCGGCCTGCTCGTCAAGAGCGTCAACGTGATGGAGGAGAACCTCAACGAACTCAACACGCAGGGCATCGACGTGCCGATGCTGCTCGGCGGGGCGGCGCTGTCGAAGCACTACTGCGACTCGCACCTGCGCGGCGTGTACAAGGGCCGCACCTACCACGGACGCGACGCGTTCGAGGGCCTGCGCATCATGGATCACCTCGTGACGGGCAAGGCCGCGGAGCTCGACACGGAGATCGAGGCGCGGCTGGCCAAGCGGGCCGACAGCGAGGCGAAGGTCGCGGCGATGAACGAGAAGCGCAGTGCGGCGGGCGGCGTGGCGGTCGCTGCTAAGCCGCAAGCGGCTCGGAGTGATGTGGCGACCGACGTGTCCGTGCCGACGGCGCCGTTCTGGGGTGACCGGCTCATCGAGGACGTGCCGCTCGACGCGATCTACCCGTTCGTGAACCGCGTGGCGCTGTACCGCGGGCAGTGGCAGTTCAAGAAGGGCAAGATGGACGACGACGCCTACGCCGCGCAGCTGCGCGACGAGGTCGACCCGATCTTCAACCGCCTCGCACAGCAGTGCAAGGCCGAGCACATCCTCCGCCCGCGCGTCGTGTACGGATACTGGCCGTGCCAGTCGAGCGGCGACGACCTGATCGTGTACGACCCGGGAACCATCGGAGCCGCCGGCGCGCCGCGCGAGGTCGAACGCTTCACGTTCCCCCGACAGGACGGCAAGAAACGCCTGTGCATCAGCGACTTCTTCCGCAGCGTCGACAGCGGCGAGATGGACGTGCTCGGCCTGTCGTGCGTGACCATGGGCGAGGAGGTCAGCGTCCGCGCCCGCGCGCTCTTCGACGCCAACAACTACACCGAGTACCTCTACCTCCACGGCTTCGGCGTCGAGACCGCCGAGGCGCTCGCGGAGCTCTGGCACAAGCGCATGCGGCAGGAACTCGGCATCGACTCCGACGACGCCACCGAGATCCGCAAGCTGTTCACGCAGCACTACCGCGGCTCGCGCTACAGCTTCGGCTACCCCGCGTGCCCCGACATGTCGGACCAGGAAAAGCTGTTCCGCCTGCTGAAGCCCGACCGCATCGGCTGCGTGCTCAGCGAGAACTGGCAGATCGACCCCGAGCAGTCGACGAGCGCGATCATCGTGCACCACCCCGAGGCGAAGTACTTCAACGTGTGACGGCCTCGCGCTGCCGACCGTATCGCCGCTCGAACGCGCGGCGTTCGTTGTCCGTGACCGGCACCGTCTCCGCGGTCAGCCGCTGTCGCTGCAGCGTCCAGCCGCGCCAGTTCGGCGTCTGGTCTTCGAGCACGACCGTCAGGCGCTTGCGTGTGAAGTTGACGCCGGAGGCCTGCGATTCGTCGAGGTCGTGCTCGGCGAACCACCGCAGCGCGGGCAGCGATTCGGGGCCGAGCGATTCGAGGTAGGCGACGTCGAGCACGGGGCCGCGGCCGGTGGTTTCGCGGCAGTGGCGGACGTTGTAGCGGGCGATCGCGCCGTCGAGGTTGAGAAAGCAGCACGCGTAGAGCAGGCCGACGGCGGCCAGCGTGTTGACGCGGAGGAGCCACGCGTTGGTCCGGTCGCGGACGATCCGCACGAACAGCCACACCAGGCCGAGCGCGACGAGTCCCATCCACAGGCCCGCCGCGAGCCGCCACCGCGTGAGGCTGTACGCCTCGACGTACAGGCCGAGGCGCCACGCCGCGGCGCCCACGAGCAGCACGTTCTGCGTGAGCCAGACGTACACCAGCACGCGCGCGGTCCGCATCGACGGCGTGCGCGCGCCGCGGCAGAACGTCACGATCACAAACAGCCCGGCGAGCAGGGCGGTGGCGATCAACGGGTACGCGCCGCGCTGGGCGTACTGCGCATACGTCAGCCCGTCCGGCAGCGTCGCGCCGCCCAGCAGGTACACCGCGTCCAGCGTCGTCTGCACGGCGAACGCGGCGTTGAACAGCACGAGGCAGCGCACCACCGTGCCGGGGTCCAGCATCGCCACCGCCGCGTCGTCGAGCGCGTCACGCGCCGGTTCGTCGGCGCGGCTCGGCCGATTGACCCGCATCCGCAGCAGCGCCCACACCCACACGCCCACGCCGATCCACAGCGTCACGCGCGCGATCCGCACGTATCGAGGCACGTGCTCGATCCAGTGCCCGACGTCCGTCGTGATCCGCTCGATGATCGGGTTCGCCGCGGCGAACAGGGCGACGAACACCGCGGTGAGGCTCACGGGCAGCGCCCACCGCGCCACACCCACGATCACCCACACGCCGCTGCGCCGCCGCGCCGCCCGCTGCCGTCGGCGCGCGTCGGCGAACAGCCACGTCCAGCCCTTCAGCACGAACGCCGCGCCGTGGCCCGCCCACCACGTCACGCTCGGCGTCCACCCGCCGCGCAGCGTCGTCGCCAGCATCACCACCACCGCCGCCGCCATCGTTACGCTCAGCGCGCCCGGCTCGATCGCCATCGCCCCGGCGAGCCCGACGCCCGCGGCCGCCAGCCCCCACGCCGCGCGCGACCGGCCCGCCACGCTCCGCACGCCCCGCACACCGCGCCACGACCGCAGCGTCAGCGCGACGATCAACGCCAACGAGTACAGCCCGGCCGTCCACCCGACCGACTGTTCATAGAACAGCCAGTCCGCCAGCGCGATCAGCGCCAGCGCGACCGCGGCGTCCGTGGTCAGGCGACGAGTCAGGGGAACAGCGGCGGGGGTGGCGTCCATGCGTCCGGCTATGCGCGCAGCGATAGCCGCGTTGCATCACGCCACGCGATCGCTCAGATCAGTACCACTTGTTGTTCGTGTTGAAGATCGACTGCACGTACTCGAGGTCCGGGCTGTTGGGGTGCACGGCGAAGAACTGGTTGATCTCCGCGGTGCGCGTGTCCTCGTTGCGGCGGTACTCGGCGTGCCCGTCGGCGAAGCCGAAGTTCGTGCCGCCCAGGTGCCACGTCGCGATCGGGTCGACCCACGAGATCTCGGCGGGGCTGAACCGCGGGCGGACCACCCACGAGCCCATGTTGTACCCGCGCCAGTCCGGCTCCTCGACCATCAGCATCGTGCCCGCCGCGGTCGGGATCGACGTGATCCGGTCGATCGGGAAGATGTTCCACGACTTGGCGGGGTAGCCCAGGAAGTGATTGAACGAGTAGCTGCGGTTGTACTCGTAGTCGGTCTCGATGATGTCGTTGATGTTGTAACCGGCCCGGTAGTCGCGGCGGTCGGACGGGCAGCGGTACACGCCCATGTCGTTGACGTAGGGCCACAGTGCGCCCTTCTTGAGAGAGTCGTCGGTGTTGCCGCTGCGGACCCAGTCGGACGCGCCGCCGGTGCCCGGGCCGACCATGTTGCCGTGGAATTCCTGCGTGTAGGCATACCACGCGACGGAGATCTGGTGCTGGTTGGTCAGGCAGATCGTCTTGCGGGCCGTCTCGCGAGCGTTGGTCAGCGAGGGCAGCAGGATGGCGATCAGCAGCGTGATGATGGCCACCACCACCAGCAGTTCGATAAGCGTAAAGCCACCACGGCGCATGTCTGCGGATTTCATGTTTTGCTCCCGATGTCTGCCGCGGCAAGAATTGGTCCGCGGTTAATCCTCGGTAAGGATTATACGAAAACCGCCGCGAGAATGGAACTGAAAAGCTCGCCCGGGCTGCTGTGGGGCGGCGAAGACGTTCGCTGAAAGGCAGTTGCGGGCGTGATCAGTAACGCTGCCGCGCCTGGCCGACGATCGCGTCGCGCCGCTTGGAGTCCGGCGTGATCAGCAGCACGTGCAGCATCGCACGCAGCCAGTCGCGCCGCTGCCGCGTCAGGCCCGTGCCCACCTTGATGTCCCGCTCTGTCTCGATCACGATCACCTGTTCCTCGCCCTCGCTGTTGCGTATCCTGGTCGACCCCATCGACACCTTCTTCACCGCACGTACGCTGAACCGCCGCGTCCAGCCGAACGGCCCCACGCCCGTCCGCACCGAGCACGTGTCGCCCTCAACCCGCACGTCGATCTTCCCGAACAACGCCAGCAGCACCCCCCAGATCACGCCCAGGCCGATCACGATGAACGGCGTCAGGAACGCGCAAAGAAACAGCGCCATCGCCAGCGGCATCGGCTTGCCATCCGAGTCCGGCACCGGAATCCACTCCGGCAGCGGTCCGACCAGATTGGTGTACAACGCCGCGGCGGCGCCCGCGACGAAAACCGACACGATGCCGTTCCAGAACAACGCGAAGAACGAAAGCCCCGCCGCGGTGGCCAGCGACCGTGTCGACACGCGGACGTGCACGCCGCCGCCGTGCGTCCGCTCGACCGAACACCCGCCCGGCGTCTCGTTGATCAGCTCATCGACCGGCGCCCCCGCGTCGATCACCTCGCCCAGCCGCGACAACTCGCCGCACCCCGGGCACAGCGCAACCCCCTCGGCGATGTTGATGTCCGAAGCCGACAACGCGTGATCACACCTGGGGCAGTGGCTCGTCACGTGAGTAGTTTACACCGACGCGATGATTCGCAGGCTGGCGAACGTCTGACGTTCTGTTGCGGATGGGGCAGGACGATCTAAGGCTCGGGATGCTTATTGAGTTTGGACGATGATCAATCTGGCTTTTGCCAGTTATGATCGGCCGACACGGCTTCGTCAAAGAGTTGGCGCCATCGGTTCCTGTAGAACCGTTCGAGCTTCTTGCCGCACCACGGACAATACCTGATCGGAAGCCACGTCTTGATCAGGTAAACGATGCTTTCGCCGCCGATCTTGTCTGGCAGGTACTGGCTCTGCGCCTCATCAATTGCATTGACCCCGATCCAAAAGGACGGGCGCTCACCTGATATACGATTCGGCGGTTCGGCAAAGACAAAGAACCCGCGTTCAGTACGGCACTCGAAGCGATAGCGAATGCCCTCGCAGCACCATTTCAAATCGGTGTCTGACATATGCATTGACCACGAGCTCGTATCACAGCGTCTCGACCGTGATGTGCGTGTTGGTGTAGATGCACAACTCCCCGGCGACCTGCATGGCGTGCTGGACGATCGAGGCCGCGTCGTGGGTGGTGTGGCGCAGCAGGGCGCGGGCGGCGGCGATCGCGTAGGAGCCGCCGGAGCCGATGCCGATGATGCCGTCGGTCGGCTCGATCACGTCGCCCGATCCGCTGATCAGCAGGCTCGTCTGCTTGTCCGCCACGGCCAGCAGCGACTCGAGCCGCCGCAGCGCCCGGTCCGTGCGCCACTCCTTGGCCAGCTCGATCGCGGCCTTGCGGATGTTGCCCGGCGAGTCCTTGAGCTTCGCCTCGAATCGTTCGAGCAGCGCGAACGCGTCCGCCGCGGAGCCCGCGAAGCCGACGAGCACGGGGTGGTCCGACGAGCCGACCCTGCGGATCTTCACCGCGTCGCCCTTGGACACGACGTCGCCCATGGTGACCTGCCCGTCGCCGCCGATCGCGACCTTGCCGTCGCGGCGAACGCAGAGGATGGTCGTGGCGTGGAATGTGGTGGGTTGTGTCATGCGCTGCACTCTAACGGCATCAATGTGTAAATGATAAATGGTCAATGCAAAATGATAAATGCAGAGCATGCGCGGTGTGCATCAGGTCGGCATTTTGCATTGACCATTGATCATTTTGCATTTCCACATTTCCCTATCACACCATATGCGTCGCCACGTCCGTCGCGAGGTGGACGATGCCGTCGCCCTGGCTGACCATGGGGTTGTGGGTGTGGCCGATGACCAGGCCGTTGGCGGGGCTGAGCAGTTCGCCCTTTTCGGCGCCGAACGCGTCGCGGATGGTGCCGAGCGTGTCGCCCTGCGAGACCCACTGGCCGAGCTTGACGTTGATGCGGAAGATGCCGGAGCGGTGGGCGCGGACCCACGTGCGCTGCTCGGCGATCATGGACTGTCGCGGGCGATCGCCGCGCGGCTTGCCGCGCATGCCCAACTCCGCCATCACCCGCAGGATGCCCTTGACGCCCACGTCGATCGCGTCGGAGTTGAAGCGGTGCGGCTCCCCGGCCTCGTAGGTGATGATGGGGATGTTCTTCTTCGCCACGGCCTGACGCAGCGACCCGGCGGGGGCGTCGCCGTGGATCATGATCGGCGCGCCGAACGCCTCGGCGATGCGGCGCGTCTCGGGGTCGTACAGGTTGCCGCGCACCTGCGGCAGGTTTGTGCGGTGGTGCGAGGCGGTGTGCAGGTCGATGCCGTGCGTGCAGTGGCTGACGATCTGCTTCATGAACAGGAAGGCGAGGCGCGACGCCAGCGAGCCGTCCTTCGACCCGGGGAACGAGCGGTTCAGGTCGCGGCGGTCGGTCATGTAACGCTGCTGGTTGATGAAGCCGAACACGTTGACGATCGGCACGGCGATCAGCTCGCCGTAGAGCGTCTTGGTGCTCACGCGGTCGAGCACGCGCTGGATGATCTCCACGCCGTTGAGCTCGTCGCCGTGGATCGCCGCGGAGATCCACAGCCGCGGCCCGGGGCGGGCGCCGTTGACGACCTCCACCGGCAGGTTCATCTCCGTCTGCGTGGGCAGGCGCGCGACCGGCAGCTCGATGCGCTGACGGTGACCCGGGCGGATGGTGACGTCGCCGACCGTGACCGACACGTTGCGCGGCGATCGCTGCGCGCGGCCGGGCGGCGGCGACGTCTCGGCCTCTTTGCTGGCTTTGGGTTTGCGCGTGCGGCGCGACGAACTGGACTTCGGTGACTTTCTCACGGCTGTCACGCTGTACGTTGTACTCGGTCGGGCGGGCCGCGTCGACTAGTTTTTCGACCGCTTTGTCGTCTTCTTGGCCGTCTTTTTCGTGGTCTTTTTCGTGGTCTTCTTCGCCGTACGGGTCGCGGCTTTCTTCTTCTTGCGGCGGCGCGGCTTCTTCGGCGGGACCAGGCCCTTGAGCGTCAGCAGCTTGCCGAAGCACAGCAGCTTGTCGCCGGGCAGGATCACCCGTGCGCCGCGCGGGTTGGGGATCACCACGCCGTTGCGGTCGATGTTCAGCACGATGATGTCGCGCTCGCGCAGGCCCGTCTCGGCGATCGACAGGTTGCACAGCTCGCTCTTGGTGTCGACCGGCACCTCCGCCACGCCGTACCCGCCCGACACCGTCAGCCGCTGGCGGATGTCGAGGTCCGGGAAGTTCACGCGGTCCTCGATGTGCTCGATGATCGCCCCGGCGATGTCCACGCCCGACGCCGTCTCGATCCCCTCGAGGCCCGGCGACGAGTTGACCTCCATGATCTGCGGCCCGTCGTCGCCCTCCAGCATGTCCACGCCCGCGACGCGCAGGCCCATGATCTGCGCCGCACGCACCGCCGTCGCCTTGTACGTGTCGTCGAGCTCCACGATCTCCGTGCGCCCGCCGCGGTGCACGTTGCTGCGGAACTCCTGGCCCTGCGCCACACGCCGCATCGACGCCACCACCTTGTCGCCCACCACGAACGCGCGGATGTCCTTGCCCTTCGACTCGACCACGAACTTCTGCACCATCACGTTCTGCTTGGCGCCCTGCAGCGTCTCGATGATCGCCTCGGCAATCTTCACCGAGTCCGCGAGGATCACCCCCACGCCCTGCGTGCCCTCCAGCAGCTTGATGATGACCGGCGCGCCGCCCACACGCTCGATCGCCGGCAGGATGTCCCGCCGGTCGCGCACGAACGCCGACGCCGGGATGCCGATCTCGTGCCGGCTGAGCACCTGCATCGACCTCAGCTTGTCCCGCGACACCGATATCGCGTGCGACGTGTTGACCGTGAACAGCCCCATCTGCTCGAACTGACGCACCACCGCGCAGCCGAAGAACGAGATCGACGCGCCGATACGCGGGATTACCGCGTCGTACGCGCTGACGTGCTTGCCGTTGTAATACAGGTCCGGCGCCTCCGCCTCGACCTGGATCGAGAACTTCAGCGTGTCGAGCACCTTGACCTTGTGACCGCGTGACTCGGCCGCCTGACGCAGGCGGCGTGTCGAGTACAGGCGCGGGTTGCGTGACAAAATCGCTAACTTCATGCGTTGTCCTTCTTACTGCTGGCCACCCGTTTCGTTCTCCGCTCCGTCTCCTCGCCCGGCGTCGCCGTCTTCTTCACGCGCTTCGCCTTCCTGATCTTCTTCTTTTTCCGCTTCGGTCCGCGACCGCCGAGGTACGACCGCCCGGGGTCGATCGCGTAGCTCCCGCGCAACGCCTGACGACCCAACAACATCCGGAAGCCCATCGCGTCGCGGTTCGTCAGCGTCAGCTCGATCTCGTGCCGCTCGCCCATCAGCACGATCGGCGTGACGATCACCGGTCGCAGCGTCTCGTGCCCGCCCGAGCTGCGCACCCAACGCTGGTCGATCATCTCCGCCTCGCACGCCACCGTCGTCGCCGTGCTCCGCTGCATCGGGTGCACCTTGAACCGCACCCACTCCCGCCCGTCGCGCTTGAACACCTCCACGTCGTGTGCGTGCAGCGCCGACGATCGCGCCCCCGTGTCGATCTTCGCCTTGACCCACGACACGCCCAGGTCCGGCAGCGTGATCCACTCACGCCAGCCGATCATCGGCTTGCTCGGTTTCGCCTTCACCTTCGCCAACAGCGCGACCTCCGATTCGCCGCCCATCTTACCAGAGGCCGCAGCGTCCGGCGTTCGGCGCGCCGGGGCGGTTCGCGTGCGTGAAGTCGGGTTGGTCATCCCGTGCGCGCCGCACCGTGATTCGACACGCGTGCGGTCGTCGCGGGCGTTCGACAGGGTTTGCGCGCGTCGGACGCTCCCGCGGCGTCGTAACCCCTTGTTCCACGTCGCCGCGACGGTACTTCGGCGGGAAAAACGGCGTCCAGAACGGTGCGCCGATGGGGCGCAAAAGGGCGCAAACGGAGCGCGCAAGGCACGCAACGGGTCAAAAAGGAGCGCGTTTGGCGATGGTTTTCCGCGCCACGCCGTGCGCACCGGCGCGACGCGTCAGACCACGTCGCGTGGCGCGTTACGTCTGCTCCAGCCCGCGCGCCGGGCGGTCGACCGGTTTGAGGATCGTGGGGGTGTGCTGCGGCCCGTGCATCGAGTCGATCCGGCGGGCCCGGACCCGCGTCATTTCGGTGCGGACTTGTCGGTCGTGCGACCAACGCCATAATGTCTGAACCGCGGGCGCCGGTGCGACGTTATTACACGTGGAACGAACCTCCAACGCTGATCGCCCGAACCTACAACCACAGAGAGTGACTCCCCATGAACCGACTCCGACTCTGCATCGCCGTGCTCGTCCTGTCCGTCTGTTCGTCCAGCCTGATCATGGCTGGGGAATACGATCCCGAGCAGGCGGCGTGGATCAAGAAGTACGAGAAACAGGAGAACGTGCCGAAGCCGCAGGACATGCTGCTGAACACCGACCCCGAGCCGGACCTCAAGGACGGGTTCACCGACCTGTTCAACGGCAAGGACCTGACGGGCTGGACGCCGAAGGGCGGCACGAGCAAGTTCGAGGTGCGCGACGGGATGATCGTCGGCACGTGCGTGAAGGGATCGAGCAGCACGTACCTGTCGACCGTGAAGAACGACTACGCGGACTTCGTGTTCACGTGCGAGATGAAGTGGGAAGTGGACATCAACAGCGGTGTGATGTTCCGTGCGCAGGAGAAGCCGGGCAAGGGCGACGCGGTGACCGTGTTCGGGCCGCAGGTCGAGATGGAGGGATTCTCGCAGGACCGTCACTGGTCGGGCGGCGTGTACGGCCAGAGCTGCGGCGGGTACTTCTATCCGCTGTGGCTCAAGGAGCACAAGGCGGCGCGCGCCGCGGCGAAGAAGGACGATTGGAACCGCGTGACGATCTGGGCCAAGGGCAACGTCGTGAAGACGTGGGTCAACGGCGTCCCCGCGGCGCACTGGGTCGACAAGAATAACGCCTATCCGAAGGGTTACTTCGGCCTGCAGATCCACAAGGCCAACGCGGGCTGCGTGCTGTTCCGGAACCTGCGGGTGAAAGAGCTGAAGTAAGTCGAGGCGGCGGACGTCTCGCGTACGGAACGCGCGCACCGGGTGTCCGGCCCCGCCCGCAACGTTTTCATTTAACCGGCTCCACGTGTCAGAAACGCCGCTCGCCGGTCTGGCACGCGCGTTGCAAATGCTGAGCGGGCGTCCGACGTGGACGTCATCCATCAGACAACGCTGGAGGACCTGGAAATGGAACGACGGAAGTTTTGTGCCGTGCTCGGCGCGGCTTCGCTGATGTGGATCAGTTCGTGGGCCTTCGCTGCGGATGTCGACCCGGACAACGCGAAGCTGCAAGGGACGTGGAAGGCGACATCGGTCGTGACCGACGGCAAGCAGTTCGAGAAGCCGGAAACGATTTTCTTCACGTTCGACGGGGAGAAGTTCGAGTTGAAGAGCGAGACACGCACGCTCAAGGGCACGTTCACGCTCGATTCGTCCAAGACGCCGAAGCACCTGAACCAGTACTTCAACGATGACAACGGGGCCGTTCTTGAGTCGAAGGCGATCTACAAGATCGAAGGCGACACGCTGACGATCTGCGACCACCGGCGCCCCAGCCAGGGCCGCCCGTTCGAGTTCGAATCCACCGAAGGATCGGGCAGGACGCTGATCACGCTGAAGAAGGTCACGGCGCGCGAATGAGGCGTAGCGGCCGGGCGGGCTACGCGTGATCCAATCCGCGGGCCAGGCGGTCGACCTGTTTGAGGATCGTGGGGATGCGGTGCTCGCCGTGCATCGATTCGATGTGGCGGGCCGCATCGTCGACGTCGACGCCCGCGGCGGTGACGTACAGCGGTTGGGCGCTGCCGGCCCGCAAGACGGGTCGGGCGATCGACATCGTCTCGACGCCGCGGAACGCCGTCTTCGCCACGCCGACGACGGGCGTCGATTGGCGCAGCGCGTCGTAGAGGTGTGCGCCGAGGCCGTGGCGACCGGCGTCATCAAGCCAGACGTACCCGTCGATCACCGCCACGTCGACGCGGCCGGACAGCTCCCGCATCACCGCCTCGATGCAGGGCAGCTCCCGCCGATAGAACGCGCCCGGCACGTACGCCTCTACGTCCGCGACGCGCACCACGCGCCGCTCACACGCCGCCGCGTCGTCCCACCGCTCGATACCCACACACGCCGCCGTCGCGCCGTGGTCGTCGTACTGCACATCGAAGCAGGCGATCATGGGGAACGATTATCCATGAATGTCGCCATCGGCACACCCGAATGCGGGGTGTCCGGGGCAGGGTTTGATCGCAAACGGGTGCGCCACGGTCCGTAGACCGTGCTCATTCGAACGCGTCGGACATTCCTGGCCACCAATCGACTACAATGCGGCATGCCCGCCTCACCCCGCAAACGCCGCCAGTCGTACAACGTCCCGGGACACGCGCACTTCCTCACGTTCTCGTGCTATCGCCGCTGGCCGATGCTCAACCGCGACCGCTCGCGTCGCTGGGTGATCGAAGCGATCGACGCTGCGCGGAACACGTTGAATCTCGCCGTGTGGGCCTACGTGATCATGCCCGAACACCTGCACCTGCTGATCTATCCCCGCTCGGCGCCGTACGAGATGAAGGACATCCTCACCGCTCTCAAGCGGCCGGTGTCCGACGCCGCCAAGGCGCATCTGATCGAA
>WGMA01000029.1 GCA_016125285.1 Phycisphaera sp.
CAGCGAAGGGATCAACAGCCAGATCGCCACCGCCCAACACCGCGCCGCAGGCTACCGCAGCTTCCCACGACTGCGACAAGCCATCCTCTTCTTCTGCGGCGGATTAATGCTTTACCCATCATGAAACCGGAAGGACCACATTATCTGGCGATCTCGGGCCTGTCGCGTGAGGCGTTGTTGCGGGCGCGGCGACGCGGGCAGCGCGTTATTATGCCCCGGTCATGCACACCTTCGACCTGACCACACGCAAGCGCGACGAGTACGTGGAGATCACCACCCGCGTGCGCGACATCGTTGCCGAGTCCGGCGTGGCCAACGGCCTCGTCGTCGTCTACGTGCCGCACACCACCGCCGGGGTGACGATCAACGAGAACGCCGACCCCGACGTCGTCCACGACACGCTCCTGCAACTCGACCGCATGGTCCCGTGGAAGCAGGCCTTCTACCGCCACGGCGAGGGCAACACCGCCTCGCACGTCAAGGCGTCGATGATGGGCTCGTCCGCCACCGTCATCATCCGCGACGGCGACCTCGTCCTCGGCACCTGGCAGGGCATCTGGTTCTGCGAGTTCGACGGGCCCCGCACGCGACAGGTCCACGTCAAGGTGATGCGCGGCGAGTGACCCGTTTAGCGACGCCCCGTAGGGGCGTGCTTTTCGCAGATCGGCCGTTTGCGTCATACTGCATCGTTGAATCGCAACGCACGCCCCTGCGGGGCGTCGCTAAACAGGCGCGCTGATGATGCAACGGATTGTCGTCATCCTCGGTCCCACCGCCGGCGGCAAGAGTGATCTGGCCGTGGCGGTCGCGCGTCGATTCAACGGCGAGATCATCAACGCGGATTCGATGCAGGTCTATAAGCACCTCGACGCGGGGACGGCGAAGCCCACGGCAGAGCAACGCGCCGCCGTGCCGCATCATCTGGTCGACGTGGTCGAGCCGACGGAATCGTGGACGGTGGCGGACTGGTTAGGCAGAGCGGAGGGCCTGATCGCGGAGGTGCGTGAGCGGGGGCATGTGCCGGTGGTCGTGGGCGGGACGAATCTTTATCTGAAGGCGTTGCTGGAGGGGATGTTCGACGGCCCGCCGGCGGACGAGGCGTATCGGGCGTCGCTGGAGAAGATGGCGTCGGAGGACCTGCACCGCCAGCTGCGCGAGGTGGACAGCGAGGCGGCGTCGCGCATCTTCCCGCAGGATCGCAAGCGCATCGTGCGCGCGCTGGAGGTGTTTCACACGACGGGCCAGCCGATCAGCTCTCTGCAAACGCAATGGGTCGATGAGAAATCCGAAATCCGAAATCCGAAATCCGAAATCTATCGATACGATCCGGTGCTGATTGGTTTGCGGTGGGAGGTGGAGGCGATCAATCGTCGGATCAACGCGCGGGTGAAGGCGATGTTCGCCCCGCCGGTGGGCTCGCGCGGGCCGGACGAGGGCGAAGACCTGATCGCCGAGACCCGCCGACTCGAGGCGGCGGGACTGCTGGGCGACCAGGCGCGGCAGGCGATCGGCACGAAGCAGGTGCTCGACCACTTCGCGGGCAAATACACGGCGGAAGAAGCGATGGAGCAGGTGAAGATCGACACGCGCCGCTTCGCCAAGGCGCAGCGCACGTGGCTGAAGCGCTACCGCGGCGTGCACTGGTTCGACGCGTCGGAGGGCGAGTGGGAGGCGTTGGTTGTCGCCGCGCTCGCTGTTGTCGCGTCGGAACTCGGCACGACGTCGTGAAGCCCGACGACCTGCGCGGTCGGTGCGGCGGTGGGGAGTGTGGGGCGCGGGGCCCAGGGTTTGAAGACGCAGGTCGCCCCCGCGGCGATGAGGATGAAGCCCAGCACCGTCGTCCATTCGATCTGCTCGCGCAGGTACCACGTGGCGAACACGCAGAAAACCACCAGCGTGATCACCTCCTGGATCGTCTTGAGCTCCGCGGCGGTGAACCCGCTGTTGCTGCCCATGCGGTTGGCGGGGACCTGGAAGCAGTACTCCAGGAACGCGATCAGCCACGACACGACGATCACGATCAGCAGCGGGGCGGACTTGTGACGCAGGTGTCCGTACCAGGCGAAGGTCATGAACACGTTGGAAATGATCAGCAGGACGACGGTCCACATGGCGTGACGCTCCCACAGCGCGGCGTGCGCGGCGGGATTATACGCTCACTGCGGATTGAACCACAGAACCACAGAGACGAAGGACTCAACGCACTTTTCTGTGAGATGCTGGATGGGGCGGTTGGGCCCGATGCTGGATGGCTCGCTGCGCTCGCGATGCTGGATGGGCTTCGGGTGTACGCTGGACGTATCCAGCATCCAGCATCCAGCATCCAGCATCCAGCATCCAGCATCGGTTCCGCATCACTTCTCCGTCTTGTGCTTCACGTACGCCTCGCCCTGTGACTCGGCTTTGACGGTATCGCTGTTCATGTAGGCCTTCGCGGCGGGGTCGGCTTTGAGGTTGGCGTCGAACCAGGCGAGGGTGGTGGACTGGACGAGCAGGACGTGGTCGGGGGTGTCGGGGCCTGCGCCGGGGAAGTGGGCGCCGGAGATGCCGCCCATGTTGTGGTAGGCGTCGTTGATGTAGAGCAGGACCTTGTCGCCGGGCTTGGGGGGCAGGTGGTCCCAGACCTCCATGCGCCACGAGGCGGGCTTGCCGCCGCGCGGGTCGGTGTCGTTGGAGCCGGTGATCATGAGGACGGGTCGGTCGATCTTGTCCCACGATTCGGTGTCGATGGTCGTGCCGGTGCCCTGCGGGCTGATGAACACGAAGCACTGCGGGCGGTCGTCGCGGAGGGTCATCCGCTGCGACTTGATGATCGGGTTGACCATGGACATGCCCGCGATCAGCATCGACGTGTGGGCGCCGTAGGAGTGACCAGCCATGGCGATGTGCTGGCGGTCGATCCGCTTGGCGAGCGCGGGGGCCTTGGTTTCGATTTCGTCGAGCGAGTCGAGCACGAGTTTGACGTCGGCGGGGCGGTCGTCCCACTCGCGGTTGATGTTGGAGCTGTTGAGCAGCTGCTTGACGGAGGTCATCTTCCGCTTGTCCTCGTCGGACATGAGGCTCAGCGAGTCGCCGTGGGTGGGCTGGATGACGACGTAGCCGTGGCTGGCCCAGTAGGTGGCGAGGGGCTGGTAGCCGTCCTTGGAGCCGGTGGCGCCGTGGCTGAAGACGATGAGCGGGTAGGGCCCGCCGGTCTTGGGGAAGGTGAGTCGGAGCTGGAGGTCCTTGTCGCGTTTGGCGTCGTGGAGGACGAGCGTGTCGACGGCCTCGATGGCGAGGGGGCCCGCGGCGGGCTTGTAGAGTTTGGTCGTCTTGGGGTCGATCTTCGCGGGCACGGGCGGCTCGGCGGCGGGTTTGAACTGCTGGATGAGCTTGCGCGCCTCGGCGCGTTCCTCGGCGTTGAGGCGTCCGTCGCCGTCCTTATCGAAGCGTTCGATGAGCTTGCGGAGGCCCTCGCCGCGTGTGGGAGCGGGGTCGGCGGCTTGGGCGACGGGCGTGGCTGCGGACAAATAAACCGCCAGCGTGAACAAGAAAACCGTCAGGAGCGTCTGAGGGACTGTCTGGGGGCGTTTATATAAGGTCAGCATGGTCGAACTCCCCGCGTGTTGGTGTGCCTGTGTCCAAGCATACGTTTATGCCGTATCGCGGTTGCAAATCGGGGTTTGCGGCGTAACGCCGGGAAGTTACCGACATCCGATAACTGCCGAAATCATCAGCCACGGCGGCGTGTTGCGGCGGGGGCTGTCCGGAGGGTCCCCACAACCGTTTATTTGTTAGCGGTTTAGAGAATGCCCTTGACATTCGGCCGTCGAGCGGTTCAATTCTTTAGCCCCACGCCGGGGCGAATCGCGAAGGATTGGCGGAGAACGGTCGATGAACGATGTGAGCTAATGGCGAAGAAGGGTACGACATCCCGATCGGGTGGCAGCGGGCGCGGTCAAGGCGGACGCAAGGGCGCGAGCCGCGCCGACAGCGGCGGCAACGGCGCCAGCGCGTCGGGCAAGCACCTGGTGATCGTCGAATCCCCCGCCAAGGCCAAGACCATCAACAAGTATCTGGGCTCGGACTACGTCGTGAAGGCGTCGGTCGGGCATATCCGTGACCTGCCGAAGCGGAACCCCAAGGGCGTGAAGGCGCCGGTGCCGGGCGTGGACATCGACAAGGGCTTCGAGCCGACGTACGAGGTGATCACCGGCAAGGGCAAGACGGTCACGGACCTGAAGCGCACCGCCAAGGCCGCGGTTGACGTCTATCTGGCGACCGACTTGGACCGCGAGGGCGAGGCGATCGCGTGGCACTTGGCCGAGGCGTTGAACGTGCCGAAGGACAAGCTGCGGCGTGTGGTGTTCAACGCGATCACGAAGACGGAGATCACGCGTGCGTTCGAGACGCCGCGCGGCCTGGACATGGGCATGGTCAACGCCCAGCAGGCCCGGCGCATCCTCGACCGCATCGTGGGCTACCAGGCGTCGCCGCTGCTGTGGAAGAAGGTCGCCACGGGACTCAGCGCCGGGCGTGTGCAGTCGGTGGCCGTGCGGCTCGTGGTCGAGCGCGAGCGGGAGATCGACGCGTTCGTGCCCGACGAGTACTGGAAGATCACCGGCTACTTCGCCACGGAGCTCGACCGCGCCGGCCGCCTCCGCGAGATGTGGGACAAGTGGCTCGCCGAGGCGCCGACCAAGTCGCCCAGCGGCCGCGTGCTCACCGGGCGGACCATCCGCGAGCGCAACGGCTGGCTCAACGAGCACAACTGCCTGTCGGGCGAGCTGATCGAGGTCAACGGCGAACGCTTCGACCCGAAGACCGCCGACGAATCGCTCGACGTGCTGACGAAGTGCGGCTTTGAGCTGGTCGACCGGGTTGTGACGAAGGACCCGAAGGCGAAGGGCCCCGCCGCGAACCGCGTCGAGCTGAAGGGCCGCCTGGGCGATCCGCAGCCGGACTGGAAGATCCGCGACATCACGACGAAGCGGTCGCGCAGCCGACCGTACCCGCCGTTCATCACCTCGAGCCTGCAGGCGGCCGCCGCGAACGCGCTGGGCTACGCAGCGGCGTCGACGATGCGGCTCGCGCAGCAGCTCTATGAAGGTGTGGACATCCGCGGCATGGGCAGCGTCGGTCTGATCACCTACATGCGTACGGACTCGACGCACCTGTCCGGCGAGGCGCTGAACATGGCGCGGAACTTCATCGCCGGGACCTACGGCGAGAAGTACCTGCCCGAGAAGCCCAACTTCTTCAAGTCGTCCAACAAGTCGGCGCAGGAGGCCCACGAGGCGATCCGCCCGACCGACGTGAAGCTCACGCCCGACAGCCCCGCCGTCCGCGCCTCGCTCGACGAGCGTCAGCTCAAGCTCTACACGCTGATCTGGAAGCGTTTCGTCGCCTGCCAGATGGTGCCGGCGGAGTGGGACTCGACGAGCGTGCTGATCGGCGCGAACCACGCCGGGAACGACGTCGTGTTCAAGTGCACCGGGCGCAGCCTCGTGTTCGACGGGTTCTACCGGGCGGTGGGCGTGCCGAACGTCACCGACGAGCTGATCCTGCCGAAGCTCGATATTGGCCAGGACCTCGCGGCGATCCAGATCGACCCGGAGCAGAAGTTCTCCAGCCCGCCGCCGCGCTACAACGAGGCGTCGCTGGTCAAGAAGCTGGAGAACGAAGGCATCGGCCGGCCGTCGACCTACGCGGCGATCATCAAGACGATCCAGGACCGCAAGTACGTCGAGAAGATCAGCGGACGCTTCCACGCCACCGAGCTCGGCATGGTCGTGACCGACAAGCTGATGGCGGCGTTCCCCGTCGTGATGGACGTGGGCTACACGCGGCAGATGGAGAGCGAGCTGGACAAGGTCGAGAACGAGAACCTCGACTGGCAGCAGATGCTCGGCGGGTTCTACCAGCGGTTCATCAAGAACGTCGAGCGGGCGCACGATCAGATGACCCATGCCCGCGCCGAGACGCAGCCCGCGCCGCACAAGTGCCCCAAGTGCGGCTCGCCGACGGAGTACCGCTTCGGCAAGGGCGGCAACCGGTTCCTGGGCTGCACCGCGTTCAGCGTGTCGTCCGGCCCGGTCGACATCCCGTGCCCGAGCTGCGGCAACGCAACCACGCGTGTCGACCGCACCACGAAGAAGATCTACCTGCGCTGCGACGCGTGCGACTCGCAGGTGCTCGTCGCGAAGGCGCCGAAGGAGTTCCGGGCGCGGATCAAGGAGATCGCCGCGTCGCTGCCCGAGCCGTGCGACTACACCGCGCCGGTGGACCGCGAGGGCAACCCCGTCGAGCCGGAGATGACCGACATCGCGTGCCCGAGCTGCGGCAGGGCAATGCTGCTGCGGAAGGGGCGGTTCGGGCCGTTCCTGTCGTGCAGCGGCTACCCCGAGTGCAAGGGCATCGTGAACCTCGACAAGAAGGGCAACGTGTCGCCGCCGAAGGTGCCGCCGCTGCTGACGGACATGGAGTGCCCGAAGTGCGGCTCGCCGTTGAACCTGCGGCGGAGCAAGCGCGGGCCGTGGCTCAGCTGCTCGGCGTTCCCGAAGTGTCGCGGGCGGCAGGCGTGGACGAAGCTCAGCGACGAGGACCAGAAGAAGTGGGACCTCGCGTTGATGAATCACGAGAAGGAAAACCCGCAGCCGATCATCAAGACGGTCGACGGCTCGCCGATCGGCGACGAGTACAAGCCGCGCATGCAGGGCCAGGATGCGTCGAGCGACTCGGACGGGTCGGACGGCGACACCGGCGACGCGGACAACACGACGTTCGGCGACGAAGACCTCGACGCGGCGTAAGGCACGCGCGTCACGCTCCGTCGCGCCGGCTCCACCGATAGCATCGACACCAATGAAAAACCGCCGCGCCGTGAGGCGCAGCGGTCGGGTCTGCGGTCAAGGTCGCCGATCGGTCGCGCGATCAGGCGTCTTCTTCGTCGTCGGATCGCAGGTGCTGCTCGATCTTCTCCGGCGAGGCGCCCTGGTCGGTCTTCGACGGGTCGTTCGTATCCGGATCGACGTTGTAGAGGTCGATCAGACGCACCTTGTCCAGATCGATCATCGTCGTCTCGTCGAGCTTCTTCTTCTTGCCATCTTTTTCGTCGGCCATCGGTCCACCGTCTCCTGCGTTCGTCGCTGGACGTCCTAATCCATTTCTGGACGTCCCTTCATCTTACACAACAAGACTCCTGCGGACGACGTGCCCGCACGCAAATCTTGTCACTCCCCGCAACCATTCGGATGTCTACTCAACTAAATACGCTTGCCGTCAGCGTTTCTTGGGGGGCATCGGCGTAGCGGTCGAGTATAGCACACGACCCGCGGTGCTGCACGCTATCCAACGCGATCGGTCTGGCGGGTATTGCACGTCCGACACTTAGGACGCACGAGCCGCTCAGCGGTTCATCAACCGGGCGTAAATCGCGTAATCGTCCCGCCCGAAGCAGCAGAACACGACCCGCGATGGCAGGTCGTGACCGGCAAGCCAGTTACGCACCTCACCCAGCGCGATCGCCGCCGCCGCCTCCTTGGGATACCCGTAAATCCCCGTCGAGATGCACGGGAACGCCACCGAATCGACGCCGTGCTCCGCCGCCACCGACAGGCTCGAGCGGTAGCACGACGCCAGCTTGTCGGGCTCGCCGTGCATGCCGTCGCGATACACCGGCCCGACGGTGTGGATCACGTGTGCCGCCGCGAGATTGAAGCCGGGTGTGATCCGCGCCTCGCCTGTGGGACATCGCACGCCCGGCCGCACCTCCGCCACCGCCTCGCACGCGGCGAGCAGCTCGCGTCCCGCCGCGCGGTGGATCGCCCCGTCGACCCCGCCGCCGCCGAGCATCCGCTCGTTCGCCGCGTTGACGATCGCGCCGACGTCGAGCGTCGTGATGTCGCCGGTGATGAGTTCGATGCGGGTGTCGGCGGACATGGAGTGTGTTCCGAGAGATCCGGTATCGTCATTCAGACTTAGCGCGGAGGAATGAGGTATTCGTGTCGATGTGTTAACGCATGGACCGCGAGGATCAGTAGGTACAAGAGGGTTAAGACGCACGGGATCACGAGGAGCAGAACCAGCAGTTTGGAGCGGCGCTGGCGCCAGCGCTGCGCGGCCTGTTTATGATTGGGTTGCTCGGTCACCGGATGTCACCGCTCTGCGGATTCATCGTCGTGCGATGCTTCCTCGGCCACTTCCTCCGTCGAATCTGCAGCCGTCACCGCTTCGATCTCGCCCGCTTCCTCGGCCTCGAGCGCCTTGAGCTCTTCTTCGAGTTCTTCGTCTTCCTCAACGCTCTCGCCCTTGAGGCGGCGCTCGATACGGCGGGCGTAGCGCTTGTATTCGTCGGCGTCTGGCCAGTCGAAGTTGTCGGGGTTGTTGGGGTCATACTGGAGATTGCTCGGCGCGTCGTCGTTCTCGGCGACACGTTCGGCGCGCGGGATGAGGTTGATGTAGATGTCCCCGGCGATGCGGTCCTGCTGCACGCGGACCTTGCGCTGGCGGAGCAACTCGAGCAGCGCGAGGAACAGGCCGAGCTTCTCTTGCACGCTGTACCGCCCGACGAACATCGCCTGGAGGGTCATCGCGCCGTCGCGTTCGATGCGGTCGACGATGTCCGCGGCGTGCAGCTCGATGGGCGTGTCGTCGACGGTGACCGAGTGCAGCGGCGGGCCGCCCACCTGCTCCATCAGCGACGTGAACATCTCCAGCAGGTCCCAGACGCTGACGTCCTCGAGGTCGAGCTCGGGCGGGCCGTTGTCGTCGCCCTGATCGGGCTTGAACTTGGCGGGGTGACGCGGGTACCGCGACGCGAACTCGGCGCGGCGGCGGTCGAGTTCCATCGCCGCGTCCTTGAACCGCTTGTACGCCAGCAGCTGCTGCACGAGCTCGAAACGCGGGTCGGTGGGGTCCTCGACGGCGGTGGTCTCTTCGTCGACCTGCTCGGCGTCGGCCGCGGCCTGCGCGATCGCCATCATCGCGCTCTTGATCTCCACGAGTGTCGCCGCCATCACCATGAACTCCGCGGCGAGGTCCATGTCGAGGGCCTTGATCGTCTGCACGTGCTGGAGATATTGCTCGGTGACGTGGTGGACGGGGATGTCGTAAATGTCGATCTCGTCCCGCTTAATCAGGTACAGCAGCAGGTCGAGCGGACCGTGATAGACGTCGAGTTGGATGCGGTAGTCACTCATGATTGTGTCGGTTGGCATTTTACATGCATCGGCGCTCGGCGGATAATAGCATGACGTAAAAGGATGTACCCCAAGCCCGCCCCTGCGAGCGCCGCAAAACGGGGCGGGATCGAGACCGTTTGTGAATGACGAATGACGAAACTCGAATGACGAAATAAGCACCAATGACGAATGTCCGAGTTTGAGCATTGAGCATTCGTCATTGATTCGTCATTCGGATTTCGTCATTCGTCATTCATCGGACCATCATGACCGACTCCACCGCCAATACTCCACAGGCCGACACCGACGCCGACACGCTGCGCGACTTCGCGGCCCGGGTGCTGCGCGCCGAGGCCGACGCGGTCGCCTCCGTCATCGATCAGCTCGGCGACTCGCTCGACGCCGCGGTGAAACTCGTGGCCAAGTGCAAGGGCACGGTGATCGTGTCCGGCATGGGCAAGAGCGGCATCATCGCGCAGAAGATCAGCGCGACGCTCGCGTCGACCGGCTCGCCGAGCCACTACCTGCACCCGACCGAAGCGATGCACGGCGACCTCGGCCGCATCCGCGCCGGCGACGTGGTCGTGCTGCTGAGCTACTCCGGCACGACCGACGAGATCCTCTCGCTGGCGGCGCTGGTGCGGCAGGACCGCGTGCCGATCGTCGCGATGTGCGCCCGCGAGGACTGCCACCTCGCCCGGCTCGCCGACGTGACGCTCTGCATCGGCGACGTGGCCGAGGCGTGCCCGCATAATCTCGCGCCGACCGCGTCGACCACCGCGATGCTCGCGCTCGGTGACGCGCTGGCGCTGGCCGTGTCGCGGCAGCGCAACTTCAGCGCCGACGACTTCAAGAAGCGCCACCCCGGCGGGCAGCTCGGCAGACTGATGATGCCGATCATGGACGTGCTGCGTTTCCGCGCGGGCGACAACCTGCCGCTGATCCGCGACGACATCACCGTCGCCGAGGTGGAGATCGCCGCCGAGCAGTACCCGCGACGCGCCGGCGCGGTGATCCTCGTCGACGCCTACGACCGCATGACCGGCATCTTTACCGACGCCGACCTCCGCCGCCTGATCGTCAAGCACGGCCCGGACGGCCTCCGCAAACCCATCGCCGACGTGATGACCCGCTCGCCGCGCTGCCTCACCGACGACAGCCTCGTGCGTGACGCCGTGCAGCTGACCCGCGAGCTCCGCCTCGACGAGATCCCCGTCGTCGACGCCGACGGCAAGCCCGTGGGCATGATCGACGTGCAGGACCTGATCGCTCTCAAGGTCATTGAGGCGTGAGCGTAGTTGGAGAGGAATTGCAAAATGCAAAATGAGAATTGCAAAATGCAAAATGTCCGATCCGTCAGCGGGCGATTGATGGTCGGCGCGATCAATTTGCATTTTGCACTTTGCGTTTTTCATTTTGCATTTTCCTCTCACCGCTGATTCTCAATGGACCCGACGAACATCAAATTGCTGTTGACCGACGTGGACGGCGTCCTGACCGACGGCTCGATCATTGTGCACAGCGACGGCTCCGAAGAGAAACGCTTCTTCGTCCGCGACGGCTCGGCGATCGTCGCGTGGCGCAAGTGCGGGCTGCCGATCGGCATCATCACCGGCCGGCCGAGCGTCGTGACCACGCACCGCGCCAAAGAGCTCGGCGTGGACTACGTCGAGCAGTGTCAGGCGATGGGCAAGATCGAGAGCTACGAGGACATCTGCAAACGCGCGGGCGTGACCGACAGCGAGGTGGCGTATATCGGCGACGACCTGGCGGACCTGCCCGTGCTGACGCGCGTGGCGTACCCGATCGCGGTGGCCGACGCGTGCGCGGAGGTGCGCGGCGTGGCGAAGTACGTCACGGCCGAGCCCGGCGGACGCGGCGCGGTGCGCGACGCCATCGAACACCTGCTCAAGTCGATGGGGCAGTGGGACGAAGTGCTCGAACGGTATGGTGTTTGATGGACCGGTGGGCGATAATGAGGAATTGCAGATTGCGAATTGCAGATTGCAGCGACGGCTCGACGTGCTCGACGCAACGTGCGTCATGATCAATGACTGATTTGCAATGATCACTGATCAATTTGCAATTTCCTGTTGACGACCGTGATGGAAAAGAAGCGCCTCCAACGCATGATCATCGTCGCGCTCCTGGGCATCGCCCTGGTGCTGTTGATCACGATCCTGTCGGAGCGGGGGCAGCGGAAGAACGCGAACCCCGGCGGCGACGCGCCGGTCGTGCTCGAGGCCGGGCAGGCGCCGCCCGACCCGACGAAGACCACGAACCCCGGCACGATCGAGACACGCGACCCGTCCCGCCTGCTGGGGCGTGGCGGCAGGGCGGTGATCGACGTGACCGATCCGAAGACCGGCCGGCTGATCCGCCGCGTGTCGTACAGCGAGATGGAGCCGCTGGCCGAGGGCGTGTTCGAGGTCAAGCAGCCGCGTGCGACGTTCTTCGTCACGCCCCGCCGCGTGATCCAGCTCCGCAGCGACGAGGGGCGGCTCGAGGCGCCGGGCAACGTGCCGCAATCGGGCACGCTCAGCGGCAACATCGTCATCACGCTGTTCGACTCGCAGACCGACAAGCCGGCGGACCTTTCGCCGGAGTCGCCCGACCGCGTCGTGACGATCGAGGTGGCGGACGAGGCGACGTTCAACACGACGCTCGGCGAGATCCACACGGCCAGCGACATCGTGGTGTTCACGCCGGTGACCGAGCAGGTGCGTTTCGAGGGCACGGGGCTGAACCTCGTGTTCAACGAGCCCGAGCAGCGGATCGAGTACCTCGAGGTGCTCAAGGGCAAGTCGCTGAAGTATCGGCCGGGCGCCGGGGCGCTGACGCTCGAGCAGAAGAAGCCCGCGCCGGCGGTGAAGCCTGACGCGACGCCGACGCCGAAGCCCGTGGCGAACCCCGACGCGCCGGTCAAGCCCGAGCCGAAGCCGGACCCCGTGCAGCACTACCGCGTGACGTTCGAGCGTGAGGTGCTGGCGACGATGGGCGATCGGAGCATCGACGCCGACACGCTCGTGGCGTACTTCAGCTTCGCGCGGTCGGACACGAAGGGCGAGGACAAGGCCAAGCCGGGCGTGGATGCGAAGGACGCTCCGCCGGCGGCGACCGCGACGCCTGCCGCGCCAGCCCCGCCAGCCGCTCCCGCCGGCGCGCCCGCGCCGGACGATGCGATCGCGCAGGCGAAGGCCGCGGCGAAGAGCAAGAAGGAAGCGGACAAGACGCCCGAGGAGGCGGTGATTACGTGGTCGGGCAAGCTCGTGATGGTGCCGATGGACGGGCCTCACGAGAAGATGACGCACGACCGCGACACGTTCGTGACGTTCACCGGCAAGCCGATCGTCGCGTCGATGGAGAACGGCGAGCGGCTGCTGTGTCACACGCTGGAGTACCTGCAGTCGACGGGCGATGTCACGGCGATCGGCTCGGCGGCGTACCCGCTGCGGATCCAGGCGCCGTCGCTGGGTACGGTCGAGGCCGAGCGGTTGGCGATGGCGATGGGGGGCGACTCGGCGCGGCTGATCGGGCCGGGCTCGATCCGGGCGCTGGCCGCGGATGAACAGCCGAAGCCGGACGCCGCGGCGAAGCCTGACGCAAAAGACGTCAAAGACGCAAAGAAGCCGATCAGGCCGCGCGGGCTGCCGGCGAACTTCCGCGCGAGCTGGACGGAAGGCGTCGACCTGAAGTTCGCTCAGGCCGCGGAGCCCGGCAGCGGCATCGAGTCCGCCGACTTCAAGGGCCGCGTGCGCATCGACGACGAGCGGTTCAAGCTGCGTGCCGAGCGATTGGTGACGCACTTCGACGCGCCGCCGCCGAAACCGGCCAAGCCCGCGAAGCCCGGCGCCGCCGACGCCGCGAAGCCCGAGTCCGCGTTGCCGACCGATCGACAGCTCTCCGCGATCGACGCGGAGGGCAAGGTCAACGTGACGTTCTCCGACGGCACGATCCAGGCGGGCAAGCTTCGGCTCGACACCGCGCCGAATCCCGCCGGCAAGCTCGTGCCGTCGCGCCTCGAGGCGCAGCGGGACGTGGTGGTCAACAACCCCAAGCAGCGTCTGGCGGCGCAGTTCCTGACGGTCACGCTCGCCGAGGCGCCGCCGAAGCTCAAGGCCGTGAAGAAGCCGAAGGCGGACGCCGCCGCGCCCGCCGACGCCCCCGCGCCGGAGGCGGTCGCGGCCGACGCGCAGGCCGCGCCGGTCGACGGCGCGGACAAGCTCGCGGTGGGGGACCACGACACGCCCGTGGGCAAGAGCATCGAAGAGAGCCTCGACGTGGTGGTCCGCAACGTCGTGGCGATCGACGCGGTGGAGCTCGTCGAGCATTCGGTCGGCCGGCGTGTCCGCGCCGAGCGGCTCGACGCCGACGCCGCGTCCGGCGAGGCGCGCCTCATCGGCTCGCCGGTCATCGTCACCGAGCACGACAAGCTCAACCCCGACGGTGTCGCGCCCGAAGGCGCCCGGCCCGTGTGGGAGCTGCACGTGCTGAACGTCACGATCCACGACAACGGCAAGACGCTCACCACCGAAGGGCCCGGCAAGTTCATCTACACCGAGTACCACGAGGACAAGAAGCCGAAGGCCAAGCCCGGCGACAAGCAGCCCGACGCCGTGGACGCGCCCGACAAGAAGGACGACGCCAAGGCCGCCCCGGACGCGGGCGCCGCGCCGGAGGGCGCCGCCGAGGGAGACGCCGCCGCGCCCGACGCCGCGCCGGACAAGAAGCCCGATCCGCCGCGCCGCGTGAAGGTCACCTGGACGCAGCGCATGCGTTACGAGCACGACGCCAACCGGCTCGACGTGTTCGGCGACGTGCTCGCCCAGGCCGAGGATTCACCGACGGAGCTGAACAGCCTCGAGGGCGAGTCGATGACGATGGAGCTCGTGGACCCGGACCTGGAAAAGAAGATCCTCGCCGAGCCGTCGGCGGGCGCCGCGCCGAAGCCCGCCGACGCGAAGCCCGCGCCGCCGGCCGACCCCGCCCCGGGCATCGCCGTGCTCGGCGCCAACGCCGACGTCGCCGTGCCCGTCGACACGCAGTTCGACCGTCGGCTGCTCCGCAAGCTCACCGCGCGCGGCAACGTCGTCCTCCGCGCGGTCCGATTCACCGACGAGACGCACGAGAACGCGCTGACGCGCCTCCGCATCAGCGGCCCGACGCTCGAGTACCTCAACGTGTCGAAGAACGCGCAGGTCATCGGGCCCGGCTCGATGCTCATCGAGGACTACCGGCGGTCGAAGAAGGCCGGCGACAACACCAAGGCCGCGCCGATGTCCGGCCGGGGGCAGACGCTGTTCACGTGGAAGCACAGCATGACGCTCGACGGCGAGCGGGCCGACATGATCCTCAAGGGCGAGGTGCAGATGGCGCACAAGCCGATCGATCGGTCGGAGCTGATGGAGATGCGCACGGACCTGCTCACGGCGGACATGAAGGCGGCGGGCGAGTTCAACCCGACGGGCATGACGAAGGTCGAGTCGATGGACATCGACCATATCCGCGCCGACGGCGCGGTGCAGCTGCGCGACCCGACGCAGTCGAAGATCGCGTCGACCGCCGACCACCTGCACTACGACGGCAACCGCAAGACCGTCGACCTGCTCGCCGACCCGAAGGGCCGCGTGACGATCTACCGCCTCGACCAGGCCAAGCCGCTCAAGGGCAAGGCGTTCCGCTGGAACCTCGCGGAAGACTCGTTCGAGGTGCTGGACCCGGGGTTCTGACTTTGCCGGATGTGTGACCGCGTTGCGTTTTTTTCGCACGGTCGGTGGACCGATGCGGCCTACGCTGACGGTATGCACGTGATGATCTTCATCGCGATCACGCTTCTTGTCTGGGCGTTGGCGCGAGCGTTCGTGCCGCGGCTTGGAGACCTCATCGAAGAATCGATCGCGTGGTGCTTCTGCCCCGAAGCCCTCTTCCTTGTAGTCGTTCTACAGGTCGTGGCGTGGCTGGCCGCCTGGTGGCTCGCTCGCACTTCGGGAAATGCAAAATGATCCATGGTGATTGCAAAATGCAGAATCCGGGTGTCGTTGCGCGCCGATGCCGTGCATAGAATCGACTCGCCACGGCGTGGTGATGGTAGGTGAGGCTGGTTCTGTCGCGTGCTTAGGGAGCTTTAGATGGGTCATCGGATGTGGAAGCGGTTTGTGATTGTCGCTGCGTGCGGCGCGCTGCTGTCGCTGCCGACGCTGCGTGCGTCGGAACACGTGACGATCGCCGAGGCGAGCGCCGCGTCGAGCGACAAGGCCGCGCCCGACACGACGCCGACCTGGCCCGAGGCGCAGCGGCAGCGCAACGCGGAGATGAAGCGGCGCGTCGACGCGTGGCTGGCCGACGGCACAGACTCGCGCATGCCGGTGTACGTGGTGTACCTGACGTGCAGCGATCAGGAGCCGTTCGCCGGTTACCGCGAGCGTCAGAACCGCGTGCTCAGCGAGGTGCAGGAGTGGTTCGCGAAGCAAACCGACGCCGCGGGGTTCGGGCGCGTGACGATGAATCTCGAGCGTGACGCCGATGGGCTGGTCAAGCTGCACATGGGCAAGCTGCCGTTCGACCTGGCCAGCCGCACGAAGGAGAACAACGGCGAAACGCACCGGGCGTGCGAGTCGATCGCGAAGTCGCTGCTGAGTGAGGTCGGCGTCGACTTCAACCGCAGCTTCGTGCTGATGCTCACGACGATCCCCGACGACCACGGGGCCGCGCCGTTCTACGGCGTCATCCTGCAGAACCGCGGCGTCTGCTTCGCGGTCGACGCGCCGTGGGTGGATAGCGCGTACACGCAGACCGACGGGCCGAAGGTGTGGAAGGGCAAGCGCGCGGGCCCGGCGAACTCGGCGCTGATCGGCGGGATCGCGCACGAGATGGGGCACGGCCTGGGCCTGCCGCACAGCGACGAGCCCGCGGCGGAGAAGTCGTTCGGCGAGTCGCTCATGGCCAGCGGCAACTACTCGTGGCGTGAGGAGGCGCGCGGCAAGGGATGCGGCACCTACCTGCTTGACACCGACGCGATGCTGTTGATCAGCCGCCCGCCGTTCACCGGCCGCGTGCGCGACTTCGACAAGCAGCCGCGTGCGAAGTTCGAGGACGTGAGGTTCGAGACGCTTGCCGACGGTCGGGTGCGCGTCACGGGTCGCGTCGCGTCGGACATCCCCGCGTACGCCGTGAAGGTGTACGACGACCCGCCTAACAACGACGACTACAACTCGATCGCGTACGCCGCGCTGCCGGACGAGAAGACCGGCGCGTTCGAGATCGCCTTCGCGCCGATCAGGTCCGCGGGCGACCACGAACTGCGGCTCGTGGCGTATCACGTCAACGGCCGCTGGACGCAGAAGCGCACGTCGATAACGGTCGACGGCGACGGCAAGGCCGACGTGACGAATACGTCTATCTACCGCAAGTAAGCGATCGTCACCGCTTGATCGCGTCGTAGATCACCGGCTTGAGCAGCCACTCGGTGTCGAAGTTGTACGGCCGGATCTGCTCGAGCGTGACGACGATGAGGTTGCCGTCGCGGGGGCTGACCCAGTAGTGCGTTGACGCCGCGCCGCCCCAGCCGTACTCGCCGACGTGCGCCGCGGGGTCCCACTCGGTGTCGGCCGTGCGGACGTTGAAGCCGAGGCCGAAGCCGGTGCCGTAGCGGATCTGCTTGCCGAAGCTGATCGGGAACGCGTCCGGCGGCAGCTGGTCGTGCGTCATCAGCGCGACGGTCTCGGGCTTGAGATAACGCCGCCCGTTCCACGCGCCGCCGTTGGCGATCATCAGCAGGAAACGCATGTAGTCGCTCGCCGTGCCGACGAGCCCGCCGCCGCCGGACAGCACGGGCGGTTTCGAGTGATACTTCTCGTTGATGTCCGGCTTGTCGATCGGCTCGAGGCCGTCCTTGCCGCGCGTGTAGCACGCCGCGAACCGGTCGAGCTTGTCGGCGGGCACGTAGAAGCCGGTGTCGACCATGCCGAGCGGATCGAACAGACGCTCGTGCAGGAACACGTCGAGCTCCTCGCCGGACGCCTTCTGCACGACGAGGCCGAGCACGTCGACCGCGTACGAGTAGATCCACCGCTCGCCGGGCTGATAGGCCAGCGGGCACGACGCCAGCCGCGTGACGAAGTCATCGAGGTCGGTCGCTTCATCCAGCTTCGCGGCCTTCATGGCCTGGCCGACCGGGTCGTTGCCGCCGTACTCGAATCCCGCGGTGTGACGCATCAGGTCGCGCACGAGGATCGGCCGCTTCGGCGCGACCAGCCCGTCCTTCGTCCACACCTGCACGCCCGCCAGCGCCGGGATGTACGTCGACACCGGCGCGTCGAGGTCGATCTTGCCCTCGTCGACGAGCATCAGCGCCGCGGCGGTGACCGTCGCCTTGGTCATCGAGTACAGCCGCACGATCGTGTCGATCTGCATCGGCTTGCCCGCGGCGATGTCGCTCTGGCCGAACGCCTTGAGGTAGACGACCTTGCCGTCGCGCGCGATCGCGACGACGCCCCCGGCGAGCTTCGCGTCGGCGACCTGACGGTTCATCAGCGTGCCGACCTGCGCGAGCTTCGCCGACGACATGCCGGCCATTTCAGGCGACGCGCACGTCAGCCCGCCGGACGCGGTGGAGCAGCCCCCCGACAACGCGACCGACAGCATGAGCAGCGTGGCGACGCAACGTGAGGTGTGACGCATGGAAGGATCTCCGTTGAGGGTGGCGTGCGATTTTACGTCGAACGGTGAGGCCTGACTACACGCCGATGTCTTCGTTCCAAAGGTCGGCGCGCTCCGCGATGAAGCGCGTCATCAGCTCGATGCATCGCTCGTCCTGCAGCACCACCGCCTCGACGCCGCGCTCGGCGAACAGGTCCTCGGCGCCCAGGAACGTGCGGTTCTCGCCGATGACGACGCGCGGGACGCGGTACAGCAATGCCGTGCCGGTGCACATGATGCACGGGCTGAGCGTCGACACGAGCGTGAGCGTGGGCCAGTCGCGGCGACGGCCGGCGTGGCGGATGCACGCGACCTCGGCGTGAGCGGTCGGGTCCCCGGTCTGCACACGCAGGTTGTGCCCGCGTGCGACGATCACGCCCTTCGCCACGTCCGCCAGCACGGACCCGATCGGAATGCCGCCCTCCGCGAGCCCGGCCTCGGCCTCGGCGATCGCTTCCTGCATCAGGTCGTCGTCGGTCATGTCGTTGTTATAGCACGCGCGGCGGCGGGAGGCATCACGCGCCGGACGACACGGCCTCGATGATCAGCTCGGCCGTGGCGAGGTTCGTCGCGACCGGCACGTTGTGCACGTTGCAGACGCGCAGCAGGCCCTGGATGTCGGGGTCGTGCGGGTGGGCCGAGAGCGGGTCGACGAGGAAGATCACGCCGGCGACCTGCGCGGTGGCGACGAGCGCGGCGATCTGGGCGTCGCCGCCGACCGGGCCGGAGAGCATGCGGCGGACGTTGAGCCCGGTGGCCTCGGCGATGCGCGAGCCGGTGGTGCCCGTGGCGATCAGGTCGAGCGGGCGCAGGCGGTCGAGGTGACGCCGGCAGAAATCCACCAGCGCGGCCTTCTTTTCGTCGTGAGCGATCAGGGCGATAGTCGACATGTGGGGCGTTATACCACGGCGAAACGTCGCGCAGGAATTGCAAATTGAAAATTGGAGATTGCAAATTGCAAATTCCCGCCCGCGATCCCGTAGCATGTGGGTACGAACGAGGACACCCAACCGATGAAGGCTTCATTCATGACACTTGCGATCCTGGCAGTCGCGGCGCTCGTCGCGGCGGCGTGGCACATGACGGACAGCGCGGCGATGGCCGCCGAGGGCGAGCACGGCAAGCCGCAGGGCAAGCCCAATCACCTCATCCACGAGACCAGCCCGTACCTCCTGCAGCACGCGCACAACCCCGTCGACTGGTACCCGTGGGGCGACGAGGCGTTCGCGAAGGCGAAGAGGGAGAACAAGCCGATCTTCCTGTCGGTCGGCTACTCGACGTGTCACTGGTGCCACGTGATGGCGCACGAGTCGTTCGAGAACGACGGCGTGGCGAAGATCCTCAACGAGCACTACGTCTGCATCAAGGTCGACCGCGAGGAGCTGCCGGACATCGACGAGCAGTACATGCTGGCGACGATGGTGTGGTTCCAGATGACCGGTCAGGGGCGCGGCGGCGGCTGGCCGAACTCCGTGTGGCTGATGCCGGACGGTCGGCCGTGGTACGCCGGGACGTACTTCCCGCGCGAAGATCGCGGCGGGGCGCCGGGCTTCAAGACGATCCTCACGAAGCTCGCCGAGGCGTGGCGCGATCAGCCGCAGGACATCGACAAGCAGGCGACGGCGTTCGCCGAGGCGCTGAAGCGCGCCGGGCAGTTCGGGCAGGGGCCCGGCGCGGCGGCGGCGCAGCCGGTGTCGATGCAGGCGTTCAAGCAGGCGGCGAAGTACTTCGAGCAGGGCTACGACGAGGCGCGCGGCGGGTTCGGCGGAGCGCCGAAGTTCCCGCCGCACGGCGCGCTGCGTGTGCTCATGCACGACTACGACACCTCCGCGGACCTCGGCACGTTCGGCATCATCACGCACACGCTCGACGCGATGGCCGCCGGCGGCGTCTACGACCACGTCGGCGGCGGGTTCCACCGCTACTCGACCGACGCGCGGTGGCTGCTGCCGCACTTCGAGAAGATGCTCTACGACAACGCCCAACTCATCACCGCCTACACCGAGGGCCACCGCCTGTCCGACACGCCGGACTACGCACGCGTCGTCGCCGAGACGTTCGCCTGGCTGCAGCGCGAGATGACCGACCCGGCCGGCGGTTTCTACTCGGCGCAGGACGCCGACAGCGAGGGCGAAGAGGGCAAGTTCTACGTGTGGACGACGCAGGAGGTCGTCGACGTGCTCGGCGCCGACGACGGCGCGCTGTTCGCGAAGGTCTACGGCTTCACCGACGAGGGCAACTTCGTCGAGGAGGCGACGCGGAAGCGCACGGGCTCGAACATCCCGCACCTCGACAGGCCGATCGACGAGTGGGCGACGGAGCTGAAGGTCGACGCCGGGGACCTGCGCAAGCGGCTGACGGCGATGCGTGCGAAGCTGCTGGCGGTGCGGGTCAAGCGTGTCTACCCGCACCTCGACGACAAGGTGCTCGCGTCGTGGAACGGGCTGATGATCGGCGCGCTGGCGCACGCGGGCAAGCACTTCGACAACGCCGCGTACACCGACGCCGCGGTCAAGGCCGCGGACTTCCTGCTCACGCAGATGCGCGAGAAGGACGGCAAGCTGCACCGCACGTGGCGCAAGGGCGAGGCGAAGCTGCCCGGCTACCTCGACGACTACGCTTACGTGATCGACGGCCTGCTCGAGCTGCACCGCGCGACCGGCACGCAGCGCTGGGCCGACGCGGCGCAGCAGCTGGCCGACGTGATGGTCGCGGATTTCTACGACCTGAAGCACGGCGGGTTCTACATGACCAGCGCCGCACACGACGAGCTGCTGATCCGCTCGAAGGGCCTGACCGGCGGCGGCAACACGCCGAACGCCAACGGCGTGGCGGCGCAGGCGCTGATCGACCTGGCGGTGCTCACGCAGGACAAGAAGTACGCGGCGTACGCGGCGGGGACGCTGCACGCGATGGCGCCGACGATCTGGAACAATCCCCACGCCGCCGAGTCGCTCGTGATGGCGGTCGCGCGGTTCTTCGAGCTGAACGACAAGCTGCCGTCGCCCGACGCGGCGGTGGCTGCGGCGACGGGCGCGGGCGAAGGCGCGGCGGGCGGCGACGCCGGCGACAAGCCCGACGTGTCGGTGCGCGTCGAGCCGGTGACCGTGCAGGTCTACCGGTCGCTCGACGCGGTCCAGCCCGGCGAGACGCTGAACATCGCGGTGCGTTACGTCGTCGACAAGACCTGGCACATCTACGCGCCCGACCCCGGCGGCGAGTTCCTGCTGCCAACGACGATCACGCTCGCGGGGCCCGACGGCTGCAAGCTCGGCGAGCTGAAGTGGCCGAAGCCCGAGACGTTCACCGACAAGTCGCTCGGCAAGAAGATCAACGTCTACAGCGGCACGGCCACCGTGCTCGTGCCCGTGAAGATCCCCGCCGCCGCCAAGCCCGGCGAGATCACGCTGCAGCTGCGCTCACGCACGCAGGCGTGCGACGACAGCAAGTGCCTCGCGCCGGAGCAGCACACGCTGGACGTGAAGATCACGATCGCCGCCGCGACGTCCGGCGAGCTGCGACACGCCAAGGTGTTCGAGCCGCTGGGCGTGAAGTGACGCGACACGCGTGAGCGGCGTGCGACGACGCGATCGCGCACGCCCGGTGCGTTCGTCCGCAACCGTTCGATTCGCCCGCGCACGCGCCTACCATGTCGGCGACGACGCCGCGGCGGTGTCGGCTTCACCATCGCAACGACGACGCGACAGGAGTGACGTGATGTTCCGATCGTGCATGGACGTGACAGCGATCGCGTTGATCCTCGGCGTGCTGAGCGGCGTGACGACCGCGCACGCCGCGGACCCGGACGCGTCGCTGCCGCCCGTCGACCACATCCTCGACAACCTCAAGCCGACGCACCCGCGCCTGCTCGTCGACGCCGGGGCGTTCGACGCGCTCAAGCAGCGTATCGAGACGGACGCCACGTCACGCCGGTGGTACGGGCAGATCGAGTCGTACGCGAAGTCGCTGATCGAGGAGCCGCCGAGCGATCGCGTGATCCCCGATGGCAAGCGGCTGCTGTCGACGAGCCGCGAGGTGCTGCGGCGTGTGTACGCGCTGGCGATGGTGTACCGCGTGACGGGCGATCGGCGGTACGTCGACCGCTGCTGGGCGGAGCTCGACGCGGTGTCGAGGTTCAAGGACTGGAACCCGTCGCACTTCCTCGACGTCGCGGAGATGACGCACGCGTTCGCGATCGGTTACGACTGGCTGTACGACGCTTGGACCGACGCGCAGCGCAAGACGATCCGCGAGGCGATCGTCCGCCAAGGCCTCACGCCGGGCCTCAACAGCTACTCCGGCAAGGAGCATTACGGCTGGTGGACCGACGCGGTGCACAACTGGAACCAGGTCTGCAACGGCGGGCTGACGCTGGGCGCGCTGGCGGTGGCGGACGAGGAGCCGGACATCGCCCGTCAGATCGTGCACGGCGCGCTGACGTCCGTGCCGAGGGCGATGCGTGAGTACGCGCCGGACGGCGCGTATCACGAGGGGCCGAGCTACTGGGGCTACGGCACGGAGTACAGCGTGCTGATGATCGCGGGGCTGGAGTCGGCGCTCGGCACGGATTTCGGCCTGAGCGGCTACGAAGGGTTTTCCAACACGGCGTGGTTCCCGGTGACGATGACCGGGCCAACCGGCCACACGTTCAACTTCGCCGACGCGAAGTATCGTCCGCCGGGCCCGGCTTACGCGATGTTCTGGCTGGCGAACCGCTTCAGGCTGCCGGGCGTGACGCGCGTCGCGGCGGACTACGCCAAGCCGTACCCGCTCGATCTGTTGTGGTATCGGCCGGTGGCGGATGACGCGTCGGCGTCGGCCGCGCCGACGGCGACGTACTGGCGTGACCTCGAGGCGGTGGCGATGCGGACGTCGTGGGCGGACAAGGACGCGACGTGGGTGGCGTTCAAGGCCGGTTCGCCGGCGCTGAATCACGCGCACGCCGACGTGGGGTCGTTCGTGCTCGAGGCGTTGGGTCAGCGTTGGGCGGTCGACCTCGGGCCGGACAACTACAACATGCGGGGCTACTTCGACCGCGGCAAGACACGCTGGACGTACTACCGGTTGCGCGCCGAGTCGCACAACACGCTGGTGATCAACCCGGACGCCGGGCCGGATCAGTCGCCGAGCGGATCGGCCAAGGTCGTACGCTACGACGTGGACGACGCGGCGTGGCGGTTCGGCGTGATGGACCTGACGCCGGTGTACGCCGGTCGCGCGGTGACGCGTGTGCGGCGCGGGATCGCGCTGGCCGGGCCGCGCGTCGTGGTGCGCGACGAGATCGACGTGAAGAGCGGCGGGGCGGTGGATCTGCTGTGGTCGATGCAGACGACGGCGGCGGTGGCGATCGCCGACGACGGTCGCGGCGCGGTGTTGACGCAGCGCGGCCGGACGCTGGTCGCGACGCTGCTGTCCCCGGCCGACGCGCGGTTCAGCGTGCGCGCCGCCGAGCCGCTGCCGACGTCGCCGAACCCGCGCGGGCAGGCGGGTAACGGCGTGACGCGCACGCTGACGATCCGGCTGCCGCGGTTCGGCGGCGGGGCGTTGTCGGTGTTGTTCACGCCGATCGCGCAGGGCGCGGCGGACGCGCCGCCGGTCGCCGCCGAGGTCCGGGCGTCGGCGTCGCGAGCGCTCGCGGACTGGTAACGCTGGTCAGCGCGACCGGCCGGTGTCGATCCAGTGCTCGGCTTCCTCGTAGCTGGTGCAGATGCGCGTGTCGAACGTGATCGCGCCCTCGGACATGCTCTCCCACATGCGTCCGAGGCCGTAGGCCAGGTCGTTGGTCATGACGATGGCGCAGCGTCCGTCGCCGATCATCCCGGTGAACCGCATGACGATCTGCGCGATCTGCCAGATCTCGTCGTGCGTGATGCCGGTGAAGTCGAGGTGGGAGTGGTCGACGAGGAGGTTCGCGCCGTTGACCCACTGCGGGTGTTCGACGAGGGCGCGCACGAGCCGCTCGAATCCTTCGACCTCGGCGGTGTCGAAGGTCCGCATGACCATCGTCGCCGGGTCTTGGCGGAACTCCAGTTCGTGTCGCATATGGCCTTGTCCCGAAACGTCCTTCGCCAAACCCCAAAACGGCTGTGCCCACTATACGGCGTGGCCCCGCCGCTGTCAGGCGTTGTCGGACGGGGCGGGCGGCAAGTCGGAAAATCCCCTACATCCCGTGGGGCCGCGTTGGATTAGCATACTGGTGGATGAGGATTGATTCGCGAGGCGCATGTCACACCGATCGCGAATCGACGAACGGGAAAGCGGGTGAGGACCATGGCGACCAGACCCATCGTTTACATCGTGGAAACGGGTGTCGAGACGACGAAGCTGCTCAAGACGATGACGCTGCTTCGGCAGGAAGTGGAGTTGGCGCATTTCGACACGCCGGAGGCTTTTCAGCAGGCGTACGACCCGGACCGCCCGGGCTGCCTGATCCTCGACATGCACGTCGAGGGTTACGACGGTCACGACGTGATCCGTCAGCTCAACGAGCGGATGTTCAGCCTGCCGACGATCGTGCTGATCAACGCGGGGGACGTGATCACGGCGCGCGACGTGCTGCGCGCCGGGGCGACGGAGTTCCTCGAGAAGCCGGTGCAGATCCACTACCTGATCGAGCGCGTGCACGATTCGCTGAAGGCGTCGACGGCGTCGATCATGCGGGAGGGCGAGAAGTCGGCCGCGGAGGCGGAAAAGGTCGGGCCGATCGGCACGCTGATGATCGACCAGGGGACGCTGACGGTGGAGCAGGTCGAGGCGATCCTCGCGTATCAGGCGCATCACAACGACAAGGCGTTCGGCGAGCTGGCGATGGAGATGTTCGCGGTGGACCCGCTGGACATCTGGCGGGCGCGTGCGGTGCAGCTGCTGCCGCTGCTGAAGGTGGTGAACCTCAGCGAGCTGACGCCGTCGACCGAGGCGCTGGGCGCGATCGACGCCGGTGAGGCGGCGACGTACTGGGTGCTGCCGCTGAGCGTCGAGGGCGATCACCTGGTGATCGCGACGACGGCGAACCGCCTGGGCGAGGCGATGATGAAGTGCCACTCGATCTTCCGGCACACGCCGATCAAGTTCGTGCTGGCGGCGCCGGTGAAGCTGCGGGGGGCGATCGAGAAGTGCTACGGCCAGCCGCCGGTGACGTACTCCGACACCGGTCCGCTGGGCGACCTGCAGCCGGAGCGTCGGGCGCGGAAGGCGACGCCGGAGGAGCCGGCGCCGGACGACGTGCAGGTGCAGTGCAGCCGGTGCGACGAGAAGTTCTATGTTGAGCCGGACATGATCGGCAAGCGTGTCGGCTGCCCGGCGTGCGGCGAGCCGGTGCCGGCGCGTCGCGCCGAGGACCTGCCCGAGCCGCTGACGCTGCCGGGCTCGGAACGCCCCGACGCCGACCCCGAGCTGTCGCTGGAAGTCGTGCACTTCGGCGACGTGAACTCGGGCGACCTGTCGATCACGTTCCGCTGCGAGGTGTGCGACGGGCACGTCCGCGTGAGCGGGGCGGCGGCGGGGCGGCGGGTGTTCTGCCCGCACTGCAAGTACGCGACGACCGTGCCGAGCGGCCTGTCCAACCCGCGCGTCGTGACCGTCGAGCCCCGCGCCGGGCAGCCCGCCTAGCCATGGGGTGATTTACGTATCGCCATGCGGGTCGGGATGTGTACAATCTCCGCCGTCACAATCGGAGGAGATGACCCATGCCCGAGCACCGTCCGCAGATCTTTGTCGTCGAGGAGGAGCCGTGTGTCTACCCGGCCCTGACGCGTCACTCGCTGCTGCCGCAGGCGATGACGATCCGTCGCTTCGACTCCGCCGAAGACATGCTGGCTGTCGAACTGCCGCACGCGCCGTCGGTGCTGGTTTACGCGTTGCGTCTGCCGGGCATCGACGGGTCGGAGCTGCTGTCGGAGCTGCGGGGGCGTGGTCGGGCCATGCCGACGATCGCGATGGTGGACCGCGGCGACACCGACGCGGCGCACCGCGCCCTGGCGGGCGGCGCCGACGAGTTCATGGAGATGCCGGTCGATGCGGACCTGCTGCTCGACCGCGTGTGTCGCGCCGTGAAGCGCGCCGTGCGGGTCAAGCCCGCCCAGGCCGGGGAGCAGCGTATCGGCGGCGTGCTGATCGAGCACGGCGTGCTGACGCCGGAGCAGGTCGACGCGATCATCAAGCTGCAGGCGAAGCGCAACGAGCCGTTCGGCGACCTGGCCGAGGAGATGTTCGACGTCGCCGAGGAAGACATCTGGCGGGCGCGGGCGCAGCAGATCCTGCCGCTGCTGCCGATGGTGAACGTCGAGACCGACCCGCCGCAGCGCGACGCGCTGGACCTGATCACGCCGGAGGAGGCGTCGACGTACTGGCTGCTGCCTCTGCGTCTGGAGAAGGACCGGCTGGTGATGGCGACGTCGGCGGGGCGGCTGGCGGGGGCGCTGATCAAGTGCGACGACATCTTCAAACGCCTGCCGGTGAAGTTCGCGTTGTCGGCGCCGCGGCGTCTGCGCAACGCGATCCAGAAGCACTACGGCATCATGCCGCTGATCCTCGACCAGACCGATCTGCCGACCGACTTCGACACCGAGCCCGATCCGGTGACGCCGAATCGCGCGCCGAGATCGGCGACGGACGATTCGGTGACGGTGCGGTGCACGTGGTGCGACGAGCCGATCGAGGTGGAGCCGGGCGAACTGGGCCGACGAGTGGGCTGCCCGTCGTGCGGCGAGCCGACGCTCGCGGCGGTGATCAAGCCGACCGCGTTCCCGACGCCCAAGCCCGTCGCGTCGAAGTCGCGCCCCGATGCGCCGCCGATGTCGAAGCCCGGCGAGTCGACCGGGATCTTCCGCACGACGCCGCAGTACGGCGACCACAGCGCCGCCGAACTGAGCATCCGCTTCGCCTGTGAACACTGCGGCGAGCGGCTGAAGATCAGCGGTGTCTACGCGGGCAAACGCGTCAAGTGTCCCAAGTGCGGCGAGGGCACGAGCGTGCCGGGCGCCGCGGCGCACCCGCGCGTCGTCAGCATCAAGCTCGCGATGGATTCCGACGACTGACGAGCGGTCGACGCCGCAAGCCGCACCGCGTCGCTCACGCCTTCTTGTAGAGGTGGCCCACCCACTCGGCGTAGCCGTTGAGGTAGAGCGTCTCACGCAGCGCGCCGTTGGGGATCACCCGCTCCGCCGCCTGGCTCCAGCGCGGGTGCGGCACGGCCGGGTTGACGTTGGACTCGAACGGGAACTCCGTGGGCTGCAGCGTCTCCCACAGCGTCGTCGGCTTCTTCTCCACCAGCTCGATCTTCACGATCGACTTCGGCGACTTGTACCCGTACTTCCACGGCGTGACGATCCGGAACGGCGCGCCGTTCTGACGCGTCAGCGGCTGGCCGTACAGACCCGTGCAGCCGAGGCACAGCTCGTTCATCGCCTCGGGCATCGTCAGCCCCTCGAAGAACGGCCACGGGAAGTGACGCGTCGACGGGTCCTTCGTCACGCCGACCATCACCTTCTTGTCGACCGCCGAGAAGAACCGTACGTACTTCGCCGACGCCTTCGGCTCGACCTTCGCCAGCAGCTTGTGCAGCGGGAAGCCCGTCCACGGCACGTCCATCGCCCACGCCTCGACGCAGCGGTGGCGGTACGTGCGCTCCTCCAGGTCGAGCTTGTGCAGCGCGTCGATGTCGAACTTCTGCGGCTTGAGGCACTCGCCGGTGATCTCGACCGTCCACGGGTCGACGTCGAAATCCTTCGCGAGCTTCCACACGCGGCGCTTGTCCTGCGTGAACTCGTAGAAGTTGTTGTACGTGAACGCCGCCATCTTGTCGGTGAGGAACGCGCCGCCCGGCAGCGGGTACTTGTCGCTCCGCTTGAACGGGTACAGCTTGAGGATCTCTTCGCGGCTGACGCCCGGCAGCTTGGCGACCTTCGCGACGTTGCCGCCGAACAGGTCGTCGAGGAGCTGCGCGTCGGCGGCAGGGGTGATTCCGGTGACCGCGCCGGCGCCGATCAGCGCCGTGCCCAGTCCCCACTGCTTGATGAGCTGTCGTCGGTTGAGGTACGCGCTCTCGGGCGTCGGCTCGACCTTGGGCAGCCGCGGGCGGACGGATGACATCGTGTGAACTGCTCCCTTTACCTGCCCCGTCGGAAGTGTGTGACTGGGGAGCATTGTACGACGCGGCGTGCGGTTTTCCATGCCGGGCTGACGCGTTGTCTATTTCGCGGTCGCGGCGGCGGGCGCCGGGTCGGGCGCGGCGCCGCTGTGACCGGCGGCGTACCAGCGCGCCAGGTCCATCGCGGCGTCGAACGTGCCGCAGACGTGCACGCGCTCGCGGTCGCGCTTCAGGTGGCTCTTGGCCAGCAGCTTCAGCGGCTGCGGCTGCACGCCCGCGAGGATGATCTGCACGCCCATGCCTTCGAGCCGCTTCATCGCCGACTCGAGGTTTACCAGGCCCGTCGCGTCCATCACCGGCGCCTCGCGCAGGTCGAGCACGACGACGCGCACGCCGTTGCCCAGCGTCCGCAGCGCCGACATCGCGCGCTGCGCCGCGCCGAAGAACAGCGGCCCGCCGATCTCGTACACCACCACGCCCTTCGGCAGCGGCCCGACCAGCGGGTCGTGCTGCTCGTGGATCAGCCGCACGTCGGCGATGTCCGCCATGCGCTTCATGAACAGCAGCGACGCCAGCACGACGCCGACCGACACGGCGACGACCATGTCGAAGATCACCGTCAGCGCGAAGCACGTGACGAGCACGAGGATGTCGCTGCGCGGCGCGACGCGGCAGGTGTGCACGAAGTGCCGCGCCTCGGACATGTTCCACGCCACGATGATCAGCAGCGCCGCCATCGCCGCCATCGGCAGGTACCCCAGCAGCGGGGCGAGCAGGATCACCGCCAGCAGCACGAACACCGCGTGCACGGCCGCGGCGACCGGCGAGCGGCCGCCGCTGCGGATGTTCAGCGCCGTCCGCGCGATCGCGCCGGTCGCGGCGATGCCGCCCATCAGCGGCGCGGCGAGGTTGCCCACGCCCTGCGCCACCAGCTCCGCGTCGGGGTCGTGCTGCGCGCCCGTCATGCCGTCGGCCACCACCGCCGACAGCAGCGACTCGATCGCACCGAGCATCGCGATCGCCGTCGCCGACGGGATCAGGTCACGCACCAGCGACCAGCTCAGCTCCAGCGGCGCGCCGCCCGGCCCGCCCCACGACCACGGCCACCGCAACGACGGCGCCGCCTGCGGGATGCCGTGACCCGTCGCGCCGTCCGCGCCGACATACGTGAACCGCTCGGCCACCGTCTGCGCGTCGAACCCGTCGACGCACAGGTGCAGCAGCCACGCCGACACGCCCGCCAGCGACAGCGCCACCAGCGCCGGCGGGGCCTTACGCGTCAGCTTCGGCAGCGTGATCAACACCGCCAGCGTGCCCAGCCCGATCACGAGGTCCGGCAGGCGCAGCGTCGGCATCGCCTCGAACAGCGCGCCGACCTTCTCGACGTAGTGCTCGGGCATGTGCTCGACGTGCAGGCCGAGCAGGTCCTTGATCTGCAGCGTCGCGATCACCACGGCGATGCCGGACGTGAAGCCCGTCGTCACCGGGTGCGGGATGAACTGGATGAGCCGCCCGAAGCGGAATACGCCCATGAGCACGAGGATCACGCCGGCCATGAAGCCCGCGACGAGCAGCCCGCCCAGGCCGTACTGCGCGCTGATCGGCGCGAGGATCACCACGAACGCCGCCGTCGGGCCCGACACCTGCACGCGCGAGCCGCCCATCAGCGCGATCAGTCCGCCGGCCACGATCGCCGTGTACAGCCCGTGCTCCGGCGGCACGCCCGACGCGATCGCCAGCGCCATCGACAGCGGCACGGCCACCAGCCCGACCACCACGCCGGCCAGCGCGTCCTCGCGGAACCGCCGCGCCGTGTAGCCCTCATGCAGCGACTCGCGCATCGCCGTGGCGATCGGCACGCGACGCGTGGACTCGTGACGCGGCACGAGCCGCGCCTCACTCGGATTCTCGCTTTTCATCTCGAAACACACCGCGCGAACTGCCTGCGCCCGACACGCGTCGGGCCGCCGGGTGTGTTGGCAGGAGGGTTCGACCCTCAAGAAAACGACCGGAGCCGGCTCGGGCCGCTCCGCGCCAAAAATGACACGGTGTACGGCACTCCCATCATACCACACGCGTCAAGCCGCCAGACGCCGGTGAAATCCCTATATTTCAACGACCGGCGTATGATGACCCGGCAACGCCCCTGCAATGGAAAATGGAAAACGGCAAATGGAAAATGGCAAATACCTGGCCGCCGCGCTGCTGTTCCTCACCGCGAACGTCACCGCTGCGCCGCCCACCGAGCCGTTCTTCGACCGCCACATGTGGTCCGACGGCAAGGCGGAGGTCAACCTCTACGACGCGACGGAGGTCCGCTATGGCGTCGCCCGCAAGGCGACCGAGGCGGTGCTGATCTTCGTCAAGGAAGACCACCGCGCCGCCGACATGGTCAAGGCCGACGACGCGTCGAAGGCCGACCTCCCGGCGGTGAAGCTCAACTGGTCCGTCGAGGTGCCCACCGGCATCTACACCTACCGCCAGCAGGCGTCGGTCTTCCTCAACCGCAAGACCAACGTCCCGTTCCGTGAGACGTTCGCGAGTCACGAGTGGTGCGGCAACACGTGGAAGGACCTGCGGTGGGACGGGACGAAGTGCGACTACAAGTGGTCGAGCTATTTCGGTGACGAAGCGGACGGAGACAAGCAACTCAAGTTTTATGGCGCCACACCCGACTCGAAATCCGGCGTACTGTTTTCCGATGCCCTGCCCGCGATCGTCCGCACGCTCCAATACGACGAACTGGGCAACGGCGATGGCAAGTGGTACGGCGCGACGGGCTGTGCGTTTACGCTCTGGTCGAATCGCGCGACGCCTGACGCCATATCGCACTGTGTCGGGTTCAATGCGACCGGCGGGCACAAGACCACCGTCCCCGCTGGCACATTCACCGCGTGGCGCATCGTCGCGCACTACACGGACAACGTTGAAGACGTCTACTACGTCGAGGACGGCCCGCAGCGGCGGCTGCTGAAGATGCAACGCGCCGACGGCGCCGTGTACGAGCTGCGCAAGTCGATGCGTGTCGATTACTGGAACCACCACGACCCCGGCGAAGAGTCGCTCAAGCAGGGCGCGGGCGTGAAGTGATGTTTTGCTCGGGCGGCGCGCCGTTCCCCTCTCCCGCCGGGAGAGGGGCTAATCGATCTTGCACGCGCCGTTGTCGCACGTCTTGCCGAGTCGCTGGCGGTTGCGGGCGATCCAAGCGTAGCCCGCGCGGCAGATCTGCTTGAGCACCGGCACGCGGTACAGCCACGCGAACCACCGCCACCACCCCACACGCCGCGCGATGCCGTACACCGCGTCGGCGCCGATGTCGATCGTCCCGTCCACGTGCACCAGCCGCATTCCCGTGTTGAAGTCGCCCTCGGCCAGCTTCGGGAACCGCTGTTCCAGCCCCTCGGCCTGGCGCGGCACGTACTCGAACACGTCGTGCCGATCCATCCGCCGGATCTTCGCGATCTGCTGGCGGCAGAACGGGCAGTCGCCGTCGAACACGATCACCGGCCGCGCGGGCGTCGCGCCCGTAGCGTGCGGCGTGTCGGCGTCGGTGTGTGTCGTTGCCGTGCTCATCGCTCTCATTCTAACACGCCGCCAAGCCGGGACGCAGCGTCGCGCCGTCCCGGGTTCCCGCGTTTGCCGCTAAGATGTGGGACATGACACGCCGCGAGATCTCCGTCATCACGCTCAACACGTGGAAGAACGACGGGCATTACGCGCGCCGGCTGACGCTGATGGGCGACGGTCTCGCCGCCCTCAAGCCCGACATCGTCCTGCTCCAGGAGGCGTTCTACACGCCCGACGGACGCTACCACACCGCCCGCGCCATCGCCGAGGCGATCGGCCTCGAGCACACGCAGTTCAGCCCGTCCCGACGCAGCGTCCGCGTGGTCGACGGCGTGCCCGTCGAGAGTTTCTCCGGGCTGGCCGTGCTGTCGCGATTTGCGTTGACCGATTACGAGTCGCTCGACCTGCCCTCCGACCCCGCCGACGGCCAGCGCATCGCGCAGATCGTCGTCGCCGACGTCGACGGCCAGCCCGTTCGCATCGTCAACACGCACCTCACGCACCTGCTCAACGCCCATCACCTCCAGCAGCGCCAGCTCGAGCGGATCATCGACCGGCTCGACGCGTTCGACGACGACACGCCGGTGATCCTCGGCGGCGACCTCAACGCCGAGCCGCACAGCCCGACGATGCGGTGGCTGATGGAGCACGCGTCGTGGGAGGCGCGGATGGCGCGGCGGCGACCGCAGCCGACGATGCTCGGCGTGGGCGACGACCCGCGTCAGGCGGCGCCGCAGTGCCTGGACTACGTGCTGGCGCTGCACCGGCGCGGCGGCGGGGCGACGATCCGCATGGTGCGCGGCGACCGCGTGCTCGACCGGCGTGACCCGCGCACGCGGATCTACCCCAGCGATCACGCCGGGGTGCGTACGGTGATCGGTCTGCCTGAGTAGATCGTCGCGTGCCGCCGCTCGCGGGCTCAGCGCGTGTGCAGCAGGTCGGCCTGGGTGGTCATGTTGGAGACCATCTCCACCTTGCCTTCGGCGTTGAAGTGCACGTAGAACGCGACCTTGTCGGTGTAGTAGTACTGGAAGATGAATCCGTTCTTGATCTGCCCCTTGCTCATCATGTTGCCGAACTGATCGACGCCCGGGAAGCGCTGATCGCCGGTGGGTTTGAGCTCGTCGCCGGACTGCACGTAGGTGCGGAACTTCTTCGGCGGCTGGGTGTTGTTGCAGACCTCGAGCCAGGTCTGGCCCTCGTGGATAGACTTCAGCGCCTCCTGGCCCTGCTGCTCGGGGTCGAAGTCGGACATGCCGAACATGTACACCGCGCCGAGGCCGAGGGCGAGGATGACGATCAGGAAGAACATGGCTTTCATGGCGTTTACCCCCATCCGCGGAGAGGTTGTGCAGTTGAGGTCTACCCGATGAACGACCTCTGCGCACCAGAATAGCCGATCGTTTGCGACCGGGCCAACCCTTGTGCGGGGGAACGTCGCAGGGAAAATGACCGGGTCGGGCTGGATTTTGTGATCCGAGTTGGGATAATACGAAAACGCCGCGAGGATACGGCGCCTGCTGGGGGATCGATAACGAGTTTGAAGGCACGCAACCCTGTACCCGCTAGGGTCCGTACAACGCGATCTTGTCAAGAGATCTGTACGTGATGATTGGGCGCGATGGGTAAGACGATCGGTGAATACGAGGTGATCGAGCAGCTCGGCACGGGCGCGGGCAGCGTGATCTATGCCGTCAAGGACAAGCGGGGCGATCGGTACGCGCTGAAGCACGTGACGCGACGCGAGGCGGCGGACGATCGTTACGTCGAGCAGGCCACGCACGAGCACGACGTGTGCCAGAAGTTCGACCACCCCGCGCTGCGCAAGAGCTACAAGCTCGTGCGCGAGCGGGCGATGATGCGGCTCAAGGAGCTGATCGTCGTCATGGAGCTGGTCGAGGGCGAAACGCTCGAAGGGCTCGGTCGCGACGAGAAGCTGAAGATCGTCGAGGCGGGTCGCAAGGCGGCCGAGGGCCTGACGGAGATGCACGACGCGGGCTGGGTGCACGCGGACCTCAAGCCGGCCAACATCATGATCACCACCGACGGCGAGGTGAAGCTGATCGATTTCGGTCAGGCGTGTCCGCACGGCACGTGCAAGGAGCGCGTGCAGGGGACGCCGAACTTCATCGCGCCCGAGCAGGTCAAGCGTGAGCCGATCATCCCGCAGACGGACATCTTCTGCCTGGGCGCGACGCTGTACTTTCTGCTGACGGGCCGCCGCGTGCAGACGATGATGCCGCAGGGCAACGAGGTGTCGGCTCGCAAGCCCGAGCCGCCGTTCCCCGCGGCGGACGTGGACCCGTCGATCCCGCTGTCGCTGTCGAACCTGCTGCAGGAGTGCATGAAGTGGGAGGCGGGCGAGCGGCCGTCAAACATGAAGCTGGTGCGCGACCGCCTGCTGCTGGCCGAGACGCAGCTGCGCAAGGTGGTCGACGAGTTGGGCGAGGGCGCGGTCCAGCCCGAGCCGTCGAAGGTCAAGCGGTGGGGCACGCCGATCCGCCCGAAGGTCGAGCACCCGCCGAGCGGGGAGTCGACGCCGCGCAAGCCCGCGTCGAAGCCCAAGCCGGCGGGGCCGCGCGTGGAAACGGAGTGGACCGTCGCGACGTCCGTCGAGGAGCCGGCGACGCCCGCCACGCCGCTGGTGGATTCCGATGAGATCGACGCGATCGACGACGGCGACGACGAGCTGCGTCTGCTGGACGGCTCGGCGGACGAGTCGGACGTCGCGGCCGAAATGACGCCGTCATCGACGCCGGTCGACAACCCGGCGGAGCCGCGCACGCGTGTGGTCAGCAGCGAGACCGTCAACATCCTCCTGATCGAAGACAACATCGCCGACGTGGATGTCGCGGTGGACGCCCTGGAGCAGTCGGACAACCCGACGTTCCACGTCGACCGCGTGGCGCGTCTCTGCGAGGCGATGGCGATCC
>WGMA01000074.1 GCA_016125285.1 Phycisphaera sp.
CAGCGAAGGGATCAACAGCCAGATCGCCACCGCCCAACACCGCGCCGCAGGCTACCGCAGCTTCCCACGACTGCGACAAGCCATCCTCTTCTTCTGCGGCGGATTAATGCTTTACCCATCATGAAACCGGAAGGACCACATATGTTCGGGGTTTGTCAAGGGGTTTGATAAGAAAAACCCTCGGGGCGGAACCCGTGGGCTTTAGGGGCGCGTAGGAAGACTGAGTTCTGTCAGCGGAGTTTGATGAGCATCAGGCCGGCGACGGCGAGCAGGGCGGTCATCATCCAGAATCTTGTGACGACCTGTTGTTCGGTCCAGCCACTTAAATGGAAGTGGTGATGGATGGGCGTACATTTGAAGATGCGTGAGCCGCCGGTGAGTTTGAAGTAGCCGACCTGGAGGATGACGCTCATGGCTTCCATGACGAGGATGCCGCCGATGACGGCGAGGAGCCATTCCTGTCGGATGACGACGGCGATGTAGCCGATGAGTCCGCCGAGTGGCAGCGAGCCGGTGTCGCCCATGAAGACCTGCGCGGGGTGGCAGTTCCACCAGAGGAAGCCCATGCACGCGCCGGCCATCGCGCCGGCGACGACGGCGAGCTCGACGCTGCCGGGGATGTAGGGCATGAGCAGGTGCGTGGCCCACTTGGGCGTGCCGATGATGAGCGTGAGGGCGACGAAGGCGAACGAGACGATCCACATCACGCCGCTGGCCAGGCCGTCCATGCCGTCGGTGAGGTTCACGGCGTTGGACGAGCCGGTGATCACGAGCACGGCGATGACGCCGAAGACCCACATCTTCCAGCCGGTGTCGAGGATGATCAGTCCGTCGGCGAGCTCGGTGGTGCCGGGCACGTTGGTGCGCTGGAACGGCAGCGAGAGGATGTGCGACTGGGGGTTGTTCGAGCCGTAGTAGTGGATGAAGAAGCCGAGCACCAGCGCGATGCCGAACTGAAAGATTATCTTCTCCCACGACTTGAGCCCGTCGCGTGAGCCGGGCGATCGTCGGGCGGTGGTGAGCTTGAGCCAGTCGTCGGCGGCGCCGAGCGCGGCGAACCACACGAGGCAGATCAGCGCCATCTGCACATAGAAGTTGGAGATGTCGGCCAGCAGGAGGATCGACATGAAGATGGCGCCGGAGATGAGGATGCCGCCCATCGTCGGCGTCTGGCCCTTGCCCTTGTTCATGCGGTTGAGGTCGGCGTTGTCGAACTCGGGGTTGTCGCCGATCTTCTGCTTGAGCAGCCAGCGGATGGTGCGTTTGCCGAACATCACGACGGTGAGGAACGACAGGAGCGTGGCGCAGAGCGTGCGGAACTCGGGCCACTGGAAGACCTGGAGGTAGCGGAAGAGCCCGACGTCGGTGAGCCAGTCACGCAGCGATGTGATGAGCAGATAAATCATGGGCTTGTTCAGGTCGCTTGCGTTTGGGTTTGGCGTGCGTCGGCCGGCTGGGTGAGGCGCTGGGTGATCGGCGGGATGAGCCGCTCGAGGCCGGCGGAGCGTGACGCCTTGATGAGTAGGGTGTCGCCGGGTCGGATGACGTTGGCGATCTGCCTGGCGTTGTCGTCGCTGTAGCGGGCGAGGGTGTGGACGCGGTGTGGCGGCCAGCCGCGGAGGACGGTCTCGGCGGCGAAGACGCTGAGCGGGCCGACGAACACGGCGACGTCGACGGCGGACGCGGCGACGTGTTCGCCGAGCTTGCGGTGGTAGTCGGGTCCGGCGGGGCCGAGCTCGGCCATGTCGCCGAGGATCGCGACGCGTCGGCCGGGCGGCGCGGTCGGGTAGTCGCACAGCGTGTCGACGGCGGCGTGCATCGACGCGGGGTTGGCGTTGTAGGCGTCGTTGATGATGGTCACGGCGTCGGCGGGCTCGCCGGTGGGGCTGTCGATGCGCGAGACCTGCAGCCGCATGTCCGGCCCGGTGGCGCGGGCGAGGGCGTCGGTGATGGTGGCTTCGTCGAGCTTCATGGTGCGTGCGACAGCGAAGGCCGCGAGAGCGTTGTGAGCGTTGTGGCGACCGAGCAGCGGCAGGTCGAACTGCCAGCGTCCGTTGACCTCTATGCGCGAGCGTCCGTCGCCGTTGAGGTGCACGCGGGTGAGGCGGAGGTCGCAGGACTCGCCGGAGCCGTAGGTCAGCACGACGGGCGCGACGCGGGCGTGGTCAATGAGGCCGGCGACGTCGGCGTTGATCACCGCGACGCCGCCATCGGCGAGGTGGCTGAGCAGCGAGGCCTTCTCGCGGAGGACGGCGTTGACGTCGCCGAGGCCTTCGAGGTGGACGGGCGACACGGCGGTGATGACCGCGATGTCGGGCTGGACGATGCGGCCGAGCGCGGCGATCTCGCCGGGCGCGTTGGTGCCGACCTCGACGACGAGGTAGTGATCACCGGGATCGGCCGAGAGGATCGTCAGCGGCACGCCGACGTGGTTGTTGAACGACCGCGGACTGGCCTTGCCGGTGTGTCGCGCGGAGAGCACGGAGTGGATCAGGTGCTTGGTGGTGGTCTTGCCGTTGGAGCCGGTGACGGCGATGACGCGGCCGCGCAGCGTGCGACGATACGCGGCGGCGAGTCGGTGCAGCGCGGCGAGGGTGTCGTCGACGAGGATGACGGGGCAGACGTCGCCGATCGCGCGGGCGGCGCGTTCGTTGTCGACGATCAGCAGGCCGGCGCCCGCGGCGACGGCGCGGTCGAGGTAGTCGTGCGCGTCGAACCGTTCGCCGCGGAGGGCGACGAAGGCGTGTCCGGGCGCGGTGGAGCGCGTGTCGGTGTTGACGCCGCGCAGCACGCGCGTGTCGGCGCCGATGTTGCCGCGTGTGATCCAGCGTCCGTTGGACGCCTCGCGCAGGTTGTCCGCGGTAAAGAAGCTCATGCGCACTCCCGCTGCGTGTGATCGGATGACGATTGCGGCGTGTTGTCGGCCGCGGCGTTGGTGGCGTTGACGTCGATGGCGAGGCGGGCGTCCATCGCGGCGCGCGCCTGGAGGCGGTCGTCGAAGTCGCGCTTCTCCGTGCCGATGATCTGGTAGTCTTCGTGGCCCTTGCCGGCGATGAGCACGACGTCGCCGGGCTGCGCGTCATTGATGATGCGACGGATCGCCTCGGCGCGGTCGGCCTCGACGTGCGTCTGGTCGCGCTTCGCGTCGGGCACGCCGGCAATGATGTCGCGGAGGATCGCCTGCGGGTCTTCGTTGCGCGGGTTGTCTGAGGTGATCACGATGTCGTCGGCGAGGTCGCAGGCGACGGCGGCCATGCGCGGGCGCTTGCCCGCGTCGCGATCGCCGCCGCAGCCGAACAGCACGCGGAGGCGGCCGGGCGTGATGGGTCGCAGCGCCTCGAGCACGTTGCGCAGCGCGTCGTCGGTGTGCGCGTAGTCGACGAGCACGGTGAACGGCAGCACCTCGTTGTCGCCGAGCGCGCGGGTGCTGGGCGTGGCCATCTCGAGTCGGCCGGGCACCGCGGGGCACGACGCGATCGCGTCACGCAGCGACCCGACGTCGACGCCGAGCGCGTGCATGACGCCCAGCGCCCCGGCCATGTTCGACACGTTGTGACGCCCGATCAGCGGCAGGCGCACGCGTGCCTGCTCCCACGGCCCGGCGAAGGTGCAGTCGGTGTAACGCGCGGTGGCCTCGTGCAGCGTCAGCTTCAGCGGGCGTCCGACGGGCGGCGTGTCGAGGCCGAGCGGCTCGGCGAGGTTGAAGCCGAAGCGGATGACGCGGGCGTCGGTGTCACGCAGCATGCGGGCGTGGCGGGGGTCGTCGCCGTTGACGATCGCCGTGGCGTCGGCGCGCAGGCCGTCGAACAGGATCGCCTTGGCGTCGGCGTAGGCGTCCATGTCGCCGTGGTAGTCCATGTGATCGCCGGTGAGGTTGGTGAACACGGCGGCGGCGAAATCGAGCCCGGCGACGCGGCCCTGGTGCAGGGCGTGGCTCGACGTCTCCATCACGCACGTGTCGCAGCCGTGACGCACCATCGCGGCGAGCATCTCAAGGGTGTCGAGGCGGCCGGGTGTGGTGAGCGACGCGGGCGTCGGGTTGCCGTCGCCGGTGTCGACCTCGACCGTGCCGATGAGGCCGGACCTGCGACCGACGGAGGCGAGCAGATGTCGGACCATGTAGGCGGTGGTGGTTTTGCCGTTGGTGCCGGTGATGGCGACGAGCGTGAGGCTCGCGGCGGGATCGGCGTGGAAGCGTTTGGCGATCTCGTAGCCGACCGCCACAGGATCGTCGGCGAGCAGCAGGGCGGTGCCGTTGAGGTGGATCGCCGGTGGGGTGTCGGTGAGGACGACGGCGGCGCCGCGCGACACGGCGTCTTCGATGAAGCGGCGTCCGTCGCTGCGTGTTCCGTGGCGCGCGACAAACAACGCCCCGGGCGTGACCCGACGCGAGTCGTCGACGATGCCTGTGATGCGGAGCCGATGCCGACCGCCTCTGTCGAGACGAACCGGCAGGCCGGTGATGAGGGTTCGCACGTCCATGTGCAGATACCTCGCCTTCCTGGCGTAAGCGGTTTTCAACCAGTATATCGGTCGTTGGCGCGTGTGGGAAGCAAAATTGTCGCCCTGTTGTGCGAAAACACGTGTCGCGGCGGCGTGAGAGGGGTTGGACGGGTTTGTTTCGCTAAAGCCAGAAAAACTATTGACCAGTCAGCCAATCGGGCGATACATTGGCTAACTTCTACGCCCTAGAATGAAGGGCGGTGTTGTATGAGCGAGCAACGATTACGTGTTTTAGTTCTCGCCGGTAAACACACCAGTTCAGAACAGGTGGTGCGTGAGCTATCGGCGCAGTTTGACGTCGAGGTGTTCGACGACGTCGACGCGGCGATGGCGGCCCTGCGCAACGGCAGCTACGAGGCGGTGTTCAGCGACGTCGGCGGGTTCCTGCCGCTGGAGCGCTGCGTCGCCGAGCAGCAGGCCGAGCTGGTGCTCAACACCATCGGCGAGGGCGTTTGCGTCATCGACGAGGCCGGACGCTGCGTGTGGTCCAATCCGCGGATGAAGGGCTTCCCCGCGGAGGTCTACGAACGCGTCGTGCAGACGTGCAAGTCCGCCCGCGAGATCTTCGTCCATCAGGTCAGCCCGATGCACGCCTCCGAGGACCTGGACCTGCGGACCAAGAAGTTCGGCTTCCAGGTCGGCGACGATCGCTACTTCGAGATGTTCGTCTCGCCGGTGACCGACGGCGAGGGGCGGATCAAGCAGGTCGTCGCGGTGGTCTGGGACGCGAGCCGCGGCCGTCGCCTCCAGCAGAAGATCGACACGATCGACGCGGCCGGGCGTGAGCTCGTCCGGCTGGAGTCCGAGTCGCTGCGCGACCTGAACGTCGCCGACCGCCTCCGCCTGCTCGAGGAGAAGATCGTCCGGTACACCAACGACCTGATGAACTTCGACCACTTCAACATCCGCCTGCTCAATAAGAAGAACAACCGCCTCGAGCTGGTCATGTCCGTCGGCCTGCCGCCGGAGGCCAACGAGGTCGATCTCTACGCCAGCCCCGAGGGCAACGGCATCAGCGGCTACGTCGCGGCGACGGGGCGGAGCTACATCTGCCACGACGTCGAGAAGGACCCGCGCTACGTGCCCGGCCTCGACCACGCCAAGAGCTCGCTGACCGTGCCGCTGCGGCTGCACGACAAGGTGCTCGGCGTGTTCAACATCGAGTCGCAGACGCCCGGCGCGTTCACCGAGGACGACCGCCAGTTCGCCGAGATCTTCGGACGATACATCGCCGTCGCTCTGAACATCCTCGACCTGCTCGTCGTCGAGCGGTACACCGTGTCGGGCCGCCTGGCCGAGAACGTCGTCCGCGAGATGGCCGCGCCGCTCAACGACATCGTCACCGAGACGCAGATGCTGCTCGACTCCGCGGACGGCGACACGAGGCTCCGCGACGGGCTGCGGCGGATCATCGACAACGTCGAGCTCATCCGCAAGGCGGTCAAGGACGCCGCGGAAGGCACGCGCACCGTCATCGGCTGCGACCAGGTCCAGTCCGAAAAAGAAGACATCATGTGCGGCAAGCGCGTGCTCGTGGCCGACGACGAGGTCAACATCCGCAACACCATCGGCGACGTGCTCACGAAGCTCGGCTGCGAGGTCGTCACGTGTAAGGACGGCCACGAAGCGGTGCAGGTCATCGACGACGCGCCGCTCGACCTGATCATCTCCGACATCCGCATGCCGCACCGCAACGGCTACGAGATCTTCGCCGCCGCACGCCGCACCGACGACAACGTGCCGGTGATCCTCATGACCGGCTTCGGCTACGACCCGCACCACTCGATCGTCCGCGCCAGCCAGGAAGGCCTGCACGCCGTGCTGTTCAAGCCCTTCAAGATCGACCAGCTGCTTGAAGAGGTCCGCAAGGCGTTCGGCGAGGTCCCCGAGCACGAGGACGCCGAGGCCTAGTGCTCGGGGCGACTCACGGCTCGGCAATGAATCTAGATCCCACGATGGAGTCCGCGTCACGCTTACGGTATGCTTCCGTGACGATCCACACCGCGGGGCGTAGCTCAGCTTGGTAGAGCGCCTGCTTTGGGAGCAGGAAGTCATCGGTTCAAATCCGGTCGCCCCGATTCTCACGCCTCTGTTGGATTCGGACCGTGTATAATCAGTGTGCTGTTTGTCGCGGTCCAAAAACGGTGCATTCGCTCCGGTGCCGCGACCCTGGCCAGAATTCGCGGGGGCGACATGCGATTGTTCGCACAATTCTCAGATCGACTTTGTAGCTGGAAAGCCGCGAGACGGCGACACAGACGACGTCGGCCAAGTCGCCTTGTGCATGTCGACCCGCTCGAACCCCGTTTGCTCCTATCTTCGACGCTGACAGGCACGATTTGGCATGACCAGAACGCCGACGGGCTGCAGGACACGGGTGAGCCCGGCGTTGAAGCTGTAACGGTCGAGCTTTTCGATCCGGGCGCAGACATGACCGTCGGCGGCGCGGATGACGTCTCCCTCGGCACGCAGGCGACAAACTTGGACGGTGTCTACACGTTCAACCTCATCGATGCGGGCGACTACTACCTGCAGTTTACGCCGCCGACGGGCTACGCATTCACAACTGAAGACGCGGGCGCGAATGACACGGTCGACAGCGACGCGGACGCAACCGGCAACACGACTATCTTTTCACTCCCGGACGGGATCACCGATGACACACACGACGCGGGAATGGTCGGCATCGGCCCCGCCGCCATCGATGACGACCTCCACGCAGTGCTGAACACGCCGCTGTCGATTGTGCCGATCGAGTTGACGGGCAACGACGTGGACGTGGACGGCGGGACGCTGACGGTGGTATCGGTGGACGGCCCTGTGCAGCACGGATCGGTGGGCACGTCGACCGAGTCGTTCGGTCGTATCGATCAGCTGAGTCCCGACCGCGAGAACCTGTTCGGGTACGCGGTGGCGGTGGAGGGTGACTGGGCGTTGATTGGGGCTCCCGACAACTACAGCCTTGCGGTGAACGGAGTGACGGTGCTGCACCTGGAGGACGGATCGTGGGTGTATCACTCGACGCTGATCCCGAGCAACGCGTACGCGTACAACTTCGGCAACGCGATCGATATCGACGGGGGTCGCGCGATCATCGGCGCGTACCGCGACGCGACTCAGAGCGGCGGCAGCGGGATCGGGGCGGCGTACATCTTCGAACTGGATGGCGACGCGTGGGTGGAGCGTGCGCGGCTGACGGGCACGGGGACGGTGAGCAGCGACCGATTCGGCTACTCGGTGGGGATCTCGGGCGATCGCGTGGTGGTGGGCGCGTCGGATGTGGACCTTCCGCTGATGAGTCTCAACGGTGCGGTGTACGCTTACGTGTACGACGGGATGACGTGGGTGGAGCAGCCTCGGATCACGGCATCGGACACGTCTTCGGCATCACACTTCGGGATCTCGCTGGAGCTGGACGGCGATACGCTGGCGGTGGGTGCTCGTCTGGACGACGAGCTGGGTCAGAACAGCGGCGCCGTGTACACGTTCGCGTGGGAGTCCGGCGGGTGGGTGGAGACGCAGAAGCTTCATCAGGGCGACTTCGGCGTGCTGGACGAGTTCGGTTACGCGTTGTCGCTGGAGGGCGATCGGCTGGCGATCAGCGCGCCGTACCAGGGCGGGTTGCGTGGTTCGGTGTTCGTGTTCGAGCGTGAAGACGGTGTGTGGAGCCAGACGCAGAAGCTGATCGGCGGTGGGACGGTGGCCAACTCGTGGTTCGGCGCGTCGGTGGAACTGCTGGGCGGTCACCTGTTCATCGGCGCGTCGGAGGGCAACCCGATCTACACGCAGAACGAGGTGATCGGTCCGGGCCGTGTGTTCGACTACGTGTACGACGGCGGCGTGTGGAGCGAGAGCCAGGTGCTGACGGCTGCGGACGGTCAGACCAGCGCGAAGTACGGCGGTGCGTTGGCGGCGGACGGTCGTACGCTGATCGTCGGCGCGTCGCAGGCGGTGGTGGACCTGGAGTACGCCGGTGCGGTGTACGTGTATGGTTCGCAGCCGTTGATCACGTTCACGCCTGAGGCGGACTACTACGGGATGGCGTCGTTCGGATACACGGTGAGCGACGGGTTCGCGACGGCCAGCGCGACGGTGAACGTACGCGTGAACGCTCCTGCGGTGGCGGCGGCCGACGTGTACGACACCGACGAGGACACGCCGCTGACGATCACTGCCGACAGCGGGGTGCTGAGCAACGACGACGCGATCGACGGCGACGATCTGACCGCGGTGCTGGTCGACGACGTGACCCACGGCACGCTGAGCCTCAACGCCGACGGATCGTTCACGTATACGCCGGACGCGAACTACTTCGGCGGCGACGCGTTCACCTATATCGCGTTCGACGGCTACCACGACTCGAACACGGTCACCGTCGACCTGACGATTTACCCGGTTAACGATGCGCCTGTCGTGGCCGACGATGCGTACGCGACCGATGAGGACACGCCGCTAGTGATCGACACGGGCGACGGCGTGCTGGACAACGACAGCGACGTCGAGAGCGACCCGTTGACGGCGATCATCGTCGCCGACGCGTCTCACGGCACGGTCGCGCTGAACACCGATGGCTCGTTCACCTATACCCCGACGGCCAACTACAGCGGCGAAGACACGTTCACCTACAAGGCCAACGACGGTGAACTCGACTCCAATGTCGCGACGGTCACGATCGCGGTGGCGCCGTTGAACGATCCGCCGTTCACCTTCGCCGACGCCTATACGGTCAACGAAGACGTCGTCCTGATCCGCAACGCGGCGCTGGGCGTGCTGGCAAATGACTTCGACGACGAAGGCGATCCGTTCACCGCCGCGCTGGACTCGGGCCCGTCGCATGGAGAGTTCGAATTCAACGCCGACGGGTCGTTCATGTACACCCCCGACGCGAACTACTTCGGCCAAGACTCGTTTACCTACACGGCCAGCGACGGCATGCTCGCGTCGGATCCCCAGACCGTGACGATCAACGTGCTATCGGTGAACGATCCGCCGGTGGCTGCCGACGACGAGGCCACGACGCATCAGCAGACGTCGGTGACGATCAACGTGCTGGCCAACGACAGCGACCCGGTCGAGGGCGACCCGCTGACGCCCGTGGTCGCGGCCAACCCGCTTCACGGATCGGTCACGGTCGGCCCGGACAGCACGCTGATCTACACGCCCGCCGATGCGTTCTACGGCGTCGACTATTTCACCTATGTCGCCAATGACGGCGACAACTCCAACGTGGCCGAGGTCGCCGTCACGGTGACCCAGGACCTGGACATCGACGGCGACGGCGAGGCGCTGCCCCTGACCGACGGCGTGCTGATGATCCGTTACCTGGCGGGCTTCAGTGGCGATGTGTTGATCAGCGGCGTGCTCGGCGCCGGGGCGACACGGACGACCGGCGAAGCGATCGGCGCGTACCTCGACGACGCAAGCACGCTGTTCCTCGACGTCGACGGCAACGGCGTGTTTCAGCCGCTGACCGACGGCATCCTGCTTGCCCGATTCCTGGCGGGCTTCACGGGCGACACCCTGACCGCGGGGGCGCTGGGTACCGGCGCCACACGCGACGCCGACGCCATCGCCGCGCTGCTGACGCCGTACCTGCCGGTCATCGTCAGTCCCTCCGTGCTGCCCGAAACGCTGACCGCCCAACAGAACCCGCCCGCCCAGCCGTCCGACATCGAAGAACACGCAAACAACGCCCCGCCCGGTATGCGCACCGACGCGCCGATCATCGATCTGCTCGCAGGGGACGCGGCCCGACACGCCGATCAAGGCAACGGCCTCGTCTTCGAACGCTTCGACCATTTAACGCTGACCGACGGTATGCCGATGTTCAGCGACGATGTCGACCTGCTCAGCAAAACGAGGGGCGTGTCACTCAAGCTCAACATCGGCACGCGTGCCCCGGACCGCGCTGCATTCGTTCGTGCGATATAGGTGACGTCCACGCAGATTCCGAGTCGGTCTCGATTCCGAATCCAACCCGGATCATGCGGTGCGGTCGGCCGCGTCAGGTTGCCCATCGGCGCTCTGCGGTTTCACGCGGAGGTAGTGGTCCGTGATCGCCACGCTGCGTGATCGACCGAGGCCGCAGTGGACGAAGACCGGGCCCGCTTCGATGTGTTCGTGGATGAACGCCGTGGCCTTGTCGATCTGCGACTGATCCGGCGCGGTCAGATCGAGGATCGGCACGTTCAGATAGTTCAACTTCAGCAGCGCGTCGGGCTCGGCGTGTTCGGCGGTCAGGTCGAGCACGGCTGCGCAACCGGCGTCGACCAGTTGTTGCGCCTCGAACGCGGTGAGGATGCGTCCGCGCCAGAGGTTCGGGGCGATTTCTGTCCACGGTGGCGCGGCGCGGTTGAACCACTTGCGCGAGACCCAGAGTCCGATCAGGTACGGCGCGAAGATGACACGGACGTTGAGCGGAAGCTTGCCGTCAAACTTTCTGAACACGCGGGGGCCGACGCCGAGGTAGGCCGCGGTGAGCAGCACGAACATGATCACCGGCCAGGCGAGCGGCCAGGTCTGCGGCCAGCCGATGATCGCGCCCGCGGTGAGGATGCCGCCCATCGCAAACAACGCGGCGACCAGGCCGTTGGTCGTTCCGGCCCCGCGCGGCGGCAGGGCGAGTCGGCGGTCGCGCGACGGCACGAAGTACATCACGAGGATCGCGAGCGTGCCGCCGCCGATGAGGTCGACGACGTGGTGCTGGTGAACGAAGAGCACGGAGAACGACACGGCGGTGAACCACACGTGGAACATCCACCACGTGACGCCGCGCGTGTGTCGGCCGTACAGCATGCGGAGGATGAGCGTGTACGCGACGTGCAGCGACGGGCAGAGGTTGTACGGGTGGTCGAAGGATTTGAGGAACGCGTAGATCGCGCCGTTGACGCCCTCGAGGTCCGGGCGATCCATGCCGAGCTTCATGGGGAACAGCGCGAAGCAGGTGGTGGCGACGACGGTGGCGACGGCGAGCCGCGCCGCGTGCGTGCGGAGTTCCGCCCGGGTCTTGCAGAGGAAGAACGAGAAGAAGAAGAACAGGTCGATCGACATGTAGGGGATGATGAACCACGGCAGCAGCGGGATGTGCTTCTCCCAGCCGTACCGCAGCACGAGATGGTCGGACAGCGTCGACGCGTAGTAGTTCGTCGCGCCGTAGAGCACGACGAACAGCAGCGACAGCGCCGTCGCGTAGCCGAAGCGTGCGACCAGCGACGGACGATCCGATGCGACCATGTGAGCGGGCTGATTCATATTGACTCCCGGATGTCTGATCAGCGACTGATTCTGCGGGCGAGCGAGACGGTGAAGACGCCATCGTCGTCGGTTTGTGTTGCGATCTTTTCGAAGCCCGCGGCGGCGACGAGTTGGTCCATCTCGGCCTGGCTGCGGCACCGCATGACCCACGGCACGCCGTCGCGATTGCGGAGTGTGCGGGCGATCATGTCGAGCTGCGGGTGCCACGGCTGATTGGTGTAGATCAGGTAGCCATCGTCGCGGACCGCGCCGTGCAGGCCGCGCAGCGAGCGGGCGATCATCGCGTCGTCGGCGAACAGCTCGTACAGGCCCGAGACGATCGCGATGTCCACCTTGTCGGTCGTCGCGGCGAGCGCGGCCTCGTCGAAGGCGTCGCCGGTCTCGTAGCGAGCGCGGTCGGTCAGGTTCATCCGCTCGGCAAGGGCGCGGCCTGCGGCGAGGCCCGCTTCGTCACGGTCGCGCAGTGTCGCGGTCACGTTGCCCGACGGGCATTCGGCAAGCACGTCGAGCAGGTACCGACCCGGCCCCGCCGCGATGTCGAGCACGCGGACGGCGTCACGCTGCGCGCCCACGCGTGCGATCGTCTCGGTCAGCACCGCGTGCATGTTGCGTTTGCGTTGGCGGATGCCGCGCCAGCCGGCCGCGTTGAGGTAGATGCGGTCGATCAGGCGACCCAGCGGCCCGACGCCCTCCGCGGTGTTGCGGTAGACGTGGTCGAGTGATCGCCCCGAGTCGAACCCGTCGGACGCGCCGATGCGGATGCCCTTGCTGAGGCGGCACACGGTGGCGAGGCCCACGCGCTGCACCCACCACCACGGGCGCTGCCAGAGCGGCGCCGGGTGACTGAGTCGGTCGTGCTTCCGCTGCGTGCGTTCGCGCACGGCGGGCGGCGTGTCGGCGTCGCGTGTGGCGTCGGCGTCGAGACGCTCGCGCAGGAAGGCACGCGCGTCGGCGATGGGTTTGTCACGCTCGGTTTCGTGCAGGATGGCGTGGTACATGCCGGGGTAGGTGATGTGCCGCTTGACGGAGCTCGACAGGCGATCGAAGAACGTGCGTTGCGCGTCGTTGCGGACAACCCAGTCGTTCTCCGCGGACAGGACGAGCGTCGGCGTGACGATCGCGTCGGCGTCGTCGAGCAGGCGCGTGGCGGTGTCGTGCAGGCCGAGCAGGATGTTGACCGCGATGTTACGCGACACCAGCGTGTCGGCGTCGTACGTCGCGGCCATGTCGGGGTCGTGCGTGAGCATCTTGCCCTTGACGTAGCTGCTAACGTTGAAGCGCGGCTTGATCAGCGACATGAAACGCAGGCCGGGGATCGCCAGCGGCACGTAAAGCTTGACGCGCAGCGCGGGGGTGGCGAGCACCATGGCGCGGATCGGTGGGTGATAGTCGTGCACCCAGGCCGTGACGGCGACGGCGCCGACGCTGTGCGCGAGCACGGCCATGTCGTGGATCGGCAGCCCGTGCCGCTGTGACACGGCGTGGACGAAGCTGTCGACGTCGCGCACCATCGCGCCGAAGCTCGGCGCGTAGCCTCGATCGCCGGGTGAGCGGCCGTGCCCGCGCGCGTCCCAAGCGATGATGTTGACGTCGCGCAGGTCGAGGCGCTCGACGAGATCGCCCATCCGCCCCGAATGCTCGTGGCCGCGATGAAACAGCAGCAGCGACTTGTCGCTCGGCTGGTCCGCGGGCCAGAATCGGTAGAACAGCTCCGTGCCGTCCCATACGGCGATGGTGTGCTCCTCGACAGGACGCGCGTCCATCTGAGGGATGCGCCCGGACATCTCTTGCACAGCAGGCGTACGTGTCGCGTCGCCCGCCGCGGCGTCGGGGCGGTCAATGACCTCCACCGCGTCGCGATTCAATTCGCTTTTCATGGCTTCGACCCCGTGTTCAGAAGTGATGAATGATACCCGATCGGCGGCCGTCGCCGGTCCTCACCGGGACAGATAACAACCCGCGTGCCAGTCGCCGTCTATTCAGCGGGGCGCGTCGGCGCGAGGTTCACCACGGCGTCACAGACCTGATTGGCGATGGCGTTCCAGCCGGTGCGGTTGTTGGGCGTGCCGCTGAACGTCAGTGGCGCCCCGATCGTCAGCGAGACGTGACGCGGGCGCGGCACGCTGCGGTCGGGCGGCAGGGCGCGGTGGCAGCCCTCGAGGTGGCAGGGCACGACCGGGATCTTCGACTCGGCGACGAGCATGCCGATCCCCGCCTTGAAGCGGTTGAGATCGCCGGTGCGCGAGCGCGTGCCCTCGGGGAAGAAGATGAAGATGGTCGGCCGGGATTGCAGGCGGTCGCGCAGTTCCTGCAAGGCGTGTCGACCGCAACTGGCCCGCCACATGGGCAGCGCGTTCAGTGTCAACGCCGACAGGAACGCGCGCGGCGGTGTGCGGAAGAACAGGTCACCGGCGGCGATCGGCGTGACGTCCGTGCGCCTCGCCGCGGGAACCGCGACCGACAGGCACAACGCGTCGAGGTGGCTGGTGTGGTTGGCGGCGAGGATGTACGACGGCGCGTCCGGCAGGTTGTCACGCCCGTGGATCGTGTAGCGGTGGTAGATCGCCAGGTAGGATTTGATCACGGAGATCGCGGTGAACTGCGCGGTCGCGGCGATGAGCCCGGCCTCGCGGTTGGGCGAACGCCAGCGTTCGGTCGGGTCGAGGCCCAGATCGCGAGCGGGTTCGTATCGCCATTTGTCCATCGTTCGACACTATATCACGAGCCGGAGAGGATCCGCGCGGGCTGATCGAGGCCGACGCCCTGGAAGAAGCCGATGTAGTGAAAGATCGCGGGCGCGACGAGGAGCGTCGAGTCGAAGCGGTCGAGCAGGCCGCCGTGCCCCGGCAACAGCGTGCCCATGTCCTTGAGGTTCAGGTCGCGTTTGACCGCGGAGACGACCAGATCGCCGAGCTGCCCGGCGATGGAGATGATCGCGCCCATGACGACGAGTCGAGGCAGCGTGCCGACCGACTGCCCGGCGAAGGTGAAGTGGCCGACGAGGGTGAACGTCGCGGTCGTCAGCAGCAGCGCGCCGACGGACCCGGCGACGGTCTTGTTGGGGCTGATGCGTGGGGCGATGCGCCGTTTGCCGAACAGCTTGCCGCTGCAGAACGCGAAGATGTCGTTGAGCTCGACGCAGAGCATCACGGAGATGATCAGCGGGCGGTAGTTCGCGTCGTTGGCCATGTAGCCGAGGTGCCCGAGGCAGACGCCGAACAACAGATACGCGAGCACCGCCAGGGCGAGACGCTGGAGGTAGCCACTGGGCTCGCCGCCGCGCATCGCCGCGATCGCCAGCGCGATCATCAGCAGCGACGGCAGCGCGACGAACAGACCGTACCAGTGGTCGTACACGGCGAAGGTCGTCAGCACGATGCCCAGCACGACGATCAGGCTCACGGCCCGCCAACGGAACATGCCGGTCGCGCGGGCGAACTCGGCGTAGCAGCACAGGCTCAGCGCGGCGACGAACAGGATCGTCGCGCCCGGGCCGATCAGCACCGGCGCCATCATGATCGGCACCAGGATCAACCACGTAACGTGCCGGGCGTTCAGCTCGCGCATCGCCGTCGCGTCGAGGTGACGTACGCGGCCGATGACACGGATCACCAGCGGCGCGACCAGCAGCACCGCCGCGAGGCCGATCGTGACCCAGAGCGTCACGGGATGATCGAACGCGCCGTCGGGCGACCAGAGCTTGTCGATGAATCGTTCCATGGACATCACCGCGGTTGATTGTCTTTCCGGTGGCGAAGGTACGTGGTGATGTATCGCAATCGGCGTGCCGCGGTGACGACGCAACCGAGAATGATCAGCGCCAGCATGCACGCCATCACGCTCATACCCGTCGTTGCCTGCGTCGGTTGCCACGCCAGCGGCGCCAGCCCGCAATACAGCGACGCGACCGTCAGCGTAAACATGCGGTGGGGTTTGGCCATCGGGCCGTGGAACGCCTGACCCGCCCCGAGCTCCGCGCCGATACTGCGGATGTACGCCACGAACAGCGCCATGACCGCCGCGACGTAGCCCAGCTCGACCGATCCGCCCAACGCGTATCCGGCGCCGATGATGATCATCGGATCGGAGATGCGGTCGGGCACCTCGTTGAACACCGGCCCGGTCGCCGTGCCGCGGCCGCCCTCGATCGCGACCATCCCATCAAGCATGTTTGCCAGCAGACGCAGTTGGATCATCGCCGCGGAGGCAATCCAGCAGATGCGCACGGTCCATGCATCGTTTGCCAGGCGCGTCGCGGCGAGCAGGAAGCCCGCGACCAACGCCACCAGCACGCTGACGCATGAAATCGCGTTGGGTGAAACCCGCCACCGGACCAGCCCCGCCGCGATGGTCTGGAAGATCGGTATGGCCCGCGACTTCAGCGGGCGGCGATCGGAATCTTGTGACGGACTTGTGTTCATTGCTGTGTTGCTGGCGTAAAGAAGCCCCGGCGTCGGGCCCAACGCATCATGTTGAGGTTCCCCACGAATGGTGGGCGCGAGTATATCGCTAGGCGGCGGATTGTTCATACTCGACGGGGCTGAGGTAGCCCAGGGCCGAGTGACGTCGTTGGGGGTTGTAGTAGTTGTCGATGTAGTCGGTGATCGACGCGA
>WGMA01000090.1 GCA_016125285.1 Phycisphaera sp.
CCAGCGAAGGGATCAACAGCCAGATCGCCACCGCCCAACACCGCGCCGCAGGCTACCGCAGCTTCCCACGACTGCGACAAGCCATCCTCTTCTTCTGCGGCGGATTAATGCTTTACCCATCATGAAACCGGAAGGACCACACGCATCGCCCCGGTCAATAGCGATCAGCCGCCCGCGTCGTACAGTTTCTCGACGTCGTCCGCGCCCAGCACGCTTCGATAGAGGCGCACATCGTCGATCGCGCCGTCGAGTTCGCGGCCGGGGCGTTCGGAGTTGCCGCTGATCCAGATCGCCGTGCCGTTGCCGCCGATCTGTTTGTCCGCCTGCGCGTTGGTCCCCTGCAGCTTGCCGTCGACGTACAGCTTCATCGTGCCGTGGTCGAAGGTGCCGACGAGGTGGTGCCACTTGCCGTCGTTGAGCTTGGTGCTCTTCGACGCCACGGAGTTGTTCGGGCTGCCCTTGTTGACCGCGAAGTAGAGCCGGCCGGGGGTGGTGTTGTCGACCGAGAGCCGCCACGTACCGTCGCCCTTCGAGACGATCGCGGCCCAGACGTGCTGCCCCTTGCCCGCCGGCATCTTCACCCACGCCGCGACGCTCAGCGTGTCGAACGGCTGGCCGAACGGACCGGCCGACTTGATCACGACGCGGTTCTTGCCGTTGAACTGCGCGGCCTTGCCGATCGTGCCGTCGATGAACTTCGGCTCGCCCTCGGCCGTGCCTTTCAGACCGTCGGGGCCCTGGTCCTTGTAACCGCCGTCGAGGGGCCAGTGCGCCAGCAGTTCCGCTGACGCGTTTGTCGCGGGCGGCGGCTTGATCGTCGGCGCGGGCCTCGACGGCGCCGTGTTCGACGCGTTGCCGCTCGCGCCGGTCGGCGACGTCGCGCCGGCGGGCTTGCGTGTCGGGGGCGTCGCGGGCGTGGCCGGGCGTTTCATCTGCATAGTCGTCAGATCGTCGTCGGGCGGCGGCGCGTCGTCGGACATCACCCACATGATCACGCCGACAAACACCGCGAGGCTGACGAGGATCATGCCCGCCAGCGCGAAGAGCGCAGTGGGCTTGGCGCGGCGGCGCGGCGCGTCGGTCGGTGGTGTCGGGGCGACGGTTCCGCCGCGCATGATCTGCCCCGGCTGGCGGCCCTGCACACGCGGCATCTCGGTCGGCCGGACCGCGTCACCGCTCGCCGCCGCCGCCATCGCCGCGACGTCCGGGTTCTCCGGCTCGCTGGTGGGCGTCGATCCGTGCGACGTCCCGCGCGGCGGCGCGGGCGGCAGGTCCGGGCGCTCCGGCCGTTCGGGCCGCTCGCGCCGCGCCGGGTCGCTCGGCTCTCCGGGCTCGTCGATGATCGCTTCCTCGACCGACGACAGATCGTCCGCGTTGCCCGGCTCGTTTGGCACGGTGATGAAGCCCCCGCAGGCGTCGCACTTACACACCCCGCCCGCGAAGCTGTCCGCGACCTCCATCGTGTTTCCGCATCGGCAACAGACGTGGATCATCACACAAAAATATATCCGCTCGCGTGCGCTCTCGACAGTAGCCGACGCCGGCATTCCGCCCCCGCGTCCGGCCCGATCGCGTCCGTTCGCGTACAATCTCCGCGGGTAGCGTGATCACGGAGACCGGCATGAATCGCCTCTGGCTCGGCGCGACGGCGATGGTCGTCGCACTCATCGTTGCGGGCGCGTCCGCGCAGCCGCCGCACGTGCTGCTCATCATGGTCGACGACCTGGGCTGGATGGACCTGCACTGCCAGGGCAATCCGCGCCTGCGCACGCCGCGCGTCGACGCGTTCGCCGCCACAGGCGTCCGCTTCACCAACGCCTACGCCGCGTCGTGCGTCTGTTCGCCGTCGCGCGCCGCGCTGATCACCGGCCTGGCCCCCGCGCGGCTCCACATCACCCAGCACGGCGCCGACGGCCCGCAGTTCTGGCCCAAGGACCGCAAGGTCCAACCCCCGCCCGCCGAGCACATCCTGCCCAAGTCACGCGTCACGCTCGCCGAGCGGCTCAAGGCCATCGGATACGCCACCGGCTTCTTCGGCAAGTGGCACCTCAGCGGCAAGGAGTCCAACGACCCCAACGCTTCGAGCGGCTCGGCGTTCTGGCCCAACCACCACGGCTTCGACGTCAACGTCGGCGGCTGCGGATACGGCGGACCGCCCACCTACTTCGATCCCTACCGCAACCCCGCGCTGCCGAACCGCAAGCCCGGCGAGTACCTCGGCGACCGGCTCGCCGACGAGACCATCGCGTTCATGCGCCAGCGGCACGACCAGCCGATGTTCATCTGCCTGTGGACCTACAACGTGCACTACCCCTTCGAGGCGCCGGCCGATCTAATCGCGCACTTCAAGGGGCAGCTCGGTCCGGGCCTGAAGAACGAGGTCTACGGCGGGCAGATCGAGGGCATGGATCGCACCGTCGGACGCGTGCTCGACACGCTCGACGAGCTGAAGATCGCCGACGACACGCTGGTCATCTTCACGTCGGACAACGGCGCGTGGGACGGCGCCTCCGACAACCGCCCGCTCCGCGCCGGCAAGGGCTACGTCTACGAGGGCGGCCTGCGCATCCCGCTGATCGTCCGCTGGCCCGGCGTCACGCACGCCGACACGATCAACGACACGCCCGTCATCACCATGGACCTGTCCGCCACGATCCTCGACGCCGCGGGCGTCAAGCTCGCTCCCGACGACAGGCTCGACGGCGTGTCGCTGCGACCGTTGTTCAAGGGCGAAGCGCTCGATCGCGAGACCCTGTTCTTCCACTACCCCCACTACGCCTTCCACAAGGACAACCGCCCCGGCGCCGCCATCCGCGAGGGCGACTACAAGCTCGTCCGCAACTTCGACGACGACTCGGTCGAGCTGTACAACCTCGCCAGCGATCTCGCCGAGGAGCACAACCTCGCCGCGCAGGAACCCGACCGCGCCGCGGCGCTCAACGATCAACTCACCAGCTGGCTCCGCACCGTCGACGCGCAGGTGCCGACGAAGGTCGCGCCGTAAACCCCTCGACCCTCCGGGGAGAGGCTGGGAGAGGGGCCACACCCATCCCTTGAAAAACGTCACCATGAAACGACTCGCCATCAACGTGCTCACGCTTGCCGCGCTCGTGTCTTCGGCCGGATGCGCCTCCGCGCAAGCCGACGCGACCGACGACGCCCCGGCCCGCCTCCGCGAGCTCGACGCCTTCTGGGCGGAGGTCTCCCGCGCCGTCAACACCGGCGACTTCGCCGCGTACAAGGCCACGTGCCACGACGACGGCGTGCTGGTGTCCGGCATACGACGCAGCACGCAGCCGCTGTCGGTCGCGCTGGCGAGGTGGAAGAAAGAGTTCGACGCCACGAAGGCCGGGACCATGCGGGCCAGCGTCGAGTTCCGCTTCGCGCAGCGGTTCAACGACGCGACGACCGCGCACGAGACCGGCATCTTCCTTTACAAGCAGGTCGACACGCTGAAGCACACCGATATCGCCGAGTACATCCACTTCGAGAGCCTGCTCGTGAAGCGCGACGGCCGGTGGCAGACGATGATGGAGTACCAGAAATCGAAAGCCACGCCCGAGGAGTGGGACGCGTTGAAGTAACCGGGCACCGACCGCGCGTCGGCACGCGTTCGTCTCACCGCACGTAGAGCTTCGCGAAACGCTGCGGCACGTGGAACGACTTGGCGTCGGGGCCCAGCGGGGAGAACGACGTGATCTCGACGTCCGGCGCGCCCGCGCGGTTGCGGTACAGATTGAAGTACCAAGGCAGGCTCGTGCCCTTGCCCGAGTCGAGCGCCTCCTGCTTCGACATGAACGGCCGGCTGCCGATCATCTGGTGCAGCGGGTCCTCGTCCGACGCCGTGACCGGCAGGCGGATCTCGACCGACCAGTGATCGTCCGCGACGTGCGTCGCGACCTGCGCCTGCGACGACCACTCGTACGCCCGGCCGCCCTTCATCGTCGCCGCGCGGTCGAGGTCGATCACCGCGCCCGCCGGGTTCACGACGATCTGGTAGTACGAGTGCTTGTCGGTCTCGATCAGCAGCTCGAGGTGCTCGCCCTGCCAGATCGCCGGGTCGTTGTTCTCCGTGGCGCCGATGACGGGCTTCTCTCCCTTCGGCAGCTCGCATCGGACGCCGAACACGAGGCTGTTGTTCCACCAGCGCGCCATGAAGCTCGTGCCGAGCTTCGGCTTGGCGCCGGTCTGGTAATCCTTGAGCGGGCGCGGGTAGTGGTACTGCGTCCAGAACGGCTCGTCGAGCTCGCCGTCCATCTTCAGCGTGTCGCGCGCGTCGCGCCAGTTGTCCTTGGCCATGTCGATCACGCGGTACTCCGGCAGGCCCTCTGGTCGCGGCACGCCGATCTGCCTGGCGCGGTTGCGCATCGTTTCGAGGAACGCGTCGACCAGCGCGACGCGTCGGCCGTACACCGACTCCGACGGCGCCGCGGCCTTCGCCGCGTCGAACATCGCCAGGCACTTCTTCGCGACCTCCGCGTCGGAGCCGAGCCGCGCGTATTCCTTCTCGCTGTACTCGATGAAGGCCTGCATCTGCGGCGCCGCCGGGCCGTAGAACAGCCGGTAGTACTCGTCGAGCAGCGCGTCGACGTCCTGGTCGGCGTCCCACCACAGCCGCGACATGACCCACGGGTTGAGGTGCGCCACGCCGGGCTGATCGAGGCCGCCACCGTCGCTCGACAGCCACACGTCCTCGCGCCGCACGTCGGCGTGACTCTCGCGGATGCCGCGCGCGATGATGTGCGGCCAGTACTGCGGCCGATACCCCCCGCGGTTCGTGAACGGCGTGTAGTTGAGCATCAGCGTCAGCGGGTTGTCCGTCTTCGCACGCCACGCCCTGCGCAGCGCGGCGGTCGATGCGAACAGCTCGTCGTCCGTCTCGCGGATCGGCCGGCCGTTGGTGATCTGAACCAGCACGTTGTCCGGCAGCTTGTCGATCGACGTCGGCGGGTCGCGGTACACGCTGTACGCGCCGCAGATGACCTTGCGGTCCGGGTGCGTCTTGCGGACCTCGTTCGCCACGCGCACCACGAAGTTCCACACGTAGTTCGACGACATGCCGCCCGGCCCGCGCTCCAGCTCGACCTGACCCTTACACTTGTCGCACTGGCAGTGCGTGAACCCGTCGTGCGGCATCACCGACACCGCCGCCACGTCGTAGCGATCGAACATCAGCCGGACGTACGCGACCATCTCGTCAAAGAACGCGTCGGACGACAGGCACGTGTTGGCCTTCTCGCTCTGCGTGTCGCGCGTGCCGTTGGCGAGCATCGCGTAGTACTCGGGGTGCGTGGCCCGCTGCTTGGGGTGCTCGGTGAGGTTCCGCTGACCGTGGTGCAGGATGGCGTACTGCGCGTTGGCGCCGAGCCGCAGGTACCACAGCGCGTCCTCGACGTCGCCCGAGCAGATCAGCGGTCGGCTCAGCGAGCGGACCTCGTAGTCGGGCGTGACCGTGCGGTTCAGCTCCGCCGGCAGCGCCACGTCCTTGCGGCTCGGCAGGATCTCGCCGAGTTCGCCCGGCATGTACCACCGCACGCCGAGGCTTCGCAGGTACGCGTACACCGCGTTGAGCGAGCCGCGGTGATCGAGGCTCCAGATGTCCAGCTGCTTGTTGTATTCCTTGTAGAGGCTCGCGCCGATCGGGTTCATCCATGGGTGTCCCGCGATCGCCTCCCACTGCGCCTGCTTCGTGTTCAGCCAGTCGTTGCGCGTGTGGCCCCACGGCTCGCGCGGCACGAAATCCACGTCGTCGCCCACCAGCGCCAGCCAGCCGCCGCCGGACACCATGCGGAACGCGTCACGCGGCAGGCCGTCACCGGTGACGCCCGCGCGGCTCGCCGCATCGCTCGCGCCGACGTACACCTTCACCACCACGCCGTCGCGCGGCGTCGTGACGATGTCGAGCTTCCCGCCGGTGATCTTCTCCAGGTACTTCTGCAGCTCCGACGCCGCGAGCCGCGCCGACCGCGTCGGCTTCGCCGCGACGACGATCTCCGCGTTTACGTGTCCGTCGTGGACGAGGTAAGCCGCGGGCTCGGCGGCGCGGGCGACGCCGGCCGTCAGACCGATCGCGAGCATGAGAATCACCCAGGCGTTGGTGGATGTGGCGCTCATGATGGACATGGTATCGCGCCGCGGTCAGCGAGTCCGCCGCGCGCCGCGTTACAATCTCCGCGTGTCCATCCTCATCGAAGCCGCCGTCACGTCGCCGCGGGACGCCGCCGCCGCACAACTCGCGGGCGCCGACCGCGTCGAGCTCTGCTGCGCGCTCGAGCTCGGCGGACTCACGCCCTCGCCCGCCCTGCTCGACACGACGCTCGAAGCGACCACGCTGCCCGTCATCGCGCTGCTGCGTCCGCGGCCCGGCGGGTTCACCTACGACGAGCACGACGTCGCCCTCATCGCGCGCGACGCCGCGGAGATGATCCGCCGCGGCGCCGCCGGCGTCGCCTTCGGCTGCCTCACCGCCGACCGCCGCGTCCACCGCGATCACACCGCCCGCATCGCCGACGCCGCACGCCAAGCCCAAGGGCCTCGCCCCGTGGGTTCCACCGCCCCCCAACTCGTCTTCCACCGCGCCTTCGACGTCACCGCCGACCCCTTCGCCGCGCTCGACACGCTCATCGGCCTCCGCCTCACCCGCGTGCTGACCTCCGGCCAGCAGCCCACCGCACGCGCCGGCGCGGACCTCATCGCCCGACTCATCACCCGCGCCGCCGGCCGCATCGAGATCCTCCCCGCCGCGGGCGTCAACGAGCAGACCGCCGCCGACCTCGTCATCCGCACCGGCTGCACCCAGATCCACGGCTCGTTCAGCGCCGAACACACCGACCCCGCCGCCCCGGTCTGCCCCGGCGCCTGTCGACGCCTCGACGCCGACCACCTCCGCCGCGTGCGACGGCGCTTCCCCGCATCCATCTCGACCTGACACGCGTGAGGGATAGATCGGTGCACGCTGCCGATCTCGATGCCGCTGTGTTGAGATATGAAAAGCAGTCCCGCGCCGCTCGATCACGCAGCGCCGTCCCCGGCGTCCGGTCGATCGAACAGCTTGTCGATCGCCGAGCGGAGGTTCTCGGCGCGGTAGGGCTTGGTGATGTAGGCGTCCATGCCCGCCTCGAGGCAGCGGGCCTGGGTCTCGACGTCGGCGCTGGCGGACACCGCGATGATCGGCACGTGCGCGTCGGTGGTCTTCTCCATCGCGCGGATCTCGGCGGTCGCGGCGTCGCCGTCCATCTCGGGCATCCGCAGGTCCATCAGCACCAGGTCGAACCGCTCGGCCGCGACGCGAGCGACCGCCTCGCGGCCGTCGACGGCGCACACCACCGTGTGCCCCCACTTCGCCAGCAGCGCCGACGCGAGCTTGCGATTCACCGGGTTGTCCTCGGCCAGCAGGATGCGCAGCGCCGCCTTCGCCGGCGCCGCGTCGGCCGACGCGTCGGCGATCGCGTCGACCTGTTCGTCCAGCCTGTCCATGTGCTCGGCCAGCGCCGTCGAGATGTGATTCAGCAGCACCGAGCGCTTGGCGGGCTTGAGCAGCCGGGCGGCAACCTTCAGCTCCTGGGCGCGCGCGTTCTCGTGGCCGTTCTCGCTCGACGAGAGCATGATCACCGGCACGTTCTTGAATCGCGTGTCGGCGCGCATCCGCTCCACCAGGTCGTAGCCGTTCTCCTCGCCCATCATCACGTCGCACACCACGAGGCAGATCGGATCGCCCGCGTGTTGAGCGTCTTCAAGGTGCTTCCACGCGTCGCCGATGTTCGCGGCGACGCGGCAGGCGCAGCCCCAGTTGCTCAGCAGGTCGCCGAGGATGCGGCGGTTGGTCTTGTTGTCGTCGATCAGCAGCACGGGCACATCAGACAGGATCGCCAGCTTGTGCGTCAGCGGGCGCGTCACGCCTTCGAGGTCGAGGCCGAACCACCCGGTGAAGTGGAACGTGCTGCCCCTGCCCTCCTTGCTCTCGAGCCAGATCTCGCCGCCCATCATCCCCACCAGCGCGCCGCAGATCGCCAGGCCGAGCCCCGTGCCGCCGAATCGCCGCGACACCGCCGCGTCCTGCTGCTCGAACGCGCGGAAGATCGCCTCCTGTCGATCGGGCGCGATGCCGATCCCCGTGTCCTGCACCCTAAAGTGCAGGCAGATCCGATCGTCCGTACGCTCCTCCACCTCGACCGTCAGCACCACCTCGCCCTGCTCCGTGAACTTCACCGCGTTGCCCGCGAGGTTGACCAGCACCTGTGTCAGCCGCGCCCGGTCGGCGACGATGCTCATCGGCACGTCCGGGCGGAGGTCGTAGACGACCTCGACGCCGTGACGCCGTCCACGCACCGCCATCACGCGCATGATGTCGGCGACCGCGTCGTGCAGGTTGAACGCCATCGGGTCCAGCTCGAACTTGCCCGCCTCGATCTTCGAGATGTCCAGGATGTCGTTGATCACCTGCATCAGCAGGTCGGCCGACGACTGCGCCGTCTCGACGTAGTCCTTCTGCTCGGTGTTCAGCGGCGTGTCGGCCATCAGCTCGAGCATCCCGATCACGCCGTTGAGCGGCGTGCGGATCTCGTGCGACATGTTCGACAGGAACGTGCTCTTGGCCCGGCTCGCCGCGTCGGCGCGCGCCCGGGCCTCCTCCAGCTCCGCCTCCGTCTCCTTGAGCGCGGTGATGTCACGCGTAAACGACGACGCGCCGATCACGATCACCTCGCCCTCACCCGCGCGGATCGGCGACACCGTCAGCATCGCGTTGAAACGCGTGCCGTCCTTGCGCACACGGACCGTCTCGTGGTTCACCACGCTCTCGCCACGCCGGATGCACGCCATGATCTCGTCGAATTCGTCGTGCCGCTCCGGTGGGATCAGTATCGTGACCGGTTGGCCGATCACCTCATCGGCCTTGTACCCGTACTGCAGCTCCGCGCCGCGGTTCCACGAAAGGATCGTCCCGTCGAGCGTCTTGCGAAACACGGGCGCGTCCGTCGTGTCGATGATCTCCGCGAGCTGCGACCGATCCGCGAGCGTCCGCAGCAGCGCGTAGCCCGTCCACGCCACCAGCCACAGGATCGCCACCGACAGCACACAACTCACCGCCACGCCCGAATGGTCTCCACCCCCCGACCACCGCACCACCGCCGCCACGCCCACCAGCGCCGTGCCGATCGCCGCGACCGCGAACGGAACCTTCGGCCGACCCGACACCATCGAGAACAGCACCGCCAACGAGTAAAGCACGCCGATATCCACCGCCACGTCCATCAGCACGTCGCAGACAAACACGACCGCCATGATCAGCAGCGTGATCGTCACCCCAACGCCAGGCTTGATTTTAACCCTCGGCTTCACCGTCATCTTGATCGCTTCCCGGCGACGCTAGCGGACCCCCGCAGTGTCACCGCACTCGGTACAAGCATTATACCACTAATCATGCATGCCGAACTCTCCTCGCGTCCGGCGCCACCATCAGCCGCACGCCGCAGCGTTAAATCGTTCAACCCCCGCCCGGCACGTGCTGCTGCATCGTCCAGCCCGCCGCCAGCGTGCGCGCGTCCGCGAAGCCGTGCTGACGCAGGATGCGCGTCGCGTAGTACGACCGCTGCCCGCCCTTGCAGTACGTCACCACCGGCCGCGCCCGATCCAACTCGCCCAGCCGCGCACGCAGTTCAATCAACGGGATGTGCACCGCGCCGTCGAGGTGACCGGCGTTCCACTCCTCGTCGGTGCGCACGTCGACGAGCTGCGCCGCCGCGTCGCGCGACGCGTCCGGCGCGATGAAGTGATCGAAGCCCCGCCGGTCGTTCTGCGCGATGAACCCCAGCAGGTGCACCGGGTCCTTCGCCGACCCGAACGGCGGGGCATACGCCAGGTCCAGCGTCGTCAGATCATCCACCGTCGCGCCGAATCGGATTGCCGTCGCCAGCACGTCGATCCGCTTGTCCACGCCCTCGCCGCCGACGATCTGCGCCCCCAGCACGCGACCCGTCGCCTCGTCGTACGTCAGCTTCATCATCATCGACTCGGCGCCCGGGTAGTACGACGCGTGGCTCGACGCCGGGGCCCACACGCTCCGCGTCGCGCAGCCCATCGACGCGATGCAACGCCCGTTGCAGCCCGTCACCGCCGCCGTCACCCCGAACGCCCGCACGATCGCCGTGCCCATCACCGGCGCCATCGCCGGCCCCGCGTCCGTCGCCGCGTGCTCACCCGCCACGCGACCCGCGCGATTCGCCGGCCCCGCCAGCGGTATCCGCATGTTCAAATCCGCCACCGCGTGCCGATACTCCGCCGCGTCACCCACCGCATAAATCACCGGGTCGTCCGTCTGCATGTGCTCGTTGACCGCGATCCCGCCCGTCGCGCCGAGCGCCAGGCCGATCGACTGCGCCAGCGCCGTGTTCGGCCGCACGCCGATCCCGAGGATCACCACGTCCGCGTCGATCCGCACACCGCCCGTCAGCTCCACCGCCGTGGCGCGATCGCCCGCCGTCACCACCGCCTCCAGCCCCGCGCCCAGGTGCAGCTCCACGCCGTGCGCCGCCAACTCCGTCTCCACCAGGTGCGCCATCTCGCGGTCCAACGCCGGCAACACCTGCGGCTGAAGCTCCACCAACGCCACCCGCTTGTCCAGCCGCCGCAGCATCTCCACCATCTCCAGCCCGATGAACCCCGCACCCACCACCACCGCCCGACGCACGTCCCCCCGCGACACCAACGCCTTGATCCGGTCCGTGTCCCGCAGGTTCCGCAGCGAAAGCACGTTCGCCGCGTCCACCCCCGCCAGCTTCGGCACGATCGGCGTCGCGCCCGGCGCGAGGATCAGCCGATCGTACGACTGCTCAAACGTCGCGCCCGTGTTGCGATCGACCACCGTCACCGTCCGCCCCGCGCGATCGATCCCCGTCACCTCGCAACGCGTGTGCACCTCGACGTTGAACCACGTCCGAAACTTCTCCGGCGTGGCCACCAGCAACTTGTTGCGATCCGTGATCTCCCCGCCGATGTAATACGGCAGCCCGCAGTTCGCGAAGCTCACGTACTCGTCCCGCTCGAACAGGATGATCCGCGCCGCGTCATTACACCGCCGCGCCCGCGCCGCCGCCGACGCCCCACCCGCCACGCCGCCCACAATCACAATCGTCCGCGCCGACGCACCCATGGCACACCTCCCGCCCAAAGGATCGAACACCCGGAACCAGAATACCACTCCCCGCCGCGCGCATCCCCTCTCCCCCGGGAGAGGGCCGGGGTGAGAGACCACATCAACCCCTCTCCCCACCGGGGAGAGGCTGGGAGAGGGGCCAAACAAAAATCCCCTCTCCCCCCGGGTGCGCCCATCAACGCCCGACCCCCCCCGTGACCACCCACCCACAACGCCCTTCCCTCCCCAACCTTCCCGCTCCCCACCCCCGCGCCCGCCCACGCCGGGACATCGTGCAAGTCGTGTCCGGATCGTCGCACGCCCCGCTCGCCGTCGGCGCCAGGCCTTCCCCGTCGTGCACATGTCGATCGGCACGGCGCACGCCCCGCTCGCCCACGACGTTCGGGCCGTCCATTCACAAATCGGGAAGAGCGTAACGCCGCTACATTTGCCATTCCCGATCTGCCCGTCATCCACATGTCGACGTTCTTCCCGACATTCCGAATTGCCGGGGAGGAAGCGCGTCACTAAATCGCTGGGACGCTACACACTAATTCGCTGGGACGCTACAGACCCACAATTTACCGTTTCACCGGCTCGGCTGAATATTTGCTCCATACGGGTCCGGTAACACCGAACAAGAACGTTACGTGTGACTCTCAGAACATTGCACTTCTCCCAAAGGTGGCGACTTGACTATTGACAGAATGGCTAGGCCAACTTGTTTTGGAACCGTCGGGGCACGATATACTGGGTCGTCTTTGAATCTGACATACCCACCGGCACGATGGCGATGCATGGGATACATCGCGACCTCATCGCCCTGACCTTCAATAATCACGCTGATCATATCCCACTGCTTTTCAACAGTTTCCCAAGCGGGTTCGCCAGTAAGCGCCAGAACACCACACATCTGCCTTACCGACTCATCTTGAGTCAAGCCATCACGAACACCTTGAAGCGCCGCTAGAACTGACTCCCCTATGCATGTCGGAGACTCAGATGTCGTAAGTAAAAACATAGGTTCGCCATTTGGCGTCATTCCGTCTACCGCTCTATGCATCGCCGAAACCACTAAACGATCGGTGATGTAATGGACTTGACAGCATCGCCGCATAGGGTGCCTTTCCTTTGATCGAATCTCAAAAAAGCGAGAGAACAGTCCCACATCAATCTCCTCACGGAACAAACTGTATCACAACTTTGATATCTGGAAAGTCCGTATCCATGATAAGCCGATCCCGTCCACCCCGCCTGGGGTGTTTGATGAACCGATCGTTCCACGTATCCATTCGGCCTGACGCATGAGCGTGGGCCGAGGTGTCGCATCCGAGCGGCGGCTCGCGTAGGTCGACGGCG
>WGMA01000055.1 GCA_016125285.1 Phycisphaera sp.
GTTCCCCACGAACGGTGGGCGCGAGTATATCGCTAGGCGGCGGATTGTTCATACTCGACGGGGCTGAGGTAGCCCAGGGCCGAGTGACGTCGTTGGGGGTTGTAGTAGTTGTCGATGTAGTCGGTGATCGACGCGATCGCCGGGTGCCACTGGCGGCTTGTCCGCCAGTGCGTGTGTTGACGCGGATTGTACAACAACCGTCACAACTGCATCGCGCCGCGGCCGACACGCGTCGCGCCCGTGCGCACGGCGGGGCGTGCCGTTTTTGCTCTTCGGCGGTTCCATTCCGACGGAAAAGCGACCGTTTTTGTGACGTCGGATGCACTTCAAATCGCTTTTGTGTCCCATTTGCGCCCCATTGGCGCACCATCAAAATCGGCCCAACTCGGTCGCGCGGCGACGTGGATCAACGACTTACAACGCGCGGCGCGATCCGACGTGTCATAAGTCGTTGTTCCACGTCGCCACGAACCCCCGAATCGCGATACGGACCCGATCCACGTGCCCGCGCGCACGGATTGACACGCGAAACTTTCCGCGTGCGGCGCGCGCGGCGGTCAGCGGTTGGGGAAGATCTTGTGCAGCAACTCGGCGGGGATCGCGAAGCTGACGTTCTCGAGGTCGGCCTTGAGCGTGACGATGCCGACGACCTGCCCGGCTTCGTTGAGCATGGGCCCGCCGGAGTTGCCGGGGTTCACCGCGGCGGTGTGCTGGATGTAGGCGTTGCCCTGCAGCACGCGTCGCGAGGCGGAGACGATGCCGTCGGAGATCGACTGCTCGAGCACCTGGTTGCCAAGTCCGGGGCTGCCGATGACATAGACCTTGGAGCCGGGGGCGGGCGTCTCGTTGACGACGTCGAGCGGCTTGAGGCCGACGACGTTGCGGGTGAGCTTGAGCACGGCGACGTCGGACTCGCGGTCCTGATAGACGACGTTGGCGGGGATGGGGGTCTGGCGTTGCAGGCCCTGGGGTGTCTGGCGGTAGGTGTAGACCATGACGCCGCCGCGGTCGTTGATCACGTGGTGGTTGGTGACGATCAGGCCGGACTGGGCGACGCAGAACCCGCTGCCGGTGCTGCCGCCGCGTTGGATCATGACGACGGACGGGCCGACGACGCGGTAGATCTGCGCGGCGGTGAGTCGGCGTGCGGACACGGCGGCCTGGGGCAGGCCGGGCAGGTTGTCGGCGGTGTCGGGGATGTTGACCGCGTCGCCGGTGGTTCCGCCGTTCGCGACCGCGGCCACGGGCGTCGCCGGGCCGAGCTTCTCCTCCACGGCGGCGGCCAGCGCGGTGAGCTTCGCGGCGTTGAGGGATTCGAGCAGGTCGTTGACGGTCTGCCGGTCGCTTCGGTTGACGTACAGCGCGGCGGCGAGGCAGTGGGCCGCGCCGGCGGTGTGCTGCTGCTTGGTCTCGATCTGCCCGAGGCTGCGCAGCGCCGCGGCGCTGAGTTCGGTGGCGCCGGCGTCGCCGTGGACCACCTCCAGCAGCATCTTGCGCGCCTCGTCGTACTGACCGGTCTCGGCGAGCGCCTTGCCGAGGTGGAGCTTGACCGGCAGGGCGTCGGGCAACGTCTTGCTGAGCTGGCGGAAGCGGTAGATGCGGATGCCCGCCTCGGCCGAGCCGACGCCCTGGATCGCGCCGGCGATCTGCTGCGTCGCGTCCTTCGCCTTGTCGTCGTCACCCATCGCCGTCTGCCACGCCGCCGCGCTGTCGCGCCCGCCGTCGAGCGCGCGCTTGAGCGTCGTCACCGTGTCGGTCGAGCGCTGCGACGGGGTGAAGGTCTTGAGCCAGTCGACCGGCTCGGCGGGCTCGGCCGCGGTCGGTTTCGCGACGCTCGGCGCGCCGGGGCCTGACGCGACGGCGCCGCGCGATCCGTCCGGCGTCGGCGCGATGTCCTTCCACCACGACGCGGCGATCGTCTTCTCCGCGTCGCTGAGCGACTGCATCAGGAACGTCACACCGCCGCCCTTGCGCGCGACCCAGAGGTACCGCCCGTCGCCGGACCACGCGGCGGTGTAGTCGTGGCCCTTCGGCGCCGCGGGGTTCATCGGCTTGGGGTCGCCGCCGGTGTAGAGGCTGATCTTGTCGGCGTTCATCACCGCGACCTGCTGCGTCACGGGGTTGAACGCGCACGCCTGCGGGTAGGCGTCGGTCGCGTAGAACCCGCGCACGGACTCGAGGTTTTCGGCGCGCATGACGCCCACGCCGTACCCGGCCCCGTGATCGTTGCGTGTCGGTCGCCAGCCGCCGCCGGCCACGACGGCGACCCAGCGCCCGTCGGGGCTGATGACGATCTGCTGGCCGTTCCACCCGGCGCGCTGGCGCAGGCCGGTCAGCACGGGCTTGCCGTTGCGGGCGATCGCGTACGACATCAGCATCGCCTGGTTGCTGTTGAGGTCGGGCGCGCCGCGGTCGATGATGATCGGCCTGCCGTTGATGATGATCTGTCGCGGGCCGCCGCGCTCGTCGTCCTTGACGTAGGTGTAGAACACCTCGCGCGTGGGGTGGGCGACGATGTACTGGCCGACGGCCTCGGTGCCGCGCATCTCGCCGGTCTCGAGGTTCAGCTCGGTGATCTGCTTGTCGGGCGTGTGGAAGTAGGCGCACCGCTGCGACGGGAGCACCGCGAACGACCACGACGCCTGCGGGATCGTCCAACGCCGCACCTCCTTCGACGTCTTGACGTCCATCTTCACCAGCGCGCTGGGGTTCTTGGTCAGCAGGTACAGGTCGCGCCCCGCGAGGCTCGCCGAGTAGATCTGGTCGTTGAGCTCGACCCGCTCGGCCCACGGCTGGTTGTCGTGGTAGCTCAGCACGTAGTAGAACTTCGCGTCGCGCACCTGCGCGATCACCCACTCGCCCGCGGGGTCCGGCAGCAGGCGGACGATCGGGTCGGTCAGCGACAGCTGCAGCTGGGGCGCCGTCAGGTCGCCTGCCTCGCTGCGCGGCGCGGGCGGCGGTCCGTCGGGCAGCCACGGCTGGATCCACTGCGCCGCGTCGGGGTCGCCGAGCTGGTCGGCGTTCCGCGCGAACTCGTCGACCATCTTCTCTTCGACCTTCTGCGGATCGGTGCGGAAGCCCTGCAACGCCGCGAACATCGCCGCGGAGTACCGCTTGCTGTTGTGCAGCGCGATCGCGAGGTTGCGGTACAGCTTCCAGTGCCCGCCGAACTTGTTGTCGGGGTCGTCCAGCAGGCCGTAGCCGAACCAGTAGATGGCCTCGTCGGCCTGGCCCAGCTGGGCGTAGGTCAGCGCCAGGTTCTCGACCGACGCGTAGCTGATGTTGGTCTGCGCCCCGTGCGGCTCGCCGAGCTTGATGACGTGCTTGTACTTCGCGGTCGCCTCGTCGATCCGGCCCAGCTTCCCGAGCGTCAGCGCCTCGTTGTAGCCCGCGAAGTGGCACGCCGGGTCCAGCTTCTCGGCGCCCTCGAACAGCTTCAGCGCCTGCGGGTACTGCTGCTCGTCGTACAGCTTCATGCCCTGTTCGATCATCTGCGCCGCGCGCACGTTCTGCGTGCCGTACTTACGCAGATCGACCTGCGCCCAGGCGCGCGACGTCTGCAGCAGGGCGCCCAACACGACGATCACGACCGTGATCCGGAAACGTCGATTCAACATAAAAACCCCCTGTAGATTGGACAAAATAAACTACCGCGCCGCCCGATGTGTGTCGATCCCTTTTGTGTGGGTTTGACGAGGTCGGGCGCGCAAGAAAAAGCCCACGGGGCGGAACCCGTGGGCTTGAACTGTCTCCTGTCGCCTGTCTCCTGTCCCTCGGTTACACAACGACCTGCTGCGGCAGGTTGATGCCGGGGGCGGGCAGCTGCGTCTCGCCCATCAGGTACTCGTCGATGGCGCGGGCGGCGCCGCGGCCCTCGTTGATCGCCCACACGACGAGGCTCTGGCCACGCCGACAGTCGCCCGCGGCGAACACCTTGTCGACGCTCGTGCGGAACTTGCCGTGCTCGGCGTTGATGTTCGAGCGCTTGTCGTAGTCGAGGCCGAGCATGTCCGTCGCCGTGTGCTCCGGCCCGAGGAAGCCCATCGCCAGCAGCACGAGGTCGGCCTTCCATTCCTTCTCGCTGCCGGGCACCTCGGTGAACGGCGCCTTGTCGCCGGGCTTCGACCAGTCGATCTCGACGGTTTTGATGCCCGCGACGTTGCCCTTGCCGTCGTCGATGAACTCCTTCGAGAGGATCGCGTACGTGCGCGGGTCCTCGCCGAACTTCACCTCGGCCTCCTGGTGGCCGTAGTCGGTGCGGAGGATCTTGGGCCACTGCGGCCAGGGGTTGTTGGGCGCGCGCTCGGCGGGGGGCTGGTCGAGCAGCTCGAAGTTCACCATCGACTTGCAGCCGTGCCGGATCGACGTGCCGATGCAGTCGGTGCCGGTGTCGCCGCCGCCGATGACGATCACGTGCTTGTCCTTCGCGGAGATGTACGCGCCGTTGGCGAGCTTCGAGTCGAGCAGCGACTTGGTGTTCCGCGTGAGGAAGTCCATGGCGAAGTGGACGCCCTTGAGGGCGCGGCCGGGGATCGGCAGGTCGCGCGGCGTCGTCGCGCCGGTCGCCATCAGCAGCGCGTCGTATTCCTCCAGCAGCGCCTTGGGATCGATGTACTGCACGTCGCCGTCCGACTCCATGATCTGCGTCACGTGTCCCGGCTTCCAGTCTTCCTTCTTGCCGACGTGGCAACGCGTACGGAACTCGATGCCCTCGTCGCGCAGCAGGTTGATGCGGCGTTCGACCACGCCCTTGTCGAGCTTCATGTTGGGGATGCCGTACATCAGCAGCCCGCCGATGCGGTCGGCGCGCTCGAAGACGGTGACGTTGTGCCCGGCCTTGTTCAGCTGCGCCGCGGCGGCGAGGCCCGCGGGGCCCGAGCCGACGATCGCGACCCTCCTGCCGGTGCGCGAGGACGGCGGCTGCGGCTTGACCCAGCCCTCGGCGAAGCCGCGGTCGATGATCGCGTTCTCGATGTTCTTGATCGTCACGGCTGGCTCGATGATGCCCAGCACGCACGCGCCCTCGCACGGCGCGGGGCAGGTGCGCCCGGTGAACTCGGGGAAGTTGTTGGTCCGGTGCAGCCGGTTCAGCGCGTCGCGCCACCGGTTGGAGTAGACCAGGTCATTCCACTCGGGGATGAGGTTGTCGATCGGGCAGCCGGAGTCCGACTGGCAGAACGGCACGCCGCAGTCCATGCAGCGGGCGCCCTGCTCCTTGAGGTGCTCGACCGGCGGCTCGGTGAAGATCTCGTTGAAGTCGGTCAGCCGGACCAGCGGGTCGCGGTACGGCACCGTCTTGCGGGGAAATTCCTTGAATCCTGTGGGCTTGCCCATGGGTTTGTCCTCTTTTACCCCCTCTCCCTTGAGGGAGAGGGCTGGGGTGAGGGTGAATGCTTGAAGTTTGGTTGAATCTTCGTAACGGCTGCGCGGTCGTGCGGTGTGGGTGATCGGGGTGACTCGATGTGAGGATGTTCACTTAGACCCTCACCCTGGCCCTCTCCCTCCGAGGGAGAGGGGATCGGCGCGCCGTTGTTCGGGGCGTGGATGTCGATGCGGTCGGAATGCTCGCACCAGTGCAGGATCGTTTCGGCCACGGCGTCGGGCGTGTCGATCATGTCCTGCACGGCGATGCGCAGCACGCGATATCCCTCGTTGCGGATGAAATCGGCCCGACGTTCGTCGTAGTCGGCGCGACCGATGTGGCTGTCGCCATCAAGCTCGACAATCAGGCTCGTGTCGGGGCAGCAGAAACCCGCGACGTACGGGCCGATCGGGAACTGACGACGGAACTTGAAACCGTCCAGTCGACGATCGCGCAGGTATCCCCAGAGGACACGCTCGGGTGTCGAGCTGTCCTTTCGAAGAGACCTCGCTCGCGCGGTGGTGCGCGGCGAGAGGCGATGCATTTTCGGTTGATCCGTCATGTGGTCGGTGAACCGTTTTAATTCGTAGCGTCAGACCCTCACCCCGGCCCTCTCCCTGGGAGGGAGAGGGGGTTCCGGTCACTTCGCGTGCGTCTCGTTGACGCTGCGGACGCGCACCTCGAGTTCCTCGTCGTGCTTCTTACGCTCCATGAGCACGCGCTTGTAGTCGCGCGGCATCACCTTGATGAAGTCGCCGATCGCCTTGGGCCAGCGGTCGAGGATGTCCTTGGCGATCGTCGAGCCGGTCACCTTCGCGTGCTCCTCGATGAGGCTCAGCAGCTCGGACTTGTCCTCGTCGGCCACGACGTTCTCGAGCTCGACGAGCGCGAGGTTGCAGTTGATGCGGAACTTGTCGCGGTCGGGGGCGAGCACGTAGGCCACGCCGCCGGACATGCCCGCGGCGAAGTTGCGGCCGGTCGTGCCGAGGCACACGAGCCGTCCGCCGGTCATGTACTCGCAGCCGTGATCACCGACGCCTTCGACGACCGCCCACGCGCCCGAGTTGCGGACGCAGAACCGCTCGGCGGCCCGGCCGCGGATGAACGCCCGCCCGCTCGTCGCGCCGTAGAGGCAGACGTTGCCGACGATGATGTTCTCCTCCGGCACGAAGGTCGCTTCGCTCGGCGGGTAGATGATCAGCTTGCCGCCCGACAGGCCCTTGCCGACGTAGTCGTTGGCGTCGCCCTCGAGCTCGATGGTGATGCCGTGCGCCAGCCACGCGCCGAGGCTCTGCCCGGCCGAGCCGGTGAACTTGATGCGGATCGAGTCTTCCGGCAGCGCCCGTTCGCCCTGCGCCTTGACCAGCTCGTGCGAGAGCGTCGTGCCGACCACGCGGTTGATGTTCTCGATGGGCAGGTCGATCGTGACCTTCTCGCGGCGCTTGATCGCGGGCTCGGCGAGCTTGATCAGCTCGTTGTCGAGCGAGAACTGCAGGCCGTGGTCCTGCTTGATGGTGCAGTAGACGTCGACCTTGCGTCCGCCGAGTCCCTCGGCGGGTGTGAGGATCGGCGTGAGGTCGAGGCCGTCGGACTTCCAGTGCGACACGGCGCGGTCGATGTCGAGGGCGTCGACGCGGCCGACCATCTCGAGCAGCGTACGGAAGCCGAGCTTCGCCATGATCTGGCGTGCTTCCTCGGCGACCATGAACAGGTAGTTGACGACGTGCTCGGGCTGGCCGTTGAACTTGTCACGCAGCACGGGGTCCTGCGTGGCGATGCCGACGGGGCAGGTGTTGAGGTGGCACTTGCGCATCATGATGCAGCCGAGCACGATCAGCGGGCCGGTCGAGAAGCCCATATCCTCGGCGCCGAGCAGGGCGGCGATGACGACGTCGCGGCCGGTCTTCAGCTGACCGTCGGTCTGCAGCACGACGCGGCTGCGCAGGTCGTTCATGACGAGGGTCTGGTGCGTCTCGGCGAGGCCGAGCTCCCAGGGCAGGCCCGCGTGCTTGATCGACGTCAGCGGCGACGCGCCGGTGCCGCCGTCGTGTCCGCTGATGAGGATGTGATCGGCGTGCGCCTTGGAGACGCCCGCCGCGACGGTGCCGACGCCGACCTCCGACACGAGCTTCACGCTCACGCGCGCCGAGGGGTTGGCGTTCTTCAGGTCGTGGATCAGCTGCGACAGGTCCTCGATGGAGTAGATGTCGTGGTGTGGCGGCGGCGAGATGAGGCCCACGCCGGGCGTGGAGTACCGGATGCGTGCGATGTTCTCGTCGACCTTGCGGCCGGGCAGCTCGCCGCCCTCGCCGGGCTTGGCGCCCTGCGAGATCTTGATCTGCAGCTCGTCGGCGTTGGTCAGGTACCACGTGGTGACGCCGAACCGTCCGGACGCGACCTGCTTGATCGCCGAGCGCTTGGAGTCGCCGTTGGGCAGCGGGTTGAACCGCACGGGGTCCTCGCCGCCCTCGCCGGTGTTCGACTTGCCGCCGAGGCGGTTCATCGCGATGGCCAGCGCCTCGTGGCTCTCGGCGGAGATGGAGCCGAAGCTCATCGCGCCGGTGCAGAACCGCTTGACGATGTCCTTGGCGGATTCGACCTCGGTGATGTCGATCGGCTTGTTGCCGAAGTCGGCGGCGTCCTTGAACTTCAGCAGGCCGCGCAGGGCGCAGTTGCGCGTCGCGGTCTCGTTGACGTGTTTGGAGAAGCGCTCGTAGGCCTCCTTGCCGTTGGTGCGCGCCGCGACCTGGATGTCGGCGATGGACTGGGGGTCCCACATGTGCCGCTCGCCCTCGGCGCGCCAGTGGAACTCGCCGTGGTTGGGCAGCACGGGCAGGCGGACCTGGCCGCGCGTCGGGTAGCCGATCGCGTGACGACGCAGCAGCTCCTCGGCGAGGACGTCGAAGCCGACGCCCTGGATGCGGCTGGCGGTGCCGTTGAAGCAGCGTGCGACGACCTCGTCGCGTAGTCCGACGGCCTCGAAGATCTGCGCGCCCTTGTAGGAGTGCAGCGTCGAGATGCCCATCTTGGCCATGACCTTGAGCATGCCCTTGGCTACGCCCTTGCGGTACGCCTTGACGATCTCCTCGTCGTCGGGGACGTAGGTGGCGGCGGTGCCGTCCTTACGCGGCAGACGCACGAGGCCGTCCTGCTTGGCCTTCCACAGCGACTCGAAGGCGAGATAGGGGTTGACGGCGTCGGCGCCGTACCCGGCGAGCAGGCAGAAGTGGTGCACCTCGCGTGCCTCGCCGGTCTCGAGCACGACGCCGATGCGGGTGCGCTTGGCGGTGTTGACCAGGTGGTGGTGCACCGCGCCGCAGGCGAGCAGCGCGCTGACCGGCACGCGGTCGGCGCCGATCGCGCGGTCGGTCAGCACGACCAGCGCGTAGCCCTCGTCGACGGCGGACTCGGCCTCGGCGCAGATGCGGTCGAGCGCCGCGGTCATCCCCGCCGCGCCCTCGCTGCGGGGCCAGGTGATGTCGATGATCTTGCTGCGCCATCCCGCGGCCTTGGGGCAAGTCTCGATGTGCTTGATCGCGGCGAGCTCCTCGTTGGTGAGGATCGGGTGGGGCACACGCATGCGGTGGGCGTGCTTCTCGGTGGTCTCCAGCAGGTTGCCCTCCGGCCCGATGTAGCACTCGAGCGACATGATGACCTCCTCGCGGATCGAGTCGATCGCGGGGTTGGTCACCTGGGCGAACAGCTGCTTGAAGTAGTCGTACAGCATGCGCGGCTTGTCGCTGAGGCACGCCAGCGCCGAGTCGTTGCCCATCGAGCCGACGGGGTCGCGCTCCTGCTGGATCAGCGGCACGAGCATGAAGTTCATGGTCTCGATCGTGTAGCCGAACGCCTGGCAGCGCGGCAGCAGCGTGTCGGGGTCGAAGCCGTGCGGCTCGGCGGTGGGGTTGAGGTCGGTCAGGTCGACGCGCTGGTTCTTGAGCCACTCCGCGTAGGGCCGGCTGCGCGACCACTCGCCCTTGAGCTCCTCGTCGGGGATCATGATGCCCTTCTCGAAGTCGATGAGGAAGATCTTGCCGGGCTGGAGGCGGCCCTTTTCCTTGACGTTCGCCGGGTCGATCGTCGGCAGCACGCCGACCTCCGACGCCATGACGACCTTGTCGTCGTGCGTGAGGTAGTAGCGGCTGGGGCGCAGTCCGTTGCGGTCGAGCACGGCGCCGATGTAGTGGCCGTCGGTGAACGCGATCGACGCCGGGCCGTCCCACGGCTCCATGATCGTCGAGTGATACTCGTAGAACGCGCGGCGCGCCTCGTCCATCGTGTCGTGGTTCTGCCACGCCTCGGGGATCATCATCAGCACCGCTTCCTGCAGCGTGCGGCCGGTCATCTGCAGGAACTCGAGCACGTTGTCGAACGTGCCGGAGTCGGAGCAGTCGGGCTCGACGATCGGGTACAGCTTGGCCAGGTCGTCGCCGAACAGCTCGCTCTTGACGACGCCCTGGCGGCCGGCCATCGCGTTCTTGTTGCCGCGCAGCGTGTTGATCTCGCCGTTGTGGCTCATGAAGCGCAGCGGCTGGGCGCGGTCCCACGACGGGAACGTGTTCGTCGAGAAGCGCGAGTGCACCATCGCCAGGTGCGTGGTGTAGTCGGGGTCGGTCAGGTCGGGGAAGTAGGGCAGCACCTGCTCGGCCATCAGCTGGCCCTTGTAGATGATGACCTTGGTCGACAGCGAGCAGACGTAGAACATCTTCGCCTGCTCCATCGACTCGTCGCTGCGCAGCGCGTGGCTGGCGCGCTTGCGGATGAGGTACAGCTGGCGCTCGAACGCGTCGCCGGACAGGCCGTCGCCCGCCGCGACGATCAACTGCTCGATGTGGGGCTCGGTCGTCCGCGCCGACGGGCCGATGTCGGCGCCGTCGGGGTCGACCGGCACCTTGCGCCAGCCGACGAGCGTCTGGCCGTGCTCGGCGATCAGCTTCTCGACGGTCGCCTTGCACCTGGCCCGCTCGGCGTCGATCTGCGGCAGGAACACGATGCCCGCGGCGAAGCTGCCCGGCTCCGGCAGGTCCTTGCCGAGGTCCGCCTTGGCCACCTTCTTCAGGAACTCGTGCGGCAGGGCGGTCAGCATGCCCGCGCCGTCGCCGGTGTTCGCCTCGCAGCCGCACGCCCCGCGGTGCGTCATGCGACGCAGCACCTCGTCGGCGTCCAGCACGATCTGATGCGACCGGCGTCCCTTGATGTTCGCGACGAAGCCCACGCCGCAGTTCTCGTGTTCGAACTGAGGATCGTACAGGCCTCGCTTCTTCGGCATTCCGTATGACATGGTGACCCTTGCCTCTCTCAAATCCGATCGCGTGTTCCGGCGATCGCGTTGCGGTTCGTGTGCGTCGCGGTCGGCCTCTCGCCGCCGCGTTCGTGTTCGGGATGCCGCCGATCCGCCGACCGGCCGACATCCCTTCAGGCCTTCACGGCCTCCGGGGCTGACGGTTTCGAAGCCGCGTCGCCGACCAGCGACCGATGCTTCAACAGATATTCGATGAACGCCTTGGTCAGCGGACCCGGCTCGCGGTTACGCGGATACACCACCGCGAGCGGGCGCGTCAGCGTCGGCTCGAGACGGATCGACGCCAGCACGCCCGCCGACACCTCGCGGCGCACCGTGCGGTCCGGCAGGATCGCCACCGCGTCCGTCTCACGCACGTAGCTCTTGATCGTGTCGACGTTGTCGAACTGGTTGACGATCTCCGGCGTGCTCTGGTGCTCACGCAGGTACGCCTTGATCCGTCGCGCGATCGGCAGCGTCGTGTCGAAGCCCACCATCTCGTGGTCCGTCAGCTCCGACGCGTCGATCGACGCACGCCCGGCCAGTTCGTGACCGGCCCGCACGACGACCGTCATGATCTCTTCACGCAGCGGCGTGGCGATCAGGTCGCGCCACCGCTCGGGGTACGACAGGATGCCCAGGTCGCACTGCTCGTGCGACACGCGGTCGTACACGCCGTCGGGCTGCTCGTACTTGATCGACACGGTGGCGAACGGGTGCGTCGCCTCGAAGTCCGCCTTGACCTGGCTCAGCAGGTCGATGCCCGCGGAGTAGATCGCCGCGACCGTCACCTCGCCGCGCAGCGTGTCTTCCGCGGCGCCGGTGACCTGGTGCTTGAGCCGCTCGTACTCCTCGAGGATCCGCCGGCATCCCTGGTGATACAACTCCCCGGCGGGCGTGAGCTGCAGCGGACGCTTCGAGCGATCGATCAGCCGAACGCCGAGCTGCTTTTCGAGGACCTGGATGCGCTGCGACGCCGCGGACTGAGTCACGCCGTGTGCCTCAGCGCCCTTGGAGACGCTGCGATGCTGGGCGACATCGCAGAACAGCCTGATCGCGTCGAAAAGCATAGTCCAGCAATTCTACCATCAGGGGCTCTAATGTCAATCGAGTCATCAATTAGTAAATTTTATGATAATATTTTTCGAGCTGATATTGGTAATTTGCCATATCAGGCTGTTGACAAAGGATTTGTTTTGATTCCGCATCCGAAGTGGTGAATGAGCCGTGTTCGCGGTTTGAATAAGTTGTTTGACATCGTGAAGTTAATCACAGCTGCGGGCGGGGGTTGTGAGTCTCGTTCACCCGCCTTACAATCCGGGCGCGGCGTCGGGTGCGCCGCGTGAGGGGTGGCGATCGTAGTTAACAGGCGTGTCGGCGCTCGCCGGACGCTCTGGATGGAGGTTGCGATGTCGGGACTCGACGAACGGCGTAAGGGCATGGAGGCGAAGCTCGCCCACGACGACGATCTGCGTTTCAAGGTGACCGTGCGGCGGAACAAGCTGCTGGGGCTGTGGGTCGCCGAGCAGCTCGGCAAGGCGGGCGACGACGCCGAGGCTTACGCCAAGGAAGTCGTCAAATCGGACTTCGAAGAGGTGGGCGACGCCGACGTGATCCGCAAGGTGCTCGCCGATCTGTCCGCCGGCGGGTTGAACTTCGACGAGGCGAAGGTCCGCCAGCAGATGGACCGCCTGATGATCGAGGCCCACGACCAGATCGAAGGCGACTGACCCGGCCCCGGCGCGACGCCGGTTACTTCTCCAGCCGTAACATCTCAGGCACCTGCTGCAGCTTGCCTTCGCGATCGAGGCACGCCAGGGTGGTGCTGCCGGTGCACAGCAGCTCGTGGCCGCGCCGCACCTCGTAGTCGTGCTCGATGCGTACGCCCGAGGCGCGCGTGGTCGTAGCGATGACGCGGACCTCGTCGTCGTAGCGCGCCGGCCGGCGGTACTTCAGCTCCAGCTTCACCACGACGATCAGCATGCCGTCGCGCTCGAGGTCGGCGTAGGACACGCCGGTCTGGCGCAGCAGCTCGGTCCGCGCGATCTCGAACCACACGGGATACACGCTGTGGTGCGCGTAGCCCATCGGGTCGCATTCGGGGTAACGCACACGCAGATCGATGGAGATGCTCGGCGAGGCGCTGCTCACTGCGTCGTGCCCTCCGGCGCGCCGGCTTCGTAGCGGTCGAGCGGGGCGAGGAATCCGTTGGACACGACGTTCGGCTTGAGCTTGATGTCGGGCAGCTCTTCGCCGGTCAGGTGCTTGATGGCCCAGCGCGCGGCGCACTGGATCTCCAGGCCGTCCTCGCGGTAGCGGTTCCGCAGCGTCGGCACTTCCTCTTTATTATCCATGCGGGCGATGGCGATCAGCGACGCGAGGCGGACCTCGTCGGACTCGGGGTTCGTCGGGTTCAGGTCGAGCAGCCGGCGGCGGAGCGTGTTGGCCATCGCCTTGTCCGGCTGGTTCTCGCGGATCCAGCCCAGCGCCCAGATCGCCGACGCGCGGCAGCGCGGGCTCGCGGGGTTCTCCTTGGGGATCAGCAGCTGCAGCGTCTTGTCGGCTTCCTTGACGCGCCACACGCCGAGGGTCTGCGCGATCTCCGCGCCCCACTGCGAGTGCTCGTAGATGCGCTGCGAGAACATCTTCAGCCGCGGGTCTTCCTGCTGCGTGACCGACTCGAGCTTCTTGTTGAAGTCGTTGATCTCCTTGATCACGCGGCCCAGCAAGTCCGCCATCGGCTGCCGCGTCTCGGCCACCGCCAGCGGACGCAGCCCGACGACCGCGCCGACGCGGACCTCGTGCCGCGGGTGATCGAACAGCGTCACCAGGTTGGCGTAGGCGGGCTTGTCGTCGAGTCGGCCGGAAAGGATCGCCGCCTGCTCGGCCGCGCGCCAGTGCTCCATCGGCTTGTCGGCCTTCCACTCCGTCAGCGCCTGCCTGATCACGTCGCGCATCGCGAGCTTGATCGGCTCGTTGAGCGACGGCGACTGCGCCAGCACGTAAAGCATCTGGGCCGCGGTTGTGCGCACCTCCGGGTGCGTGTCGTTGATCGCGTACCGCAGCAGATCGACCGCCGCGGGGTCGACGTGCTTCTCCTGCGAGCGGACGGCCACGAGCCGCACGCGCGGGTCGGGCCGGTCGACGGCCTGCCGTGCGATCGGCCAGAGGTATTCGGGGTTCAGCTCGTAGAGCCGCTCGAGCGCGATCACCGCGACGGCCGGTTCCTTGTTCACGGCCAGCTGCTTGAGCAGCGGCGCCTCGGCGTCGGTGTAGGCGCGCGCCATCAGCCGCGCGGCGAGCAGCGGGCCGCGCGGGCCCGACGCGATGAGCGTCTTGCCGGGCGCGTCGACACGCGGCACGGTCTTGAGCTCGCTGAGTTTCGCCAGCGCGTCGGCGGCGGCGAGTCGCAGCGAGAACGGCTTGGCCTCGTCGAGCAGCGTCGTCTGCAGCAGCGCCCAGGTCGCGCGCGGGTCCGCGCCCGGCGCGTCGCCGAGCGACCGCGCCGCCGAGACCAGCAGTCCGACCGGCGCCACGCTCTTCGTCAGCCGATCCGCCCAGGCCGGCGCCGCCCGTTGATCCTTCCACTTGGCCAGCAGCGTGTCCGCCAGCAGCGCCTGCTCGTACTGGGGCGACTGCGGGTACTGGCCGACGTCGATGCGCGTCAGCAGCCGGTCGGCCGCGCCACGTGCGTCGAGCGCTTCGACGACCTGCATCGCCGACGTCTGCACCGCTTCGCTGGGGTCGTCGAGCAGCTTGACCACCTCGTCGCTGAGCTGCGTGAAGTTGTTGTGCCGGATCTCGCCGAGCGACTCGAGCCGCGTGAGCTTCGCGGACTGATTGAGACCCCACGCCGTCAGCTCCAGCAGCCGCGGGTGCACGATCGATGTGTTGGTCGGCAGCTCGTAGAGCTTCTCGTCTTCCATCGGCCCGGCCAGCGCCGCGCCACAGCACAGCAGCACCACCGCCGTCGTCGCCGCGCTCCACCTGCTTCGTCTCACATGCACCATGCGTGTCTCACTGAGGCTTGGTCAACTGCCACGTGCGGAACCACAGCACCGCCGACGCGACGATCGTGCCGCCGCCGAGGAACCACCAGTTCGCCGGCGTGAGCTGATACGACTCCATGCCCGGCATCCGCACCGCGTTCAACGCCGCGGCCAGCGGGTTCACCATCAGGATCCGCTCGACGACCTGCTGATCGAACAGCGATCCCTCGCCCATCCACGGCAGCAGCGTCACGACGCACAGGCCCACCAGCAGCAGGTACGCCGCTGTCGTCGCCACGGCCGTCTTGCGGAAGATGCTCGAGCACATCGCGCCGACGATCATCGAGAACAGCGCCGTCAGCGCCAGCGTGATCAGGCCGTTGACCACGCGCTGGCTGCGGCCCTCGTCGATCATCCACAGGATCGCGTAGCCGGGCAGCGTCGCCAGCAGCAGGATCGTCAGCGTCCACGCCACGCTCAGCAGCTTGCCACGCATGATCACGCCCGCGCTCAGCGGCGTCGCCTGCAGCAGCGTCCACCCGCCGGACTCCAGCTCGCTGCTGATCAGCGCCGCGGACAGCGCCGGCGTCACCAGGATGATCAGCCCCATCTGGAACACGACGAGGATGCCCGCCATATAGTCGGTGCTGATCCACATCGTGCCCTGCAACGCGACGAACATCAGCCCGAGCGACACGACGAGACAGCCGGCGATGAGCCGCGCCATCCAGTGCGCCCGGCCGAACGTCCGCGTGCGGAACTCCTTCATCATGACGGGGTTTTCGTAGTTGGCGATCGTGCCCGTGCGCTTGTTGGGATCGAAGAACCACACGTACATGAACCGCCGCGCGGCGCGCTGCCCGGCGGAGCGTTCGTCGGTCACCACGCCCTTGTCGCGCGGCCGGTCGGTGACCGTCGGCTGCAGGCGTTTGATGAGGCCGAACGTGCACGCGACGATCGTGATCGCCGCGGTGATCAGGTACCGCGTGACCGGGTCGCCGGTGGACTCGAGCCCGCGTGTGCCGACGCTGCCGTGGTCCGCCAGCTGCATCACGGCGGGCAGCGGGCTGAGCGACGCGAGCCAGCGCACGGCCGCCTCGATCGCCTCGGGCATCGGCAGGCCGAGCTGCGAAAGGTCCTTGCCCTGGAGCATGTAGTAGGGCACGAGCACGAGGATCGACAGCAGGAGGATGACGCCGTAGGTCATGCGGAGCGCGCCGTCGGTGCTCTTGGTCATCGACGAGATGTACAGCGCGATCATGACGTACTGCAGCGCGACGACGCCGAGCACGCCGTACGTGATCGCCAGCTGGGACAGGCCGATGCCGCCCATCACGAAGCACGCGGCGGCGGCGGGGAGGCTCAGCACCATCAGCGTCAGCACGAAGCCGATCGCGCCGGCGACCTTGCCGAACAGAATCGACGCCGGCGTCAGCGGGCTGGTCAGCAGCAGGATCAGCGTGCCGCGCCGACGCTCGTTGACGATCGACGTCGCGGGCAGCGCCGGCGCCAGCAGCATCAGCCCCACCAGCAGCCCGTACGCGAACACGCCGAACAGCTGACGCGCCTGGCGTCCGCCGAGGTTCACCGTCGCCGAGTCCGGCCAGACCAGCATCACCAGCACCACCATCGCCAGCACAAACACGACCTGGATCGCCAGGGCGCGCGGCTGCCGGAGCGTGCCGATGAGTTCGCGTTGGATGATGGGGTTTTTCATGGCGTTTTCGATTTTTGATTTTTGATTTTCGATCCAGGGCCTTCGCCTCTCGCCAGATCAAAAATCAAGAACCTGAATTCCAAAATCAATTCACGGCCCTTCCGTCCGCTCGTTCGGTGACCTTCTCGCGGAGGCCGGTGACTTCGAGGAACGCGTCTTCGAGGTCGGTCTCGACCTCACGGAACTGCGCGATCGACAGGCCGTCGCGGATCGCGCCGGTCAGCAGTTCTGTGAGCCGCTTGTCGTCGGCGACCGTTGAGAAGCGGACCTCCGCCTCGGTCTCGCTCGGCGTGACCTCCGAGTCGGCGGACAGGTTCGCCTTGAGGTAGTTCGACAGCTGCAGCACGTGCTCGCGGTCGGACAGCGTGACCTGCATCATGCGGAGCCGGCGGACCTGCTGCATGATCTGATCGAGCGTGCCGAACGCGCGGAGCTTGCCGTTGGTGATGATCGCCACGACGTCGCAGATGCGGCTGAGCTCGGGGAGGATGTGGCTGGTGACGATCAGCGTCTTGCCCATCTCGGCGAGCCGCAGCAGGATCTGCCGCATGTCGATGCGAGCCGCGGGATCGAGGCCGTTGGCCGGCTCGTCGAGGATCAGCACGGTCGGGTCGTGCAGCAGCGTGCGGGCGATGCCGACGCGCTGCTTCATGCCGTGCGACAGCGCCTCGACGTAGAGGTCGTGCATGTAGGCGGTGCCGGTGATGTCCATTACCTCGCCGATGCGTTTGGCGCGATCGCGCTGCGGGATCTTAAACGCGGCGCCGAAGAAGTCGAGGTATTCGTGCACGCGCATGTTGTCGTACGCGCCGAACACGTCGGGCATGTAGCCGACGAGCCGCTTGATCTGTTTGACGTCGCGTGTGCAGTCGTGCCCGGCGATCGACGCCTTGCCGGACGTCGGCCGCGCCAGGCCCACGAGGATCTTGATCGTCGTGGTCTTGCCGGCGCCGTTGGGCCCGATGAAGCCGAGGATCTGGCCCTTTTCGAGCGACAGGTTCAGCGAGTCGAGCGCGGTGAAATCGCCGTACTGCTTGGTCAGGTTCTCGGCGTACACGACGTGTTCACCGGACGACGTGGACGCGGCCGGGGCGGGCGCGGCGGCGGGTGTTTCGATGTCGTCTTCGTCGCCGACGTCGTCTGACGCTTCGGTGTCCGCATCGTCGACGGTCGCGGCCGCGGTCGACGCGTCGTCGTCGGCGTCCGGCGCGTCGGATTCATCCGACTCGTCGGTCTTGGTCGCGGTCGCTTCGTCGGCGTCGGTCGTGACGGCCGATTCCTCGGCGTCGTCGGTCGTCTCGTCGTCGATCTCTTTGTTTTCGGGCGTGTCGGTCATGAGCGGTTACCGTTGGCTGATCGTGTTGGGGTCCGTGGATGCCGCGGCGGTGGCGGGCATCACCTCGCCGGCGACCTCGAGACCGAATCGTCGAACGATCCAGAGGCTCGACACCTGCACGTCGCCGGGATTGAAGTTCATGGGGTTGTGGACGTAGAAACCGACGAGCACGCCCCCGCGGTCGTCGACCTGCAGCGCGTCGGCGGGGATGTCGATGGTGGTCGGCCCGTCGGGGCTGTTGATCGTCTTGATCGGACGCAGCGCGTTGTCCTTGAGCGTGAAGAGGTCGACGCTGCGGTTGGTCGCCGTGACGTCGAAGTGCAGCGTCGCGCCCTTGGGGTTGAGCGGCAGCACCTGCCGCGGCAGCTCGAATCGCCCGATGAACGCGCTGGCGCCCGACACGCCGAAGAACGCGTCGTGCGCCTGGCTGTAGATCGGCAGCATCACGAGGCCGAGGCGCTCGCGGTCGTCCTGCGTGGTGCGCGCCGGCTCCATCGCAACCAGCGGCCAGGGGATGCGCACGTGCGTGCCGGGCGCGGAGGCGTTGACACGCAGCGGCAGCGACCACAACGCCTGGCCGACCGGATGCAGCTGCGGGTCGATCGAGATGCCGCTCGGCGCCATCTCGGTCCACGTCAGCAGCGTCGGGCCGAGCAGTCGCACACGCGGCTCGGTCTTGGCGCTGCCGGGCATGGTGCCGGTGTCCTGCTTCGGCGTCTCGTGCTTCAGCATGCGGTCGTAGAGGACGGCGTGGTTCTTGCGGTCGTCGCTCATCATGTTGGTGTTGAAGTACGACCCGTCGGGCAGCACGTCGGCTGGCGTGACACGCAGGTTGATCGCGTCGGTGTCGGCGGTGGTGTTGACGGCGATGTTGGCGTGCGCGGCGGCGATGACCATGTCGCGCGGCTTGTAGCCCGTCGGCCAGTGCATCGTGCCCGTCAGCCCTTCGGGGCCGTAACGCAGGTCCATCCGCACCGGCGTGTCGAAGCGGACCGCGGCTTCGTAGTCGATCGGACGCAGCGCGGCCGGCGGCAGCGGCACGTTCGTCCACGTCCACGTGTCCAGGTCACGCCAGACCATGCGGCGCAGCGGGCCTACGTCGCTCGTCTGACTCGGCCACGCCCAGCCGCCCTGCTGGCTGCCCAGGTCGACGTTCTCGGCGTCCGGCGTGAACATGCCGAGCACGCCGCGCACCGTCGCCGACGGCGATTCGGGCTCGGCCTCGATCAACTGAACCGACGTAACGACCGGCTCGATCTGCCCGCGTTGCTTGAGGCCGATGAACAGCAGCACGCCGGTCGCGCCCACCGCGAGCGCCGCGCCGATCGGGCCGATCCACTCCAGCCGGCTCCGCAGCAGCAGCGCGAGGCCGCAGATCACGAACGCCACGGCGAACGCGCCGAGCACCGTCGCGACGGTCTTGCGGCTGACGATCGAGTAGCCCACCTGGTTCGCGAGGAACTCCGTGCCCGCCGGCGTGTTCAGCGCCGCGGAGGGCTCCATCGTGTTCATCTGCACCATCGACGCCTCGGGCATCGCCACGCGTGCGAACACGTCCGCGGCCTGCACGCCGGCTTCCTCGGTGTACGCCCGGCCGCCGAGCGTGTTGATCACGATGCGTCCGCGGCCCATCTTGCGGCTCATCAGCGCCGGCCAGCCGCGCACCGCCAGGTGCGTCGTGAACCCGTCGGCGATCACACGCGTCATCGTGATCGGCTGCTCGACCTCGACGTCGGCCTTGAACGTCGAGCCCAACCCCATCGGGTTCGGCAGCGACGCGTCGACCTTATTAAAGGACACGCTGTTGAGCGTCACCTGATCGACGACGTCGACCCCCCACGCCGCGCCCAATAGCAGCTGCATCGATTCGTTGTCGACCTGGTCGAGGAACACGACCAGCGTGCCGCCGCCGTTGAGCCAACGCCGCAGCGCCGCGCGCTGGACGGCGTCGAACTTCGGCCGGTCCGTCGTGATCGCCAGCGTGTTGAGCCCGTCCCAGCCGAGGTCGAACCGCATCGTGCGCTCGTCGTTGATGTAGCCCATCGACTTGGGCAGCCCGAGGCGATCGCGCACGGCGGTCACCGCGAAGATCGCTTCGTCGTCGGCCGGCGTGTTCTCCGCGACGATCGCCGTGATCTCGCGTCCGTCGTAGAGCCGCACGATGCCGGGCTTGCGGTCCCACTCGATGTCTTCCTTGGGGGCGACGATGATCGTCTCGGTCTCCGCGACGTTCAGGCCCTGCTTGCTGACGCTGAAGCGCGCCGGGAGTTCGACCGTGCGTCGGGCGTTCGGCGGGATCGTCACTACGCGTACGAATTGCCGCTGGGGCTGGTCGTTGAAGCTGAAAACGATGCGGACCTCGCGGTCGGTGGCGGTGCGGTTGTGCACGTGGGCCTGGACCACGCCCCATCGGTTGGCCTGAAAGAAGCCCAGGCCGGACGTGCCCGCCGAGCCGCCGAGCTTCGGGGTGGTCTCCGGCTCACGGTCGATCGTTTGCGCCGTCGCCGTAAAGCCAGCGCAGAGCAAGACCACCAGCCCGATTACGGCGACCTTCGCCACAAACGCATCCAACCGCATTGGCCGTATCCCGATTGAGGTGAACCCAGTTCAAGGCCGACATCTAAGAAGCCGCCATGATAGACAATCCCGCGACGTGTGTAAAAGCATGCCGCGCTAACGCGTGGCGGCTCGTTGCGTGTTGAAAATGAAGGAATTGTGAGTTTGGGGTCGGTGATGCGCAAAGATTCTTGGTGGGGCTGCCGCGGGGCCGGAGGGTGGTGTCGGGAATCCCGCGGCGGCAGTGCCCAGTGTATAGGCATGGATCGGGGCGGTGGGCTGGTGAGATTCGCGGGTTAGGGCGATGTCCGATAAGTCCGTGATTTGGACGCAATGGGTGGGACTTGGAGGGTTATCGGCCTGTTTTATGCGAAAAATGTGCAAATACATTTGAAGTGGGGATCGTCTCGTGGCCGATACGCTGTGTTAACCTCGGACGGTCCGAGGCCGGTGATTGCGCCGCCGACATACTGCGGGATTTTTGGGCAGTGGTCTTGACAGCGTCGCGTTCATCGGAATAATGCCGTCAATCCTGAGCGGGAGCTCGGGGATGCGGCGACGAGAAAGGGTGAACGCCGCATGAGTTTTGGGTGAGCCGCACGTATCCTCACACGGCAGCCCAGACGAGGTCCAGCGGTAAAGGACGAACACTGGCTTCGATCTCGACCTTTTTTTCCCAATGAAATGTATTGGCTTCGAGCGTTCGAAGCCGCGTACCAGACTTCGGAGTCGTTCCACATCGGGTGGATGGATCAGGCGAACGGTTCCAGGTTCCAAACAAGGAGACGGTCAAATGAAGACCAAGTTTCTGATCGCAGGGTTGGTGTTGGCGACTTCCGCCGGCGCCTTTGCGGCCGCCCCGGCCAATAAGGACGTCGACGTGGTTGCCGAGTTGCAGGCCTTGAAGGCCGAAGTGGCTCGCTTGCGGGCCGAGAGTGGCGACACGTGGCTGAATCAGCGTCGCGCTGAAGAGGTCAAGGCGCTGGTGCACGAGGTGCTGGCCGACGCGGACACCCGCGCCAGCCTCGCCGGTGAAGGCATGACTGCCGGCTACAACAAGCACTTCTTCCTCGCCAGCGAGGACGGCAAGTTCCTGATGCAGGTCTTCGGACAGCTGCAGTTCCGCTACATCGCCAGCTTCAACCAGAAGGACGGCGTGTCGGGTCACAGCGACGACGACGAGGACGAGGGCTTCCAGTTCCGCCGCGCGAAGGTCGGATTCGAGGGCCACGTCGAGGCCGGTCGCCAGTGGGACTACGAAGTCGTGCTCGCCACCGACTACTCCGACAGCCTCATCTTCGCTGAGGACCTGACCATCGGCACGCAGATCGCCGACGGCCTGTACCTCAAGGCCGGTAAGTTCAAGCTGCCGTTCCTCCGTGAGGAGCTGACCAGCTCGCGTCGCCAGCTGGCCGTGGATCGCGGCGTGGTGTCCGAGTACTTCACGCTCAACCGTGCCGAGCAGGTTCAGCTCAAGTACGATCCCATGGACGCTGTGAAGCTCATGGTTTCGCTCAGCGACGGCGCCAACTCCGAGACCAGCACCATCGGCGCCGATTCCTCCGAGTTCGCCATCACGGCTCGCGCCGACGTCAAGCTCGCCGGCGAGTGGGGCCAGATGAAGGACTACAACGCGTGGGAAGGCGAGCCCTTCGCCGCGTTCGTCGGTGGCGCCCTCCACTACGAGCTGGGTGACGGCAAGAACGGCCAGGCGTTCGACGCGTTCAGCTGGACCGTTGACGGCTCGGTCGAGACCAACGGTCTCGGCGTGTCGGTCGCCGGTATGGGTGCTCACATCGAGCCCGACAGCGGCGACAGCGCCGATATCTACGGCCTCGTGGTTCAGGGTGCCTACCAGGTCATCCCGAACAAGCTCGAGCCCTTCGTGAAGTTTGAGTTGATCGACTCGAACGACACCGGCTCCGATGACACCGCCTACTTCCTGACCTTCGGCGGTAACTACTACTTCGACAAGCACGACGCGAAGTTCACCCTCGACATGATCTGGTGGATCGACGGCAGCCTGCCGCCGGCCAACCCGATCGGTGCGAGTGCGACCAGCTCGGGTCTCGGCTTCGCCTCCGGCGATCCGCACTCCGAGGACGCGCTTGTCCTGCGTGCTCAGTTCCAGCTGCTGTTCTAAAGCTGGTCTGACGCGAAAAGCCTAACGGCAACACAACCCCCGCCCACTTGTGGGCGGGGGTTGTTCATTTACCGAAGCTCGCTCGCCACGCCGGTCCACCGGCCTCGCGCCGCAGCGTGACAAGCCCTTCAAACCCCGCCATCGTCACCCGCAGCGTCAGGCCCGTGTCGTCCTCCGACTCGACCACCGCCACGCCCGCGTCCACACGCGTCACGACGCCGCGGTCGCCGCTCAGCGGGCCCTCGTACGTCAGGTACGCCCGCCGGTGATTTGGCAGCGCACGCAGCGTCAGCTCGCCCGCCGCGGCCCAGTCGCTCGCGGGCCGGTCCACACGCCACGTCCGCAGCGTCGCCTCGCCCGCAGACTCCGCGGGGTCCTCGATCATCCAGTCGTAGTGCGAATCATCGCCCCACGCGTGATGCAGCAGAACGGTGAACAGTTCCCGACGGTGCATGCCTACAATCCTTGAGTGAACGTACGCCTCGGCGTATCTTGGTCCGTTGGTCCGCTGATCTCAAGGATGGTAACGATGAAGATGGAACTTCGCTGCTGGATCGTTTCGCTGTTCGCCCTGGCGCTGCTCGCTATCGGCGGGTGCGCCACCACGACTCCGATCGTCAACGCCCACGCCCGCCTCCAGGCCTACCGCGCCTATAAGGACGGCAACGTTGAAGAGGCGCGCGGCGTCTTCCAGAAATGCGTGGACCGCGACCCGACCGAGTTGAAGAGCAACTACTACCTCGGCCGCATCCTGCTGGATCACTACGAGCAGCCCGCCGACGCCGCCAAACACTTCGAGACCGCCTACGCCGTGCTGCACAACCGCGCCGAGCAGCAGATCCGTGACAACCCGAACCTCGACAACACCGGCGTGCCCACGCCGACGCTGTCGCAGGTCGCCGACGGCCTCGCCGAGGCGATGTTCCGCCAGAAGCTCCGCACGCAGCTCGTCGGGTTCCTCAGCGAGGTCGTCGACTATCGCGGCTCCATCGAGGACTACCAGCGCAAGGGCCGCTACCTCTATAAGCTCGGCGACCACGACGGCGCCCGCGACGCGTACATCACCGCCACGCGCATCGCCGGCAAGACCACCGTCGAGCCCTACGTCGAGCTCGCTGAGTTCTACGACAACATCGGCGCCCGCGACGAGGCGCTCGTCGCCCTGCGCAAGGCGTACGGCATCGACTCGACGTATCCCGACCTCGCCAAGCGCATCCGTGATCACGGCATGGTGCCCGGCCCGACCGTCGCGCTGCCCATCGAGTGACCCACCACGCGGAGCCAACCATGCGGACCGTCATCGTCACGCTCACGCTGCTCGTGCTCGCCTCGGCGATCGGCTGCACGCAGACCGACCACCCGCTGTTCGTCTCGCAGCCCGCGGCCGAGCTCAGCGACGAGCAGGCGCAGCAGGCGATCATCGCGCTGGGGCGCGGCGACCGGGCGGCGTTGATTGCCATGGGCGTGCCCGCGGCGCAGGTGGATGACGCGATCGCCGCCGCGGGTCATGTCCCCGACCTGCCCGACAGCCGCTTCGCGCTGGACGGCCGCGTCGGCAGCCGCTACTTCCGCCAGTACGTCGTGCAGACCACGTCGACGCCCGCCGAGATCGAGGTCCGCGTCTGGCTCGCGCAGCGCGCCGACGGGCGCATCCAGCCGACCGGCCTGATCGTGCTGCCACGCACCAACCGCGGCGAGTCCGTCGACGCGGCCAGGCAGGTGGGATCATGACCGACGACACGCGTGCCGACGACCTCGACCACCTCTACCTGCTGACCGTCTTTCACTACATCCTCGCCGTGCTCGTCGCGTTGGGGGCGTGCTTCCCCGCGGTCGTCCTCGCGTTTCGCCTGTTCATGAACGCCGCCGGCCTGCACGGCGACGGCACCGGCGCGACCGAGGGTGCCTCCGCCGACGACCCGGCGCTCCAGACGTTCGGCTCGTTTACGCCCGCCCTCGCCGTCGTATCCGTCGCGCTCGGCTGGCCGCTGTCAATCTGCATCGCGTTCGTCGCGCGCGGCCTGCACAACCGCATGCGCTACGCCTATTGCCGCACGATCGCCGCGATCGAATGCCTGCTGTTTCCGTTCGGCACGCTGCTCGGCGCGTTCTCGCTGACGGTGCTCGCCCGCGACTCGGTCAGACGGCTGTTCGCCGCGTCGTCGTCCGTCGAGGCGCACGCGGAAAGTTAACGCGGATAAATCCGATGCGTGCCCGATCGCCGCGAGGTACAATGTCACCTTGTCCTCAACGTGGATTCGGGTCCGCCATGCCACAGCAGATGATCAACGACGAGGTCTTGGGCCGGCTGGTCTGGGATCGCCGCTACGAGTGGTGGTCCGGCGAGACACAGTTCGCGCCCGGGCACGAGGTGCACATCTCGATCGAGACCGAAGTGGACGATGAGGAAGAGGTGCTGCAGCGGGCGCGCCGCGCGTTCCAGCGATTGCGCACGCTGCGCGACCAGGTGTGTCGCGCCGCCGCGTCGGAGCTGCTCGCGGAGTACAACGCGGACTGGAACGACGGCGAGCCGATCGGCGCCGAGGCGTTCATCGATCGCATGACGCTCAGCGACATCACGTTCTACGCCGACGGCTCGGCCGAGCTGTTCTTCGACGCCGGGGCGATGTTCGAAGGCCGCAGCATCGTCGTGTCGGTCGACGCCGACGGCGCGATCGAAGAGGCGGCGATCTCCGGATAGCAATGGATCAGACGGTGGGGCTGTCGCTGTCGTCGCCCGTCACCGCGGCGTGCTGCAGGCGGGCGCTGCGGTTGAGGATCACGTGCTGCCACGCGTCGTGCCACGCCGCGGGGCTGAACATCCCCTTGTGAAAGAACACGACCTGCGCCAGCGAGCGCAGCACGCGGCTGCCCAGCATCAGGTTGTACAGCCCGTTCGGCGGTCGCATGTCGATCGACGCACGCATCAGCCGCTTGACGCCGAAGCGGGGCAGCTGGCGGCTCATCACGCGGATCGGGTCCGGCCCGTTGTCGAGCAGGTGGTCGCACACGGCGAGCCCGGCGAGGCGTCCGTAGTCGAGCGCGGTGTGGATGCCCCCGGCCGTCAGCGGCGAGACCATGCCCGCCGCGTCGCCGACCAGCATCACGTTGTCGCGGCCGATCGGCTTGACCAGCCCGCCCACCGGGATCAGCCCGCCGCGCTTCGACACACACTCGGCCGCGCTGAAATCGAACACCTTGCGGACCTGCTCCATGAACGGCTCGAGCTTCACTTCGCGGCCCTTGCGCACGGCGAGGCCCACCTGGTAGATGTCCACGCCCGGCACGACCCACGCGATGTAGCCCGGCGCCAGCTCGCTGTCGAGGAACACGTGCAGGCGATCGGGGTCGACGCCGCGCACGTTGGTGTACTCGGCCTCGACGCCGACGAGGTGCTGCGTGTTGCGGCCGAGGTTGAACATCTCGGCGACCTTCGACTTCGCGCCGTCGGCGCCGATGAGGTAGCGGCCCTCGACGTCGCGTTCCTTGAAGCGGAGCAGGTCGCCGTGCTTCTCGACGCCGCGGAACGGCGCGTCGCAGCGCACCTCCGCGCCGGACGCCTCGGCGTGCTGGGCCCACCAGCGCAGCAGGCCCGGCGTGTCGGTCGCCAGGAAGTAGTAGCCGGGCGAGACGAGGTCGACGGACTTAAGCGACGGCGCGTAGAGGCGCACGCCGCGCACCTTGCGGGTGAACTGCCGCGGGGCGTCCCAGCCGTCGGCGACCTCCTTGACGAGGATGCCGGTGGTGTGCGGCCTGGCGCCGGGGTCGGGCTTCTTTTCCAGCACGAGCGTGCGCAGGCCACGCCTGGCCGCCGCGTCAGCGCACGCCAGGCCGGCGAATCCGGCTCCCGAAATGACCAGGTCGTAGCTGTCCATGGGCGAAGCATTGTAGTGGACTTTTCACCCGCTGTGCTTGACTGTCGCGGGCCATGTTGTAACAATTCATCCGGATAGACGGATGAATCATATGCCCGCAACCTCGCCCCCCATGCTGAGCTGGATGAACGCGCTGGCCGACGCGACGCGGGCCCGGGCGCTGCGTGTGCTGGAGCGGGCGGAGCTGACCGTCGCCGAGCTGTGTTCGGTGCTGCAACTGCCGCAGTCGACCGTGTCGCGGCACCTGAAGGTGCTGGCGGACGAGGGTTGGGCGGCGTCGCGGCCGGAGGGTACGAGTCGGCTTTACCGCATGACGCTCGACGAGCTCGACCCCGCGGCGGCGCGACTGTGGCGACTCCTGCGGGAGCAGACCGCCGGGACGTCGCCCGCCGACGAGGACGACCGCCGACTCGAACGCGTGCTCGCCCAGCGTCAGACCCGCAGCGAGGCGTTCTTCTCGAGCGCCGCGGGGCAGTGGGACAAGATGCGGCGTGAGCTGTTCGGCGAACGGTTCGACCTGCACGCGATCGCCGCGCTGCTCGACCCGGCGTGGCACGTGGGTGATCTGGGCTGCGGCACGGCGCGCATCGCCGAGACGGTGGCGCCTTACGTGGCGCGCGTCACCGCCGTCGACGCGTCGGCGGCGATGCTCAAGGCCGCGAAGAAGCGGCTGAAGGACGCGGGCAACGTTACGCTCAAGCGCGGCCAGCTCGAGGCGCTGCCGATCGACGACGCTACGCTCGACGCCGCGGTGATCGACCTCGTGCTGCACCACGTCGCCGACCCCGGCGCCGTGCTCGCCGAGACCGCCCGCGTGCTCAAGCCCGGCGGACGCGTGCTCGTGGTCGACATGCTCCGTCACGACCGCGCCGAGTATCAGCAGCACATGGGCCACGTGTGGCTCGGCTTCGAGCAGAAGCAGTTCGACGCGTGGATGACCGACGCCGGGCTGACCGACGTGCGATTCCACCCGCTGCCCGTCGACGCCGACGCGAAGGGCCCGGGGCTGTTCACGGCAACGGCAATGAAACGAAATGGCCGCAGATAGATGCGGATGAACACCGACTACTTTCAGACGAATCCAAGCAACCTAAAGGGAGTGATGCGATGAGCACTGCAACGAGCAATCTGGGCGCACCGGTGGGCGAAGACCGCCCGGCGTTCAAGGTCCGCAATCTGGCCGAGGCCGAGCTGGGCCGCAAGGAGATCCGGCTCGCAGAGGACGAGATGCCCGGCCTGATGGCGCTGCGGAAGAAGTACGGCAAGGACAAGCCGCTGGCGGGCGCGAAGATCATGGGCTCGCTGCACATGACGGTGCAGACGGCGGTGCTGATCGAGACGCTGGTCGAGCTCGGCGCAGACGTGCGCTGGGTGTCGTGCAACATTTTCAGCACGCAGGACAGCGCGGCGGCGGCGGTGGCGGTCGGGCCGAAGGGCACGGTCGACGACCCGAAGGGCGTGGCGGTGTTCGCGTGGAAGGGCGAGACGCTGCCGGAGTACTGGTGGTGCACGGCCGAGGCGCTGGTGTGGCCCGACGGCAGCGGCCCGGACCTGATCGTCGACGACGGCGGCGACGCGACGCTGCTCGTGCACAAGGGCTCGGAGTACCAGAAGGCCGGGGCGATCCCCGCGTCCAACCCCGACAAGATGAGCGAAGAGGAGTGCGTGTTCCACGACCTGCTGCGTGAGATCGGCGACCGGATCGACTGGACCGCGATGGCCGACGGCATCAAGGGCGTCAGCGAGGAGACGACCACCGGCGTGCACCGCCTGTACCATTTCGCGAAGGAAGGCAAGCTGCTGTTCCCCGCGATCAACGTCAACGACTCGGTCACCAAGTCGAAGTTCGACAACCTCTACGGCTGCCGCCACTCGCTGATCGACGGCCTGAACCGCGCGACCGACGTGATGATGTCCGGCAAGGTCGCGGTGGTGTGCGGCTACGGCGACGTCGGCAAGGGATGCGCCCAGTCGCTGCGCGGCCAGGGCGCCCGCGTGATCGTCAACGAGATCGATCCGATCTGCGCGCTGCAGGCGTCGATGGAAGGCTACGAGGTCAAGCCCGTCGAGGACGTGGTGCACTTCGCTGACATCTTCGTCACGACGACCGGCAACAAGGACATCATCACCGCCGATCACATGGCGAAGATGAAGGACAAGGCGATCGTCGGCAACATCGGCCACTTCGACAACGAGATCCAGATGGCGAAGCTCGCGAAGGTGCCGGGCATCAAGAAGATCAACATCAAGCCGCAGTACGACGAGTGGGTGTTCCCCGACGGCCACAGCGTGCTGATCCTCGCGGAGGGTCGCCTGCTGAACCTCGGCTGCGCGACGGGCCACCCGAGCTTCGTGATGTCGGCGTCGTTCACGAACCAGACGATCGCGCAGATCGACCTGTGGCTCAGCGCCACCGGTAAGCCGACACTCAGCGGCACGACGTACGAGTCGGGCAAGGTGTATGTGCTGCCGAAGATCCTCGACGAGGAGGTCGCCCGTCTGCACCTCGACAAACTCGGCGTGAAGCTGACGAAGCTGTCGAAGGAGCAGGCCGACTACATCGGCGTGCCGGTCGACGGGCCGTACAAGCCCGACCACTACCGCTACTAAACCGGCAGTCGGTGCTCAGGTTTCAGTGATCAATCACAAGCCCACGGGTTTCGGCCCGTGGGTTTTTTCATGCGCGAAACGCCGAGGCGATACGCGCGTCACTCGTCGTGATCTTCCTCGTGCGCCACGAGCGGCGCGGGATGGCTCGCGTCGCGGAACTCGGGGTGGCGGATCCGCCCTCCGGCGTCGGCGACCCACACATACAGCAGCGCGTTGAGCACGCACAGCACGAGCATCGCCGCGGCGATCGCACGCTGCCACTTCGGTCGCTTCCACAACGCCACGTACCCCCCGGCCGCCAGCACGCCGAGCATGTAGGTCATGAACGCCGCACGCTCGGCGCGGTACGCGTGCTCGTGCATCCATTGCGTGCCGGGCTCGTCCATCATCTTCGTCAGGTCGCCCGACATGAAGCGATCCATCGCCTCTTCGCCGGTCCACATCGTCACGCTCGCCGCGAGCGCCAGCGCGATCACGACGCCCAGCGACAGCAGCAGCGTGTGCTTGTCGTTGCGGATCACGCTGTAAAGCAGCGGCACGCAGACAAATGCCACGCCGAGGATCGGCACGTGGTTGATCATGACGTGGAGGTGTTCGAATTCGGTGCTCATGCCCGAACTCTAGCCGGTGCGCGCGCGGTGCGGCCATCGGACAATCACCGATACCGTGTGGAGCGACCGACCCACGCGCGCCGTCATCTTGCAGCGGGCTTGTCGGTAGGAGGATTCTTGAAAGACTCGACCGCGCGCAGGCTGAGCCAGCCCTCAGCGTCGACGTCCTGCGATGTGTTGGCGAACCGGACCGGGCTTCCGCCGGGCAGCGGATTGGGCACACGGATCGCCGGCGTGAAGCCTTCGAGTCCGGCGATCGAGATCGCTTCTTCCCACACCTGCTTTTCGCCGGGCGCGATGCCGCGCAGGTTGCTTCGTGCTTTGGCGGTGCGTACGACCTTGCCGTCGACGATCAGGCCGATGTCCATCGGCCAGTCCCGGTAGAACGGCGCGACGCCGCGGTTCTCGATCTCGATGCGCAGTCGCAGCGTGTCGCCGTCACGTGTCACGGTCACGCCGGGCACGTGAAAGACGTACCCCATGCGGCGCACCGCGGCGATCGCGCGTTCCTTGCGGCCGTCGGGTTGCTTCTTGCGGAACATGCCGGTGTCCATCAGCCAGCTGACGTGCGTCTGATCGACACACGCGTCGAAGTCCTGGATCTTCGTATTGCCGCCGTGGTCCGCGTCGAAGACCTTGCCCCACGCTTCGGGACGGATCTCGCCGCCGATGGGCTGCCGCTTCCACTTGTCCGTCGCGCCCGCGCGTTTGAGCAACGACAGGTAGAACCAGTCGTCCCTGTTCTTGCCCGTGTCCAGCGTGCCCCACGCGAACGAGTCGTCGTGGTAGCCGAACGGGCGAAGCGCGTTCGTCGCGTACTGCGGATCACCGTCGCCCGCGGGGTAGCGCAGCAGCACGGGCGTCTGTTTGAACGCCTTCGTGTACGCGTCCATCACTTCGCCCTGCACGGCCTTGCTCGCCATGAGGTCTTCGCGCGGATAGGTGTGCCACTCGCCCCAGTAGCCCAGCAGCCCGGCCGTGATGTAGCCGACGCGCGGGTCGCCGTCGAAGCGCTCGCCCATCGCCGTGATGAACGCCGCGAGCGCCGCACGCAGACGGGGGTCCGCGTAATCGGGCGTGACCATGTTCTGGCCGTCGGCCTTGTAGCGATGGACCGTGAGACCCGCGTCGACGAGGAACTGCGGGACGCCGCTCTTCTCGCCGGGATACTCGAGATAGACCCGGAAGATCGTCTGGTGTCCACGCGAGGCGATGTCGCTCAGCAGTTTGTCGAGCTTCGACCAGTCGAACGTGTTCGGGCCGGTCATCAGGTCGGCCAGCGCCACGTACTGGAATTCCATGCTGTGCGGAAAGCGGTCGCGGCCCTCCCCGGCGTAGGGCACGAGGCCGATCAGCGGGTTGTCCGCGGGCGGCGGGGCGTACGTCATCGGCACGCGGTCGGCGAGCGCCGACGAGGCGACACAGCAGATCAGCGTGAGCACGCCGCGGCAGTGCGCGTACGCGGCTCGGCGGGGTCGGTCGTCGCAGCGGCTTGTGGCGATGTTCATGGCCATACTCTAGCGGCTACACTTGCGTCGTGACCATGACGCTGGTGCTGACAATGCGAATCCTTGTGGGTGCGGTGGGCGTGGTGATCCTCACGCTGCTGGCGCTGCGGCGTCGCGCGTCGGGGGATTTGGGCATCGAAGTTGAACAACGCGTGCCCGACACCGTCGTTGAGGTGCTGCGCAACCTGCTCATCGGGCCCGCGGCGATCGGCGTGATCGCGTGGCTGATCCACCCGGCGTGGATGGCGTGGTCGTCGATCGGCCTGCCCGTGTGGGCGCGGTGGGGCGGCGCGGCGTTGCTCGTGCTGGCCACCGTTGGCGTGTGGTCCGCGTTCGGCGCGCTTGGCCGCAACTTCGCCACGACGCTCGTCATCCAGCGCGACCACGAACTGGTCACCTCCGGCCCGTACCGCTACGTGCGTCACCCGATGTACACACTCGGCGCCGCGATGTTCGTCGGCCTGATGCTCGTGACCGACAGCTGGTTCATCGGCGCGCTGGGCGCGTCGGGCATGCTGTTGTTGATGATCGCGCGCACGCCGCGCGAGGAGGCGATGCTGGCGACGCGGTTCGGCGACGCGTGGGTTGAGTACGTGCGCCACACCGGTCGCCTGCTGCCGCGATGGCCCGGCGTGCCGCGCAACCCGCGGTGAAACTGTGTGTTTTTGGTGAATGGCGGTAACGTCGTTGATCGCCGCGCGGCCCCGGCTAGACTCAGCGCATTCCACCTCCACCCGGTGGCGAACCTCCGCCTCACACGGACACACGATGAGCGTCATCAACAGCCACGACATCACCGAATCGCAGCGCACGCATCGTCGGGCGCTCGCGGAGGTCGGCCGCATGTGCCACGCCCGCGGCTGGTCGCTGGGCACGTCGAGCAACTACAGCGTCGTGATCGACCGCGACCCGCTCCGCGTGCTCATCACCGCGAGCGGCAAGGACAAGGGGCGACTCGGCGACGACGACTTCGTCGTGGTCGATGGCGACGGGGCGGTCGTCGATCCGCTGATGCCGCGACCCTCCGCCGAGACGATGCTGCACGTCGTGCTGGCGCGGATGCCCGGCGTTGGATCGGTGCTGCACACGCACTCGGTCTGGGCGACGGTGCTGTCGGACATGCACGCTGCGGCCGGCGAGCTGAGCATCGAGGGCTACGAGATGCTCAAGGGGCTCGACGACGTGCGGACGCACGACCACCGCGAGCGCGTCCGCGTCTACGACAACACGCAGGACATCGCCGCGCTGGCCGAGCGTGTGACACGCGAGCTGGCCGACGGCGACGAACGCCTGCGGCACGGGTTCCTGATGCGCGGGCACGGCCTGTACACGTGGGGCGGCGATCTCGACGCGGCGCGCCGGCACGTCGAGGTGCTCGAGTTCCTCTTCGAGGTGGTGGCGCGACGCATGATTCTCGACCCGGCCCGCTACGACCCGCTGGCCGCGGCCGCGGCGGCGCTGGGCGTCTGATCCGGCCGATCCCCTCACGCCACCCACACAATCTCTTGACACGCATCGGGCACAATGCCTCCAGCGACACGACGGAGCGACAGCCATGGCGCAGATCACCATCCCCGACGAGCAACTGACCCTCACGGACGTCGACGAGGTCCGCGCGTTCCTCGCACCGCTCGGCATCTGGTACGAGCGGTGGGACGTCGAGGGCCGCATCGACCGCGACGCGACCAACGAAGAGATCCTCGACGCGTACGCTCCCGAGATCGATCGCCTCAAGCAGCGCGGCGGGTACGTCACCGCCGACGTGATCCAGATCACGCCCGACACGCCGAACCTCGACGCGATCCTTGCGAAGTTCAACAGGGAACACACGCACAGCGAGGACGAGGTGCGCTTCATCGTCAAAGGGCGCGGGCTGTTTCACATCAACCTCGACGACGCGCCGGTTTTCGCGATCGAGGTAAACGCCGGCGATCTGATCAACGTTCCCGCCGGGACGCGGCACTGGTACGACATGTGTGATGACATGATCGTTCGCGCGATCCGGCTGTTCCGCGACCCGGTCGGGTGGACGCCCGAGTACGTCGACGGCGGCGTGCACGATGGGTACGAGCCGATCTGCTTCGGCCCGGCGTACATCCCCGCGGGCGCGACGGCCGATGTCGCGGCGCCCGTCATCGATCCGGCGCGTTCCGCCGACGTCGCCGCCGGCGAGGTCCAGGCATGAGCCGACACGTGGTCAGATTCGACGGCCGCGCCATCCTGGTCGACATCGAGGGCACGACGTCGTCGATCCGCTACGTCTACGACGAGATGTTTCCTTACGTGCGGCAGCGGCTGCGCCAGTTCCTCGCCGAGCGCTTCGACACGCCCGAGACGCATGCGGCTTGCGAGACCCTGGCGCGCGATGTCGGTCACGCCTCGCTCGACGCGTGGGCGCGCGTCGCGGAGGTCAACGACGACCGCGCTGGGCGCATCGCGATGGTCGCCCGCCGCGTGCTGCGGCTCATGGACGCCGACACGAAGGCGACCGGCCTGAAGGCGCTGCAGGGGCAGATCTGGGAATCGGGTTTCGTCAGCGGCGAGTTGATCGCCCACGTGTACCCCGACGTGCCGGTCGCGCTGCGGCGCTGGGCGGCCGCCGGGCTCGACCTGCGCGTCTACTCGTCCGGCTCGATCGCCGCGCAGAAGCTGTTCTTCGGACACACCGAGCACGGCGATCTGCTGGGGCTGTTCAGCGGTCACTACGACACGACCACCGGCCCGAAGAAGTCGCCCGAGAGCTACGACGCGATCGCCGATGACTGGACGCTTCCCGCCACCGACATCCTGTTCATCAGCGACGTCGTCGAAGAGCTCGACGCGGCGCGCACCGCCGGCATGGCGACCGCATTGAGCGATCGACCGGGCAACCATCCCGCGCCTGCAGGGCACAGCCACCCCGTGATTACGGGCTTCGATCAGATCTCGCCGTGCAGCCTCGTCTGAGCGGCCTGCGTTTCCGCGGGTGCCTCGTAAAGCAGCGATCCGGGCCGCGCATTGAGGCGATGCGTGCGGGATGCCCGCGTGTGGGTTCGATGGGCCGGTCGCCCAAGTGCCTTGCCGCACGGGGATAAGCGGGTCGCTAACGCGGAATGCGCGGCGAATTGGTCCGCAGATTGCTGCAATCCTGTAAGCTGTTTCTGCGCGCGGAAGTTTTTCAAGAGGATCTCGCATGCGTCATTACGATCTGGCAGTGATTGGAACCGGTCCGGCTGGGCAGAAGGCCGCGATTCAGGCGGCGAAGCTCGGCAAGCGTGTCGTGGCGATCGAGAAGGCCGGCGCGGTGGGCGGTGCGCAGATCAACACCGGCACGATCCCCTCCAAGGCGCTGCGCGAAGCGGCGATGCACCTGACCGGCAAGAACAAGCGCGGCCTGTTCGGCGAGTCGTACCGCATCAAACGCGACATCACCGTCGCCGACCTCATCGGCGTGTCGCGCATCGTGATCAACCACGAGCTCGACGTCATCCGCGACGCGTTCGACCGCAACGGCATCGACCTGATGTGGGGCGCCGCCAAGTTTACCGAGTCGAACACACTGCTGGTCACGCACGGCGACGGCAGCACCGACCGCATCGAGGCCGACAAGTTCGTCATCGCCGTCGGCACGCGCCCGGCCAAGCCCGAGCACATCCCCTTCGACGGCGAGCACGTGTTCAGCTCCGACGACGTGCTGACGATGGACATGCTGCCGAAGAACATGGTCGTCGTCGGCGGCGGCGTCATCGGCACGGAGTACGCCTGCATCATGGCGACGCTCGGCGTGCGCGTCACCCTCATCGAGGGCCGCAACCAGGTCCTCGGCTTCCTCGACACCGAGATCACCGAGGCGTTCCACTACCACATGCGCCAGGCCGGGATCACGCTGCGTGTCGGCGAACGCGTCGAGAACATCGAGGTGCTGCCGCCCGAGAACGGCCAGGGCTCGCTGGTGCAGGCGACGCTGGAGTCCGGCAAGAAGATCAGGGGCCAGAAGCTGCTCTACTCCATCGGTCGGCAGGGTGTCGTCGGCAAGCTCGGGCTCGACAAGGTCGGCCTCGACTTCGACGACCGCGAACGCCTCCGCGTCAACGAGCACTACCAGACCAACATCCCGCACATCTACGCCGCGGGCGATGTCATCGGCTTCCCCGCGCTCGCGTCGACCGCGATGGAGCAGGGCCGACTCGCCGCGTGTCACGCCTTCGGCGCGCCGACCAAGTCGATCCCCGAACTGTTCCCCTTCGGCGTATATTCCGTGCCCGAGATCTCGATGGTCGGCAAGACCGAGCAGCAGCTCACCGACGAAGGCATCCCGTACGAGGCCGGCGTCGCGCAGTACAAGGAGATCGCGCGCGGCCAACTGCTCGGCGACGACATCGGCCTGCTCAAGCTGCTCATCCACCAGGAAAACCGCACGATCCTCGGCGTCCACGCCATCGGCACCGGCGCCACCGAGCTGATCCACATCGGTCAGGCCGTCATGGCCTTCGGCGGCACCGTCGACTTCTTCATCAACAACGTCTTCAACTTCCCCACGCTCGCCGAGGCGTACAAGGTCGCGGCGCTCAACGGCGCCAACAAGATCGCCCTCGTCTGAACGCCGCGGCCGCGACACGCGTGTCGTCACACGCCGAGCATGAGTCGGCCGAAGCTGATCAGCAGCCCGAACACGTTGACGCCGATCCCGGCCAGCGCGAGGTTCGGTTGTCTGTGCGACTTCTTGAGCGCCGACACGCCGCTGTACAGCCCGACGAAGTGCATCGCCCACACCAGCATCATCATCACGCCGATCACCTGCCACTTGAACGAGTCACGCGGCTCGTGCTGCCGGGCGAGCGACAGGCCGATCATGATCAGCGTGCCCTGCGTGATGATCATCACGGCGCCGCACACGATCGACGAGATCGCCAGCCCCTTGACGAACGGCGTCAGCGCCGGCGCCGCGATCCGCGCCACCGGCGGCGTGGTCGGCAACGAGTCGTCCTCATCGATATCGCCGGCTGCGAGGTCGAAACCGCCGGCGTCCTCCGCATGCCCGAGCTCGTCCGCATCGCACACGTCTTCGCTCAGGTCGAGCGGCGGTGTGTCGTCTTCGATGTGGTCTTCGTCGTTCATGCCTCAGCCTCGCATGACAGGCGGCGCATGCGTCACCGCAGCCTGTGCAGCCCGCGCGCGTCGCGCGCCGCGTTGACCGACTCCATCGCACGCGGCTCCGCTTTCAGCAGCTTGATCAGCTGCGACGTCGAACACGTCAGCCGCTCCGCCGCGGACGACAGGTCGTCGTCGCACGCGGCGATCACGTCCATCGCCTCGGCGAGCAGCGTTGCAAAGTCGTCGTGGTCGGCGTTGACGCTCACGCGCCCGTTGCGGCAGCGCGACCGCCACAGGTCGCTCGGCGTGTCACGTTCGTCGCGATCGGTGCGTATCGCCAGCGCCAGCGCGACACGCAGCCGGCGCACCGCGATCGTCTGATTCTGCTGCTGGCTGCGTCGCTCGCTGGCGTCGCCGGTCACGCCGGTCGGCCGATGTGTGACCGTGACCGCCGTTTCGACCTTGTTGCGATGCTGCCCGCCGGGCCCGCCGCGGCGAGATCGTCGCACGTCGCAGTCACGCAGCAGTTCTTCGGGTGCGAGTTCTGTCGGGTGCATCACATCGCCTCTTGTAACCCACTTGACGCTTCGACGCAGGCCTTCGATGATTCACTCGGCCCTTCAGCGAGACGACGACCATGAGCAACGGCTTTGATCCCAAACGTGAGCGATCCGGCTCCCACGGCCCGGGCGGTCCCTATCGCGACGAACGACCGCGTGCGACCGAGCCGGCGCGTCCGCCCGTGGAGCCGCCGCCGTCGCCCGTCCCGGCTGCGCCGTCGTTGCCGCCTCGGCTGCCGGCGCGTGACCTGCGACCGGCTTACGCATACGACGCGCCACCCAGGCCGCAATCCAGCCTCGGCGTCACGTCCCTGCTCTTCGGCCTGGCGGGCGCCGCCATCTTCGTTGCGGTCATCGTCTGGTTCGCCGTCGACCTGCTGGACAAGCCCGAGAATTCGAGCGGGCACGACCGTGACATGCTCATCCTCGGCCTCGCCGTGATCGTTGCCATTCTGCTGCACGTGGTCGGCTTGATCCTGGGGGTGGTGGCCCTGTTCGACACGTCGCGTCGTCGGGCGATGGCGGTCGTCGGCGTCTGCATCAACGGGTTGATCCTGACGCTCATCGCGATGCTGCTGATCATCGGCGCCAACGCCAAAGATTAGAACTCCGCGTTGCCCGGCGTGCGCGGGAACGGGATCACGTCGCGGACGTTCTGCATGCCCGTGGCGTAGATCAGCGTGCGCTCGAAGCCGAGGCCGAACCCCGCGTGCGGCACCGTGCCGTAGCGACGCAGGTCGCGGTACCACCAGTAGTCGTCCTTGATCAGCCCCAGCTCGTCGATGCGCGCGTCGAGCACGTCGAGGCGCTCCTCGCGCTGCGCGCCGCCGATGATCTCGCCGATGCCGGGTGCCAGCACGTCCATCGCGGCGACGGTTTTGCCGTCGTCGTTGAGCCGCATGTAGAACGCCTTGATGTCCTTCGGGTAATTCATCACAACGACGGGCCGACCGACGTGCTGTTCGGTCAGGTAACGCTCGTGCTCGGACTGCAGGTCGCAGCCCCACGTCACGGGGAACTCGAACTTGTGCCCGCCGGCCGCGGCCCTGAGCAGGATGTCGACCGCCTCGGTGTAGGTCATGCGTTCGAACGACGCCTCGACGAACTTCTCGAGGCGTTCGATGCAGCCCTTGTCGATGCGGTCGGCGAAGAACTTCATGTCGTCGCCGCGCTCGTTAAGCAGGTCGCGGAAGATCGACTTGAGGAACGCCTCGGCGAGGTCGGCGTTGTCGTGCAGGTCGTTGAAGGCGACCTCCGGCTCGATCATCCAGAACTCGGCCAAATGTCGCGACGTGTTGGAGTTCTCGGCGCGAAACGTCGGGCCGAACGTGTACACCTTGCTCATCGCCAGGCAGTAGCACTCGACGTTGAGCTGTCCGGAAACGGTCAGCCGCGCTTCCTTGCCGAAAAAGTCCCGGTGCCAGTCGACGCCGCCGCCCTCGGCGCGCGGCAGGTTCGCCAGGTCGAGCGTCGACACGCGGAACATCTCACCGGCGCCCTCGCAGTCGCTGGCGGTGACGATCGGCGTGTGCACCCAGCAAAAGTCGTTGTCGTGGTAGAAGCGGTGCACAGCCATCGACAGCGCGTGACGCACGCGCGTGATCGCGCCGAACGTGTTCGTACGCGGCCTCAGGTGCGCCACCTCGCGGAGGTACTCGAAGGTGTGCTGCTTGGGCGCGACGGGGTACGTGTCCGGGTCGTCGACCCAGCCGACGACCTCGACGCCGTCGGCCTGGAGCTCGCACGTCTGGCCCTTGCCCTGCGAGGCGACGAGCGTGCCCGTGGCGACGATCGCGCAGCCGGTGGTCACGTGCAGGATCTCGGATTCGTAGTTGGACAGCTCGGCGGGCGCGACGATCTGCAGGGCGTCGAAGCACGAGCCGTCGTGGAGGTTGATGAACGACAGCCCGGCCTTGGAGTCCCGCCGCGTGCGCACCCAGCCGCGTATCGTCACCCGCGTGTCGAGTGCGACGCGTCCGGCCAGGGCGTGCTTGATCAGTGTGTGCGGCGCGGTGGTCATGTCGGCGGGTCGATTCTACTTGTTCATGTACATCAGCCCGATGCCGACGCCGAGCAGGATCAGCGCGATCACGATGGCGAGGAACAGCACCAGCGGCAGGTTCTGCTTGATGAAGCTCGGCTTCTTGGGCGCCATCATCGCGATGCGTTCTTCGGGCGAGAGCTGCGCGAATTCGTCGTCGGGCTCTTCGATCAGCGAGGCGACGGTGGAGGCGGTCAGCAGGTGCGTGTCCTGCTTGAGCAGGTGCATCGCCTTCTCGAGGTCACGGATGAGGTTGTCGTACTGCGGGTAACGGTCCTCGGGGTTGCGCCGCAGCATCTGCACGAGCACGTCGTTGGTCTTCTTGGTGACTTCCTTGTTGAACTGCCGGACCTGCGGCGCGGGATGCTTCAGGCGCGCCATGTAGACGGCGGTGACCGACTCGGCGTCGAACGGCGGCCGGCCGCACAGCATGTAGAACAGCGTGCAGCCGAGGCTGTAGATGTCGGAGCGGTGGTCGACGGCCTCCTGCTTGACGACCTCCGGCGCGACGTAGTACGGCGTGCCGACGACCTTCTTCTTGCCCTTGCTGTTCTCGCGGAACTGCGCCACGCCGAAGTCCAGCAGCTTGGCGTCGCCTTCCTCCGTCAGCAGCATGTTCTCCGGCTTGACGTCGCGGTGCACCAGCCCCGACGCGTGCGCGGCCTTCAGGCCCTTGGCGCAGTCGATGGCGATCTGCAACGCGTCGGCCTCCGGCAGGCGCTTGTGACGCTTGACCAGGTCTTTGACCGAACCGCCGCTGAGGAACTCCATCTCGATGTACGGCGTGCCCTGGTGCGTGGAGATCTTGTGGATCTTCACGACGTTGGGGTGGTTGATCGCCGCCATCGCCCGCGCTTCGTTGAGGATCTTGCGGACGCGCTGCTCGCTGCCGGGGTCGCCCTTTTTCGTCTCGCCCTTGAGCACCTTCACCGCCACGCGTCGCTTGAGCACCGGGTCGAACGCGCGGAACACGATGCCCGCGGTGCCCTGGCCCAGCGGCTTGTCGACGATCAGATTGCCGATCTTCACCGGCACGCGGTTCTTCGCCTTGCAGCGCGGGCAGCTGATCACCGACATCGACTCGAGCCGGCGCGCATCGATATCCAGGCCGCAGGAGCGGCAGGCGATCTGGTCGACACGTTCGGCTTCAAAGCTCATGTCTGTACGACGATCGGATCATCACGACGTGGTTTTCACGATCGAGCCCCCAATGCCCGCTGGCGTTTCACCCTGTACCGTAGCCGTCCCGGCCCGATGGATGATAGGTGCGTGATTCGTGCTCCTCCTGACGACGCCTAGGCTGCCACATTATCCCCGAAACGCCCGCTCCGGCAACTGCTGTGCGGCGGCGGTGTTGACCAAACGGTCGGGTGTCAGCGCGGATCGCGCGGCGCGGGATCAGTCGCCCTTCAGCAGCGACGACGTTTTGCCCCATCGGCCGGAAAACACGATCGATTCCAGCTCGCGGCGCTCACGCGGCGCGGTCTCCTTGTCGCGCAGGTCCGCCGACAGATCGTTCGCATCCCCGGGGTAGCCGATGGCGATGGCGGTCGTCGGTGCGGCGTTGTCGGGGATGCCGTAGACCGCGCGCGCCTTGGCCGTGTCGAACCCCGCCATCATGTGGATCTGCAGCCCCATCGACGTCGCCTGCAACGCCATGTTCTCCAGGCCCAGTCCCACGTCGTGCCAGCCATGCGCGTTCGGCTTGCCGTTCCGCTCGAACTCTAGCGACGCCACCGCGATCATCAGCACCGGCGCCGCCTTCGCCCAGCCCTGGTTGAACTCCACGAGGCACCCGAGCATCCGCTCGTACTCCGTCGGGTCGTCCTTCGTGGCCACCAGTAAACGCCACGGCTGCTCGTTGAAGCACGACGGCGCCCACCGCATCGCCTCCAACAGCGACATCAGCTTCTTGTGCTCGACGGCGCGATCCTCGAACGCCCGCGGGCTCCAGCGTGCGGCGATCAGGTCATGCAGCGGCCAGTCACTCGGTGCTTTGTTGTCGGGCATGTCGTTGTCCCTCTGTAGTGGTTAAACGCCTGAGATTCCTCGCGGGCCGCGACGTTACAGGGACTCCTTCAGTCCCGCCAGTTCCTCCGCGGCGTGCTGGTCGCCGGAGCGTTGAGCCGCGGCGATGCCCGCGTCGACCACCGCGCGGGCCGCGTCCGTGTCTCCCTTCTGCGACAGCGCCCGCGCCTTCTGGAAGTACGCGTAAGCGTAGTCCGCGTCGATCGCCATCGTCTTGTCCAGCCAGGCGATCGCCTCGTCGAGGGCGCCCGCCTTGATGTGCTCCATGGCGATGCCGTACGTGCAGAACGTGTCGTGTGGGTCCTGCTCGTGGAAGGCCAGGAGTTTTTCGAGTCGGTCGCTCATGACGGAGGTTACCTCGCGGGGGCTTGGGTGCGTCGTTCCGACACACGCCTGAGGCATCGTAGCGGGGCGCGTGCGGGGCACAACCCGCCGGAGGCTTTGTGTGATCGACCGCCGATTTTTCATGTGGGCGGGGTGTCGCTATGATCGATCGACTGGGCGTTTTGTGAGATAATGAGACCGCTATGCGTATCGCTGAACTGCTGAAGGCCAACCCGGTGACGTTCTCGTTCGAGTTCTTCCCGCCGAAGAACGAGAGCGCGGTCGATCTGTTGCTGGCGCGGGCCGAGCAGTTGGCGAAGCTGCGTCCGACGTTCGTGTCGGTGACGTACGGCGCGGGCGGCACGACGCGGGACCGCACGCGGGACGTGGTGGTGCGGCTGCAGGATGCCGTGGGCCTGAGCACCGCGGCGCACCTGACGTGCGTGGGTCACAGCCGGGCCGAGCTGATCGAGATCCTCGAGACGTACCTGCAGCGCGGCGTGACGAACATCGTCGCCCTCCGCGGTGACGCGCCCAACGCGTCGACCGGCTTCCAGCCACACCCCGACGGACTGACGCACGCCAATGAGCTGGTGGAGCTGATCCGCGAGCGGTTCGGCGACAAGTTCGGCGTCGCGGTGGCGGGCTATCCGGAAGGGCACCCCGAGACGCCCAACAAGATCACCGACCTGGACAACCTCAAGCGGAAGGTCGACGCGGGCGCCGACGTGGTGGTCACGCAGCTGTTCTTCGACAATCATGACTTTTACGACTTCTGCGAGCGGTGCGAGTTGGCGAAGATCGACGTGCCGGTGATCGCGGGGATCATGCCGGTGCAGAGCCGTAAGGGCATCATGCGGATGGCCGGCCTGTGCGGATCGCGTATCCCCGCCAAGCTGCTGCGTCGACTCGACCGCGCGGGCGACAACGACGACGAGGTTGCGAAGGTCGGCATCGACTGGGCGACCCAGCAATGCCGCGACCTGCTCGAGCACCACGTCCGCGGCATTCACTTCTATACGCTGAACCGCTCGACCACGACGATGGAGATTTACCGTCGTCTCGGGGCGTCGGATAGCGAAGCATTAGCACATCTGGCTGGTGCTTAAGTTTTTACGATTTACTGATCAAGGTTCAATCGACTGTGATCGGCGTTAATGCGGCCTTGCTAAGCCGCGAGCGGCGTCCAATAACACCTTATTCTGCATAGGTTTTCACACAATGTGAGCATATTGTGGATAACTTTGAATGTTCGCGATCGATGATTTGGAAGATTTTGATTGACTTTGCGCGTTTTCGGGGATACTCTGCTCGCATCGGTAAACAGAGGTGAATGAGTAAAGGGGTTTGCAGGTGAGTTCAGCGCAGACACTGGATCGCAGTCAGGTCGAGAAGATGGTCCGCAACATTCTGCGTTCGCAGATGGATCAGGTGCAGCGGACGATCACGCCGACGAGCCACAACGGCGGGCCCAACCCGCTGGTTGTTAACGTCTCGGCCCGTCACGCGCACGTTACGCAGGAACACCTCGAAATCCTCTTCGGGCCCGGCGCCAAGCTGTCGAAGCTCAAGGACCTCTACCAGCCCGGCGAGTTCGCCTCCGAGCAGGTGATCAACATCATCGGGCCCCGCAACCGCATGATCCCCGGCGTCCGCATCCTCGGACCCACCCGCAACTACACCCAGGTCGAACTGAGCTACACCGACGGCGTGTTCCTCGGCGTCGACCTGCCCCTGCGGATCAGCGGCAATCACGACAACACGCCCGGCTGCGTCCTCGTCGGACCCGCCGGGGCATTGACCCTCGACCGCGGCGTGATCCGCGCCGAGCGACACGTGCACATGGGCCCGGCGGACCTCGCGCACTTCGGCGTCAAGGACGGCACGAAGATGAAGCTGAAGATCGATGGACCGTGCGGCGTGGTGTTCGAGAACATGGTCGTGCGTGAGCACCCCAAGGTCCGCCTCGAGGTGCACATCGACACGGACGAGGGCAACGCGTGTCATCTCGACTCGGCGACTCACATGGAGCTGCTGAAGTACTGACGGAGGGAAGGAAGCGCCGCGTGTGCGTCGCTGGATGCTGGATGCCGGAATGGCGTGGGGACGTTTTCCGGTGTTCAGTGTCCAGCAACGTGCACGGGGCGGCAGTGGGAAAGTGACAGAGAGAGCGATCCCGCGGCGTCTGGCTTCGTACACGGCCGCGGGCTTGGAAACTGAATACCAAGGTTGAAACCTGAGACTCTTTTTCGGAGTGACTGACAATGGCGAATCAAGCGTTGGGCATGGTCGAGACGCGTGGTCTCGTGGCGTTGCTGGAGGCGTCGGATGCGATGCTGAAGGCGGCGAACGTGGAGATGCTCGGATGGGACAAGGTCGGCAGCGGTATGGTCACGAGCTTCGTGGTCGGCGACGTGGCGGCGGTGAAGGCCGCGGTTGACGCGGGCGCCGAGGCCGCGGGTCGCATCGGTGAGGTGGTCAGCGTGCACGTGATCCCGCGTCCGCACGAGGAGCTGCCGAACCTGCTGCCGAAGGCCAAGAAGGCGTCCAAGTAACACGAACCGATCCCGGCCCGGCTCGCTGCGCTCGCAGGACAGGGCTTAAGGAATGCACACCTAACTCATTGGAGTTTGAACGATGAACGCACTGGGATTTCTGGAAACGCGCGGGCAGACGCCGCTGGTCGAGGCGACCGACGCGATGCTCAAGGCCGCGAACGTGGACCTCGTGAAGACGATCCCGATCGGCGGGGCATACGTGACGGTCGTGGTGAAGGGCGACGTGGGCTCGGTGAAGGCCGCGGTCGACGCCGGCGCTGAAGCCGCGAGCCGCATCGGCGAGCTGGTCTCCGCCCACGTCATCGCGCGTCCGCACGACGGCCTGATGGACAACTTCTGAGAAGGTGACAGGGGACAGGCGCCAGGAGACAGTTCGCGCTGAGCTCCCGCATCTGGCTGTCTCCCGTCTCCTGTCCCCTCGGAACGTGCCGCAACACACTCGATCCACGGACACATCACCACCTCATGAACATCCTCGTCTCCAACCTGGGCTCCACCAGCTTCAAGTTCAAGCTGTTCGAGGTGTCGTCGATCGGCTCGGAAGCGGTGCTGGCCGAGGGCGCGGCGGATCGGATCGGGCAGGGCGGCAGCTCGTGGAAAGTCGTGGCCAACGGCGCGACGACGAAGGGCGAGGCGGACTTGGCGGATCACGGCGCGGCGATCGCGCTGCTGCTGGGCAAGGTCGCCGAGGCGGGCGTGACGCAGGTCGAGTCGCTGGACGCGATCGGCTTCAAGGCGGTGCACGGCGGGCCGATCAGCGGCGCGGTCATCGTCGACGACGACGTGATCGCGACGATGCAGCAGTTCTCCGACGTCGCCCCGGCGCACAATCCGCCGTACATCAACGCGATGAAGGCGTTCGCCGAGCAGCTTCCGAACGTGCCGCAGGTCGCGGCGTTCGAGACCGCGTTTCACCGCACGATGCCCGAGTCGCGCCAGGTGTACGGCATCCCGTGGGACTGGACCGAGATGGGCGTGAAGCGATACGGGTTCCACGGCGCGTCGCACCGGTACATCGCCGAGCGCGTCAGCCAGATCGACCCCGAGTTGAAGCGCATCATCAACTTCCACCTCGGCGGCTCGTGCTCGGTGTGTGCGATCAAGGACGGCAAGTCCGTCGCGACGAGCATGGGCACGACGCCGCAGTCCGGCCTGTTCCACAACAACCGCGTGGGCGACTTCGACACGTTCGCGTTGCTCAAGCTGTTCGCGGCGGGCGTGACGACGGATGAGGTGTTCCACCGACTCGGCAAAGAGGGCGGGCTGCTGGGCATCAGCGGCGTCAGCGCCGACATGCGTGAGGTCGAAGAGGCCGCGGCGGACGGCAACGAGCGGGCGCAGCTGGCGCTCGACGCGTTCGTCGAGTCCTGCCGCGACTACCTCGGCGCGTACCTCACGGTGCTCGGCGGGGCGGACATCATCACGTTCACCGGCGGCATCGGCCAGCACGGCAAGGAGATCCGCGAGGCGATCCTGCGTGACATGGACTGGGCGGGGATCGTGCTCGACCTCGACCGCAACAAGATCGCCAGCGGCAAGGAAGACTTCCGCATCGACGAGTGGGCGGGCGACAACTACAGCAACACGCAGGTGTGGGTGCTGCCGACGAACGAGGAACTGATCGTCGCGCGTCAGACGGTGGGCGCGCTGGCGGATCGAAGCGAGACGGTGGTTTAACGAACAACAGCGCCGGGGCGACGCCTCGGTCGGACAACGAACAACTTGCAATCTGCAACTTGAAACTGGAGTGCATCGAGATGGCACAGGAAGCAATCGGAATGATCGAGACGCGTGGTCTGGTCGCGGTGATCGAGGCGGCGGACGCGGCGTTGAAGGCGGCGAACGTGAAGTACGCCGGTCAGTCGAAGGTCGGCAGCGGCCTGGTGAGCGTGATGTTCACCGGCGACGTGGCGGCGGTGAAGGCCGCGATCGACGCGGGCGCCGAGGCGGCCGGTCGCATCGGCGAGGTCGTCAGCGTTAACGTCATCGCGCGTCCGCACACCGACGTGTCGAAGCTCTAATCGGGCGCGATCGCGACACGCGATCAATGTCCGCAGGAGGCGCGTATGTTCCTCGCACGTGTGCAAGGCCGGGTCGTGGCGTCGCAGAAAGACGCGGCGATCTCCGGGATGAAGCTGCTGATCGTCGAGCCGCTGAAGGTGACCTACCCCAAGGGCGGCGGCGGTGTCTTCGAGGAGACCGGCCGGGCGATCGTCGCGGTCGACCGCATCGGCGCCGGCGAGGGACAGCTCGTGCTCATCGTGCAGGGCTCCAGCGCCCGCATGATGGACGGCTGCGGCAAGATGCCGATCGACGCGGTCGTCATCGGACTCGTCGACGAAGCGACCGTCCGCGGCAAGGAACTCGACCTGTCGCAGATGTGATCGCGACTCGAAACCTGAAACTTGGAACCTGAGATTCTCATGGACCAGGCAACGCTGATTAAGAACGTCGTCTCGCAGGTGCTCACGCAGCTCAAGGCGCACAACGGTGGGGCGGCCGCTCCGGCGAAAACGTCGCAGCCGGCCCCCGCGCCGAAGCCCGCCGCGCCGGTCAAGGCCGTCGCCGGCAAGGGCGCGTACGGCGTGTTCGCCGACGTCGACCAGGCCGTCGATGCCGCCGCCGCGTCGCAGCGCAAGCTGATCGCCGCGGGCGTCGAGGCGCGTCGCGAGATCTGCTCGATGCTGCGTCAGATCCCCAAGCTCAACGCCGACAACTGGGGCGCGATGGAGCTCGAGGAGACGAAGGTCGGCCGGCTCGATCACAAGATCGCCAAGCTGCAGCTGCTGCAGGGCATCCCCGGCGTCGAGTATCTCGAGACTATCGCGCACAGCGGCGACGACGGCGTGTCGCTCGACGAGTACGCGCCGTGGGGCGTCATCGGCGCGATCACGCCCGTGACGCACTCCGTGCCGACGCTCACCGCCAACGCCATCAACATGATCGCCGCCGGCAACGCGCTGGTGATCAACGCCCACCCGTCCGGCTTCAACTGCGCCAAGTACGCCGCTCAGGTCTACAACCGCGCGATCGCCGAGAAGTTCGGCATCGAGAACCTCATCTGCATCATCGATCCCCCGACGCTCCGCAGCGCCGAGGAGATCTTCAAGCACCGCGACATCCCGATGCTCGTGGTGACCGGCGGCCCGGCCGTGGCGCGGGCCGCGATGAAGCAGCCCAAGCGTGCGATCGTCGCCGGACCGGGCAACCCGCCGGTCGTTGTTGACGAGACCGCCGACCTCGACCGCGCCGCGCGTGCGATCATCGACGGTGGTTCCTTCGACAACAACCTGCTGTGCATCGGCGAGAAGGAAGTGTTCGTCGTCGAGTCCGTGTTCGACAAGATGATGGAGGCGATGGCGCGGGCCGGAGCGGTGCGGCTCAACAGCTCGCAGATCGACCGCCTGACCAAGGCCGCGTTCGCGTGGGCCAACGATCACTTCGCGGTGCAGAAGGAACTCGTCGGCAAGGACTGCCACGTGCTCGGCGAGGCCGCGGGCGCGACGGTCAATCGCAACGTCGACCTGCTGTACGGCGAGACCGACGAGTCGAACCCGTTCGTGCCTGAAGAGCAGATGATGCCCTTCGTGCCGTTCGTCCGCGTGCCGAACGTCGACGCGGCGATCGACATGGCGCTCAAGCACGAGCACGGCTTCGGCCACACCGCGATTATCCACTCGAACAACCTCGCGACCATCACGAAGATGGGTCGCGCGATGAACACCACGCTGTTCGTGGTCAACGGCCCGTGCACCGCGGCGCTCGGCGCGCAGGGCGAGGGCTACCCGAGCTTCTCGATCGCCACGCCCACCGGCGAGGGCGTCACGAACCCGCTGACGTTCACCCGATTCCGCCGCGTCGCGTTCAGCGGTTCGCTCCGCGTCATCTAACGCCGCGCACGGCATTGCAGGTATTCAAATGCTTCTGGCACGAGTCCGAGGACGAGCGACGAGCACGGTAAAACACCCGTCGCTGCGCAACCAGAAGCTGCTCGTCTGCGTGCAGCTCGACAGCAGCGGCGAAGTGACCGGCGACCCGATGCTCGTCATCGATCAACTCGGGGCCGGCGCCGGCGAAACGGTCATCATCAGCTCCGACGGCCGCGGCCTCCGCGACCTCATCGGCGACACCACCACCCCCGCACGCTGGTTCACCATCGGCATCGCCGACCCGACCGGCGTCACCCTCAAGGGATAAACACGCGCAGTGGCGGACAACGTCGAACAACTCGTCGCCCTCATCACCGAGCACGTGCTCGCCGCGCTGGCCACGACCACCACACGCGTCGGCAGCGGCAGCGGTGCGCGAGCCGCGACGCCGGCCGCGATCCATCCGCCCATCGGCACCTGCACCGGCGACTACTCCAAGTTCGAAGAACTCCGTGCGTCGAACCCTGGTGCGACCAAGGCTGGCAACGGAAGCGGCGGGGCGACGAGCCCCGCGCACGCCGCCGCCTTCACCGGCTTCGTCACCGCACGCATGCTCGACCACGTGCGCGACGGCATCGTCCAGCTCGCGCCCGGCGCGCGGCTCACGCCGCTGGCGCGCGACGAGATCAGGGCGCGCAAGCTCACCGTCGTACATGCCGACGGTTCGACCGGCGCGGTGCGCAACGCGCCCGGCCGCGTCGCCTCCGCCGCGGTCAAGCCCGCCGTTGCATCGAGCTACCTGTGGTGGGCCGACGGACACTGCCCCGCGGTGTCGCAACTCACCGCGCAGCTGCGTGACAAGCTCCGCCCGGCGTCGCGCTCGCACCGGCCCGGCGAACTGCACAACGTGTCGCAGCGCATCGCTCGCGACGTTCGCGACGGACGCGCGGCCGGCGGCGTGCTGTTCGTCCACTCCGCCGCACTCGCCGCGTGCTACGCCAACCGATGCCCGTCGCTCCGCGCCGTCGTCGGCACCTGCGGCCAGGCCGTCGAACAGGGCATCCGACTGCTCGGCGCCAACGTGCTCATCGTCGAGTACCCGCACCACGGCGTCGAGTCGATCCGACAGATGCTCAACGCGTTCACCACCGCGTCGAGGCCGGCCCTGCCGACCATCGACCGACAACTCCGGGAGCTCAACCGATGCGTCTAGGCTGGGTCACCGGAAGAGTCACGCTCGATCCCAAACTGCCCGAGATGCCGGCGGGCAGCTATCTCATCTGCGAAGCGATGGACGTCGCGGGACTCGACAACCCCATGATGCAGCAGCCGCGTGAGAAATCCATGCCCGAGTCGCTCGTTGTCTACGACCGCCTCGGCGCCGGCATGGGCGACCTGATCGCCTTCAGCGAGGGACGCGAAGCCAGCGCCCCGTTCTTCCCCGACAGCGTCCCGATGGACGCGTACTGCGCCGCGATCATCGATTCGGTGCACATCGAACTTTAGAACCACAACCTCCACATGAGGACTTAAGTCATGGCTCAGAACGTCTACAGCATCAAGAAGGAAATGTGCGAGATCGGCAAGCGGATCTGGCAGAAGGGATTCTGCGCCGGCAACGAAGGCAACCACTCGGTCCGCATCAGCGACAACCGCGTGCTGACCACGCCGACCGGCATCTCGAAGGGCTTCCTCACGCCGGACATGATCTGCACCGTCGACATGGAAGGTAAGCAGATCGACACCTCCAACAAGTACAAGCGCACCAGCGAGGTGCTCGTCCACCTGGCGATCTACAAGAAGCGCCCGGACGTCAAAGCGGTGATCCACTCGCACCCGCCGCACGCCACGACCTTCGCGATCGCGCAGATCCCGCTGCCCGAGGGCATCCACCCCGAGGCCGAAGTGTTCCTCGGCCGCGTGCCCACCGCGCCGTACGCCACGCCCTCCAAGCAGGACCTGCCCGACTCGATCACGCCGCTGATCGGGCCGCAGACCAACTCCGTGCTCATGGGCAACCACGGCTCGGTGTCGTTCTCTACGTCGCTCATCGACACCTACTACAAGCTCGAGATCCTCGACGCCTACTGCCGCATCCTGCTGCTCACCAAGCAGCTCGGACACGCCAACATCCTCAACGCCCAGCAGATGACCGAACTGCTCGAGGTGAAGAAGAAGTTCGGCCTGCCCGACGAACGCCTCGCCTGCTCGGCGCAGGGCTGCGTCGGCGAGGTCAACGATCCGTTCCTCGCGTCCTTCAATGACGTGCGCCCGTCCACCGCGTGCGAGTGCGGCGGCGGTAACGTGACGCACAGCACCAGCACCAGCGGCGCGATGGGTGACGCCGAGTTCGAGACGCTCGTGCAGACCATCACCGACCAGATCCTGGCCGGCAGCTGATCGACTTCACCGTTTAGCGACGCCCCGCAGGGGCGTGCTTTCTCAGGGGCGCACATGATCAGATTCCGGCACATCGTGATCGTCCTCTTCGCCACGCTGTCCCTCGCGATCGCCGCGCCCGCCCGCGCCGCCTCCCCGGAGCTGTGGGTCTACGCGCCGGTCAACTTCCAGGTCGACAAGTCCACCGACAAGCTCATCGAACTGCTCAAGCGGTCGAAGGCCGCGGGATACAACGCCGCGGTCATCACCGACTTCAAGTTCGGCCGCATCGACGACCGCCCGAAAAACTACTACGCGAACATCGCGCGCACGCGCAAGGCCGCGGATGAGCTCGGCATCGAGCTCATCCCGTGCGTCATGCCCATCGGGTACTCCGACAGCATCCTGATGAACAACCCGCAGCTCGCCGAGGGCATCCCCGTGCGCGACGTCGCGTACAGGGTCGCCGACGGCAAGGCCACGGTCGCCGACACGTCGAACCTGCTCGCGGGCGGCGCGCTCGACAAGCCCGCACGCAATCGGCCCGACGGCTGGGACTGGGTCGACGGCTTCGGCACATCCGCCACGCTCGACACCGCCAACAAGCACGGCGGCGCGTCATCCCTCAAGATGACCGATTACAAGAAGGGCAACGAAGGCGGCAACTGCCGCATCATGAAGAAACTCGCCGTCAAGCCCTGGCATCAGTACCACGTGTCGCTCTGGGTCAAGACGCAGGACGCGACGAACATCGGCGAGTTCAAGGTCAACGTGCTCGTCAAAAACCGCGCGCTCAATCACGCGAACCTCGGCGTGAAGTCGACGCAGGACTGGACGAAGCACGACGTCGTCTTCAACAGCCTCGACAACACCGAGGTCAACTTCTACATCGGCATCTGGGGCGGCGGGACCGGCACGATCTGGATCGACGACGTGTCGTGCACGCTCGCCGGCGGCATCAACATGGTGCGGCGCGACGGATGCCCGATCCGCGTGACCAGCGCCGACGGCAAGGCCGTTTACGAAGAGGGACGCGACTTCGAGAAGTGGGTCAACACGAAGACCGGCAACGACCCGTACCCCGGCGCGTACAACATCATGACGCCCGAGCCGCCGATCGTGATCCCCGCCGGGTCGCGCATCCGCAACGGCGACACGCTGCTCGTGTCGTACTTCCACACGATCACGGTCTACGATCAGCAGATCGCGTGCTGTTTGTCGGAGCCGGAGCTGTACACGCACCTCCGCAAGCAGGTCGAGCTGGTCAACAAGTACTTCGCGCCGAAGCGGTGGTTTATGCAGCACGACGAGATGCGCGTCGCGGGCTGGTGCGACCTGTGCCGCCCCGACAAGTCCGGCAAGACCGCCGGGCAGCTGCTCGCCGAGAACGCCCGCAAATGTGTCGCGATCATCAAGGACGTCGACCCCGACGGCGGCGTGATGGTGTGGAACGACATGTTCGACCCGCACCACAACGCCCACGACAACTACTACCTCGTGTCGTCCAACCTGGCCGGCTCGTGGGAGGGCCTCGACAAGTCGGTGATGATCATCAACTGGAACGGCGGACACGCGGCCGAGTCGCTGAAGTTCTTCGCCGACCGCGGCCACAAGCAGCTCGTCGCCGGCTACTACGACAACGGCAACGTCGAGTCGGAGGCGAAACGCTGGATGGACGCCGCGTCGAACGTCGACGGCGTCATCGGCTACATGTACACGACGTGGCGCAACGATTATTCGAACCTTGAGCGATACGCCAAGGCCGTACTTGGGAAATAGCAGGGCACGCTATGCAAAAGTCACTCGATCAGAAACTCGCGCGGATCCACGCGGACAAGTCCTGCCGGGACTTCATCCTCGCCGACGCCAAGGACGCCGACATGGCGTTCGGGCTCGCGTCGCCGGGCAAGAGCCCGGAGCACCACAGCGCCGAGGCGAAGTTCCGCACGCTCGACGAGTACCGCCAGATCATGCGGGACATCACGAGGCAGGGCCTGGTCGACATCATGCTGATGAGCGCGTCGAGCAACGATGTGCTGACGATCCAGGACGGGCTTTACGCCAACAGCCACGTCACGCCCGCCGTCCGCGCCAACGACACGACGGACATCTGGCTCGCCGCGGGCACCGGGCGTTACCCCACGCAGCCGTCGCGTCCGTTCCGCACCGCGACCATCGACCACATCATGTGCGGCCACGCCGACTGCGCCGCCGACGAACGCGGCCGCGGCGCCGACCTCGGCCTGTACTCCATCACGTTCAACAACGACCGCGACCTCGACCGCGAGGCGCTCGAGCATTACGCGGCCTTCCGCCTCGAGGCTGAACGCAAGGGATTCCGGCACTTTCTCGAGGTGTTCGACCCTAACGCCTGCGGCGAGCACTGCCCGACGGACACCGGCCGCTTCGTCGCCGATCACGTCGTGCGCACGCTCGCGGGCGTCGCGGAAGCGGGGCGGCCGATCTTTTTGAAGATCGCCTACCACGGCCCCGCGGCGATGGAGGCGCTGGCGCGTTACGACTCGACGATCGTGCCGGGCATCCTCGGCGGCTCGGCGGGCACGACCTACGATGCGTTCTACCAGCTTTGGGAGGCGAAGAAGTACGGCGCCCGCGTGGCGTTGTACGGACGCAAGATCAACAACGCCGAGTGTCAGCTCAACTTCATCAAGTACCTGCACGCGGTGGCGAACGACGAGATCGCGCCCGACGAGGCGGTGCGTGCGTATCACGCGACGCTCGCCAAGCTCAACATCCGCCCGCTGCGCAAGCTCGACGAGGACCTGACGCTGTCGAGCACCGCGAGTTCCTACGCCGGTCAGACCGGCAAGATCGGCAGCGGCGGCGCGCCGGCGAAGAGGGCAAGCGTCATCGGACCCACAGGCAAGTCCGCGAATACCGACAAGAACCCCGATTTCAGCAAAATGACCAACGCCGAAAAAATTGCGTGGAACCGCGCGAAGTGGAATCGCATACTGGATTGATTTCGGATTGCGGATTTGGCTCCGCTCTCCGCTGACCCGTCGCCGTGTCACATCCGAAATCCGCAATCCGAAATCCGAAATTGACCCATGCTCATCGTCGAACGACATCAACGCATCATCGATCTCCTCCGCGAGCAGAACGCCGCGGACCTGGAGACGCTGTCGGAGACGCTCGGCGTCTCGGCGTCGACGGTGCGGCGCGACCTCGAGCGGCTCGAGCAGCAGGGCGTGATCGAGCGGACGCACGGCGGGGCGGTGTACCGCGGCCACAAGCGCCAGCCGGTCGCGTTCGACGAGCGCGTCACGGAGAACGTGGACGCGAAGAAGGCGATCGGGCGTTATGCCGCGTCGCTCGTTCAGCCGGGCATGACGCTGCTGATGGACGGCGGGTCGACGGTCTACTACGCCGCGTCGCAGGTCACGGCCCGGCCGCTGCAGGTCGTCACCAACGCGCTGACTATCGCGAGTCTCTTCGCCAACGACGAGCAGGTCGAGCTGATCGTCGTCGGCGGCGCCCTGTACCCGCGCACCGGCGTCCTGCTGGGCCCGCTCGCGTCCGCCGCGCTGTCGAGCCTGCACGCCGACCTGTTCCTGTTCAGCGTCGCGGGCATCTTCGACGACGAGGCGTACAACCTGAACATCGAGCAGGCCGAGGTCGAACGCGTCATGCTCCGCCAGGCCGCGCGAAGCGTCATGCTGATGGACTCCACGAAGTTCGGCCGCAAGTCGCTGGCGAGGGTGTGCAGCAGCGACGACGTCGAGCTGATCGTTACGGACAGCGGTATCAGCGAGAAGTGGACGCGGCGGTTCGGCGAGCGGTTGGTGGTGGCATGAGACGAGTATTGCCTCTCACGGAACTGTCCCACTCAGATGTAGCAGGAATGCGACGCAGATGATTGCGACAGAAGCGTAGATGACGGGGTGTGCACGGTTCGGGTCGAGCAACCCTATGACAAGAGTAACTATCGCAAATAATGATGAACCCAGCGCCTCCCCAATACGACGCGCGTAGATGTGCGTCTGCGATACAGTTGGCGTTGGGCTAAATAGCCCATCTAGAGCGGATCGCTTCTGTGCGGTTGAATAGCTCCCCAATAGTCCAAGAGCATTGAAGGCAATGAAGATCCAGCAAAGGGGGATCGCACCACTGCCATGGAGTGCTAGCCCATTTCGTATGCGGTGGGCGCCGCGCAAGGCTACATAACTGGGAAGTAGAAGAAATAGCCCAAGAAGAACTGTTTCCCACGCGAATCCATTACTGACAACGAGTGCGAGTGACCCAGTTGCCCAGACGATCGCAAACCAATGTAGAAATCGTAGCCGTCTATTTGGTGCTTGATGCTCGTGCCTACCTTGCTCAGTATCATCAGGGGCCTTTTGGCTTGTGTGTTGGCGAAAGAGTGAATCGAAGATTGACTCACCTAACAAATTTGATGGGCTTTCATTCGATGTCGAGTGCGCTTCGACTCGGGCCGGCGCGCCGCAATTTGGGCACGCGCCCGCACTATCTGATATCTGATGTCCACATTCCCAGCAGGGTATGAGAGCCATTCTAGGTTTCCCCCACGCCCAAAAGCCCATTCGTCCACAAAAATCAGTATACACTCAATCGCGTCAAAGGCGATGACTGTCACAAGGTGGAGCTCCGCCGGGTACCACTGCCGGCTGCCGGGGGTGGATACAGATTGATCATCGCAAACGGGTGTGCCACGGGCCGAAGCCCGTGTTTCGTCGGACGCGTCGAGTGATCGTGATGCGCGAACGGGTGTGGTTGGGTTGTCGGTGAGGTTCCCCACGAACGGTGGGCGCGAGGGGCGGTAAGATGGCCCCGAACGGAAAGGACCTCGATATGAGCGGAGTACGCAGACGATTCAGCAAGGCGTTCAAGGTCGGCGCGGTGGCGCTGGTCACGGAGCAGGGATA
>WGMA01000019.1 GCA_016125285.1 Phycisphaera sp.
GACCTGCCAGTTCATCTCACGCTCGACCTCGTCCGACACCCACTCGGTCGCGTTGCCCACGTCACGCGGACGGTTGTTCCAGTCCTTGTCCGGGATCGACAGCTTGTTGACCAGCAACGGGTACCGGCCGGCCACGAGGAAGATCAGCGAGAAGGCGCGGTCGGCGGGGCTGTTGCCGGGATTGCTGAGGATGTTCTTGGCGCCCTCAGCGTACCAGTCCTTGCCGTTGAAGAAGCGAACGCCCGACGCCAGACCGACGCGTTCCACGCCGACCATGTAGTAGTGGTACGGGCCGCCGTTGATGACGTTGGTGGCCGAGAAGTTCTTGTCGAACCACGCCAGCCCCTTGTCGATGCGCTTCTGCAGCTCGGAGTTGCGGGCCGCGCCGCAGGTCTTGTACTCCATCGAGTGCAGGTAGTTCTGCGTGACGTAGAGGCACGTCAGACCCGCCGCGGACATCGACCCGCGCGAACCGCCGCCGTGCTTGTCGTTGTAGATCCAGCCGCCGTCGTCCTGCTGACAGTTCAGGAAGTGCTCTTCGACACCCTTCCACAGTCCCTGGCCGACGGGCAGGCCGCGCTTCGCCGCTTCCCAGCAACCCAGCAGGCCGTACTGCGTCACGGAGTTGTCGTACGTCTTCATCTCGGCCGTGTAGTGCCAGCCGATGCCCTTCGTGGTCACCTCGTGCGACGCCTCGATCAGCCAGTAGAGATCCTTTTGGTGGTATGGCTTGAACGAGTCGGGTATGCGGCCCCAGACGTGCGAGCGCAGCGCCACCGCATACGTGCCGGTCAGCTCGGTCTCTTCGAGGAACTTCAGCGCGCGCTGCAGGCGCTCGTCCTGGTAGCTGACGCCGGCCTTGAGCAACGCGTACGTCACCAGCGCCGTCAGGCCGCCGTAGTTCCTCGCCTCGCCGCCTTCGGCCTGGTCCTTGTTGCCCTTGTCCCAGTGGCCATCGGCGTTCTGCTGACTGAACAGGTAGGCGATCAACTTCTTGATGCCCGCCTGCACCTCGTCATCGGTAACGGCTTTGGCCTGGGGTGTTGAGAAGCACAACGTCGACAACATGGCGAACATGAGGGCGACACTCAGGGTGGCGTGACTGCGCTGCATGTGATCTCCGGTACAAAATGGTCCGGCCCAGGTGGAATCGTGGATGGTTTAATATACCTTATCTGCTGCGTTTGTCACCTTTATTACCCCGGATTTTTTCGACGTTCGGCGAGCCGAAAGGTTCCCTATCGGACCGAACATTTTTTCACCTCCGCCGAGCTCTGTAGAATCCCTACGACTTCAGGCTATATAGTGCCGCGGTTATCTCATCCTCCTACAGCTTAGGGAATTGCGATATGATTATTCCGTCTACCGATCGCCGTACGTTTATCGCGGCTTCCGCCGCCATACTGACCGCTCCCATGACCCTGCCAACCTTCGCCAACGACGCCCATCCCGCCGACTCACGCCGCATCTACAAGTCGCTGAAGATCGGCATGATCAAGGTCAAAGGCTCGCTGGCCGAACGCCTCGCCGCGGCGAAAGCGGCCGGTTTCGACGGCGTGGAGATGAACGCGCCGGGGATGAACGTCGACGAGACACGCACCGCGATCGCCGAGTCCGGCCTGCCGGTCGACGGCACCGTCTGCTCGACCCACTGGGGCGTCCGCCACACCGATCCGAACCCCGACACGCGAGCCAAGGCCCTGGCGGACCTCCAGACCGCGATCCGCGACACCCACGCCGTCGGCGGACACTCCGTCCTGCTGGTCGTCGGCAAGGGCGAGGACGGCCCCGAAGACGAGATCTGGAAGCGGTCGACCGAGAACATCGCCAAGGCCATCCCGCTCGCGGCGTACTACGGCGTCGCCATCCTGTTTGAGAACGTGTGGAATCAGTTCCTCTACGACCACAACGCCAAGACGCCGGACCAGACAGCCGACAAGTACGTCAAGTACGTCGATCAGTTCAACTCGCCGTGGGTCGGCGTGCATTTCGACATCGGCAACCACCAGAAGTACTGCAACCCCGCGGACTGGATCCGCCAACTCGGCAAGCGTGTGGTCAAGCTCGACGTCAAGGGCTTCGACCGCAAGGCGGGCAAGTTCACCAAGATCGGCGAGGGCGACATCGACTTCCCCGACGTGCGTAAGGCCCTCGGCGAGATCGGTTACACCGGCTGGTGCGCCGCGGAGGTCGGCGGCGGCGGGGCGGACCGGCTCAAAGAGATCAGCGACAACCTCGACAAACATATCCTCGGGTTGTAACGCTCTGGCTTATATCGACAATAGAATCCCGTCCCGCCGATCGTGACGCGGGTGGATCAAACGTTCAGCAACGAAGGGCACCTTGCTATGCGTTTTGCGACATGCTGTCTGCTAATCGTGTTCAGCCTCGCCGCCGGGCTCACCGCCGCCGAGCCGTTCGACGCCAGCCGCCTCCAGGTCACCGTGCTGGACACCGGCCTGAATCGGCCGATGGAACTGGAGGTCGCGCCGGACGGGCGGATCTTCTACGTCGAGCTCGACGGGCAGATGAAGATCTATCACCCCGACACGCGGCAGACCACCGTCGCGGCGGACTTCAAGGTCTTCACGCCGCAGGAGAACGGCCTGCTCGGCCTGGCGCTCGACCCGAACTTCGCCAAGACCCAGTGGGTGTATATCCATTACAGCCCCACGGACTACGACGGGCAGTACATCAGCCGCTTCACGATGAAGGGCGACACGCTGGACTTCGGCAGCGAGCTGCTGCTGCTGCAGTTCAACGAGCAGCGCAAGGAATGCTGTCACCACGCCGGCTCGATCGAGTTCGGGCCGGACGGCTGCCTGTACATCGGCGCCGGTGACAACACCAACCCGTTCGGCGACTCCGGCGGCTACGCGCCCATCGATCAGCGGCCGGACCGCAGCCCGTGGGACGCCGAGGGTTCGGCGGGCAACACGAACGACCTGCGCGGCAAGATCCTCCGCATCCGCCCGATGCCCGACGGCACCGCCGAGATCCCCGACGGCAACCTGTTCCCGAAGGACGGCTCGAAGGGGCGGCCGGAGATCTACGTCATGGGCTGTCGCAACCCGTGGCGGATCAACGTCGACCAGAAGACCGGCTACCTGTACTGGGGCGAGGTCGGCCCGGACGCGGGCAGCGACAACGACAAGCGCGGGCCGCGCGGCTACGACGAGGTCAACCAGGCACGCGAGGCGGGCAACTTCGGCTGGCCGTTCTTCGTCGGCAACAACTACGCCTATCACCGCTGGAACTTCGCGACGAATGAGTCGGGCGAGGCGTTCGACCCCGCCAAGCCGATCAACGAATCGCCGAACAACACCGGCGCGAAGGAACTGCCGCCCGCGCACCCCGCGTTCATCTGGTACCCCGGCGGGTCGTCGCCGGACTTCCCGATGCTGCAGACCGGCGGGCGCACGGCGTGCGCCGGTCCCGTGTATCACTTCGACCCGAACCTCAAGTCGGAAACGAAGCTGCCCGACCACTTCGACAACTGCCTGTTCATCTACGAGTGGTCGCGGCACTGGGTGATGGCGGTGCACCTCGACGCGGACTCGCACATCAAGGAGATCGAGCCGTTCATGCCGGACTACAAGTTCGTGCGCCCGATCGACCTGACGTTCGGCCCGGACGGTTCGCTGTACGCGCTGGAGTACGGCACGACGTGGGGCAAGAACGACAACGCCCGGATGATTCGCGTCGACTACATCCGCGGCAACCGCACGCCGGTCGCCAAGGCGACGATCGAGAACAACGTCGGCAAGCAGCCGCTGACGGTGAAGGTTTCGGCCGAGGGCTCGAGCGACCGCGACGGCGACCAGCTGACGTACCAGTGGTTCCGCCAGGACACCGGCAAGGTGATCGACGGCAAGGACGCGACGATGACGTTCGAGAAGCCCGGGGCGTTCAACGTGCAGCTGATGGTCAAGGACACGCACGGCGCGGTGGGCATCGCGTCGGCCGCGGTGCTGGTGGGCAACGCGCGGCCGAAGGTCGCGTTCGAGTACCCGCAGGACGGCGACTTCTTCGAGTGGGAAAAGCCGATCGCGTACAAGGTGAAGGTCAGCGACGAGGAAGACGGCGACGGCGCCGCGGCGGTGGCGCTGAGCGGCCGATACGAGAGCGGCAAGGCGGACAACGACGACGAGCCGCTGGCGCTGAAGATGATGCGGCACAGCGACTGCTTCAACTGCCACGCCGTCGACCGCAAGATCGTCGGCCCGCCGTTCATCGAGGTCGCCCGCAAGTACCGCAACGACGCGGCCGGCCAGCAGACCGCCGCGGTGCACATCCTCGGCGGATCGTCCGGCGTGTGGGGCACCGTCGTGATGCTGCCGCACCCGCAGCACTCGCTCGACGAAACGACGCAGATGGTCAAGTGGATCCTGACGCTGGCCGATCAGCACGGCGACGCGATCGACAAGGCCGAGCACGCCGGTGAGTTCACGATCGGCAAGAAGCCCAAGGACGCGGTCGGCGGCGCGTACACGCTCACCGCGTCGTACACCGACAAGGGCTACGGCGCCGTGGGCCCGCTGGCCGGGTCCACGGAGATCAAGCTGCGACCGGCGCAGCTCGAGGTCGAGTCCGCCGACGCGTACGACAAGATGAAGCTCGGCGGCGTCGGCGACGGCGGCCCGGGCCAGCAGAAGTTCGGCTCCATCGAGAGCGGCGCCTGGGCGCGGTTCAACCACGTCAGCCTCAAGGGCATCACGCGTGTGACCTGCCGCGTCGCGTCGGGCAACACCGGCGGCACCATCTCGTTCCGCAAGGGCGGCGTCGACGGCGAGGTGCTCGGCACGGCCGAAGTGCCGTCCGGCAAGGACTGGGGCAAGTACTTCGACGTGGCCGGCGCCATCAAGGACCCGGGCGAGCGATTCGACCTCTTCGTCACATTCACGCGTGAGGGCGGCGGCGGCGGTCTGATGGATATCAACTGGATCCACTTCCACGCCGACGACGCGGCGCAGAAGGTGTCCAAGCGATAGCGAGTCGAATTCGGATGTCGGCGCGATTGGATGGACGCCTCGACTCGCGAGCGGCGGCGTCTTGTTCGGCGAACACCACCGCCGCGCCCGGAACGCGGAGTTCGCGCCGATGGCTGTGACAGCGGCGAAGCCGCTCCAATACAGAATCGAAAAGCCGAAATCCCCGCGCTACTGCTCTTCGGGGTCTTTCTGATCAAACTTGCGATCCGCGAACGCGACCAGGTCGTTGACCGCGTCCTCCGCGTCCGGGCCCATCGCCTCGATGTCCAGCTCCGTGCCCTGCGTCGCGGCGAGCATCATCAGCTGCATGATCGACTTGCCGTCCACCGATTCGCGATCGTTGGAGATCGTGATCTTCGACTTGAACTTGCTGGCCCGCTCGACGAACGACATCGCGGGCCGGGCGTGAAACCCGAGCCGGTTCTTGATCGTGAACTTCGCCTTGATGGGGTCCGCTTCGCTCATGGCCGTCCGATGTAGGGGCGATGCCTTAGGGATGTCGTGGGTGAAAGCGTCGTGGCGGGGCGGCGTCGCGCGGGTCAGCCCTGGAGCTGATGCGTGTCGGCCTCGTGGATCAGGTCGAGGATCTCTTCGGTCGTGCTGGCCTGACGCAGGAAGCGACGGAAGGTGTCCTTCTGCAGGTTGCGGAAGATGTTCTCCATCGCCTGCAGGTGCTCGTCGGGCGACTCGGCGGGGCTCATCAGCAGCACGATGCTGAACACCGGCGCCTTGTCCAGCGCCTTGAAGTCCACGCCCTGCGCCGACACGCCGATCGTCGCCGCCATCTTCGTGATCTCGCTGTGCTTGACGTGCGGCACCGCCACGCCCTTGCCGAAGCCGGTCGAGCCGTGCTTCTCACGCTCGAGCACCTTCTTGACCACCTCGTCGCGGAGCGATTCGGCCAGCGCGCCGGCCGCGACGAGCGAGTCGATCAGCTCGGCGATCACGTCGTCGCGCTCCGTCGACTGTAGCTGGGGGACGATCGCCTTGGGTTCGATAAAGTCACCGAGTTTCATTTGCTGCGTTCCTTGCTGACGTCCTCTTTAGACGGACGCATATCTGATCTTTCGATCGCGGGTCAGTTGGCTTTGGGATGCTTGCGGTTGCGATGCTTTTCCTTGTGGTCGTGCAGCTGCCGCTCGATGCGATCCATCGTCACGTCGATGCCGGCGTAGAGGTCGATGTTCGCACGCTTGGCGACGAACGGGTCGTGGTGCTCCACGTCCACGATCACCTCGACCTCGAACTCGCGGTCGTGCTGGTCGATCACGACCGAGATCTCCTGAATGCGATCATAGTACCGATGCAACCGCTCGGTCTTCTTATGCGCATATTCGTGGATCGCCGGGGTGATATCAAGGTGTCGACCGCTGATCTTGAATTCCATAGCCTGCCTTTTCCTTTCCAGACAAAGGACTCTCTCAGGTTCGGCTCACGTCACGCGCCCGACCGGGCGTGCCGCCGTCACCTTTTTCTCGTTCCAATTGATTGACCGACGGACGAGGCTCCGGCGCCTCGCCCTCGGGGATCGTCTGACCCGGCGGCACGATCACGCCGCCGCTGACCGTGAAACGCAACGCTTCGTCGATCGTGATCGGCAGCTCGATCGTGTCGGAGACCGGCACCGTGATCACGTACCCGGTGAACGGCGTCGGCGAGCTCGGCACGAACACTGTGATGCACGCGTCCCGCGCCTCGTCCTGGATGCTCTGCATCGTGTTGCCCGTCACCAGCCCGACCGACCACAGCCCCTTGCGCGGGTACTGCACCGCGACCACCTTGTTGAACTGGATCTTCTGCTCGTTGCCCACCAGGAAGTCCGTCACCTGCTTGACGTACGGGTACACCTGCTTGAACAGCGGCAGCTGCTGCAGCATCCGCTCGCCGCGAGCGTACAGCTTGCGGCCGACGAACGAGCCGACCGCCAGACCCGCGAAGTAGATCAGGATCACCGCGACGAACAGGCCGATCAGGTCCAGCACGACGAACGAGCCGATCGACAGGCGGTTCCAGTGGTTCAGCAGCAGCGTCCGACGCGTCTGATACTCGACCCACTTCGGGTCCGTCAGCTTCGTCTTCCACGCCTGCCGCTGTTCCTCGGTCAGGTCCTTGCGGAACTCGGAGATGTCGCCCTCGGTCGCCTGAGGCCACGACGTCCACGACAGCACCATCTCCTGGATGCCCTTGTTGATGGGGGTGGCGATCTTCGTGTCGACGAACTGATAAACGACGACGAGGATCCAGATCGTCAGCACGGTAGGCAGAACGATGCCCAGTCCCCGAAAGAAGAACCGGCGGAAATTCGCGCGGCCTGCTGATCCCTGCTGTTCGGACATCGCTATCTACACAGCGTCAACGTCGCCGTCGACTGAGGCATGGTCGGGTACTACTCACACAACGCTCATTTTAGGTCATGCCCGCGGGGCTGGCAAAGATCGCCCGCCGGCCATCGCCATTCACGCGCCCGGCGTCGCGCCGAATCGCTCGCGAAACGCCTCCAGCGACTCCACCCCGTCGGGCAGCGCCGCCTCACCGGGCAGCAGGACCGCCAGGCCGTCGCGGATCGGATACCGCAGACCGCCCGCCTCGCCGACCAGCACGTCACCCTCGCGCCGCAACGCACTGCGCGTCACCGGACACACCAGCACGTCCAGCAGGGCGTCGTCGAACTCGGATGTCATTGGTTGGTCAGGCATGAGGCGATCTTAGATTTCGGATTTCGGATTTCGGATTTCGGATTTCGGATTTCGAGACAATCATAACGCGCACGGGTTACTGATGAAGGCTGAAACAACCTGCGGATGCGGCAGCCGCTCCAGGAATGCGGAGCCCAATTCGAAATCCCAAATCCGCAATCCGAAATCTACTCGGCGACCCGTTCGATCTCCGCGCCGATGCCGCGAAGCTTCTCCTCCAGCCGCTCGTAGCCGCGGTCGAGGTGGTACACGCGGTTGACCTTCGTCACACCCTTCGCCGCCATGCCCGCCAGCACCAGGCCCGCCGACGCACGCAGGTCCGACGCCATCACCGGCGCCGCCGTCAGCTTCTTCACACCGCTGACCATCACCGTCGGGCCCTGCCGGTAGCACTTGGCGCCCATGCGCGCCAGCTCCGCGACGTGCAGGAACCGCTCGGGGAAGATCTTCTCGGTCACCATGCTGTTGCCGTCGGCCAGCGTGAGCAGCGCCATCAGCTGCGCCTGCAGGTCGGTCGGGAAGCCGGGGTGCGGCTGCGTCGTGACGCTGATCGGCTCGAGCCGCCGCGCCGAGCCCACCGACACCGTGCACCGCATCGGGTTGTCCGCGTGCTCGACCGGCTCGGCCGTCACGCCGATCGCGTTGAGCCGATCCATCGCCGCGGTCAGCGTGTCGAGCGGGCAGTTCTCGATCTTCACGTCGCCGTTGGTGATCGCCGCGCCCATGATCAGCGTGCCGGCCTCGATGCGGTCGGCGATCACGCGGTGGTCCACGCCCTTGAGCTCCTTGACGCCCTCGATGATCAGCCGCGGCGTGCCCGCGCCCGAGATGTTCGCGCCCATCGACGTCAGCATGTCCGCCAGGTCCACGACCTCCGGCTCGCACGCCGCCTGCTCGATCACCGTCGTGCCCTCCGCCAGCACCGCCGCGCTCATCACGTTCGCCGTGCCCAGCACCGTCGAGCCGAACGGCCCGCCGAGAAAGATCCGCGCGCCGCGCAGCTTCTTCGCCTTCACGTGGATGTCGCCGCCGTCCAGCGTCACCTCCGCGCCCAGCGCCTCCATGCCGCGCAGGTGCAGGTCGACCGGCCGATCGCCGATCGCGCAGCCGCCCGGCATCGACACCTTCGCCTCGCCGCGCTTCGCCAGCAGCGGGCCCAGCACGCAGATGCTCGCACGCATCGTCCGCACCACGTCGTAACGCGCGTGCGAGTTCATCTCGTCCGTCACGCGCATCGTCATCACGTGGTCGTCGCCGTGCTCGATCTCGCAGCCCAGCTCGCGCAGCAGGCTCACCATGTTGCCGATGTCCGACAGGTGCGGCACGTCCCGCAGCGTCATCGGCTCCTCGGTCAGCAGCGCAGCGGCCATCAGCGGCAGGCTCGCGTTCTTCGAGCCGCTCACACGCACCGTGCCTTTAAGACGTTTGCCCCCGTGGATCACGAACGCATCCATGCGTCACCTCTTTGACCTGATGTAAGACGGACCTCATGTCCTGTCCCTGCAATGTACGCCGCCGCGTGCGCCGACTCAAGGACCGGTGTCGAATCAGCGCGGCAGATCCTCCGCCGTCAGCCCCAGATGCTTGAGCACCTCCGGCGGGGGCCCCGCGAACTCCGCCTGCGGGACGTTGCCGATGTAACCGATGTCCGCCCAGCCCTCCGGCGTGGTGTAGAACGCGCTCGACGCCAGGTTCCGCATCACCGCGAAGAACACCGCGCCCTGCTTGAACTCCGGCTTCGCCTTCGGCAGGTAACAGATGTCGTCACAGATCGCGTGCTGCTGCTCCTCGCTGAGCGACGCGAAGTCCTTGCCGAACCGCTTGGCCGACTCGGCCTCCAGCCACGCCAGCCCGCCGATCACGACGCCGCGGTCGTGCCGCTGCCCGTCGTACGGCGCGCTGATCCACTCGTCGATGAAGTCCGGCACGCCGACCTTCGACGCGGCGGGCGACTTCTCGTCCTCCGGGATGATCACGTCGCACAACGCCGACGTCGTCTTCAGCTGCTCCGGCGTCATCGTCCGCGGCCAGGTCACCTCGCCCTTGAGCAGGTCGGGGTCCGTGCCGTAGGGCCGCGCCGTGCCGGGGCCCGAGCCGACGGCGTCCGGCCCGGTGTCCGCGCCGAACGTGTTCGTGTGCATCGCCGCGATGACCGACGACGCCGTGGCCATCCACTTCAGCGCCTCACGCCGGTCGATCGTCAGGTTGACGGGTTGCTGCTGATCACTCATGCGTGCCTCCAGGTCGAGTGTCGCTCGCGTCGCACCGCAGTGTAACGCATTCCGCCCGGTCCGGTCATCGTGCGCCGCTCGCCACGCGTGCCGACATGCCGCGGCGCACGGTCACGGGTGACCCATTATACTGCCGCCGACCAAGCCATGAACACGACCGCCACACCCGACATCACCGTCGTCAACGTCATCTCGACGTCGTACTCCGGCTCCACCTGGCTCAACCTGCTTCTCGGCGCACACAGCGAAGCGTTCAGCGTCGGCGAGATGACCGTCATCGATAAGCACGGCGCTCCCGAGTGCAAGTTCCACGGCGTCGAGTGCCCGCTGTGGACGCAATTCGACAAGACCTCCGGCGAGAACGCCTTCCACCAGATCGCCCGCATGACCGGCAATCGCTACCTCGTGGTCAACAACTCGCTGGACTACCTCGACCAGCAGGACCGCGACGGCGTAACCTCCACGTTTGTCCACCTCGTGCGCGACGGACGGGCGATCCTCGCGTCGACCCTCCGCAAGCGCAGCGACGCGAAGGTCTTCAAGGAGTCGCGCAACTGGGCGCGGTCGACCAGGCGCGACCTCCGCCTGCTGTCGCGCTACGCCGGGCGCCCGCAGACGCGCGTCCTCTACGAGAAGGCCACCGCGGACACGCCCGGCGAACTCCGCCGCGTGTGCGACGCGATCGGCATGCCCTTCGAGCCCGAGATGCTCGCCGTGTGGCGCAACGTCGACCACCTGCTCGGCGGGTCCATCGGCCTGCTCAAGACCGTCGCCGACGAACAGGGGCACGACCAGCTGCACTACCACCAGAAGCCCGGCAAGAAGCGCAAGGACTGGGACTACTACCAGAAGCAGGACATGAACCCGTTCTCCGGCGAACGCTGGAAGACCGAGCTGTCCGACAGCCAACTCCGCGTATTCGCGCTCGCGGCGGGGCGGCAGAACCGGTACTACGGCTACCCCAGATCGACCGACCGCCCATAACCGGCGCACGCGTGTCGCAGATCCGGCTTGTCGTGCCGTGCGCGCCGCCGCATCGATCACCGCCGCCGACGCGCGCCGCGACGGTCAACACGTGACTTACGACGTTTCATCACCCCGTCACGCGCGCAAGTCGTTGTTTTGCGCCGCGGATCGTCCCGCGCGTGCCATTTTGACGGTACATCAATGGGGCGCGAAAGGGGCGCCTATGGGGCGCGACCCGGTCACCAACGCGCCTAAACGATCATTTTCAGCGCGCGAAAGGGGCAGAAAACAGCGCGTTTCGCGTGTCACGCCGTGCGCGCGCACGCGGCGTGCGTGTCGCGAAAACCGGCGCGACACAACAAGTCGCCGTGCCGCTACGCGTGTTCACTTCTCCGTGCCGAACAGCTCGCGGAAGCGTTTGGCGGCGTTGGGGAACTCCGTGCCTTCGCGGTGGCCGGAGTCGGGGATGCCGGGGGAGAGCTGGTGGCGGAGGTCGTCGGTGTTGACGTCGAAGTAGCAATGGAACGCCACGTTGTTCGCTGGGTCGGTGATGAACGCGTGCATGCGTTCGATGAACAGCGGGTTGTCGAGGCCGCAGTGCTGGTGGTTGGCGCGGACGACGCCCCATTCGGGGATCGCCAGCGGCTTGCCGTGGTCTTTGGCGAACTGTGACCAGAACGCCAGGCCGCGCTTCGAGCCGTAGTGCCAGTCGTTCCACGCCTTGAGCCGGCGGCGTTCGATCTCCTCGGCGCTGGCGTCCGCGGGCAGGGGGTACGCGCCGTCGATCCACGTCTCGTCGTAGACGTCGACGCCGACGTAGTCGACGTACTCGTCGCCGGGCCAGGCCTCGTCGGCGGAGAACTGCTGATCGCCGAGCGTCGGGTTCCAGCAGAACTTCAGCGCGTCACCGCCCGGCACGCTGCGCATCGTCGTGACGATCCGCCGCCAGTAGGCGATGAACGCGTCGGTCCTGCCCTTGGCGCGCCACGCGTACCAGTCGCCGTTGAACTCCCAGCCGGGTCGGAGGATCGTGTCGCCCAGGCCGTACTTCACGAGGTTGTTCGCCAGGTCGCGGATGTGCTGGTCGTACTCGCCGGCGGCGCCGCGCTCGAGCGACACCGGCACGCCGACGCCCTTCGCGCCCTGCGTGGGGCCGCTGCCGTCGACCGGGCCGGCGAGGATCGGGATCGAAAAGATCAGCCGTCGGCCGGGCTTCGCCTCGACCCACTTCGACCACGCGTCGAGCCACCACGTCGGCCAGCCGACGCTGTCCCACGTCTCGGCGCCGATGAAGTCCAGACCCCACACCGTGTCGCGGCCGAGCCACTGGCCGAACGCGTCGACGCCCTTCGTGCCGTTCGGCCAGTGGTACGTGCCGATGACCGGGTCGACGATCGCCGGCGGCGCGGGCTGCGGCTCGGCGGGTGCGGGTGTCGCCGCATCGGGGTTCGTCGACTGCGTCTTCGTCGCCACGGCGTTCGCCGCGGGCTTTGCCGCCGGCTCTTCCCGCGCGCAGGCCGACAGCGGCATGGCCGTCAGCATCAACATGACGACGTGTAACCCCGCGCGCCGCGCCGTGTGCGTCTGATTCATGATCGTGCCCTTCGATCGGTGTCGTTGAAAGAGGCGCCATCACCGCCCGCCGGGAAGGCGACGGCTCGTGCCCGATGGTGATTGTATCGGATCGCGGGATTACGCGGTGCGCCGCCGGGTCAGGCGGACTCGGGCCGCAGGTAGGGTCGCATGCGTTCGGCGAGTTTGACGGCGTTGTCGCCTCGGAGCATCGCCATGTGTGAACCGGGTGTCGTTTCGACGCGGCACCCGCCGGCGAACCACCGGCTCCAGCCGAGATCGGGTAGCCAGCGGTAGCCGATGTGCAGGCGTTGCTCTTCGGCGACGAACACCACCGCGCCGCAGTCGACCGCGCTCGGTTGGTACACCCCGGAGATCTTGTAGAGCCTGCGGCGCCGGGTGAGCGGGGTGTCGGGTTCGTCGTTGTCTGCGGGCTGTCGCAGGCGATCCCACCGGAGGGCCAGTCGTTGGGGGATGCGGCGGGCTTGCCGGAGGTGATCGACGAACCAGTGTGTTCGGCCGAAGCGCCGGCTGCCGGCGTAGCAGGTATCGATCAGGCCGAGGAAGGCGACGGTCTGGCCCTGCTGCTGAAGCTGCCGCGCGGCCTCGACGGCGTAGATGCCTCCGGCCGAGTGGCCCGCCAGTCGGTAGGGTCCGGTCGGCTGTTGCTGGCGGATGACCTCGACGTAGCGGGCGGCGCGTCGCTGGATCGTCGCCTGGGTTGCGGGTTCGGCGGTGTCGCCGGTCGTCGCCTCGTCGGCGGCGTAGACGCCGTAGACCGGATGATCGGCGCCGAGCGCGCGGGCGAGCTCGCGGTAGGCGTGCAGGCCGGCGAGGCAGAAGAGCGGCGTGCCAGGGCCCGCGGGTTGCAGCGCCACGGCGCGCACCGCGCGGGACGCGCCGCCGGCGGCCTTCAGCCGCCGCGCCATCTTCGCCACGGTGGGAGACTCGAACAGGTCGGCCAGCGGCACGGTGGTCCCGAACGTCTTCTCGAGAGCCGTGGCGAGTTCGATGGCCAACATCGAATGGCCGCCGAGTTCGAAGAAATCGTCGTGAACGCCGAGCTCGCCGACGCGGAGCAGGTCCCGCCAGATCGCGGCGATCAGGATCTCGGCGTCGTCGGACGGCGGGACGTAAGGCTGGTCGAGCGCGGGGCGATCCTGGAAGGTGATCGGCGTGAGGCGGGTGCGGTCGACCTTTCCGTGTCCGGAGCGGGGCAGGTTGTCCAGGAAGGCCACGTACCGCGGGATCATGTACGCGGGGATCATCGGCGACAGGCCTCGGCGGATCTGGGCGACCGTGATCGTGCGTCCGGGGCTCGGCACGACATGAGCCGCAAGGACGTCGTCGCCGTTGTCGTCGACCTGGCCGAGCACGACGGCGTCGGCCACACCGTCGAGCCGCAGCAGCGCAGCGGTGACCTCGGCCGGGTCGATCGTATAGCCTCGGATCTTGACGCGGTGATCGCGTCGGCCGCGGAGGCGCAGCTCGCCGGTGGCGTCGATCACCCCGAGATCGCCGGTGAGATACACGCGGTTCGGGCCGCCGTCGGGATCGTCGAAGAAGGCGGCGTCGTTCAGGTCGGGCCGACGCCAATAGCCCTGCATCAGGTATCGGCTGCGTACCCCGACCTGGCCGACAGACCCGGCGGGCAGCGGCCGCAGCGCGTCGTCCACGATCAGCACGTCCATGTCCTCGACAGGCAGGCCGACGCCAACGAACTCTTCATCGAAGGCGGTGTCACAATTGACAACCGCCTGACGGACCGTCGAGGTCTCGGTGAGCGACAACGCGTGGATCAGTCGCGGGCGATCGGGGAAGCGGCTCAGGAAGCGGCGTGCCAGTTCGGAGGGCAGTCCGTCACCGGCGACAAACACTTCTCGCAGATCGGCAAGCTCGACTCCGTTCGCCGAGTCGACCAGACGCCGCAGCATATGAACGGGTGTGTGCAGGATGTTGATCCGCTCGTCGCGCAGGCATTGGGCGAAGTCTTTGAGATCGTCGACGTGCCGATCGGACACCATGGTCATGCCGTTGATCAGTGCGCAGTACAGCGCGCGCTGGCCGCCGGCGAAGGTGAACGATCCGGGACGGTAGAGGCGGTCGCCGTCTTGGACCCTCAGCGCGCAACTGAATCGAAGCACTGCGTGTAGCCAGTTCGCGTGCGACCGCGTCGCCCCCTTGGGTCTCGCGGTTGATCCGGAGGTGTACAGGATCGTGGCCAGGTCGTCGGGATCGTGGCTCGCGTGGTCCGTCGCGCCGGTTTGGGCGGATTCGAGCGAAGCGAGGTCCGCGGCGGGGAAGCCCCAATCCCGCACCGGGCCGTCGTTCGAACGGATGATCACCAGCTGTGGCTCGGTTTCGGCGATGATGGCGCGGACGCGGTCCGGAGCTCGTTCGCCATCAATAGGCACGGCGATCTTGCCCGCGGCCTGGACGCCGAGCATGGCCACGATCTGATCGAGCGACTTGTCGATCAGCACGACGACCGGCTGATTGCCCTTGCCGATCCGATCGAGGATCTCGCAGCCGACACGGAGCGATCTGTCGCGTAGCTGACCGTACGTCAGCTGCTGCCGCCCGATCTGCACGGCGCAGCGTTCGGGGGTCAGCGTTGCCTGTTCGTCGAAGCGCCTCCACAGCGTGTCCCGGCAGTGGGCCGCGCGCGTCTCGGGGGCGTCCATGATGCTTGAAAGCGCCGACATCATTCGACTCCCGGGTCGGTGGCGCGGATCGTGGCGTCGCGGTGGTGACGCAGGTAGTCGATCGGCGGCGTGCCCCCGGTTCCGACCGAGGCCGGATTGGAGGCGCTGTCGATCGCGGACCCCTTGTGCGCGTAGACGTAGTCGTGCGCGATTTTCAGGTGGACGTTGCGGAACTCAGCGAGTTGCCTGATACACGCGCTGTAGGTCGACGTGAGCCCGGCGTCGCCGCGCTCACGAACCAGTGTGCGGACCGACGAGGTTTCCATCCACTCCAGGAACTCACGATGGGCCGGCGGCATGTAGTCGCGCATGTCGCGGAGGTGGTCGTTGAGGTGATCGTTGGGATGCTCGACGCCGACCGCCGCGTCGATAGCCGGAACAACGGTGCTCTGCGCGCCGGTCTCGCCGCGGAAGCTCTGCGGACCGTCGAACGCATCGACGCCGTCGTAACGCATGCCGCCCGGCAGCGCGGGGTTGTTCGTCCACCCGTGCGTGAAGGGCCGCACGCGCAGGAAGTAGACCGTCGGATCGCAGCTCGCTCGCATCTTCTCGAACGTTGCCGTCATCGCGACGATGCCGTCCCCCAACGCCGAGAGCAGCCCGGTTAGCGTCTCGACGTCCGACGCTTCGGCGGCCTGATGCAGGCGGACGCACAGATCGAGCAGCCCGCCCGCCTGCGCCTCGACCGCCACGTGGACCAGGATGAACCACGCTTCGTCGGTGCCGCCGTACATGTTGATGCGCGTAGCGATATTCGACAGGGTGAAGCCAGCGGCCGGATCGAGCAGCCGCCAGTTGCAAAGCACGTAGTCCGCGTAGCTCATGATCGGCGGCACACCCAGCGCGTTCGACACGGCGTACAACGGCCGAGCCAGTTGCGGCGGCAGGTGGGTCGTGGTCTGACGCGAACCGAAGACGTAGGTCTGCGTCATGGTGCTCAACAGCAGCTTCGCACGCCGCAGGTCCGCCGGTGAATCGAGCAGCGGCGTGCAGTCGAGTTCGGGCATCGCCGCGACCGCGTCCCGGACCCCGTCGATCGCCAGCAGCGACGTCAGTCGTCCGGCGATCATCTCCCACGCAGCGAACTCCGCTGGCAGTCGATCCGTCGCCTCATAAAGAAAGCCGTGACCACTGGACAGCCCAAACCGCTCGAGGATCGACTCGGCAGAATCTTCCGATTGCAGGTTCGTTGTCATTCTTTCTCCCAGACACCCTAGAGACGCATCAAATCAGCCTCAGATTGTAATCGCAAATCGTGCCGTGGCTCAACAGTGTGCCCGACGCCGCGCATTGCGGCGGATTCATCGCACTCTTCGGGCAATCTGCGTTCGAAACCACGCATGCCGTGCCGCTTTGATCGGGTCACACCGGCTTCTGGTCCTTGCGCGTGGTCCACTGGTCCGTGTCCGGGTCGCCGAGCTGGACGGTATAAACGCTGTCGCCGAAGACCCATGGCTCAACGCTGCTGTCGGTCAGGCGGATCGCGTAGACCAGTTCGTTGGTCGACTGGTCGATCACCTTGAGCACGGGTTGCTTGACGCCGTCGGCGGTGATCTTGGGCAGTCGGCCGGTGATCTTGCGGGCGTAGTTGTCGCGCTGGGCGATGGTGTGGGGGAAGCCGGGGTACTGGTCGGCGTCGCCGGGCTTGTTCAGGTCGATCAGGAAGCGGTACGACTCGCAGGTGTAGGTGCGTTTGGCGCGGTCGACGCGGATGACGCCGAAGCCGCCGGTGCGGTCGTCGGCCCAGTCGTAGCGGTTGCTCTTGCCGCGGCCGGTGCCTACGGGGTTGCCCACGGCGTACATGTACAGCAGGTTGCCGAAGCCGTCGCGGTACTCGCCGGTGTTGGGCAGGTTGTGATCGGGGCGGTTGGCGACGGGGCGTTTGATCTCGTCGGTGCGCCACCAGCGCTGGTAGATGTTGCTGATCGCCGGGGAGGTGAACGACCAGAACGCGTCGTGCTGCTCGTCGACGCCGTACTGCAGCAGGGTGGTGAGGTGCTGGTCGCCGTTGAGGTGGATCGGGAAGGCCTTGCGGATGATGCGCAGCGCGTGGTTGCGCGGGGTCTGCGGCCAGCCGCCGGAGTCGAGGTCCGCCAGGAGGAAGTTGTCGTGATTGCCGTGATGCGTGGCGGCGTTGGCGAAGACGGTCTCGCTGAGCAGGACCTTCATATCCGCGCCGCGCCAATCGCCGACCCAGTGTTCGAGGAACTTGTGCTGACGATCGCCGAGCAGCTCGAGGCCGGGCTTGTCGAGCGTGGAGGTGTCGAAGTTCGGATCGGGGACCCAGTCGCCGCGGCCCTTGCCGGTGTCGACGAATTCCGGGCCGGACTTGAACTGCCGGTCGGCGACGATCGCGAAGCTGACGCGTCCGTAGACCATGTCGCCGTAGTAGACGCTGATGTCCTGCTGCACGGGCGTGGGGTCGAAGAAGTCGGGGTTGTGTCCGCAGTTGGTGCGGTGGACGACGTTGACCATGCGGGCCGGCTCCATGTACCCGCCGTCGCTCGACGTGCTGCCGCCTTCGCGCATCGGCTTGCCGGCCTCGCCCCAGATGTTGCCCTGAAGCACGTCGTGATCGTCGGGCAGGCAGACGGTCGGCCGGTCGCGCATCACGTCGCCGAACGCCCAGCCGAACAGGTACCACTTGCGCAGGTAGTTGAGGATCGCGCGGTCCGCGGGGTTGCGGATGATGCCGTACCCGCCGTTGGGCTCGTAGATCTGATCGCCGGAGAAGTACAGCATGTCCGGGTCGGCCGTGGCCAGGTTCCGCGCGACCGGCTCGTAAGGAAAGCCGTGGTAGAACTGACACGTCAGCGAACCGATCACCAGCGGGCGGTCGAGCGGCTCCTTGCGGATCGTGCCGGCGTACTGCGCGTCGCCGTACACCAGGCGGTAGGGCGTGGCGACCGTCGGGTCCCACTTCGCGATGCGGAACGTCGCGGTGCACGCGTCGGCGTCGACGGGTTGCTCGGCAAGCCGCGTCCACTTGCCGTCGCGCTGCACCTCCAGCGTGACGCTCTGCGGGTCGGTCTTGCCCATCGGCGGCAGCTGCGCGGTGATCTTCATCACGTAGCCGTCGTCGCCGCGGCTGTTGCTCAGCGTGTGCAACGCGAACAGGATCGGCCCGAACGCCTGCTGCGGGTGGTAGTCGAACTTGTCGCCGGACACGGTCCACGCGTTGAACCGGCACTGCGAGCCGTCCTTCGCGTTGCCGTGATTGTTGACCAGCGCGACGTTGCCGTAGAGCTGGTCCGGCGCGGCCTTGATCTCGGCGTCGACCTGGCCGACCGTTTTGCCCGCGGCGTTCGTGGCGGTGAGCGTCGCGGCGTGCTTGTCGCCGGCCGGCCTGACCGACAGCTTCAGCGTGATGTCCGCAAGGTCCGCCGCGTCGTCGAGCTTCGCCGTCGCGCCCGCCAGCATGAGCGTGCGGTTGGACTTGACCAGCGCGACCCAGCCGCCGCCGAAGAAGCAGTTGCCGCGGTAGTCGTTGACCTCGTCGTGGATGCCGAACCTGAACCCGCCCGAGCCGTTCTTGCCCGTGTGTGTCATGCCCAGCCGCACGGACATCTCGAACGCCTCGGCGCGTGGCGCCATCTGGTGCTTGAGCAGGTGCACGTTGCGGTCGTCGGCCCGGCTGATGCACTCCAGTTGACCGTCGGCGACGCGCCAGTCCTCCATCGGGTTCGCCCAGTACTCGGGCCCGGCCCACACGCGGTCGGGCGTCTTCGCGAAGTCGCCGCGGAACGCCGCCGCGCCCGCCGAGCCGGCCTCGCCGCGTGTCTCACCCATCGCGCTCAGCGCCATCAACCCCGCCGACGTCACCGCCGCGGACTCCATGAACTGCCGACGTGTCGGCCCGTTGTTCTGTGACATTGCCTAAGCTCCTTGACCTCGTCTCGGGATGACGTTCATCGCCTCCCGGTCCAACGCACGTCACCATCGTAGGTGACTCGACGTCGGCGGGGGTGAGTATAAAGAATTGCCGGGCCCGCGGACTACCTGCCCAGCACGGGCAGCACGCGTTTCGCGATCGCGCTGGTGATGATCTCGTACGCCGGGCGGGTCCAGTGGTAGCCGTCGCCCGCGGCGAGCTCGAGCTTCTTCGACAGGATCGAATAGACGTCGATCACCTCGATCTGCTCCTCGGTCATGACCTGCTTCGAGATCGTGTTGAGGCGGACGACGACGTCGTTCTTGTCGCCGAGGCTGTTGACGGGCTGGTCCTTCGCGGGCTTCGGCGCGGTGTGGGGCGTGGTCAGCAGGTAGTAGATCTTCGCCTGCGGTGCGCCGGTCTTGAAGCAGCGGGCCAGGTCGCGCATGCGGTCGTGGACGACCTGGTCGGACACCTTGTCGGGCGTCCAGTGCAGCGAGTGCAGGCCGTTGTTGAAGACGATCGCGTCGAACTTGTACCGGCCGGCCATCTCCGTCAGCGCGGCGACCGGCACGTCGCCGCCGACGAAGTGGACGCAGTGGAAGACGTACACGTGGTGCTTGAGCATCTCGGGGATGAACGGGCCGCGATAGCCCATCGAGATCGAGTCGCCGTAGATCAGCACCTTCGGCCAGTCTTCGTGCTCGACCTTCGGCACGTCCAGCGCCCAGCCCTTGCCCGCCACCGCGCCGCGCGGGTCGTCGCTGTCGTTCTCCTTGTCCGACACGTATTTGAACGTCGGCCCGTACACCTTCACGCTACGGATCACCGCGGGCATCGGCGTCGCCTTGCCCTTGAGATTGCGCCCGATCCACATCGGCGCGTCGTTCGGCGTCATCTCCATGAAGCACTTCTTGTACGGCCGACCGTCGAGGTAGAACGTGGCGTACCCGTCGCGGACCGCCAGCGTGAACGTGTACGGCGTGTCGACCTTCGGCGATTGCGACCCGCCGATGCCGCGGGCGGTCATGAAGATGTTGTTGACGTACGACCCGATCCGCCGCGCGTAGTACGGCTTAGCCCGGTAGTTCGTGTCCACCGTGAACCCGTCGTCGGCCTCGCCGCCGGTCTGCTTGCTCATGACCGTCAGCAGCGAGTCCTCCACGAGCTCGGGCAGTTCGATCGTGACCTGCACGACGAAGTTCTTCTGATCCGGAAACGCGCTCGCCGGCACGCCAAACGCCGCGCCGTCTTTGAGGACGACCCCGCCGTCCGTCTTGGTGATCGCGCCGGACTGCAGTTCCGCCGGGATCGCGTCGCGCGCCAGGTCCCACAGCGGCTTGTCGTCAGCCCGCGCGGTGCCGAGCGACGCGGTGATTGCGAGGAGGGTGATGAGGATGGGTTTCATGGTGGTGCTCACTTTATAGGTCACCTCGTTCGCACGACGTTGCCACGGTTGTCGTAGAACTCGGGGGGCGTGTGACCGAAAAACTCTTCGTAGTCATTTCCGCGATTCGTTACCACGGCGTCGTTCTGGAATGCATTCAATCGATCTTTGAAGGTCAGAGCCCGCGCATTGGCGATCCGGTGGGCCTCTATGACGAACTCCGCAAGAGCCGCTTGTGCCACTCGATTAGCTTCATCCGTAGACAACCCCAAATCCGCGGCCACTGCTTGCGTGCCTTGGCCTCGCACAAAGCCGTTCATGATCGAAAGACCCATTCTTTCTCGACACTCGGAATCAAAAAGCTCTTCATGATCGGCTGTAAGGGACTCTAGTCGCTCAAGCAGTCGACCAAGGCACGCTTCAATCGTCATTCGGACCTCCGGATCACATTCGGGCAGTGCGAAGATCCCGCCCTGGCGGGACAGTTGTACGATTGCGATGTCTTGCCGGGACGGGACCTACGTCGCTAGTCGGCACCATAGATGTCTGTGAGAATGCGACTTCGTCCCGATACAACCACGCTCGTAAGCGGGTTGAGATATCTGAAGATCTTCCGGTCAATCGCATGGAACCCATCACTCGAAGCGAAGTTGATCGTGATATTCATCACCACCTTGTATCCCTCGCGTCGCCAATCGATGCCCGACACACCGTCAATCTGAAGCAGGGCGGCTTTGACTTCCTCCATAACGGAGGATTCCTCGCCTTCGGGTTTGATGCATAGATCGACATCCATAACGGTCGTCTTCATCCAAACGTCCCCTTCTTCATCTCCGACGCCAGATAATCGCACGCGCGCCAGGCGATGGACATGATGCTGAGCGTCGGGTTCTTGTCGGCGTTGGAGACGAAGGGGCCGCCGTCGGTGACGAAGAGGTTGGGCACGTCCCAGGACTGGCAGTACTGGTTGAGGACGGACTTGGTCTTGTCGTCGCCCATGCAGGTGGTGCCGACCTCGTGGATGATCGCGCCGCCGGGGTAGATGGGTTTTTCGCCGGTGACCCGGCCGCCCATCGCGTCGATGATTTCCTTGAACGTCGAGACCATGTGCTTGGCCTGGTTGATCTCGTGTTTCGAGAACTTCCAGTGGAACTTGAGCACGGGGATGCCGTACTTGTCCTTCTTGCCGGAGGGATCGATCTCGCAGTAGCAGTCTTCGTTGGGGATCATCTCGCCGCGGCCGGAGAAGCCGATGAACGAGCCGTAGTAGCGGCGGGCGTCCTTCTTGAACTGCTTGCCGTACGTGCCCTCGGTGTAGTGTTCGAGTCCGTGGAAGGAGCCCATGCCGGGCATCATGCGGCCGGAGCCCATCTCGATGTGATACCCCCGCGCGAAGTCGAGCTTTCCGGCGAGCTGCTCCTTGTACAGCCACCACGGCACGTAGGAGTGCGCGGAGGTGACGCCTTCCTCGTTGTGAGCCGGGACGTTTTCGAGCGCGGGGACCTGCCCGCTGACGTGCGCGCCGACGGTGTCCATGAGGTATCGCCCGACGAGGCCGGAGGAGTTGGCCAGTCCGTCGGGGAACATGTTGGACTTGCTGTTGAGCAGGATGCGCGCCGAGGAGCAGCCTGAGGCGCAGAGGATGACGACGCGCGCCTTGGCTTCGACGTCCTTGAGCGTGGTGCGATCGACGAAGGTAACGCCGGTGGCCTGGCCGTCCTTGTTGATGTTGACCTCGCGGACCATGGCGTCGGTGATGATGTCGAGGTTGCCGGTGGCCTGAGCGGGGGGCAGCAGGACGGTGGTAGACTGGAAGTTGGCGCGGACGGAGCAGCCGCGCCCGCACAACGTGGCGTAGAGGCACTTGCTGCGCCCGTTGATGGGCTGCGTGAGGATCGCCTTGTGGATGGGGACGACGGGGATGCCCATCGGCTTACAGGTCTTGCGGACGAGCAGCTCCCAGCCGCGCATCTTCGGCGGCGGCTGCAGGACGCCGGGCGGGGAGTCGGGCGTGTTTTCGAGCCCCTCGCGTGAGCCGAAGATGCCGACGAGCTTTTCGGTTTTGTCGTAGTAGGGCGACACGTCGTCGTACGTCATGGGCCAGTCGATGCCGAGTCCGTCGCGCGAGCGGGGCTTGAAGTCGTACGGGCCCATGCGCAGCGAGATGCGTCCCCAGTGGTTGGTGCGGCCGCCGAGCATGCGGGCGCGCCACCACCAGAAGTCGGCCTTCGTGCCGGGGCCGCCCTCGTAGGGTTCGCCGGGCACCTGCCATCCGCCGTCGACGGTGGCGTCGTAGTAGCCGAAAGGTTTGTCGTCGGTGCCGGCGCCGCGGAGGGGCGCGTCCTTGGGCGTCTGGAACATCGGGGTCTCTTTGACCGGGTCGTAGTCGCGACCGGCCTCGAGCATGAGGACCTTGATGCCGTGGTGCGCCAGGACGTAGGCGCTCATGCCGCCCGCCGCGCCGCTGCCGACAATGATCACGTCGTACCGCTTCTGGGTTTTGGGATTAGCCAAGTTGTCGTGCCCTCGGTTGCGCGGAGTGAAACAGGTCGTGCGATGCCGTAAGCGTATCCGTGTCGCGCGCGGGTCTCAACCGGACGCGTGATCGCGCTGCGGCGGATGGCGGCGTGTCAGCGATGCGACCAGTAGCTCATCGTGCCGATCACCACGCCGATGAGCAGCAGCAGGGCGGTGGCGATGATCGCGCCGATGAAGACGAAGATCGCCGGGTCGCGCGGCGTGCGCGGCGCGCGCATCGCGTCGGGGTCGTTGATCAGGCCGTCGGCGTCGCGCTCGAATTCTGGCGCGGCGTCGGTGTGCGGTCGGCCCTCACCCTCGCCCTCTCCCGAGGGGAGAGGGGAACGGCGCATGGCGGGTGCGGCGGGCGCGACCGGCGTTTCGATCGGGGCCGACGGTGTCGGCGTGACGGGCGTTGTCACTTCGACGGCCGGCGTGACCGGCGCGTCGGCGATGCCCGCGGTGACCGCGTCGAGCAGCGCCGCGTCGTCCGCGCGACGCCAGACGACGAGCATGTGCTCGTACCACGCCCACAGCGCCACGGCGATCATGCCGGACGTGATCATCGAGACGTACACATCGCTGAGGTGATGCGCGTGATCGAGCAGGCGTGTGGTCGCGCAGCCCGCGGCGACGAACAGCCACACCGGCGTGGCGCGCGGGAACAGCAGGCACAGCATCCAGCACGCGCCGAACGCGATCGACGAGTGGCTCGACGGCATCGACAGGCCGGCGGTCGACAGCACGTGGTCGGCGTCGTCGAACCCGATCCAGTGGTACAGGCCGGTCCACTCGCCGTGCGGCGGCTTGGGCGGGCGCTCGCGGCGCAGCACCAGCTTGAGCAGCTCGGACGACAGGCCTCCGGCGGTCGCCGACACGACGAGCAGCACGCCGCGACGCATCGCCACGCCGAGGCCATCGATCGCCTTGCGGGGCCAGTCCATCAGCACCAGCGCTGCGCCCATCAGGAACCACGTCGGCAGGTAGCCGGCGGCCTTGAGCAGGCGGAACTTGTCGGACTCGCGGTACTCGCGTTCGTTGAGCAGGGCCCACACGACGTAGTCCAGCGCGAAGGCGGCGATCAGGCCGAACGTCAGCGCGCAGGTCACGGCGATGAGGATCGCGTGGCGGTTGTGCGGCTGTCGCCACCAGGGCTGTGCGAGGGTTGGCGTCATGGGTCTCCACGGAGCGAGCGGATCAGCGTGGCGTGTCGGCGTCGAGACTGTCGGGCTTGTCGGACGGGTCGGCCTTGAGTCCGCCGAACTTCCAGATCACGTAGTAGTGGTTGTCCGATTGCCGCCACCGTTGCCCGCGTGTGCTCGACTCGGGCAGTTCGATCGGGTCCATGGTATCTGCAACGAATGCGCGCTGCCACGCGGCCTGCGACGAGCGCATGACCACCGCCGGTCGACCGATCAGCGCCGGGTCGGCGAGGTTGGTGTCGGCGAAGAAGTCGTACTGGCTGGCGCGGTCGCCGAAGTAACGCTGCGCGCAGAACACGCGTGGGTGACCGGGCAGGTAGAACGCCAGCAGGCTCGCCTCGCCGTAGCGGTCTGCGATGACGATGGGCTCGACGCCGGTCTTCTGTTCGACGCGGTGGATCTCATCGGCGAGCGCGGCGGCGAACGGCTCGGTGCCGTAGAGGCGCCCGATGAGCTTCGTCTTCTGCAGCATCGGCGACGCGGTGGCGAACGCGATGGCGACGATGACGATCTGCGCGCCGATGCCGAACGCGACGGTCCAGTGCCACGCGACCTGCCACACCGTCTCGGGCTTCTGGCGCAGCAGGCCCATCTTCGGCCGCTCGTCCGGCGCCAGGGCGAGCCAGTCGCGCACCATGTCGTGGTAACGCGGCAGCTCGCCGACGACGCGCCGCGCCACGAGCACCAGCAGCGTGACGAACCCCGCGACGGGCCAGTTGCCCTGCGTCTCGTGGATGAACGAGATGACGAAGTAGAACACGAGCACCGGCGTGCCGATGCAGATCATCAGCAGCTCGGCGGGCCAGCCGCTCGGCTCGTCGCGATTCCCGCCGCGGTTCCGCATCGCCCACACGACGGACGCGACGATGAGCGTGAACAGGGGCGGGCCCATCAGGCCGATCTGCGCGCCGATCAGCTCGAGCGTCCACACCGGGCTGTACGACGCGTGTTCGTTGGCGACGGCCTGCGACATGTCGCCGCCGGGCAGGCCGATCGCGCCGATGAGGTGGCGGACGGTTGGCCAGCCCTCGCGCGCGTTCCAGATGATCACCGGGCTGATCACCGCGGCGAACACGACGAGGGCGAGCAGCACGCCGAGCGCGTTCGCGCCGGTCACGCGGAGGCGGCGTCGGCGGATCAGCAGGTAGATCAACAGGCCTGGGATCAGCAGCAGGATGGTGTACTTGTAGAGGAATCCGACGCCGAGCGCCGCGGCGAAGGCGATCATCGGGCCGGTCGCGTTGCCGCCTGACTCGATCCGCCGCGTGACGTGATACGCGGCCCAGCTCGCCAGGGCCCAGCACATGAGGTAGGGCCCGTCGATGGTCATCAGCAGGTTCATCGCGGCGAAGCCCGGCGCGAGCACGAAGGCGAGCGCGGCGAAGAAGCCGACGCGGTCGTCGCCGTCGGAGCAGTCGCGTCCGAGTTGCGCGAGGACGAGCATCGTGACGGCGCCGCTGAGGGCCGCGCCGAGGCGCACGGCCCAGGCGGTGTCGCCGAACAGGTGCGTGGTCGCCCAGATCGTCCACGCTACACCCGGCCCCTTGCTGTAGTAGGACAGGTCGAGGCGGCGCGACCATTCCCAGTAGTGGGCCTCGTCGCCGGTGAGCTCGAGCGGGCTGACGAGCAGGAAGACGACGCGTGCGGCGAGGACGGCGAGCGTGAGCACGAGCGTGGCGCGCCACGTCGCCCATGCCAGCGGCTTCCCTTCCAGCGTCGTCTGCGCATCCATGGCGTTCACGTCCCGATGATATCCCCCGTGTGATCGCACGCAACGCGGGTGTTGTGCGAAGCTTGCCGCCGCGACGCCCGGGGCTTCGATACCCGCTTCCACTTTCCGCCCGACATTGGGTAAACTATGGACGTGCCCATTGCAGAGAAAGTCACAACCGATTTCAAGACGCCCCAGATCGCTGTAGAGATCACCGATCCGCAGAACAAGGTCTCGCGCGTACCACTGCTGTCGAACAAGGCGTTCGTCATCGGACGTTCGTCCAGCTGTGACATCCAGTTGCGCTCGCAGGAGGTCAGCCGGCAGCACGCCGAGCTGAAACGCGACCCGTTCGGCGTGTGGTGGCTGCGTGACCTGGACAGCACGACCGGCACGAACGTCAACGGCGTCGTCGCGGAAGACACCGCGATCAAGCCCGGCGACCGCATCAACATCGGCCCTTTCCACCTGCGTCTCGTCGAGATGCCCAAGGTCCCGATCGACGAGCGCTCCGCGACGCACATCCGCTCGCTGTCCAATCTCGGCGAGACGCTGATCGAGACCACGCACCTGGCGACGATCAAGGAGTTCGGCGAGCGGCTGATGCAGAACCACGACGTCTACGAGCGGCTCAAGTCGCTCTGCCGCCTGATGGTCCGCAAGGACTTCCACGGCAAGGCGGCGGTCGCGCTGCGACTCCGCGGGCGCAGCGGCAGCGACCCCGACACCGTCGAGCTCTGCGAGCCGCAGCTGCCGCCGCGCGGCGGGCACCGCCCCACGCTCTCCAAGGGCCTGCTCCGCGCCGTGTTCCACAGCGGCCTGCCGGTCCTGGCGCAGGGCGATGCCGAGCCGACCGACCCGGGCGCGTTGAAGCTCACCATCGTCGACTCCGACACCTCGGTCGCCATGGCCGTGCCGCTGGCGCAGCGCGAGGAGTCGATGGACGTGCTCTACGCGGTCTTCCCGCCGGACTACGGCGACCCCGGCTGGCTGGCGCTGCTCACGCTCGCCGCCCAGCAGTTCCATCAGACCGAGGTCGCGTTCCGCGCCCAGCACAAGATCGAAGCCGAGGCGGCGATCGCCCAGGAGCTCGAGGAGGGGCAGAAGATTCAGAAACGATTCGCGTCGCACTGGGGCACCGTGCCCGGCCTGAACGTCGCGATCGAGTTTCATCCGTCGCACTGGATCAGCGGCGACTTCGTCGACGTGCTGGAGCTCGCGGATGGACGTTCGCTCGTCCTCGTGGGCAACGTCGCCGGCGGGGGACTGACCGCGTCGGTCAACCTCGCGGTGACGGTGACGATGATCCGCACGCTCGTCGCGGCGGGCTTCGAGCTGGTCGACGTGTTCAACCGCGTCGACGATCAGCTCGGCCGCATCCCGCCCGGCGACGTCAAGGCGTCGCTGGCGGCGCTGGCGATCGACACCAGCAGCTTCGAGGTCGAGACGATCACCGCGGGCGTGGCGCCGCCGTTCATCGTCGGCGCCGGCGTGCCGCCCACGACGCTCGCGGCCCGACCCGGTCAGCCGCTCGGCGGGCGCGACATGCCCGTCAAGTCCACGCTCATGACCCTGCAGCCCGGCCAATGGATCTGCGCGATGACCGAAGGCGTATCGTCCATCCGCGACTCGGAGAACCGCGAGCTAGGCGTGAGCGGCTGGATGACGCAGGTCGCCACGCAGGTCTCCGCAGGCGCCTCGTCCGCCGAGGCCGCGGCCGGCAAGCTCTGCGACTGGACCAACCGCCTGCTCGGCGAACGCCAGCACACCGACGACCGCACCTTCGTGCTGATCCGTCGCGAGGCGTGATCCCCTTCAATGGATTTGCTGCTACGACAAACGGCGGCGCCGCGCGAGGCGTGCGTGATCACTCGCCCTCGATCAGCTTGAACGTCTCCGACGGCGTGTGCGCCGCGGTCATAATGCTCCGCATCTTCGCCACGACGTCCGCGTGATCCTTCGCCACGTCGTGCTCCTCGCCGATGTCGGTGCGCAGGTCGTACAGCTCGATCGGCGCGTCGGCGTCCTTCTGCAGGCCCAGCCGCACGGCCTTCCAGCGATCCATCCGCACCGCCTGTCCGCCGCCGCGCGGGGCGAACTCCCAGTACAGGTAGTCGTGACGCGTCTGCTCGTCGGCCTTGTCGAGCAGCGTCGGCAGGATGCTGATGCCGTCGAGGTCGGCCGGCGGCGTGACGCCCGCAAGCGCGCAGAACGTCGGCAGCATGTCCCAGTGCGCGCTGGGCAGGTCCGACGTCGAGCCCGCCTTCACGTGCCCCGGCCAGCGCACCAGCAGCGGGGCGCGGATGCCGCCCTCGTATAGGTCACGCTTGAAGCCGCGGAACGGGCCGTTCGAGTCGAAGAACTTCGGGTCGTGCCCGCCCTCGAGGTGCGGCCCGTTGTCCGACGTCAGCAGCACGATCGTGTTGTCGTCGATGTCGAGCGTCTTGAGCAGCGCCATCAGCTCGCCGACGTTGCGGTCCATGTGCGTCATCATCGCCGCGAACGCCGCGATCGGGTTGCGCACCTGCGGACCGGCGTACTTGCCGATCACGCCCTCGAACGCGCTGAACCGCTGACGCCACGGCTTCATGTCCGCCTCCGGCGCGTGCATCGACGCGTGCGGGATCGTCACGCTCAGGTATGCGAAGAACGGCCCCCTCTGATTGTCCCTCACGAACTGCAGCGCCTGCTCCATGATCAGGTCGTGCGCGTACGTCTTGCCGTCCAACAGCACCTTGTTGCGATTGGCCCACAGGTGACTCGGGTAGTAGTTGTGCGCCTCGCGCTGGCAGTTGTAACCGTAGAACACGTCGAAGTGCTCGACCGGGTCCGACGTCGAGCCCGGCGCGCCCAGACCCCACTTGCCGAACATGCCCGTTGTGTAACCCGCTTTGTGCAGCAACCGGGGGATCGTCACGATGTCGGCCGGCATCGGCGCCTGCCCCTCCGGCTGCACCTCGCGGTTGGCGCGCACGTAGCAGTGGCCCGTGTGCTTGCCCGTCATCAGCGAACACCGCGTCGGCGCGCACACCGTCGAGCCCGAGTAGTGGTCGGAGAACTTCATACCCTCCGTGGCGAGCCTGTCCATGTTCGGCGTCGTGAACTTCTGCTGCCCGTAACAGCTCAGGTCTCCCCAGCCGGCGTCGTCGAGCAGGATGTAGATGATGTTCGGCCGCGGCGCATCGGCGGCCCGGGCCGCGCCGGTGAGCGCCATCGTGAACAACAACAGCAGGGCGCACCGCAGCATCACGAATCGTCGCATGGATCGCACCTCGATAGAGTCGAACGGCTCGCCCGCAGTCTAAGCGATTCGACGCGACGCGTCGCGCGACGAGCCAGCCGGATAACGCCGCGTCAGAGCGATGCGTGACTGGCGCGGCGGCGTTCGATGTGTTCGAGAACGTTCTCGCCCGTCTCCAGCCAGACACAATCCCGCATCGGCACATCACGCCCGCAGCCCACGCAGAGCATCGTCCGATGCTCGCGATACTCCGGATCCTCGATGCACTGCTGCACCAATGCCTCGCGGACCTTGGTGACCGCGCAGCCACGGTGGGCGAAGACGCTCGGCAGGAAGCCCGGTTCGAGTGGCGCATCCACCGGATACGGCGCCATTTTGATTTGCATATTCTTCTCGCCGAGGTGGGCGACCCGGCAGACCACAAACGGCTGAGTGAGTATGTTGTCCGGAAGCAGGCTGCGGCGGATCCCCAACGGGCCGTGATAGGCGACAAGCCTGCCGGCGACGCGAACCGGAACACGGTGCACTCCGCGGACAGGATCGCCGTGGCGTGTGATGGCGAACAGGATTCTCTCATCGCCGTCGATCGGCTTCCTGTTTTGAAATCGCGTCGTCTTCTCCGCCAGTTTCTCAAGCTCCGCGATCGCCTGCTCGCGATTGGCTATGAACTTCTCGTACGGTACTGGGTAGAACACCACGTGCGCCAAGCCGCCCCCTTTGGCCGGCCCCGGCGCGTACAGGTTCGGGTGCGCCTGAACAATCCAACACACCACGTCGACACCCTCGTCAAACGCCCGCTTCTCGCGGATAAGCAGCGTGGCGACGATCGCGACGAAACCAGCCAAGACTACTCCGGCAAAAAACAGTGGCGCCCAGTGAGGAGTCTCGCCCACCCGTGCTAACAGCTCCAACATCTCCATGGGAATCCCCTTGTACGCTTGAGTCCCGGGTCACCCGGTCGACACGGACCGAGTGTATCAACGCCGATCCGACGACAACCGCTTTCGCCAAGAGCTCAGTCGTCCTCAACCACCGGCGACTCGTCGCGCACCATAGTCAACGTCGGAAAGACCTGCTTACCCCACAGCGGCATCTTGTTGTACATGGCAACCCCCGATTAAATCACCCGTGAACCGACGCGGATTCTAACCGATTCAATCACGATCCGTCACCCGCTTCGACGGTGAACTTTGCGTTGTCCTGCTCGCGGGCGTACTGGCCGGTGATGTCGAGGTAGTCGGCGTCGGCGGTCTCGTCGGTCGATTTCTTGCCGTGCTCCTTGAGCCACCGCTGCCCCTCGGCGAACAGCTCGCCGAAGGTCTCACCCTTCATCTCCGTCGCCGGGTAGTCGGCACGCTGCACGGGCACGAGGCGGCACAGCGGCTCGCTTTCGGGGATCACGACCTCCGCGATGTCCGACTCCTCGATGCGCGGCAGCTCGATCACGGTGTGCCACGGGTGCGCGGGGAAGTACCAGTCGGTCTCGATGAGGCTGGTGACGATGCGCCAGTCACGCCGCTGATTGGGCACGCCGGTCATGATCAGCATCCAGCCGGGCTCGGTGTGCAGGTAGAGGTACGTGGAGATCTTGCACTGGTGACGGATGAGCGGGTAGACGTTCGGCGAGATCACGTGCGGCAGCTTCTGGTCGCGTTCCCAGAACCACGCGTTGAGCTGCGGGTGCGGCGTCGTGCCATCGCCGAGGTCGATGTCGCTGGGCACCTCGACCGCTTCGTCGATGTCCCACGCGCCGTCGGCGTCGCGCACGAAGCGCATCGTGAAGGGGTTGATGACGTCCCAACCGAACGCCTGCGCCGCGCGGATGGGCGGGCAGTGGTCGGGCCAGCCTGTGCCGGACTCGGGCTTGCGGTACACCGGCCGCGCAGGCTGCGGCATCGGCAGGTCGGCGTGGAATCGATAGAAGTTGAGCATGTGGGAATTGGAACGCGAAGCGGGGGAGTTGTCGAGGGCGGTATCCGGGATGCAACGCATCCCGGGTCGTCGAGCGCACTGATGAAAGGGATGACGTGTTTGGGCGGCGCGCCAGACCGGGATTCGTTGAATCCCAGCTATCGGAAACACATCGCCCTGCGGGCGATCGCTAAACGTCAGCGGACGGTGGCCTCGGCGGCGCGCGTTGCAGTGGGCTTGGCCTCTTCGCCCTCGCCCAGCACCACCGGTTTCACCTTGAAGTTCGGCGACTGGCTGAAGAACTTCACGGGGTTGTTGTGGAAGATGTCCAGCAGCTGTTGTTCGCTGTGGCCGCGGGCGCGGAAGTCGAGGGTGCAGCGGTGGAGGTTGAACGGGTCGGACACGCCCCAGTCGGCGGCGGCGTTGACGCACGTGCGCTCGCCGCCGTAGTTCTCCAGCATGTCGGCGGCGCGGTGGGGCGTCATCTTGCTGACGGGGTACAGCGTCATGCCGCACCAGAACCCGCGGTCGAGCACGGGGGCGATCGTGTGCTCCTCGACGTGATCGATCAGCACGCGGGACGGGTCGGCGCCGACCTCCTTGAGCATGTCGAGGATCATCATCGTGCCCTTGTACTTGTCCATCAGGTGGGGCGTGTGGATGAGGATCAGGTGGCCGTTCTTCACCGCGAAGTCCGCCTGCTCCATGAAGATGATGGACTCGTTCTTCGTGTTCTTGTTCAGGCCGATCTCGCCGACGCCGAGCACGTTGGGCTTGTCCATGAACTTCGGCATCTCGGCGATGACCTCGCGGGAGAGCGTGACGTTCTCCGCCTCCTTGGCGTTGATGCAGATCCAGGTGTAGTGCTGGATGCCGACGGAGGCGGCGCGGCCGGGCTCGAAGCCGGTGAGCTGGCGGAAGTAGTCGACGAAGGACTGGGCGCAGGAGCGGTCGTACCCGGCCCAGAACGCGGGCTCGGACACGGCCACGACGCCGGACATGGCGAGGCGCTCGTAATCGTCCATGGTGCGGGAGACGCAGTGGATGTGGGGGTCGATGATATACATGTGGCGAACCGGGGTTGGGGGCTTGGGGTTCGGGTTGGGGCGGATCAGTCGCGTGACGGCGCAGGGGTCTGGTCGGAGAAGATCATCTGGATCTTCTTGGCGCGGTCGGCTTCGTGGTCGTTGGACGCGAGCACCTCGAGGGACTTGTAGAACTGGATGAGGCGTTCGTCTTCGGGCACGGCGTGGGGGCTGCCGGCGGCGCGGTCCAGGCGGTCCATCACGGCGGCGGTCTGGATCAGCCAGGCGCGGACCTCCGGAAAGTATCGATCTAAGACCTGCTGCGAACTCAACATCGGCGGCTCCTTTACCGGCGCGAGAAAACTCGGCGTTGCCGGAATCATTGTACGTGCACGGTGGATCGCGGCCAACGACGGGGGCGGCGGTCACGAAGCGACACGGCTGGGCGATTTCCCGTTGACCATTGCCAGATGTGAGGATACCCTCGTCCCAATTATTTCTCCGCCCACGGCAGTTTCAGGTGAACGTGAGGATCAGGGCGGGACCAACTGGAGTCGAGTCGACATGAAGAATCGCAGGGGCGAAAATGGGCGGCGCGCAGATTCCGCGCGTCGCGAGGGCACTGTTCACTCCACGAACGCTGACGCCACGGAGCGCGAGCCGACATTCGAGCCGCTCGAGCCGCGACAACTGCTGTCGGCGGACCTCGTTGTGGGCGTGGCGCCCTTGCGGTTCTCGAACACCGACCCGGGTGTGAACCAGGTCATCGACATGAGCGTCGGCAATGTCGGCAACAGCCTCAGCGGGCCGAGCCAGGTCGACCTGTTTGCGGTCGCCGAGGGCCAGGCGTTCGATCCCGATACCGCGACGCACCTGCGCACGCAGCTGTTCGGCACGCTGATCCCGCCGCGCAACGTCCCGTTTTCCCTTTCGGTGACGATCCCGCCGACGCTCACGCCGGGCAACTACCGCATCGTGGCGATGGTCGACGGCAACAACCGCGTCACGGAGAGCGATGAGACGAACAACACATTCGAGGCCGGGACGTTCACGGTCAACCAGCTCGACTTCGACCTGCAGAACGAGGTGGCGGGCGCGTCGCGGAACCTGACGGACATGGTCGTGGCGGGCACGCCGAAGCGTGCGGCGATCTTCGTGCGTATCGGCAACTCGGCGTCGAGCACGTCGCGTGCGCCGCGGGCGGCGTACATCCCCGTGATCGCCTGCGCGCGCCCGGTGGACGCGACCGACGATTCTCAGGACGTGATGCTGAACCTGCAGCCGGTCTACGTCAACGCGTCGAAGTTCGCGCCGGGTCGGAGCGGCTTCGTGAAGGTGCCGATCGTGTTCCCGCCCGGGCTCGACGAGGGCGACTACACGATCGTTGTGAAGGTCGACCCGGACAACACGCTGCAGGACACCGACGAGACGAACACCGAGAGCATGCTCGAGGGCATGGTGATCAGCGTCGACGATCCGTTCGTGGACCTGCAGGCGGACATCACCAGCGCGGTGAACCTGCCGAGTTCGGTCGTTTCGGGCGACGGCACGCGGCTGCGTGTGCCGGTGCTGATCACGAATCACGGCAACGTGCCGACGTACCGCGCCCAGCGCGTGAACGTGACGGTGACGGCGGTGGCGGTGAGCGGCGGGGCGACGCAGGTCGTCGGGACGTTCAACAGCGTGCCGGTCGGCAACTTCGCGCCGGGCCGCGGCCGCGTGTACAACTTCGACGTCACGCTGCCGCCGGGCGTTGTCGACGGCACGTACAAGCTGCAGGTGCACGTCGACTACGACAACCTGCTCGACGAGCCAGACGAGGAGAACAACATCGACACGACGTCGCAGATGGTCGCCGTGGCCGAGGGCTTCGTGGACCTGAGCCCCGCGATCGTGGGCACGCCGATCATCCCTTCGAGCGTCGTGGCGGGCAACGGTGCGCCGGTGCGGATCCCGGTGGAGATCACGAACAACGGCAACGTCGCGATCCCCGCGGGCCAGACGATCGTCACGCGGATCAGCGTGCAGGACACCGGCGGCGGGCCGCTGTTCCTCGTCGACACGTTCGCGGGCGTCAACGTCGGCGGCGTGCTGCCGGGCCAGTCACGCGTGTTCACGTTCAACACGACGCTGCCGGTCAGCGTGCCCGAGGGCGAGTTCCGCTACATCATCGAGATCGACTCGACGGACGTGCTCGACGAGTCCAACGAGGGCAACAACACGACGCAGTCGTCGCAGACGACCGGCGTGGCCGAGGGCTTCTACGACCTCGTCGCGGCGTTCAACACGAACCTCAACCTGCCCAACGCGGTCGTCGCCGGCGACGGCACGAACCTGACGCTGCCGATCGTCATCACCAACAACGGCAACCTCCGCACGCCGAACAACACGTACATCAGCGTGGAGATCAGCGCGGTCGACGGCGGGACAACGGTGATCGACACGATCGACAACGTCAACGTCAGCGGCATGAACCCCGGCCAGGCGCGAGCGTTCAACCTGTTCACCTCGCTGCCGGTGAACCTGCCCGAGGACACCTACAACCTCCGCGTGTTCATCGACTCCGGCGACGATCTCGACGAGTCGGACGACACGACCAACAACACAATCACGACGTCGCAGTCGATCGTCGTCGCCGAGGGCTTCGTCGACATCGTGCCGAGCGTCGTGGCCAACACGCTGCCCCCGGCGGTGGTGTCCGGCGCGGGCTCCGCGGGCGTGATCACCGTCGATGTCAGGAACGAGGGTAACGTGCGCATGCCCGTCGGCCAGCTTGTCGACATCGTGGTGTGCCTGCGACCCGTCGGCGGCGGCAACGACGTGGAGATCGGCCGGTACAACAACCGCTCGATCAGCTACGTCGCCCCCAACGGCGTCGTGCGGACCAACGTGAACGTCACCGTGCCCGGCGGCCTGGGCGACGGCGACTACACGACGGTGGTGAAGGTCAACCCCTCGTCGAGCACGCCGCTGACCGAGGACACCGGCAACAACGAGGCGACCAGCAGCAACATCAACGTCGCCGAGGGATTCAACGATCTGACCGTCGCGTTCGGCGCGAACCTCAACCTGCCCAGCGCGGTCGTCGCGGGCGACGGCACCGCGGTGACGCTGCCGATCGTCATCACGAACAACGGCAACCTCCGCACGCCCAACAACACGCTGGTCAGCGTCAACGTCAGCGCGATCGACGGCGGGATCACCGACCTCGGCACGATCGCCGGGTTCAACGTCGGCGGCCTCAACCCCGGCCAGTCCCGTGCGTTCAACGTCAACACCACGCTGCCGGTCAACCTGCCCGAAGACATCTACAACCTCCGCGTGTTCATCGACTCGACCGACACGTTCGACGAGTCGGACGACACGACCAACAACATGGCCACGACGTCGCAGACCATCAACGTCGCCGAGGGCTTCGTCGACTTCGTGCCGAGCGTGTTCAGCAACACGCTACCCCCGGCGGTGGTCTCCGGCGCGGGCACGTCGGGTGTGCTCACCGTCGACGTCAAGAACGAAGGCAACGTGCGTATGCCGGTCGGTCAACTGGTCGACATCGTCGTGTGCCTGCGACCGGTCGGCGGCGGCAACGACGTGGAGATCGGCCGATACAACAGCCGCTCGATCAGCAACCTCGTGCCCAACGGCACCGTGCGAACGAACGTCAACGTGGCGGTGCCCGGCGGCCTGGGCGACGGCGACTACACGACCGTGGTGAAGGTCTTCGCGAGCGACAACACGCCGCTCGTTCAGGACGAAGGCAACGACGAGGTCACCGACGACAACATCATGGTCGCCGAGGGCTTCAACGACCTGCTGCTGGCGTTCGGCGCGACGCTGAACCTGCCGAGCGCGGTCGTCGCCGGCGACGGCACCGGCATCTCCGTGCCGATCGTCGTGACCAACAACGGCAACCTCCGCACGCCCAACAACACGCTGGTCGACGCACAGGTCAGCGCCGTCGATGGCGGCGTGACCGTCATCGGCACGATCACCGGCCTGAACGTCGGCGGGCTCAACCCCGGCCAGTCTCGCGCGTTCACGCTCAACACGACGCTGCCGGTCAACCTGCCCGAGGACGTGTACCAGATCCGCGTGTTCGTCGACTCGGCCGACACGTTCGAAGAGTCCGATGACACGACCAACAACACGGTCACCAGCACGCAGCAGATCAACGTCGCCGAGGGCTTCGTCGACATCGTGCCGAGCGTGTTCAGCAACACGCTGCCCCCGGCGGTGGTGTCGGGCGCGGGCACGTCGGGCGTCGTCGTGGTCGACGTCGAGAACGAGGGCAACGTGCGCATGCCGGTCGGCCAGCTGGTCGACATCGTCGTGTGCCTGCGGCCCGTCGGCGGCGGCAACGACGTGGAGATCGGCCGCGTGAACAACCGGTCGATCAGCAACATCGTCCCCGGCGGCATCGTGCGGACCAACGTCAACGTCTCGGTGCCCGGCGGCGTGGGTGACGGCGATTACACGACGGTCGTGAAGGTCAACCCGTCGTCGACGACGCCGCTGACCGAAGACACCGGCAACAACGAAGCCACCAGCAGCACGATCACGGTCGCGGCCGGCTTCAACGACCTGGTCGCGTCGTTCGCCGCGAACTTCAACCCGCCGGCCAACCTCATCTCCGGCGCCGGCACCAACCTCGCCGTGCCCGTCGTCGTGACCAACAACGGCAACCTCCGCACGCCCAACAACACCATCATCAGCATCGAGCTCGACGGCGTCGGCATGTCCACCGAGGGCGGCGAGATCGGCACGTTCGGCGGCTTCAACGTCGGCGCCCTGAATCCCGGACAGTCCAAGACTTTCACGATCAACACGACGATCCCGATCGAGGCGGAGACCGACACGTACAACATCCTGGCGTTTGTCGACTCGCTCGACGTGTTCGAAGAGTCGGACGACGTGGCGAACAACAAGGTCACGTCGACGCAGACGATCAACGTCACGCAGGGCTTCCGCGACCTGGAGCCGATCAGCCTGTCCGACAACCTCAACGCGAGCCTCGTCGCCGGTTCGGCGCAGTCGTCGGGCACGGTGAACCTGTCGGTGCGTAACAACGGCAACCTGCCGATCCCGGCGGGGACGACGGTCGACCTCATCGTGACGCTCGAGCCGATCGGCGGCGGGCAGGACTTCGAGATCGGTCGCGTGAGCAACACGTCGATCAGCAACCTCGGCGCGGGCGCGTCGATCGCGAAGGCCGTCAACGTGATGGTCAACGCCAACGTGCCGGAGAACGACTACGCGATTACCGTCACGGTGCAGCTGTCGGCGTCGACACCGCTCACCGAGTCGGACGTGATGAACAACAGCGGCACGTCCGGCAACGTGTCGGTCGACCCGGCGATGAACGACATCCGCCCGGTCAACTTCGCCGAGAACCTCGCGCCGAACATCGTCGCCGGCGCCACCGGCACCGCGACGCTGAACATCAACAACAACGGCAACGTGCCGGCGCCCGCGGGCCTGCTCGTGGACATCACCGTCGCGCTGCGGCCGACGGGCGGCGGGTCCGACATCGTGATCGGCACGATCAACAACCTGAACATCGGCAACCTCGGCGTCGGCGCCAACTCGGCGCAGCAGACGGTCAACCTCACGGTGCCCGGCAACACGCCCGAGGACACGTACGACTTCGTCGTGACCGTCACGCCCGACAGCACCACGCCGCTGACCGAGGTCGACACGGCCAACAACGAGGGCCAGGTCGCCGGCGTCGTCGTCGCCGCGCCGTTCATCGACGTCAGCCTGCTGACCGCCGGCACGCTCTATGGCACGATGCCCACCGGCAGCACGGCCAGCACCGGCAGCGTGACGATCGCCAACGGCGGCAACGTCGCGGCGACGGGCACGGTCAACGTGCAGTTCTACTTCACGGTCTCCGGCAACATCGCCACCGACGGCCAACTCATCGGCAGCCAGAACGGCGTGACCCTCAACGTCGCCGCCGGCAACATCCAGACGATCAACAACGTCTCGCTCGTCCTGCCCAACCCCGCCGAGCAGACGACCGGCTCGATCATCGCCCGGATCGTCCCGATGGGTCTGAGCCCCGCGGACAACGACACCGACGACTACGAGGTGACCACCAACAGCCTGACGATCGTGCCGATCCCGCCGTTCGTCGGCGACGTCATCGGCACGCTGTCGTTCGACACTGAAACGCTGTACCTGCCGACCAACGTGCCGCCGTTCGGCCTCATCACCGCGTCGGCGCAGGGCCAGGCCAACAGCAATACGAACTACAACACCGGCTACCAGTACAACGTCAACTACCAGACGCTGCAGAAGCAGGCGATCATCAACCTCTTCGCCGATAACACGATCGACGGCGGACACACGATCGCTCCGCAGTGGATCCTGACCCTGAACTTCACCAACAACGGCGTGCGGCCCGACCACATCGTCGGCCACACCATCCGTATCGTCGAAACCAACCAGGCGGGCGTCGACGGCACCGCGTCGATCAGCGGTCTGCTGCTCGACGGCGCGGCGTATCCCGACTCGACGTTCTTCTTCATGCTCGACTGATCCACGTCAAACACTCCCTGATTCACCAGGCACGGCTGCGCGGGCAGCCGTGCCTTTTTCGTGAGCGAGCATCGCGTTTTCGACGCCGCGCGCCGCCTTGCGAGGCATACACGTGATCCTTATATTGGCTGCTCCAATGCGTTGATCCTCCCGGTTTCAACCCCGCTAATCTGTCCCCACATAGCTGAGGTTTTCATGGCCAAGAGCAAGACCAGAGACTGCAACGTCGCGATGATCGGCACCAAGTTCATGGGCCGCGCCCACGCCAACGCGTACCTGAAGGTCGCCAAGTTCTTCGACCTGCCGGTCAATCCGGTGATGCACACGGTGTGCGGTCGCAACGCCGAGCAGACGCCGGCGTTCGCCGAGCGGTGGGGCTGGAAGCACGCCTCGCTCAACTGGAAGGACGTGGTCAAGGACCCCGAGGTCGACTTCGTGGACATCTGCACGCCGAACAACTTCCACGAGCCGATCGCCGTGGCGGCGTTGGAGAACGGCAAGCACGTGGCGTGCGAGAAGCCGCTGGCCGCGTCGCTGGACGTCGCCCGCAAGATGCGTGACGCGGCGAAGGCGGCCAAGAAGAAGGGCGCCAAGACGTTCGTGTGGTTCAGCTACCGCGGCTGCCCGGCGCTGGGAGTGGCGCGGGACCTGGTCAGTAAGATGGGCCCGGTGTACCACGTGCGGGCGAACTACCTGCAGGGGTGGGCGGGCCCGGACACGCCGCTGGTCTGGCGGTTCATCGGCAAGGTCGCCGGGTCGGGGGCGCACGGCGACCTGGGCGCCCACTCGATCGACGCGGCGCGGTTCATCACCGGCCAGGAGGTCACCGAGATCTGCGGCTCGATCGAGAACACGTTCATCAAGAAGCGCCTGATTCCCGAGGCCGACGCCGGCAACATCAAGGGCGGCCACGTCGCCAAGGGCGCCAAGAAGATGGGCAAGGTCACGGTCGACGACGCGGTGGCGTTCCTCGGCCGGCTCAGCGGCGGCGGCATGGCGATCTTCGAGGCGACCCGCTTCGCGATCGGCAACCAGAACGCCAACTGCATCGAGGTCAACTGCGAGAAGGGCTCGATCCGCTGGAACTTCGAGGACGCCAACATCCTGTGGTACTACAACGCCGAGGACGACCCGAAGCGCGCCGGCTGGCAGCGCATCATGTGCACCGATGCGGGCCATCACCCGTTCGCCCACGCGTGGTGGCCCGACGCCCACATCATCGGCTACGAGCACGGTTTCATTAACCTCTCGTCCAGCATGTTCAACGTCATCGGCCGCAAGAAGCCCGAGGTCCCCGTGCCGGACTTCGAGGACGCCTACCAGACCCAGCGCGTCCTCGAAGGCGCGGTGCTCTCGGCCCGCAACCGCACGTGGATCAACATGAAGGACGTGAAGTAAACCATCAACGTTTACGGGGGGACTGGGATGAGCGTACAGCAGGTGGAGTCCGCGTGGCCACGCATCGGCAAGTGGCTGGCGAAGCATGCGCCCGACGGGCCGGAGCATCTCAAGCCGGGCGCTAGCGCCGATAGCATCGCGAAGCTCGAACAGGCGATTGGACAGCCGCTGTCCGATGACCTGAAGGCTTCGCTGCGCATGCACAGCGGTGGCGGCGATCCCGGTGGCCTGCCTTCGCCCACGCCTCGTGACGCGATGGCGTATGTGCTGCTGAGCATCGAGGAGATTCTGGACGCATACAACACGTGGAAGGAACTGGTCGAGGGTGGCGACTTCGCGGATCGAAAGGCAGAACCCGACACCTGCATCCGAGGCGACTGGTATCACCTCGGCTGGATTCCCGTCGCGTCCAACGGCGGAGGTGATTACATCTGCGTCGACATGTCGCCCGCCGGGGGCGGCACGCCCGGACAGGTCATCGCGATGTGGCACGATTCGGAGAAGCGACGGTTGCTGGCGCCGTCGCTTGGTCAGTACCTGCACAATCTCGCATCAGATATGGATGCCGGCAGATGCGCGTGGCTTGAGGCAACCGGGATCGTGCTCGTGCCGAAAGAGACGCGAAGGGCGCAAGGTAGTCCACTCGGCATGGCGATTGCGTACGGTCTGATCGTTGTATTCATTGGCTTCGGCATCGCAACGTGGGTCTGGCCGGACCTGTTAACGGCTACGGATAAGGACAGCGGGGTATACCGTACGTTTGTTTTCTTGTTCGAATTGGCTTGGTCACGGCCTGTGGGAACACTCGTAGCAATCGTCGGGCTCTTCTTTGCATGGATCAGTACCTGGGCGGGTCGATGACTCGATCGGCGCGACTTTGCGGCTTTGGCGCGCAGATCGCCCGATCGCGAAGCAATCGCGTAAAAAATGCTGGACTCGGCACAGATCGGCCGATACCATCTGTGCAATGGCGAAGATGGATCGACGTCATTTTCTGATGGGAAGCTTCGGTCTGTTCGTGGCAGGATGCGAACAAGCGACGCAGACCGCACGCCTTCCCGACCCCGTCTGGCCTTCGGTTCGACCGGCGCCCGTGATCAGTGGCCGCGCGTCTATTCCGGCCCCCGTCGCCCGTGTCACACCACCCGCGCAACCCATCACGCCCGTCGCCACGCCCGGGTCCGCCGCCAATCCGATCGACCGCTCCAAATGGGCGCACGCCGGCCCCGATACGTCTGACATCAACCCGATGGGCGGCGTCAACCGCATCACCATCCACCACGACGGCGACCCGTTCCCGTCCACCGACACCAGCTACGCGTACAGCGTCGCACGCATGGAGCACTACCGCGAGGCGCACCGGCAGCGCGGCTGGGCGGACATCGGCTATCACTACGTCATCGACCCCGGCGGCCGCGTGTGGGAAGCACGCGACGTCCGATACCAGGGCGCCCATGTCAAGGATCACAACGAGCACAACCTCGGCGTGATGGTCATGGGCAATTACAACATGCAGTACCCGACCGACGTGCAGCTGACCGCGCTGCGCGACGCTGTCCAGTATTTCCGCCGCAAGTACAACGTCTCGCAACGCGCCATCTTCACCCACCGCGAGCTCGGCCCGACCAGCTGCCCCGGGAACAACATGCAGCCCAAGGTCGAGTGGCTCCGCAGCAACGGCCAGTTCGGGTGATCGCGTAAATGAGACCGGGGTAGTCGTATCTATAGGCGTGGAGCCCATGCGGGCCCGCTGTACGAAAAATGTATTGTTTGGGATCGCGGCAATCGGGGTAACCCTTCGGTCGTTTACCTCAATGTCACAGTAACGCCGCTTGGGATGCCTCACAGGGGTGATCTCGGGCAGGGCGACGGAACGGCGTCCGCGGCGTTGATTGGCACAGGGATTGCTCAATCGTTTAACGGCCCAAGACCATGGTTCGCAGAGTTTTAGCTCGCGTTAAATGTTTGCGAACCCACTGGACGATTGAAGAGTAAAGACTATAGTTCCGGACCCTCGAAGGAACGAGGTGCATCGGAGGGATGCAGGAATCAGTGCCCCGAAGGAGCGGAAACGGAGAACCGGAGATGAAAGTGCTCAGTACCCAGGAAGCCAAGATCCGAAACAAGACCATCGGATTCGACCTGAATCAGCAGTTCGAAGCGGCGTTGCAGCGTCACACGGAGAAGCGGCTGGTGCCGCTGCGTCGTGACCAGGCCCGCGCGATCTTTAACGCGGGGGCCCGTTCGTCGCTCGAAGCCGGCGCAGGGCGACTCGAGTCGCTCGCCCAGGCCATCGAGCAGTACGTCACGCAGCACGAGGAGATCGGTTCGGACAGCGCCGCGGCGATGCTCGAGCGGGCCGCGTGCTACCAGCGCGCCGCGATGCTCGTGGCGAACCCCCAGATGCCGCTGGCGGAGATGCCGATCTGAGATCGGCCAAACGGCGAATCACCGACGCTACCTGAGACGCCTCACGGGAGAATGCCGCTACCGGTGTGCCCGAGCTTCTTGGGCAACTTCTCCAGCGTCAGCGCGGTGATCCAGACCTCGCCGCCCAGACCGAACTGAAACGCCATGCTGCCGTCGGATTCGTAGTGGATCGCCCCCGAGTCGCCGCCCAGGTTGAACGGCGCGCTGCGGGCGACCCACTTGGTCGGCGCGAGTGCTTCGCCGACGTCGATCCGCTCGCCGCCGAGCACGCGGGCCACGACCGGGTCCGCCGTGAACATGTCGACATCGTGCGTGTCTCGATAGTCCGGCGCCATCATCGCGTACGCGGCATCGACGTCGCGGGACTGCAACGCCGCCACAAAATCGCGCACCGTGTTCGACGTGTGCTTGTCGCGTGACCACTCCGCCGTGCCGAATCCAACGAGCACGCCCGGCAGCAATAGCACAGCGATCAGCACCTGCCACCACTTCGGCCTTGCATGTTCACCCCGGGACGCGCTATCAGAGCTGACGTCCACGTATCCAGTTTACCTGTAAGCCGCCTGCAATGGCATCACAAAATCCCGTAAGATTCCGTCCATCGATCCAAGGGTGTAAACGACCGATCGCCACGGGCACGCGGATTCTGCGGGGGGAGTGCGGCTCGGCTCAGTCTTCCGGCGCGGCGTTGGTCACCAGGGCGCGATACGCCTCGATGAGTCGCAGGGAGATAGGGCCGGGCTGGCCGTCACCGATCGTCTTGTCGTCGATCTTCGTCACGGGGATCGCCTCGGCGGCGGTGCCGGTGAGGAAGCACTCGTCCGCGGCGTAGAGTTCGTCGAGCGTGAAGTCGGTCTCGCGGACCTCGACGCCCGCGTCACGGGCTAGGTCGATCACGATGCCGCGTGTGATGCCCGGCAGGATGCCCGCGGACAGCGGCGGGGTGATCAGCACGCCGTCGCACACCATGAAGATGTTGTCGCCGGTGCACTCGGCCACGTTGCCGCGGTGGTTGAGCATCAGCGCCTCGGACACCTTGGCGCGAATCGCTTCGATCTTCGCCATGATGTTGTTGAGGTAGTTGAGGCTCTTGACCTGCGGGGGGATGCAGTCGGCGGGGCGGCGGCGCGTCTTGGCCGTGATGATCGCCATGCCGTGGTCGTACATCTCCTGCGGGTAGAGCTTGATCGTGTCGGCGATGATGAACGTGACGGACTTGTCGCACAGGTACGGGTTGAGCCCGAGCGTGCCGCCGCCGCGGGTGACCACGAGGCGGATGTAGCCGTTGGCCAAGCCGTTAGCCTTGACCGTCTCGTGCGTCGCGGCGGTCAGTTCGTCGATGTCCTGACGGATCTTCAGGTCAATCAACTCGGCGCCGGCGTAAAGCCGCTTGAGGTGCGTGGCGAGCTTGAGGATCCGGCCGTTGTAGATGCGGATGCCCTCGAACACGCCGTCGCCGTAGAGCAGGCCGTGGTCGAACACGCTGACCTTCGCCTCGTCGGCGGGCAGCAGTTGACCATCAACCCAGACCTTCTTGTTGGTCGTGGTGGCTGTGGAGGTCGCAGCGGTGGAAGCCTGCGGATTCATGTGGTTCTGGGGTGCCACTGGTGGCTGGTCCACCAGTGCGTGAACATCCGTTCGCTCATTCGTATCACTGGCGGGCAAGCCGCCAGTGGCACACGCCGTCGATCACGCGGCCTGCTTGGCGGCCTTCTGCTCCAGCGCCTTGGTCGCCAGCTCGACGATCTGGTCGTAGCCCGACGGGTCGGCGATGGCGATCTCGCTGAGCATCTTGCGATTCAGCGTGATCTCGGCGGCCTTGAGACCGGCGATGAACTGGCTGTAGCGGATGCCGCGGGCGCGACACGCGGCGGTGATACGGGTGATCCACAGGGCGCGGAAGTCACGCTTGCGCTGGCGGCGGTCGCGGTACGCGTACACACCGGCGCGGGTGACGGCTTCACGGACACGACGCCAGTTCTTCGAACGCGAGCCGCGGTAACCCTTGGCGGCCTTGAACCAGCGGACTTTGGCTTGACGACGGGCGGCGCCCTTCTTTGCGCGAGGCATGGCAATACTCCAATTGGCACGCAGGCCTGGGACCCGTTCGTGACGGGATTTGCTGACCCAGCCCGCAGTGAATGCGATACGCGTCGCTCACGTAAGCGACGGCGGGGCGGCGACGGGCCTTAGCCCTGGTCGCGGCCGATCAGACGCGTGTGCAGCAGCTTCTCGTAAGCCTTCGCTACGGACTTGTGCACCACCACGGCGTTGCGCTTCGAACGGATATCCTTGCCGTTCCACGCGCTCATGAGGTGACTGGTGCCCGCGGCCTTGTGCTTGAGCTTGCCCTTGGCTGTGATACGGATCCGCTTGAGGATCCCCTTGTGTGACTTCAGCTTCGACATCGGCTACCGCCTTCGTGTTCGTTTGGTCAATTCGAGCCCAACAGTTTACCGCAGCCGCCCGCGGTTTCAAGTCCCCACCCCGATCCCGCCCGCCGCAACGCCCCCCCGGACGCCCGAAACCCGGGCCGGCGCAGGCGAATTCGCGACAGCGGGCCGCGTAACTTGGTCCCCGGCCCAATCTTCTCTAACATCACGCCATGCCGCCACCGATCACCATCTGCATCGCCGCCAGGGACGAGGAGACGAAGATCCGTCCCGCGCTTCAGTCCGCGAAGGCCTGCTCGTGGTGCGACGAACTGCTGGTGTTCGACTCCGGGTCGACCGACCGCACCGTCGAGATCGCCCGCGCGTTCACCGACCGCGTCGAGTTCCACGAGTGGGTCAGCTACAGCGCCTCGAAGAAAAACATGACGATGGCGGCGAAGAACGACTGGGTGTTCATCCTCGACGCCGACGAGCAGATCACGCCGGAGCTGGCCGCGGAGATCGCCGCGCTGCCCGACGACGCGTTCGAGGCCCACCCCGTGTTCATCATGCCGCGGAAGAACTACGTGCTCGGCCGGCACGTCCGCGCGTGGGGGCCCGACCACCAGAACCGCCTGATCGACCGCACCCGCGTGCACTGGCCCGAGCGTGCGGTGCACGACGAACGCCTCCCCACAGAGGGCACGGTCGGCAGGCTGCGCGGCGCGCTGCTGCACAACGCGCACGTCGACGAGTGGTCGGACTACTTCGAGGGCGAGCGCTACGCCGCACGCACGGAGGTCCTCGCCGCGGAGATGTACCGGCAGGGCAAGCGCACCGGGCCGATCAACCTGCTGCTGCGGCCGTGGATCACGTTCATCAAGTTCTACTTCGTGAAGCTCGGCTTCCTCGACGGCGCGTTCGGCGTGATGATCGCACAGAAGGCGGCGTTCAGCGTCCAGCTCAAATACGCGCGGCTCTGGCACATGCAGCAGCGCGGCGGGCCCGACGCCTGACGATCACTTCGCCCACTTCGCGTAAAGCCCCGCGATGTCCGCCGACTTGTAGTCGCCCGTGTGGAACACGAACAGGTATCGGAACGTCAGCGACTCGCCGCTCTTGAGCGTGTATTCGCCGACGGGTTCCTTCTTCTTCTCGAAGTGGTGAATGCCCCACGGATTCGCCGACAGCAGGCCGTACTCGCGCGCGTGCCACCACGTCGGGTGGCGGAAGTTCGAGGGGTGATCGAACATCGCGATGCCCACCGCCTTGCCGTCGACCGTGCCCCAGTAGTCGATCCAGTCCGCCCGCTTGCCCCAGATATCGTTCGTCGTGTCACCCGCGGAGTTGATCGCCTGTCCCGTCGACTTCTGCCCCTTGTTCGGCTTGACCCGCAGCTGCTGGTTCATGCGGATCCCCATCTGGCCGTCCTTGTCGTCGCCGAACTTGATGTCGCCCTGCGTGGCGTGATACGTGTAGCTGTAGTCGATGAATCGCGTGTCGCCCTCCGCCCAGAAGCGGATCGTGCGCGAGTCGGTCGCGATGACCTTCTTGCCGTCACGGGCCACCAGCTTGTCTTCCGTCTTGATCGTGTCGCCCTCGGCGCTGACCAGCTTCGTCTGCACCGTCGTGCCCGCCGTTTCGCCGACGTGCCAGAAGCTCTCGCCGTTGACGCTCATGTGGCCGAACCAGATGCCCTTGTGGTGCGGGTGGTCGTGCGCCTCGGTCGGGTCCGAATCGTCCACCGGCCAGTTCCGCGTCATCCGCACGCCGTTCGGCCCGATCACCGGGTGCAGGATCGGCTTCTCGTAGCCCTCGTAGATGTACTGCGTGAACAGCTGGCCATCGATCTTCACGACGATCCTGCCGTCCTGCTTTTCGAGCGTGACCACCTTGCCCTGCGCATGCACGGGAGCGGCGACAAAAAGCAAGGCGACAGCGATGACAGCGACGAGTGAGGCGATGCGCATGGGTACGTGCTCCAGGTGGGTGGGAATCGCGGACATTGTAGCCGCGCACCGGGGCGCGACAAATCGACGCGTGTGATGTTTAGCGACGCCCCGCAGGGGCGTGCTGCCTATGTCAGGTACCGTCGCGCCGATCGCATTTCTCTACATCAGTCGCCGGAGATTTGTTCGCGTTTTCCGCCGCAGCAGCCCGCGACGCCCAGCAGCGCCCAGCCCACGATCAGCGCCAGGCCGCCCAACGGCGTGACCGCGCCGAGCCACTTGATCCCGCTCAGCGCCAGCGCGTACAACGATCCGGAAAAGATCACCACGCCGACAACGAAAAGCCAGCCCGCGACCGTCGCCGCACGCCCGGGGAACCGTTCGCACACCCACGCCGCGCCGAGCAGGGCGATCGCGTGATAGATCTGGTACCGCGCCCCGGTGTTCCACACGTCGAGCATGTGCGCGTCGAGCCGGCCCTCCAGCCCGTGCGCGCCGAACGCCCCGGCGATCACGCCCGTGCAGCCGAGGATCCCCGCGAGAATCACGAAACGTCGCGTCATCATCGTCTCCCGGTGCGACGCGGTTCACCGCGTCGCACCACATGACAAACCTGATCCGTTACAATCCCGGATTCACCCGAGACCGGATAGAGAAAATGAGTATATCACTCGACAAGACCTACGACCCCACAGCCGTCCAGGACGAGATCGCCGCGCTGTGGAAGCGGCACAACGCCTTCCACGCCGAGCCCGACACCTCCTGCGGCGCCAAACCCTACGTCATCGTCATCCCGCCGCCGAACGTCACCGCGGCCCTGCACATGGGCCACGCGCTGAACAACACGATCCAGGACGTGCTGATCCGCTGGCGTCGCATGGCCGGCGACAACGCCGTGTGGATCCCCGGCACCGATCACGCGGGCATCGCCACGCAGACCGTCGTCGACAAGCGCCTCCAGGCCGAGGGGCAGCCCGCGCTCAAGGAATACAAGCAGCTCGAAGCCGAGGGCAAGGGCGGCCGCGAGCAGTTCATCGGCAAGGTCACCGCGTGGAAGGACGAATACGAGGCCCGCATCACCGAGCAGCTCGTCCGCATGGGCTGCTCGTGCGACTTCGACCGTCAGCGTTTCACGATGGACGACACGTGCGCCCGCGCCGTGCGCGAGGCGTTCTTCGAGCTGTTCAAGGCCGGGCTGATCTACCGCGGCAAGCGGCTGGTCAACTGGGACCCGGTCACGCAGACCGCGCTGGCCGACGACGAGGTCGAGATGGAGACCGTCGACGGGCACTTCTGGTACATGAAGTATCCGCTCGTCCCCGAAGGGGATGATCAATCCGATGGCTGCGACAGCGGCGAAGCCGCTCCAATCCGAAATCCGAAATCCGAAATCGAATATGTCACCGTCGCGACCACGCGGCCCGAGACGATGCTCGGCGACACCGCCGTGGCCGTGAACCCCGACGACCCCGAGCGTGCGAAGTTCATCGGCCGCCACGTGCGCCTGCCGATCGTCAACCGCGTCATCCCCGTCGTCGGCGACGACTACGTCGTGAAGCCCGACCCGGAGTCGAGCGACGAGAAGGCAAAGTTCGCCTCGGGCTTCCTGAAGGTCACGCCCGCGCACGATCCGAACGACTACGACATCGGCCAGCGGCATAGTCTTGCGATCATCAATGTGATGGCGCCGGATGCGAGCATCAGCCGCGATCACGGCTGGCCCGCCGAAGAATGGGAGTCGCAAACTCCTCTCCCCCAACTGGGGGAGAGGTCGGGTGAGGGGGATGGATCACCGGATGCGTCACCGTCGCCAGCGGGCGGCGCGCAATCGGCGAACGGTTCACCCTCACCCCAACCCTCTCCCTCAAAGGGAGAGGGGGTCGGAACGGTCGATCCCTTCGCCCATGAGCTGCTCGGCATGGACCGCTACGAGGCCCGCGAGGCGATCGTCACGTGGTTCCGCGAGCACGACCTGCTCGCCGACGTCCGCCCGTACTCGCACAGCGTCGGCCACAGCTACCGCAGCCACGTGGCCGTCGAGCCGTATCTGAGCGATCAGTGGTACGTGAAGGTGACGGACGACCGCCTCGCCGGCGCGGCGCTTGACGCGATGACGCCAGACCAGCGCAGCGACAGCGCGGGTCCCGCGTGGAAGGACGGCAAGTCGTTCACCAAACAGGACGGCGAGTTGAAGTTCTTCCCCGCGCGGTACGCCAAGACCTTCCAGGCGTGGCACGAGAACATCCGCGACTGGTGCATCAGCCGCCAGCTCTGGTGGGGGCATCGGATTCCGGTGTGGACCTATCAGCTGAGCGAAAGCGCAGTCAGGTTTCTAGAAACCGGCGAAGGCGATCCTGCACAAGCACTCACGGCCGGCGATAATGCAGCCCAGGATTTCATCGCCGGTAACCTACTCGATAAGCCAACCTCACTGGCAGTCCCGATTGAAGACCGGCCGAAGCATGTCAGTATGGGAGAGGGTGAGAAGGGACGCGCGTTGGGCTTCCCATGGCCCAAAAACGGGCACTTCACCATTTGCATTCGAGATGCAGATGTCGAACGCAAAGCCGAGTCGCTTGGCTTCGTCCGCGACCCCGACGTCCTGGACACGTGGTTCAGCTCCGGCCTCTGGCCGATCTCGACGCTCGGGTGGCCGGTCGAGGAGGGCAACGACGTGCTGAACACGTGGAACCCGTCGTCGACGCTGTGCACGGCTCGCGAGATCATCACGCTGTGGGTGTCGCGCATGGTGATGTTCAACGTGTTCTTCCGCGGGTGCCTGCCGTTCAGGGACGTGTTCATCCACGCGATGATTCAGGACGGCGAGGGGCAGAAGATGTCCAAGTCGCTGGGCAACGGCGTGGACCCGCTGGACATCATCCACAGCCACGGCGCGGACGCGATGCGCTACACGCTCGCGGCGATGACGACGCAGACGCAGGACGTGAAGATGCCCGTCGATACCGTCTGCCCGCACTGCTCGCACGCGTTTACGCCGAAGTGGATCACGACGAACGCCGGTCACGTCGTGGCCGCGCCGACGCAGGACTGCCCGGAGTGCGGCAAGCCGATGACCACGTCGTACGGCGTGGCGAGCGGCACGGTAAAGGCGACCGACGACGCGCCCGCGGCGCGCAACACGTCGAGCAAGTTCGACCAGGGCCGCAACTTCGCGAACAAGATCTGGAACGCGGCGCGTTTCGTGCTGACGAACCTCGACAACGCCGCGGCGGAGAGCGGCCGCGTGCGCGACGAGGACGTGGCCGATCGCCCGTTCGAGCTGGGCCTCGACGACCGCTGGATCCTCTCGCGCCTGGCGCGGACGATCAACACGATCGACGAGGCGCTGGCGGCGTACCGCTTCAACGACTACGCGCAGGCGTTGTACGACTTCATCTGGCGTGACTTCTGCGACTGGTACGTCGAGGCGACGAAGCTGCGCGTGCGGAACAACGACGGCGGGGGGCTCGCGGCCCGGGCCATCCTCTCGTCGTGCCTCGACGCGGCGCTGCGCCTCATGCACCCCGCGATGCCGTTCCTCTCCGAAAAGCTCTTCGCGGAGCTGAACGCGGTGATCGGCGAGACCGACGCCAACCGCGACGGCGCGCCGAAGCTGTGCATCACGTCGGCCTGGCCCAGCGTGACCAACGCGGCGGTGATCGACCCCGACGTCGAGGCGGCGTTCGAGCTGCTGCAGGAAACGATCGTGGAGGTGCGGAACGTGCGGAACAAGAACGGCGTCAAGCCGCGCGACCGCGTGACGGTGCGGATCAAGGCCGACGGCAACGTCGCGGCGACGCTGCGGATCGGCGCGGACCTGATCGCGACGCTCGCGACGTGCGACGTGGCGGCGATCGGCCCCGACGAGGCGGCGTCCGACGACGCGGCGACGGCGGTGATGGGCAAGGTGGAGATCTACGTCGAGGGCCTGATCGACGCCGGCGCGGAGAAGGACCGCCTCACCAAGCAGTTGGCCGACCTCGAGAAGAGCCGCAACGCACTCAGCGGTCGCCTCAACAACAAGGGTTACGTCGACAAGGCCCCACCGCACCTCGTGGAGCAGACCCGCGAGCAGCTGGCGCAGACGGAGCGTGACATCGAAAATGTGCGTGCGAAACTCGACGCATTGGGCGTTTGAGCGGCGTACGATGCAGGACCGCAAGCGATGAGGGGAGTTAGCGTGAGGAGCGCGCCCCATGCGGATCGGCATCCTCAGTGACAGCCACGGCCAGGCCGCGCGCACGCAAGCCGCGACGCGGATGCTGCTGCAGCGCGGCGTCGACCTGCTGATCCACCTCGGCGACATCGGGACCGACGCGGTGATCGACGCGCTGATCGAGCGCCTCGACGCCGACGGCAGGCCCGACCCACCCGTCCACATCGTCTTCGGCAACACCGACGCCAACGCCGCGGCGATGCAGCGTTACGCCGAGTCGCTGGGCGTGCACGTCGACCATCCCGCGGGGCGGATCGACGCCGACGGCAAGGTCGTGGTGTTCACCCACGGGCACCTGCCCGAACCGATGTACCGTTCCCTCGACGAGGTGGATTACCTGCTGCACGGGCACACGCACCTGCGGCGGGACGAGCGGTCCGGGCGGACGCGCGTGATCAACCCCGGAGCGTTGCAGCGTGCGGCGGAACACACCGTGGCCCTGCTGGACACGGCGACCGACGAACTGGAGTTCCTGCGTGTGGACGCCGAGCGGGCATAGTCGACCTAAAGGGGTGCGAAATGGCGGCTTACGGGCCTACACGCACCCACGAAACCTTGTTATGATGTGTGGGGCTCATCTGGTGTTAACCGAGTTACCGGGACAGAGAAACGTAGACGCGTTATGAGCGAAGGATCGCCTGCCATCCCGTCCGAACGGGTGCATGTCCGTTCGTATCTCCTGGCGGATCAGCCGCGGGTACGCGCGTTGTACGAGCACGGGCGGCTCGCCGGGGAGATCGCCGCGAACGACACCGGGGCCGACATGGACATGATCCACGAGGCGTACCTGCAGTTCGAGCGGGCTCACTTCTGGGTCGCCGAAGTCGACGGCGAAGTGGTCGGCATGATCGGCGTCGCGGAGGACGAGCCGAACCGTGCGGAGGTCCGCCGGCTGCGGGTCGATAAACGCTTTCACGACGCGGGGCAGGCGATCGCGGTCAAGCTGCTCGAAACCGCCCTGGAGTTCTGCCGGCACCACGGGTACCTGAAGGTCGTGCTCGACACGCACCTGGACCCCGGCGCGGCGGTCGGGCTGTTCGACCGCTTCGGGTTCCAGCACAACCGCACGCGTAACCTGGCCGGAAAAGAGCTGTTGGATTTCTACCTCGACCTCTACCGCGACCCGCACCGCGACGATGCTGAATGACGCCGACGAATTCGCTATCATGTGGGCCTTCCACCCCCGGTGACCTGGAGTATCGACGATGAACGAAGTGGCCGTCGCGAAGGTGTACGTCAAGAGTCAGCAGGGCGACCGCACGGTCGTGAACCTGCCGGGCACGCAGTACCAGATCCGTCTGTGCGCGACCGGCAAGGTCGAGCCGACGGCTCAGGGACGCGCGTGGGGCGTGATCCGCGTGCCGGTGTGGAAGCTCGACCTCGTGTCGAACGGCGGGGCGTTCGTCGAGCCGGTGTTCGGTCGGCCGCGCCGCGTACAGGGCGAGGTGATCGCGACGCTGCCGGAGACGAACAGCGTCGTGGTGCTCGTGGCGGGCCAACCGATCGTCGGCGACCTGCCGGAGCGTTGGCAGGCGTCGCAGATCGCGGTCGGCACGCGTGTCGGCCTCGACTGCCCGGACGGGGCGACGTTCAGCCCGGCGCAGGCGCCCGCGGCGGTGTGAGCGACGTCGGCGCATTCAGCGCCGAGAAGAAAATGCAAAATGATAAATGGTCAATGCAAAAGGCAAAATGCCTGCGTGATCAGCGCGCGCTGAGTGCGGTGCGCAGGGAGTCGACGATCGCGTGTGAAACGTCGGCGGGGAAATGCGGCGTGCCGCGTGCGTCGGTGAGCAGCAGGCCCTGATTCATTTCCAGTTCGATGCCGAGGTAGGCGTTGGCGGGGTGGACGCGGCGGAGCGCCGTGGTCAGGCCGTCGGCGATGCCGCGGTACGGGTAGTTCATGCGGACGCGGAGTTGCGGGGCCTCTTGGCGTATCGCGTCGCGCCACGCGTGGCAGATCGCTCGTTCGGCGCGGCGTGTCGGATCGTACAGCAGGCCGACGTCGGCGTTGCGGGTCACGCCGTTGAGCGACGGCGTGAAGCTGTGCACGCCGATGTGCACGACGCACGCGCCACCGGCGATCGCGTCGCACACGGCCGCCTCGACGGCGCGCCGGTGCGGCAGGTAATGCTCGTCGACGATCCGCCGCCTGTCGTCCTCCGGCAGGTCGCGCGTCACAGCGGAGAACAACGCGGGGTGATGCAGCGAACGGTTGGACTCGACAAGCAACCGCGTCACGTCGTGGTGCAACATCGGCGTGTCGAACGCACGGGCGAGCACGCGGGCGAGCGGCAATGCGCCCGGGTCCCATCCGCGGTGTGACGCGAGCAGGGCGGCGTGTTTTACAAACAGCGGCGCGTACTTCGCCGGGACGCGATTGCCCGCGTGCTCACACGTGATCAGCAGGTGACGGGGTCTGTGTTTCGCCATGTGAGATCCGCAGCATTCCGGGCGGCGCTGACAAGCTCCGCTTGTCAGGGCCACCCCAGACCGCTCACGCGATAAACATCTCGTCGGCCGCGAGGCAGTCGCACAGGCGACCGTACACGTCACGCAGCCTGTCGCGCGTCGGGTGATCGCCCAGCGCGTGGACGATGCGACGAGCGACCGGCCCGCAGGTCAGCAGCGTGTCGAGCTGCATGTCGGCGTACGCGGTGGCGTCGGGGTCGCGCCGACGCAGGTCGTCGACGAGGTGCCGCCATAGCTCGCCGGTCGTCGCGGTCGCGCCGTCGTAGCCGAACACGCGGAGGTAGTCGGCGTTGTCGATGACGGTCTGCTCGGCGTCGCCGATCGTGCGGACGAACAGGTCGGCGAGCGGCTCGACGGGCCAGGCCTGCTGATCGGCGAGGCTCGACCACGTCTCGGCGACGAGGTGGCGGACGACGCCGATCGTCGCGGCGGCGATGGCGAGGTCGGCGGCGGGGCACTCCTGCACGTCGATCACGCGGATCTCGATCGTGCCGCGCCCGAAGCGCGCGATCGCGCCGCGCGCGTTGGCGAACTCGTCCTGCAGGATGCCATCGGGGTCCTTCGGCGCCAGGTCCGCGTAGATGCGCTGCAGGATCTGCGTCTGGTACTGGTCGATGTGGAACACCGGTTCGGGGATCACGCGCCCGGCGACGCTCGGCACGCGGGCCGAGTGGCGGCGGTAGGCGTCGAGGCGGTTGTCGAGGCGGCCGGTCACACCGCCGTCCATCGCGGGCGACGACGCGGCCAGCGCCGGCAGGATCGGCAGCACGAGGCGGATCGCGGCGTGCAGTCGGCCGAACTCCTCGTCGCCGCAGAACGGCAGGTTGATGTGCATCGACTGCAGGTTCGCCCAGCCGTGCCCCGCGCAGTCGAAGATGCGGTTGAACGCCTCGTAGATCGCGTGGTAGTCGTGCGGCCAGAGGTGCATCTCGCGCACCGGGTCCATCCACGGGTGCATCGCCGTGGGCATGATGCGCCGGTCGATCGACTCGGCGTACCTGCGGATCATCGACACGTGCCGCTCGAACGCCGCGGGCAGCGGCGAAAGCGACGGCGCGGGGCCAGACGTCTTGACCTCGATCACGTGCGCCGCCAGCTCGTTCGACCACGAGATGTCGTCGAACTCCACGTCGGACGTGATCGCGCCGGCCTCGGCCTCGAGCAGCCGATCCGCGACGGGCGACACGTCGAGCGTCTCGGCGTCGACGATCATGTACTCCAGCTCGATGCCGAAGCCCTCGAACAGGTGCAGGTGGCGCGGCGGGGCGTCGTGCCCGTCGGCGGTGTCGTTGTCGTGTTCATCGGCCACGGCGGTCGCCTCCGTTGCGCAGGTGTTCGATGCGGCGGAGGAACGACTGCATCACGCGGTCGTACAGCTCGCTCTTCAGCACGCGGTCCTCGTAGCCCGCCTCGAGGTTGGGGTTGTCGTTGACCTCGATGACGACGGCGCGGCTGCCGACCTGCTTGACGTCGACGCCGTACAGCCCGTCGCCCATCAGCTTCGCCGCACGCACCGCGACGCTGACCACGCGCTTCGGCGCGTCCTCCAGCCGCACGGCCTTGACGCTGCCGTACCGCCCGCCGCTCGCGTGGTCGACGATCTGCCAGTGCTTCTTGGCCATGTGGTACTGACAGACGTGCAGCGGCTTGCCGTCGAGCACGCCCACCCGCCAGTCGAAGTCCGTCGGCATGAAGCCCTGCGCGACGACCAGGTCGGAGTCCGCGAGCAGCGCCGCGACCTTCTCGCGGTACTCGTCGACGGTCTCGGCCTTCGTCACGCCCATCGAGAACGCGCTGTCGGGCTGCTTGAGCACGATCGGCAGGCCGATCTGCTCGAGCACGGCGTCGACGTTGTCCTTGTGGATGATGCCCGTCGGCGGCGTCGGGATGCCCTTGAGCGTCAGCCGCTCGGCGAGGAACACCTTGTTGGCGCAGCGGGCGATCGACGCCGGGTCGTCGATCACCGCGAGCCCCGCGGCCTCGGCGCGGCGCGCGAAGCGGAACGTGTAGTGATCCACCGCGGTCGTCGTGCGGATGAACAGCGCGTCGTACTCGGCGATCGAGCCGTAGTCGTCGCGCGTGATCAGCTCCGCGGCGATGTCGTGACGCGCGGCGCTGCGGATGAACTTGTCGAGCGCGACCTCGTCGCTCGGCGGCGAGTCCTCGGCCGGGTCGTGCAGGATCGCCATGAAGTAGCGCGCCTTGCGCCCGGCGCGCCCGGACCACGACTTGTGCGTGAAGTACTTCGTCGCGGACTCCAGCACGGTCGAGCGGTGCGTGTCGGGCACCTCGTCGAAGCCGATCGCGCGGATGCCCTGCCACGTCCACTTGCCCTCGCGGTACACGAACTGCGCCCGCAGCATCGGGCTCGGGAACAGGTTGAACAGCCGCCGGCCCAGCGTGCGGTCACGCTTCGTGAGGGTGCGGCCGAAGTAGATGCTCAGCTCGAACCGCTCGGACTTGATCGGCCGGAGCGTCGTCTGGATCAGGTGGTCGAGCTCTTCGGTGATCACGCGGCTGAGCACCGGCGACTTCATGTCCTGGATGGTCACGATGTCGGGGCGCGGCTTGTGCCCGCGCGCCTCGGCGAGCAGCGACACGTAGTAGCCCAGCGTCTGGTAGGCGTACGACCGGCACAGGTTCAGCACGCGCACGCCGCGCAGCTTGTTGTAGTTTGGGTCCGTCAGGTACGCGCGCGCCGCGACGATCTCGACGCCGGGTATCTGCAGCGGCCAGTTCGTGGGGTTGTTGACGACCAGAAGAAACCGCATGTCAGGCTCCGTTGTCCGTTGCGGCATCGGGGGCCGCCGAGTCGGCGTCGGGTGGCGTGAGGATCAGCAGCTTGGCGTCGTACGTCACGATGCCCAGCAGGATCGCCCCGACGAGGCGATCGATCCCGATCTCGTAGTGGTGCCGCCCGGGTTCCGGCTTCTGCAGGAACGGGTCGGCGATGTGCGCCGTGCGGCGCTGACGGTCCAGGCCGTGCACGACGACGAAGTGCCCGGTCGGCTCGCCGAGCAGGTCGTCGGGCTGCATGTCGTCCTGCCGCTCGCGCACGCACTGATAGAGCCACGTCGCGTTGAGTCCGGCGATGAACGGGATACCGCTCGACAGCAGATCGACGAGCAGCTCGTCGGTGATGTCGTTCATGTACAGCTCGCCGCCGGCCTCGAGGAACTCGATGTACGCCTCGGTCGCCGTGCGGAGCTTGTGCCGCGCCTTGACCGCGGCCTGGGCACGGAGGCGTTCGACGAGGTCGACCTCCGGGCCGAACCACGTGGGGTCGAACGTGCGCAGGTCGCAGGTATAGATCGTCGCGCCGTATCCGCGCTGCATCGCGTGCAGCGCGAGCATCACCGCGAGCGTGCCGCCGCCGGGCAGTCGGCGCGTCTCGTCGATGACCTGCTCCAGCGACAGGTCCACGCCGAAGTGGCGGTACATCGCGTGCAGACACGCGGGCCCGCAGGTCAGCAGGTCGGGCTGCGGCGTGATGGTAAACGGGATCTCCATAAGCGGAGACAATAGCGACGCTGACCGTGAAAAGAAAAGAAAGCGGATAAAAAAGAGTGGCCGCCGTCGCCGGTCAGTGACGACCGGGGTCGAAATCCTCGTCGTCGTCGTGACCGACCGGATCGTCGTCAACCCGGACACGCTGGGCCGATTCGCTCCAGACGTCGCGGTCGGCGCCGTCGCCCGTCGATCCGCCTCCGGCAAGGTAATTGCGTCGCACCGACCGCGTAATCGAGCGGATGACGAGCGTGCCTATTGTGAAGACGATCACCAGCAGGATGGCGCCGAGCGCCACCATGGCCCAGTGCTGGGTCTTGGGGTCCACGGCGGAAGCGGTTTGGGCCAACAGCTCAACCATACTATAATTCTAACCGATCGGGTCCCTGCGCCGAGCTTCGAGGTGTCGGCCGCCCGACAGCCCATCCCGACGGTGCGTACGACGAAGTGACTTCGACTCTATCGAGGCTCCAGGCAATGATCCAACGTAAGAAACCAGCGTGGCTCGCGATGGCCGCGGCGTTCCTGTGTGTGGCGACCGCGTGCGTGGCGGAGCGTCAGGTCTCCGAGCCTCAGACCGTCGCCGTCAGCGCCCCGGCCGGACCCTACAGCCAGCTGTCGAACGACGTGTGGGGCCTGGCGTCCGAGGGCAAGCTGGACGACGTGTGGACGCGCGTGCGCGCGCTGACCAAGGCCGACGACCAGGCCAACCCCGCCGTCAGCACCCTCACCAGGGACCTCGCCCGCCACGACGTGCTCGAGACGGGCCGCCGCGCCAAGGACCAGGAGCAGTACGACAAGGCGATGGGCGAGATGCGCAAGTTCGCCGCCGAGGACAAGCTCGTCGACGCGCTGACCGCCGCGGTCCAGGCCACCGACGTGATCGACGACCCGATGAAGGTCATCAACGACCCGCAGGTGCAGACGCTGGAGAAGAAGGCCGCCGACGCCGCCGCCGGGTTCGAGAAGCAGGGGCGCTGGACGCGGGCGCTGGCGTTGTACCAGCGGCTGAGCCTGCTGTACGACGACCGCAACACCTACGCCGACCAGGTCAAACGCGTCAGCCAGCACGTCTCGCTGCTCGGGCTGTACGCGCCCGAGGTGCTGTTCGAGCTCTACAAGAAGGACGCCGCCGAGCGCGGCGACCCCGAGCCCGAGCCGTGGGCCATGGACGCCGACCGCTGGCAGACCCAGCTCCAGGACATCGACTCGATGCTGCTGACCGACTCGCTGCTCCGCGCCCAGTCGCGGCACGTCGAGGGCGCCACCTACAAGCAGCTCGTCACCGGAGGCATCGACGGCCTGCGCGTCTTCTTCGACACGCGCGGCCTCGAAGAGGCCTTCCCCACGCTCAAGGACGCCGCGAAGGTCAAGACCTTCACCGACTTCCTCGACGAGACACGCAACACGATCGACAAGCGCGAGCTGCCGATGGGCCTGGCCGACACCACCAGCACCCTCACCCGCATCATGAAGATGAACGAGGACACCGTGCAGCTGCCCGAGAAGGTCATCGTGCACGAGTTCGGCAACGGCGCGATGCGCACGCTCGACGAGTTCACCGCGATCATCTGGCCCCACGCCAAGATGCAGTTCGACAAGGCCATCACCGGCAACTTCTCCGGCGTCGGCATCCAGATCACCCTCGTCAACCGACAGCTCACCGTCGTCACGCCCCTCGAGGACACGCCCGCGCTCAAGGCCGGCATCAAGCCCGGCGACCAGATCGTCACCATCGACGGCAAGTCGACCGTCGGCATCGGCCTCGACCAGGCCGTCGACAAGATCACCGGCGAACAGGGCTCGCAGGTCAAGCTCGGCATCAAGACGCCCAGCACCGACAAGACCCGCGAGGTCACGCTGACGCGCTCGTCGATCAAGGTCGTGTCGGTCAAGGGCTGGGAGCGACTGCCCGGCGGCGACTGGAACTGCTACGTCGACAAGGCCGACCGCATCGGCTACGTCCGCGTGACCAACTTCGGGCCCAACACCGCCGACGAAATCGACGCACAGGTCAAGCCGATGATCGAGGGCGACGGGCTCAACGGTCTGATCATCGACCTGCGGATGAACCCCGGCGGACGCCTCGACGCGGCCATCGACGTGTCCAACCGATTCCTCGACAAGGGCACCATCGTCTCGACGACGCAGAAGATGCTCACCGGTGACGAGTGGAAGGCCGACGCCGACGAGTCGCACACCTACCCCAACGTGCCCGTCATCGTCATGGTCAACGGCTCCAGCGCCTCGGCCAGCGAGATCGTCTCCGGGTGCCTGCAGGCGCATCACCGCGCGTTGATCGTCGGGCAGCGCAGCTTCGGCAAGGGGTCCGTGCAGCACCTGTTCCGCATCGGCTTCGACAAGGCGTACCTCAAGCTCACCACGCAGTACTACAAGCTGCCCGACGGCCGCATCATCCACCGCCGCCCCGGCGCCGAGATGTGGGGCATCGAGCCCGACGTGAAGGTCCGCATGTCCGACCGCCAGACCGCCGCGATCCTCCGCGCCCGCACGTACCTCGACATCCTCCGCGAGAAGGGCGAGAAGATCGATCCCAAGCAGTTCCTCAACGACGCCGCGGCCGAGAAGAAGGACGACAAGAACGCCGACCCCGCCGACGCCGAGGAAGCGAAGGAAGAGCCGCTGGCCAGCGTCTCGGAGATCCTCACACGCGGCATGGACCCGCAGCTCGAAACCGCGCTGCTGCTGCTCAAGACACGCGTGCTGAACCAGGTCGCCACCGCCGCACTCCCGCTCGACAAGGCGCGCGCCGACAAGGCCACGCAGTGATCGACTGATCATGACTTTCTCCCCTGGATTTCACGCAGGGCCGGGTCACGCGACTCGGCCCTGTTGCGTTCGTGCGCCGCGATCCTACCCCTTGTCCGACTCGACGCGGCGGTGCAGGTCGGCGAGTTCTTCGCGCAGGGCCTGCGGCAGACGGTCGCCGAACTTCGCGTAGTGCTGGTCGATGAGGTCCAGCTCGTGCAGCCAGCCGTCGTGGTCGACGCGCATCAGTTCTTCGAGGTCGGCGGCGGGCATGTCGAGGCCGTCGACGTCGAGGGCGCCCTCGGCGGGCAGGTAGCCGATCGGCGTGTCGACGACGTCGGCGTCGCCGGTGCATCGGTCGACGACGAACTTGAGCACGCGGCTGTTCTCGCCGAAGCCGGGCCACAGCCAGCGGCCGTCGTCACCCTTGCGGAACCAGTTGACGTAGAAGATGCGCGGCATGTTGCCCCAGTCGCTGTCGGTCGCGCCGCCGCGCTTGCCCATGTCGAGCCAGTGCTGCCAGTAGTCGCCCATGTGGTAGCCGCAGAACGGCAGCATCGCCATCGGGTCGCGGCGCAGGTCGCCGACGGACCCGGCCGCGGCGGCGGTCTTCTCGCTGCCCATCACCGAGCCCATGAACGTGCCGTGGCGCCAGCTGCGCGCCTCGGTCACCAGCGGCACGACGGACGCGCGGCGCCCGCCGAACAGGATCGCGTCGATCGGCACGCCGGCCGGGTCTTCCCACTCCGGCGCGATCACCGGGCACTGCGACGCCGGGGCGGTGAAACGCGCGTTGGGGTGCCCGGCCTTGACGTCCGTGCCGGGCGTCCAGTCGTTGCCCTTCCAGTCGATCAGGTGCGCCGGCGGCTCGTCGGTCATGCCTTCCCACCACACGTCGCCGTCGTCGGTCAGCGCGACGTTGGTGAAGATCGCGTTCTCGTCGAACGAACGCATCGCGTTGTAGTTAGTCTTGTCGGACGTGCCGGGCGCGACGCCGAAGAACCCGTACTCGGGGTTGATCGCGTGCAGGCGTCCGTCGGCGCCGAACTTCATCCAGGCGATGTCGTCGCCGACGGTCTCGACCTTCCATCCGGGCAGCGTGGGCTGCAGCATCGCGAGGTTGGTCTTGCCGCACGCCGACGGGAACGCGCCGGCGACGTACTTCACGACGTTGTCGGGGCTCGTGAGCTTGAGGATGAGCATGTGCTCGGCGAGCCATCCCTGCTCGCGCGCCATGACCGACGCGATCCGCAGGGCGAAGCACTTCTTGCCGAGCAGCGCGTTGCCGCCGTAGCCCGAGCCGTACGACCAGATCTCCTTGGTCTCGGGGAAGTGCACGATGTACTTGTTCTCCGAGTCGCAGGGCCAGGTCACGTCGGAGCGGCCGTCGCTCAGCGGGTAGCCGACGCTGTGCACGCAGGGCACGAACGCGCCGTCCTCGCCGAGCACCTCGAGCACGTCCTGGCCGATGCGCGCCATGATGCGCATGTTGCACACGACGTAGGGCGAGTCGGTCAGCTGCACGCCGACGTGCGCGATGGGCGAGCCGATCGGCCCCATCGAGTACGGGATGACGTACATCGTCCGCCCGGCCATGCAACCGCGGAACAGCTCGGTGAGCTTGTCCATCATGTCGGCCGGGTCGTGCCAGTTGTTGGTCGGCCCGGCGTCGGCCTCGTCGGCGGAGCAGATGAACGTGCGGTCCTCGACGCGCGCCACGTCCGCCGGGTCGGACCGGCACAGGTAGCTGTTCGGGCGCAGCTTCTCGTCGAGCCGGATGAACGACCCGGCCTCGACGAGCTTTTCGGCCATCTGGTCGTATTCTTCTTCCGAGCCGTCGCACCAGTGGATGTCGCGCGGCTCGGTGAGCTCGGCGATGCGGTCCACCCACTGGGTGAGCTTGCGGTGTTGGGTCACGGTCGGCATGGCGGTCGAATCCTTTCTGTGTCCCTCGCGTGAACGGTGTCGCGTCGTCGCGGCCGAGCGATCGGTCGACGGAAACAAACGTATCGTCACGCGGTGAAGTCTGTGTAGCGGTGATTCCCCAAAAAGCCGCGACGCCCGGGGCCTTACTTGCGCTCGGGCAGCTTCAGCTCGACCTTCTTGCCGCGCTCACGGATACGGATCGTCACCTCCCGAGCGCGGAGGAACATCAGCGTGAAGGTCTTGGGCTCCTCGGCCTTGATCATCTCAACCCACTTGGGTTTGTCGTAGGTCAGTTCCTTGTTGTTCAGCTTGAACACCTCGTGGTGCGGCTCGCCGCCGAGGCCGAGGCGGTATCGCTTGTCGGCCTCGAGACGCAGCTCGAAACGCTGGGTGCCCGACCGGAAGTAAAACGTCTGCACGTCGGTGACGACCTCGACGGAGACCTCGCCCTCGCGGAACGCTTCCTTGTTGAACTCGATGACCGGCTCGCGGCCAGAGTCGATGTCGAACGTCAGCTCGTCGCCCTTGTCGTTGACGGTCCACGCCATGTTGGTCGGCGAGTCGGTCAGGTAATTCGACTTGGGATCGGACGCGGCGTGGAGCACGCCGGTGGTGACAGCGGTGACGATCAGCGCAGCGATCACGGGCAGGATGCGTACGACGGGTTGCCGGTTGGCGTGGCGCATTTCTCGCGTGTCCGTGATTACGAAGCGGCGCCGCCGACGGTCAGCGGCACCGGCTGCGGGCGCGTGGCGTGCGTCGGCTGGACGGCGATGCCCAGCGGCTGACGCAGCCCGCCCTGCGGCGGCAGGCCGTCGCGGTCGATGATCTTCTGAATGGTCATGACGGCCTCGATCAGCGTCTCGGGGCGCGGCGGGCAGCCGGGCACGTAGACGTCGACGGGGATGTACTGGTCGATGCCCTGCACGACCGCGTAGGTGTCAAACACGCCGCCGGTCGAGGCGCAGGCGCCCATCGAGATGACCCACTTCGGCTCGGTCATCTGCTTGTAGATCCGTTGAAGCACGGGCATCATCTTGACGCTCACGCGGCCGGCGACGACCAGCAGGTCGGCCTGACGCGGGCTGAACCGGGCGACCTCGGCGCCGAAGCGCGACAGGTCGGTGCGGCTGCACGCCGTGGCCATGAACTCGATGCCGCAGCACGCGGTGGCGAACGGCAGCGGCCACACGCTCGAGCGGCGACCCCAGTTGATCACCTCGCGCAGGCGCGTCAGCACGTAGTTGTCCGTGTTGGCCGTTGTGATTACTTCCGCCATCAGATCACTCCTTTGCGGGACGCCGGGTCACTAGCGGGGGTCCCAACGGGATTATAACGGCACGCCGCCATGCTTGCTACGCAGGCCGGTGGGGTCGCGTTCGGACCGAAACGGGGCGGCGGCGGGCGCGTCAGGGGCGCACGGGGGCGGGTAGGGGCATTCAGTTTCCATTTGCCAGTTTCCATTTGTCGTTTTCCATTTTGAGGGGGGGGGAGGGGGGCGCCGACGCAGAACGCGTCGGCAAGGCAAAGTGCAAAATGAAAAGTGAAAATTGCAAAATGAGGATCTCCCGGCGTCGGCGCGTACGTTGTCTGGCGAATTGGTCATGCATCGGCCCTCTATAAGGAGGTTATGCACGTAGCCTCCGAATCCTGGCGGCGTTGATCAGGAGTTTGGCGTGGACGAACAGTCTGACGCGGCACAATCCGCGGACCCACGGTGGCAGGTGAGTCAGGCCCGCGCCGAAGCTGGCGAGGTTGCCGAA